>CAZFGA010000001.1:0-198122 GCA_964518395.1 uncultured Flavobacterium sp.
CGTATGGCATTAAAGCTAAATGTCTTGCTCTCTTAACAGCTACAGACACTTTTCTTTGGTATTTCAATGAAGTTCCGGTTAAACGACGTGGAAGGATTTTCCCTTGCTCGTTAACGAATTTCAATAAGAAATCCGGATCTTTATAATCGATATATTTGATACCTGATTTTTTGAAACGGCAATACTTTTTAGTTTTGTTTGTTTCTATGTTCAAAGGCGTAAGATATCTGATATCTCCGTCTTTTTTTCCTTTTGCTGATTGTTCAATCGTAGACATAATAATTACGCTTTAGATGCTTTTAGTTTTTCTCTTCTTCTTTCTGCCCAAGAAATTGCATGTTTGTCAAGACTTACAGTCAAGAAACGCATTACTCTTTCGTCACGTCTGAATTCAGTTTCGAAAGCAATTAATACTTCAGGAGCTACTTTGAATTCAAACAGGTGGTAAAAGCCACTTTTTTTGTGTTGGATTTCGTAAGCCATCTTTTTTAGGCCCCAATCCTCTTTTGATACCATCTCTGCACCTCTGGAAGTAAGAAAATCTTCGAATTTGCTTACTGTTTCCTTTACCTGTACTTCAGATAAAACGGGATTCAAGATGAAAACAGTTTCATAGTGATTCATAATACAATGATTTTATTTGTTATAAAATTGGGTGCAAAAGTAACCATTTATTTTTAATGCACAAGCGAAAATCCATTATATTCGATGAATTACAAAAAAATGCGGAAAACATTGTTTTTTAATAAAAAAATTGTTCTACATTTATCGTACCCAATCTATAAATTCTGATTTATTATGAAATTGAATTGTGTTGTAGTAGATGACAGTGCCATACAGAGAATGACGGTGACCAAATTGGTTACGAATCATCCGAACCTGAATTTGGTGGGCGATTTTTCCAATGCCATTGAAACTAAAAATTGCCTTACCAATAAAGAAGTAGACCTTATTTTTTTAGATATCGAAATGCCCGTGATTAATGGATTTGATTTGCTTGACGGTTTGAAAGTAAAACCGCAGATTATTTTTATTACATCAAAGGCCGAATATGCTGTCAAAGCATTTGATTATGATGCAACAGATTATCTTCAGAAACCTATTTCACCGCAACGATTCAATGCTGCCGTAAAAAGGGCAATGGATCTTTATTTGCTACGCAAAGAGAATATCGATGAAGATAGCGAGCATATTTTTATCAAGAGCAATCTGAAAAAATTAAAAATCTTTACTTCCAAAATCAAATGGATTGAAGCTTATGGCGATTACGTAAAAGTAGTTACCGAGGATGAGAACCATCTGGTATTGTCAACCATGAAGTCTTTTGAAAACGATTTGTCAAAAGAACGTTTTATCCGCGTGCATAAATCGTTTATCATCAATATTGACAAGGTAGATAAGTTCAATAGCAAGTTTGCTGAAATTGGCGTAACCAAAATTCCTTTAAGCAGGAACAAGAAAGAAGACCTGGTGAAAGCTCTGGCTTCGGCTTAATAAAAATCAACATTTGCAGCCACTTTAATTGGCCTGTATTGCGATACCGCTTCAAAACTATTCAGTATTTTCTGGATAGTTTTTTTTGTGCTTCCCAGCGGCTGGTTTTGGGGAATCTTAATAAGTATCGTACGGATGTACTCATTCCTGATTCTGCTTATCGCCGGTTCTTCCGGGCCCAATACCGGCATATTGAGATTTTGGCTCATAACCTGATACAGCCACACCGAACCATCTTTTAGCTTTTCAAAATCGCGATGCTTGAGCGTAATCTTGATGAGTCGGAAATACGGCGGGTATTTAAAAATATGTCGGTCGTATAACTGCTCTTTATACATGCCGATATAATCGTTGTTGGTAACCTGTTGGATTGTATTATGGTTTGGATTGTACGTCTGGATAATGACCTTACCTCTTTTTCCAGAACGCCCTGCCCTGCCCGATACCTGCGTCATCATCTGGTAACTTCTTTCAAAAGCACGAAAATCCGGATGATACAACATATTGTCTGCATTCATAATACCTACCAGTGAAACATTGTCAAAGTCCAAACCTTTGGCAAGCATTTGGGTTCCTACCAAAATATCTATTTCCCTGTTTTTAAAACTGTCTAATATCTTTTCATAGCCATATTTGCCACGGGTGGTATCCTGATCCATGCGGGCTGCTTTTTTATTGGGAAACAAACCGGCCAATTCCATTTCAATTTGTTCTGTGCCGAATCCTTTTGTGGTAAGGTCAACGCTTGAACAGTTGTGGCAACGGGTTGGTTTCGCCATAGCATAGCCACAATAATGGCAACGCAATTGGTTTTTGTGTTTATGATACGTGAGGCTTACGTCACATTGCGGACATTCTGGAACGTGACCACAAGTCATGCATTCCAAAACAGGCGAATAGCCGCGACGATTTTGGAACAGTATTACCTGTTCGCCTAACGCCAATGCTTCTGCCATGTGTTCCAGCAATGTATCGCTAAAATGGCCTTTCATCCTTTTCCGGAAGTATTTGTCTTTAAGGTCGACTAATTCAATTTCCGGTAACATTACATTTCCAAAGCGTTCGGTAATTTCTACTAAACCATACTTACCTCCGGATGCATTAAAATAGGTTTCCAGACTTGGCGTGGCAGAACCTAAAAGCACTTTGGCTTTGTAATAGTTAGCCAAAACGATTGCCGCATCACGAGCGTGGTATCTTGGAGCCGGATCGTATTGCTTGAACGTCTGTTCATGTTCTTCATCAATAATGACAAGTCCCAAATCATGGAACGGCAGAAACAGTGCTGATCTTGCTCCTATTACAATCTTTGCTTTTGGAGAATTTTCCAATACCTGTTTCCATACTTCCACACGTTCGTTATTGGTGTATTTAGAATGGAATACGGCGACCTGGTTTCCGAAGTGGGCCGTCAGTCGGCCAACTAATTGGGTTGTAAGTGCAATTTCCGGCAATAGGTATAATACCTGTCTGCCTGTGGCGATATGGCTTTCAATCAATCGGATATAAATTTCAGTCTTGCCACTGGAAGTTACGCCATGCAACAGGCATACTTCTTTTTCTTCAAAAGCACTTGAAATTTCATCGAATGCTTTTTGTTGGGCAGTACTTAATTGAAGATTGTTTTCTTTTTGGTTTTTATCAAAAGAAACACGGTCTTCCTTTATGTAGTATTCTTCGAAAATAGCTTTATCTACTAATGCCTTTACCACAGTAGATGTAGCTTGAGAATGCTCTAAAAGCTGTTTTACAGAAATTGGCTTTTGCTGCGACGCATTGAGTTGAAAATAACTCAATAGGATTTCTTTTTGCTTTTTGGCGTTTTTCAGTTCGTCTAACAAAGCAACCAAATTGGCTTCTTCACTATAGTTTTGATGCAAACGGATGTATCGTGTGAGCTTTGGTTTGTACAATTCTACTACTTCTTCCTGAACAGCCAGTATTTTTTTATCGATGAGTTTTTGGATTGTCGGGAAAACATTTTTCTTGCCCAATAAGGCTACAATGTCCAATACTTTGAGTGAGCTTTGGTGCTGTAAGGCTTCATAAATAAGGAACTCATCATCCGAAAGCTGTGTTTCGTCTACCTCTGTTTCTTTTTTTTGCGATATGATGGTTTCACTTTCTAACAGTAAAGCCGAAGGCATAGCACCACGATATACATCGCCAATAGCACACATATAATACGAGGCAATCCATTGCCAATGGGTAATCTGAATTTCGGTTACGACTGGAATTTCGTCTAAAATCTGATGGATTTCTTTGGCTTCGTATAAGGCAGGTTCATTTTGATGGAGTTCTATCGCCAATGCCGTGTAGACCTTGCTTTTGCCAAATGGCACTGCAATACGCATTCCTTTTTTAATGTAATTGTATTCTGCTTCTGAAACCCTATAGGTAAAAGTTTTAGATAAAGACAGAGGAAGAATGACTTCTACAAAATACATTTAAAGGCTGTTTGGTTTTTACAAAGATAAGGGTTTGGCGATTTTAATTTCAATTTTGCTTAAGACATTACAATAATTAATTATATATTGATAAAGTCTGTAACAATTAAAGACTTGAATTGCAAAATTAAACCACTCGAATATTTTTCACCTTAACATTGAAACCAAACCATTTTAAATTATCTACAGTAAGTCTAAAATTTATTAGATGTTTATATACCCTGTATACCAAAAATTGAATCACTAATTCACTTTTAGTACATACCTCGCGTTTTTCAGGGAATTTTTCATTTTACTTAATATTTATAATTTAACAACATTACATGAAAAGGCCAGCAAATGCTGGCCTTTTCATTGTTTTTAAAATTGTAGCAAAACTTTTTTCAATGTTGTTACATACCGCCATAATTCTAAACATTAAAAATTATGGCTGCTATTAAATTTGACTTCACATCTTGCTACGAGTACAACGATACCCAGTTCGATTGCAAACCTTACATTCCTAAAAGAGAACCTACTCCGCTTCAAGAAACGTGTGAGGACATGTTACGTGTAATCTTTAAAAGAGCGTCTCATGTAAAGCCTTTAAAAACCAAGGAGATAAGGTTTCCTGAACCTCTAAAACTGTTAACAACTCGTAAGAAAAAGGTAAGTAAAACCTTACCATTTACATCAAAAAGTATTATATTTAATAAATCAATTATGGCAAAACATCCTGATATTGAGCTAGATACTACCTCTGTTTTCAAGTCCATATTCGACATGATGAAAGAACTGAACACAGAGGAAGCATGTAGGGAACATCTGGAAAAATTACGTTGGAACGGAGAACCAATCTGTCCACATTGTGGAAGCCAAAGAGAGGAACATTATAAAATCAATACACGAGGAGAATACCGTGGAAGATACAAATGCAAGGACTGTTATCTGCCTTTCAGTGTGACAGTTGGAACTATATTTGACAAATCGCAAGTGTCGCTTCAAAAATGGTTCATGGCAATATTTCAGTTTATAGCTGGAAAGAAAGGAATCAGTAGTGTGCAACTCCATAGAACTATTGGAGTGACACAGAAAACAGCTTGGACAATGCTCGGGAAGCTACGAAATGCGGTTGGCTGTAAAGAAGATTTTAAATTTGACGGCATTACTCAAGTGGACGAGACTTTCGTAGGTGGCAAGAATAAGAACCGTAGCAAAGACAAAAAGGTAAATAATACACATGGACGTAGTACAAAGACAAAAATTCCTGTGTTTGGAATGTTAAGTGACGGAATGATTTATACTGAAGTTATAGACAATACTGGAGCAGAAGCATTACAGACTATAATTAGGTCAAAGGTCAACCCCGGTGAAGTTATCGTAACAGATGGCTGGATTGGCTATCGTGGCCTAGCGTATGATTATAGACATGTCGTAATCAAGCACAGCAGAGGAATATTCAAGAAAGGTCCGTACCATACTAATGGGATTGAAGGATTTTGGAGCCTTCTTAAAAGAGGCATCATCGGAATGTACCATTTTGTAAGCCCTAAACACCTTCATCTATATTGTGATGAATTTGCATATCGCTATAACATCCGTACATTGAGCCTAGGAGAGCAGTTCAATCTGACTTTGGTTAATTCGGATGCAAGGTTGCGGTATAAAGAGTTGATTTCTGATTAGGTTAATGCTTTATGAATAAGAATCTAATATACTTGGTGATACCAAAATAAGTAGCCCTCCAGATTTGGAAGGTTATAAATATGGCTAAGACTTATTTACAATATCTTCCATCAATTTTATTATTTGAGCTCTCGATTCAATTTCGACTTCTCCGAGTCCGTATACATAAAAATCAAATTCAGCTGTTCTAGTAAAATCTGAGAAATTTACTTTAAAAATTTCGATATTAAAAGTAAGGACATTTAGTCGTTCATTAGGGAATATAGGAACTATTTCATTTGTCGAAATTTTAACACCATCATCGATTTTGTTTGTTATATTAATTGGCTTATCTGAATAAATTTTGGTGCCTTCAGGGGCTTTAATGTTGCATGCTATCTTATATTTGTCAGCCATGAAATTCCCATCATTTACGATATGTACTTCAATATTAAAATTGTAAGTATGTTCCGAAAAATATTGATGATCTTCTCCTAATTTTTTTACTACAAAATTGCTTATCGAAACCTTACTGTCCTTATATTTTAAGTAAGCATCTCTAATTTCATATTCTTCCATTGCTACTGACTGAAAATTATATCTCCTGTAGTATCTTTTATCAGCATGAAGATGAGGGCTATTGGAAGACTTGGGGATTTTTACGACATATATAGTCTGTTCTATTTTATTTTCAAATCTGACGGGTATAATTTTAAGGCCATCGATTCTTTGTTGTATTGTAGTTGTTATGATATTTTCAAGCCATTCCTTGTTGAATTGATTTCCATCTATATAAGATAGCGATGAAGCAATATGATTATTTTCGTTTATACCATAAAATATAAGTCCTCCATCAGAATTTGCGAAAGCTGAAACATCTTTAGAAATTTCCTTTTTATGACTCTGTAGATTAGATAAAGCATCACCACTTTTAAATTCTATGTTTATGGATTCTTCTAATCTTGAATTCAAAATATTCAAGATGTCCTGTTCTGTAAAATCTTCTTTGCTTAATAAGTCTAACATGATGAAGGACTATTATTCTTTATTAGCAATATACTCAGCAATCTTATAAATTAGGCTTTTCGAAAGATCTTTAAGATTATCTAAAGCTCCACTTACGGTAAATTGCTCATTGTCATAGGTCGTGCTTAAAATAGACAGTCCATCTTTTGACGAAAGGTTGACTTCAATTTCCATGTTTACATCATATTTGAATCCATATTGACTAAAACTATCATTATTTAGTGTGAAACTATTAGTCGTATTAAATAAGGTATTTTCCAACTTAATCCTAGTAGTAGTGTTTTTACCTTTCTCTTTTGGAATTATAATGTTAACATATTCAAATTCTGGAAGTTTTATATCTTTTTTATTGGATTTACTGTCAGGTTTTGTAAGCTTATCGATAACTATTTTGTTATTAGATTTAATTTTTCTAAATTTAGTTTCTTTACTATTCTTGTATTCAAATGTATAATTTGAATTCTTCGTAATATTTATGATTGGTCTATATATTTCGTTAATTTCTTCCTGGGAATAATTATTTTGCTCTATAATGGCATCAATTTGTACTTCATCGTCATAATTTACCTCTAAAACATTTTCTCTATATTTTTCTTCTACATCTTCCAACCATTCCTGTATATCTTTTGTTTCAGCAACACCTTTTTTTAAAACTTTGTCAATAGAAAGGCCAATTTCAAAACTTCCATAATTAAATTCTACGGCTCTAGGGTCAGTATATTCTTTAAGCTTATTATACATGCGTTTTAATTTGTTTTTATCTGGTATTTTACTCATAAAAGATTTATAGAAATCAATTTTGGTAAAATTCCTAAAAGACTCTGAAACTAAATTAAGAAGTTTACTAAGTTCAAGTATTCCTAACGATGTGTCATAATGTCCATTATTAGGTTCTAATTTCAAATAATACGCATTCTCTCTAAGTTTTTCTATATAATAAGTTTCTTGATATTTATTTTGTAAACTTTTATAATAAACATTTTCAATATTTGCTAAATCAAAAAGAGAATCTGTGTTTGGAAGATATTTTTCCTGTAAGTTCCCTAAAGTTATTTGATAAGTAGAACCATTTCCATCAAAATTATAATCTACAATATATTGAAACATAAAGTCATTGCTTGATTGTATTAATATATCTCTCAAACTTATGATTCTATTTAAAAATCTAAATAACTCATATTCTGTTACTTGAAAAATCAAATATCTTGAAAAATCATCATCGAAATCAATTAAATAATGTAAAAAGTTTTTATTCATGAAAACATAATGACTGAGTATTGGCTCATCATAATATAATAAGTCAGAAACTTTTTCAGCATGGCTAAAAGGATAATCAGACAATAAATTACCGTTAATTTTTTCCATTATAATTTCGATACAGTTGTAAACTTTGATATTATATTTTCATCCAAAAATGGAAATAATGTGTAGTGGCAAGAATTTTCTCCTGATTGATATTTGACCCCAAACGCCTTATCTACATACACAGAAGCTAAATGTGTAAATCTTGCTTGCAAGTTAGGATTCATATTTTTGTATATAGTAATTGCTTCATTGGCATTACTATAAGTTGATAATCCCCATCCTTCACAAATATCCTTTAAATGTTTATTCCTCGGATTTACAGCTTTTGGCTCTAAATCATTTTCGCAAACCTGCTCGTTCTTAATTAAACGATAAAGTATAATATCCGAGTCATCATTGCTTAAAGGGCAATTTTCTATAGAATTAATTTCATCGTTATAGCACAAATTCATATATGTTATCATATTATCTCTTAACAAATGTAAATAATTAAGATAATATAGCAAATTTGAATCAATTATTTACGAGCTTGACTCCTAGGCTATTTCCTATAATATGTATAGAAATTAATATACTTGATGATACCTGAACAATCTTCTGGTATTTACTTAATTCATACTCTATTTTTCAATTTTGAAATTCATCAACTCATTCATTGGAATTTCCAATGCTTCACTCAATCTATAAAGACTGTAAATAGTTGGATTGGTTCTGCCTGATTCAATTCTTGAAATGTTTGTAGTATCAATGTTTCCTTGCATTTTCGATACTAAATCTACTTGCGACATCCCTTTTTCTAATCGTAATTCTTTAATTCTTTTTCCGAATAATTTCAACAAATCTAACTTTTCCATACTTGACATATTTGACAAGCCAAGAAATTGTTTATATTCGCTTCTTGTAATGCCATATATGGCAACATTTTGAAAATTAATAAACAAATAAAAATTTTAACAATGGCAGAAATATCGATGTTCAAAATTGAAAATGGTAGAGCAAAAGCACTTGATGCTAAAGGTAAGTTTATCAAAACTATTGGCGATTCTGATGCTGTAGACGCAAGGATTCAAAGTGATAGCATAACTATTACTTATAAAAATGGTAAAACAAAGTTATACGATCGAAAAGGAATCTTCAAGAAAACTCTTTAATCATAAGAGATTCTCAAATGAATAAAGAATTTAGTCAAGCAGTATGCGAAAAGATAGGGTATTATGTTTACATACTTAAAGACCCTAGAACTTCAACCACTTTTTATATTGGTAAGGGTACGCGTAATAGAGTCTTTCAACATGTTTATGGAGCTTTGTCAAATCCAACAATTAGTGATAAGTTAAATTTGATTAGGCAAATTCATAATGAAGGATTTAAAGTAGAACATTATATTTTGAGACATGGTTTAACAGAAGAGCTATCTTTTGAAATTGAGAGTGCATGTATCGATTTGTTTGGGATTGACAACTTAACAAATTTTGTCAAAGGTCATTATAGTTGGGAAAGAGGCATGAAAACTGTGGATGAAATTATTCAGCATTATGATGCAAAACCTATAACAGTAATCGAACCTGCAATTATAATAACAATAAATCGTCATTATAAAAGATTTATGTCTGATGAAGAACTTTATAATGTTACTCGTAGTTCGTGGAAAATTGCTGATAAACGAACGAAAACTATAAAATTTGCGATAGCATCATATCGCGGAATTGTAAGAGAAATTTATGAAATTGAGAATTGGAATAAAACAGGTGATGGCAAAAGATGGTATTTCATAGGGAAAATTGCAAAAGATGAAATAAGAAATAAATATTTAAATCAATCTTTGGAAAATTACATAATACAAGGAAGTCAGAACCCAATTAAATATACTTTTTAATTGGGTTCTGAACAATCGATGTGATAGGGATTTTAGAAATTATTAAGCTTTGCATCGAAAGATGGCCTAGCTAAAACCAGAAGCCGTCTGACTATTCAGACGGTTTTTCATTTTCAGCAGAAGCATCTTCTGCTACAGTTTCTTCGTTCTCTTGACTTTCTACGACAGTCTGTTGAACTTCTTCTTTGTTTTCCTTAAAACTTTCTAGGATATGGTCTGAAAGATTTTTCATGATGATATGTTTTTGAATTATATAGTATGTATAATTGAACAATATTGGCGTTTGAAATTATTATATCTGTCGAACACAGTATATTGCCGCTATTTTTGTTCTATAGAAAAACTATATTTGTTATACTAACAGTGCATTAATAAAGTAACTTATGAGCAAACTTAATCCGAAAAAATTCCCTCTAAAGCTTGCATTGGACATAGAGAGTGCAATTAAATTTTTACGAAACTGTGCAAGGGAAAATGATGATACAATAGAAATTATAGAACATGATTCAGCAATTATTTATCTAGAAGATTTAACTATAAATGAATTTTATTTTTATGTGCATTCACCAACGTTGTCAAATGATAAAACCGTGTGTATTCTAGAATATAACCCCAAAGATGAATCTAGCGATAAGCCTTTTAGTTCAGTAATTAAGTTTGACAATTTAGAAAATTATTTCAATCGTTGGATTGAAATGCTTAAGGTATACAATAATATAAAATTCACTGAGGACGATAGGTTCCAGCAATTTTATGAAGATGAAATTTTTGCAGATTTTGAGATACTTGATGATGATGCAGATATACACCCATTTAATGACTCTCAACAGAAAATACTTTATAGTTTTTTAACTGGAATCGCGGGATATTTAGAAGCACAAAAATTTGATGATGATGTAGCAAATGAAATAATCGAAGAAACTATAGAACTTAGAGATAACATTCCAAATCTTACAAAAAAGAATGTAGCAAAGAAACTGTCGAGATTATTTGCTAAAATTAAGAGATTTAAGTTAGTTACTTTTAATGAAGTTTACGATGTAGCTAAAAAGGAAGTTATTAAATACTTGCTAAAAGAAGGAACATTGCTTATACAACAAGGGGCATCTAATTTGCCTAAATTGATTGACCATATATCAACCATACTTCCTCATTAGGAATTGTTTGAATTGTTAGTTTAAAAAGGAAAGCATTCAAATTTGGATGCTTTTTCTTTTTGGTATACAGGGTATATAATTATCATTTATTAAACTAAAAAAAGGTAAAGCATCAACAAACGACCTATCTATTTTATCAATTAATGCAAAAGTCACAGTATAATCATTTGATCTAAATCCATCTAATAAAATTGAATCTCTATCTAAAGCTAGGCTTCCAAATTTCGTTCTACAATTTTTTCTAAAACCCCTATCTTTTAATAAGGCATAAGAAGAAATTTTACCTTGAGCAAAAAGATGACTTAATGTAGCTGAATTATATCTGAACTTCACATGAACAAATTCTTTCTTACTTAAAGAATAGACATCACAAAGTTCTATATCTGATCGATTCATATATTCAGATCTGATAAGCTCCTTGTCAAACAAGACTAAATCTGCACTGCTTTGTGCAAACAAAATATTGTAATCACCTTCTGATAGCTTTTCATTACTATCATAGTCAACAAATTCAATGTCTGATTCCTCAATACTTAACACATATTTTTTGATTTCTGCTACATAATCATTATTAATCTGATACCATTTCCCTAATGAAAAAACATAAACATCTTCATTTAAAGTGGTTTCAAAATTTAAATATCTCCAAAATTTTTGTGAAAACCTATCATCGTAAGAACCGTACTTTATAAATATTTTCTGATCCGAAAGTTTATCCCAAGTAAGATTTGCTAATTCAGCATCCTTATAATCATAAAAATAATCAATATGAAAATCAGTCTGAATTTCATCTCGATGTCCTGTAAAAGCATAACCTTCAAAATCATCCCAATTTATAATTTGAGGAGGAGCAATATGTAAATGCGTTGAATTTCTTTCTTTTAAAGCATCAATCAATAAAGCTTTGAGAACTTCAACTTTCGCAGGATCTTTCAATTCTCTTAAATTATCAATCCAATCAAAACGATCTTTATAACGACCACTTTCATAAGCTTTTTTAATATTAAATAGTATTTCAGGAATTTTTTTAAAATTTACCTTTGGTAAAATATTTATTCCATCACTTCCAGTGATTATGCTTCCAAAATCATAATTACCATCTGCTACAACTCCACCTGTAACACCTGTAAGCAAATCACTAATAACATCTAGATTAAAACTTTCTGGTTTCGCCTTAGTACTTGATTGAATTTTAGTCAAGACAGTAACATCACTCAGACTAGCTTTATCCACACTAATAAATTTATCATAGTCAGTTAAGTTTAATGCAGTTCTCAACCCAAATTCTCTTTCAATCAAATCTTCTTTTAATAAAAACTTCCCGAAACCAAATGCAACTGCAAATATTCTTTTTTCAATCCTAAAATACACAACAGCCCTGTTCGAGGTATTCTCTATGAAATTTATTTGCTCATCTGTTCCTTGCTGAATAAGTCCCTTCCAATTCGGAACACTAGTTCTCATCTGCCCAACCACAATCAACCCTTCGTATCCGATACTATCTTTCAAACTATACATAGTACAATCATTGGTTTTCAATGTATCTTCAAAAGTATATTCTCCTTTTTTAATTAAATATATACTTAGCTTATGAGTTTTATCTTCAATCAAATTTATCATTTGTTTTTATTTCAATTCTACAAAATCCTTTTCATACAATTATCACATTTAGCGAATATTCGACAAAATGCAATAAAACACCTCCAAATGTAATTAGCTAATAAACAGAACTTAAACTAAAATAAAATTTAGTTTACTCTCGTTTTTTGTAATTTATTTTAGGCAAGCAGGATTAGTACGGAAAATAGAAAAACTTCAAAACACATGAATATATAGTTCTCTGATAGTTGTTTTTTTTAGATAGCCGTAGCTATTTAAATGGCAATTCCACCGTATTTCGCGAAATGCGTACAAAATACTAATTAAACAAATTCTTCCTTTTCAATCGATTAATCGCTCCATTTAATTCAAAGCCCAACAATAAAATCATACAATTCAACCAGATATAAATCATCAGAATTAGTAGTGTTCCGATAGAACCATATAGTTCATTGTATTTTGCAAAACGAACTACATAAATCCCGAAGACGAAGGAGGTCAGGATAATTAAAATGGTTGTAAAAACAGAGCCTATACTAAAAAAGGAATGGCGTCGGGTTTGTTTGGTTCCGAATTTAAAGAGTATGGAAGTAGCGGTCAGGATCATTAATCCTACGAATACAAAACGTCCGATGCTGACGAAATTGATATTTTCAAAAAGACCTTCACTTTTCATGCGCTGTATGATATATTCAAAAACAACAATAGCAGAAACGGTTACGATTAATAAGACCGACAATATGATGGCTATACCTAAAGCTACGGCATACTGCCTAAAAAAACCACGCGTAACGGTAATATGTCTTGAAATTTCAAAACCTCCCAAAATGGCATTGACACCATTTGCCATCAAAAAGATAGAAAGCAGGAAACCCGAGGAAAGCAATCCTTTATAACTATTGTTTAAAATGTCATTGATGATTTGGTAGATAGCCTCATACGTATTAGGAGGTACACTTTCTTCCACGAATTTCAGGAAATCGGCCTGGAATCCTTCAATGGGAATGTATGGAATAAGGTTTAGGATAAATAAGGCAAATGGAAAAAGCGCCATAAAAAAGCTAAAAGCAATGGCACTTGCCCTATACGAAAAGGCTCCTTTGGCAATTCCGATAAAATAGAGTTCAAGCAGGTCGTAAAACGACAATCCTTCGAGCCACGGCAGCTTAATGCGCTGCGTGAGATGCATTAACGGACGAATTACGGGAATTTTTTCGAGCTTGTCTTCTATTATCTTTGTCACCTTATTTGTTTTAGATGGCTTTTAGGCTAAGGTCCATATTATAGACCGAATGCGTCAGCGCTCCGGATGAGATATAATCGACACCGCATTCTGCATAGTATCGGATGGTTTTCTCATTGATATTTCCCGAAGATTCCGTCTGGCATTGGTCACCGATTAAATCTACAGCTGTGCGTGTCATATCATAATCAAAATTGTCGAGCAATATTCTGTAAACGTTATCCGATTGCAGGATTTCACGTACTTCATCCAGGTTTCTTGCTTCGACTATTATTTTTAAATCCAGATTGTTTTGCTTTAGATAGTCATTTGTCTTTTGGATAGCTTTGGTAATTCCACCTGCAAAATCGATGTGGTTGTCTTTTAGCATGACCATATCATAGAGTGCAAAACGGTGGTTTTCCCCTCCTCCTATTTTCACTGCCCATTTTTCAATGGCACGGATACCAGGCGTTGTTTTTCTGGTGTCCAAGACTTTGGTTTTTGTTCCCTCCAAAAGATGTGCAAAAGACTGTGTTTTGGTTGCTATGGCAGACATACGCTGCATGGCATTTAACACCAAACGTTCTGATTTTAGTATGGATTGTGAGCTTCCGCTAACATGAAAAACAACGTCTCCGTATTTTACAGGTGTTCCATCCTGAATAAACGTTTCTACTTTTAGGTCCTTATCGACATATTGAAAAATCATTTTGGCAAATTCCACTCCGGCAATAATCCCTTCGTCTTTTACCAAAAGTTTGGCTTTTCCTTGTGCTGTTGCGGGAATACAGGCTAATGAGCTATGGTCGCCATCGCCTACATCTTCGCGTATTCCGTTTTCTATGATTAGTCTTAATTCGTTTTGAAACTGTGCCTCTGAAATCATCTTGCAATTTTAATTGAAGCTAAAATAATAAAATCTTTAGACTTGAATGCTGTTTGCTTTATTTAATTGCCCACAATTTACAGGGTTTTCTATTTTTTGAATTCCTGATGAGATAGGCTTATCTTTGCCGTGCTCACTAGAAACTTAGCATCTAAAATCTTAGTAAAAAATGAACATCAAGCTTATCGCCATTGGCAAGACCGACAATAAATCCTTACAGACGTTGATTGATGATTATCAAAAGCGATTGTCTTTCTATATTAAGTTTGAGTTGGATATTATTCCGGATATCAAAAATGTAAAGAATCTTTCCGAAGCACAACAAAAGGAAAAGGAAGGCGAATTGATTTTATCAAAATTGGCTGCCACAGACCAGCTTGTGTTATTGGACGAGAATGGTAAAAGCTTTTCGAGCGTCGGATTTTCTGAAGAATTGCAGAAGAAAATGAACTCAGGCATCAAGACTTTGGTTTTTGTTATTGGCGGCCCTTATGGCTTTTCGGAAGCGGTGTATGCAAAGGCTCAGGGAAAGATTTCGCTATCGGCTATGACGTTTTCACACCAGATGGTGCGTTTATTTTTTATTGAGCAGTTGTATAGAGGTTTTACTATTTTGAGAAACGAACCGTATCATCATCAGTAGTGGATAGTTGATAGTGGAAAGTTTTTAGTTGGGGTTTGGGGTGGAAAATGATTTTTGATTTATGATTTTTGATTTTAGAGCAGGTTAGTTTTATAAATAAATTTGTTTATAACGAAAGCCCTAACTAACAATTATCCACTATCAACTAAAAACTACTATAGCCTATCCACTATCAACTAAAAACTATTATTTATCAACTGCTCGACAGAGCATAACTGTTTCAACGGCTTCTTTCACATCGTGGACTCTTAGAATCTTTGCGCCTTTTAGTAGGGAGATTGTATTGAGGACTGTGGTTCCGTTTAGGGATTCCTGAGGTGTTGTTCCAAGGGTTTTGTAAATCATGGATTTTCTGGAAATGCCTGATAGGATTGGCAGTTCGAGCATTTGGAACAGTTCAAGTTTGTTCATTACTTCAAAATTCTGTTCGGTTGTTTTTGCAAAGCCAAAACCCGGATCAATAATAATGTCGTTAATGCCGAGACTTCGGGCGTGGTTTACTTTTTCTGAGAAATAGTAGAGCATGTCTTTAATGATGTCGTCGTATTGTGTGAGGCTTAGCATTGTTTTCGGATTGCCACGCATGTGCATCATGATGTAGGGTACATTGTATTTTGCAACAGTTTCCATCATCTTGTCATCTAAACCGCCGGCAGCGATGTCATTGATGATGGCGGCTCCATGTTCGATTGCTGCTTTGGCAACTTCACTTCGGAAGGTATCGACAGAGATAATGATTTCCGGAAAAATTTTTATCAAAAGGTCGATTACAGGAAGAATTCGTCCTATTTCTTCTGCTTCGGACACGAATTCGGCATTAGGTTTTGATGAATAGGCTCCAATATCGATAAAGGTTGCGCCTTCATCAAGCATCTGTTTTACCTTGTCTATAATGGCTTGTTCGCTGTCGTTTTTTCCGCCGTCATAAAAAGAATCCGGAGTAATATTCAATATTCCCATGACTTTGGGAGTTGTGAGGTCGATAAGCGTTCCTTTGCAGTTCATTTGCCTGGTTCTCGTCTTTATAATTTTTGTAGGATTGGAAAATTGTCTACTGCTAGGCTTTTTGCTTTTCGCCCTAAACCTTTTTTCACTATTTTTGGACAAATTTCATACAAAGATACATCAAATAATGAATACTACTTCTCAAGAGTTTGACCGCATAATAGGCATCTGCCGTACTTTATATATCAATAAAATGCAGGATTATGGTAGTGCATGGCGCATCTTAAGGTTGCCATCATTAACCGATCAGATTTTTATCAAGGCGCAGCGAATCCGAAGCCTTCAGGAAAACGATGTCCGTAAGGTAGATGAAGATGAAACAGGAGAATTCATCGGGATTATCAACTATTCTATCATGGCACTCATCCAACTTGATTTGGGTGTAGTGGATCAACCGGATTTGGATACTGCAAAAGCGACACAGCTTTATGATGAAAAAGTAGCTCTGACAAAAGCACTCATGGAAGCCAAAAACCATGATTATGGTGAAGCCTGGCGTGATATGAGAGTAAGTTCTTTAACCGATTTAATTTTGCAGAAGTTACTGCGTGTAAAACAAATTGAAGACAACAAAGGAAAAACAATTGTTTCTGAAGGTATTGATGCCAACTATCAGGATATGATTAACTATTCCGTTTTTGCCCTGATTTTGATGGGTTTTGCCAAATAACAACTCATTAACAAATTAGATATATCATTAGCTTTATTTTTGAGAAAACTTAAACTCATGGAAAACTTTAAAAAATACCTGCCTTGGGCCATCCGAATTCTGATTTCTTTTTTATTTCTAATTTCGGCTGTGGCAAAATTATACCCATCCCCTTATTTTGCTATTTCCACTTTTGAAGTGAAGCAGCTGTATCCGATGGGATTCTCAGAAGATTTTTCAGTTTTCTTTTCCAGAATATTAATCGGTATTGAATTGGCATTGGGGCTTTTACTGCTTCAACCACATTATTTAAAAAAATGGGTAATTCCGGCTACTATATTGATGCTTGCCGTGTTTACAACACACCTGACTATAGATACGATTCAGAATGGTGGCAATACCGGAAACTGCGGTTGCTTTGGCACTCTGCTTCCTATGACACCTATTGAGGCTATTATCAAAAATGTTATTGCTATAGTACTTTTGGTGTATTTGCTTTATTTACTACCAAAAGGAGCTACAGATAAAAAGAATTTCTGGGTACTGACAACCGTTACCCTTGCGTCTATATTGGCTATTTTTATGATGGCTCCTATACAGCCAAAAGTTGTGGAAGGAAATGTTGATGATACTTCTGTTCTTCCGATAGAATCATTAGAGAGCTTCCCGGCACAATCAGCCGATTCATTGGCAACTCCAGCTGCTGAAACTAAAACTGCTGAAACTCCTGTTGTTGAAACCGAAACTAAAGCAGCAGACGAGCCAGCTCCACAAAAATCAGGCTATGCACAATATTTCAGCAAAGCTGACCAGGGCAAGAAAATCATCTGCCTTTTTGTTCCTGGCTGCGACCATTGTCGTGACGTAGCAAAAGAACTTGCCGAAATGAAAGCTAAAAACAAAAACTTCCCGGAAGTATCTGTATTATTCATGAACGAAGAACCTGAAAAGATTCCTGAGTTCTTCAAATTTGCCGGAGCAGAATATCCGTATAAAGTTTTGGAAGTTATTCCTTTCTGGAAGCTTTTAGGTACCAGCAAAGATACTCCGGGTGTGATTTATCTTTGGAATGGAAACAAAATCAAGGAATGGGACGGTATCAACGAAAAGAAATTCGTAGGTTCTGAACTGCAGAATGTCTTGAAAAAGAATTACTCCGAGCTCAAAAAATAAGCTTCATTGATCAAGTACTTATTACATAAAATAGGATATGCACTGCTAACACTTTTTGGAGTTGTTACAGTCATATTCTTTTTATTTAATGTATTGCCCGGCGATCCGGCACGAATGATGCTTGATCAGAATGAAAATTCGGAGCAATTGGCAATTGTCAAGAAAAAATATGGTTTTGACAAGCCAATTTCCACACAATATTTATATTACCTGAATGATCTTTCTCCTGTTTCTTTTCATAGCAAAAATCAGGACAACTACACCTTTCTTACGGAAGGAAAATATAATGCGCTGCCTTTGTTTTCTATAGGAAATAATGAAATCGTATTAAAAACACCTTATCTGCGTGAAAGTTTTCAGAAAAGCGGAAAGAAAGTATCCGATGTTATCGGGAATACGCTACCCAATACATTCTTGTTGGCTTTATTTGCCATTATAATTGCTATTGTTATCGGAATTATACTCGGAATTGTTTCGGCTCTTTATAAAGATACCTGGATTGACAGGCTAATTGCTTTGTTGAGTACGCTTGGGATGAGTATTCCATCCTTTTTCAGCGCCATCTTATTCGCCTGGCTTTTCGGATATTTGCTACATGAATACACCGGACTGAACATGACCGGAAGTTTGTATGAAGTAGATGACTTTGGGGAAGGACAGTACATTCAATGGAAAAACATAGTACTTCCCGCTATTGTTTTGGGTATCCGACCTTTGGGTGTTGTGATACAACTAATGCGTAATTCGCTGTTGGAAACATTGGGTCAGGATTATATAAGAACCGCCCGTGCTAAAGGATTGTCAGAATTCCAGATTATCAGGAAACATGCCGTGAAAAACTCCCTGAATCCTGTAGTAACCGCAATTTCCGGTTGGTTTGCTTCGATGTTGGCAGGAGCTGTTTTTGTAGAATTTATATTTGGCTGGAACGGTTTGGGAAAAGAAATCGTAGAAGCTTTAAACAATTTAGACCTTCCAGTGATTATGGGATCGGTATTGGTGATTGCCACGACTTTTGTGGTGATTAATATATTGGTAGATATGGTATATGCTTATTTGGATCCGAAGATTCGATTGCAGTAAACTTTCTTGATAAACTCTTTCTCCATACTCTGGCAGGGTTTGAAACCCTGCCAGGGTTGAAGTTGAAACCCTGCAGGGTTGACGAAAACCTTTGCGTAAAAAACCCTGCAAACACCCAATATTTAATAAATCTTTCTGAAAACTTAATACTATATTTGCTTATCACATTAAGAAAAAAACAATGAAAAAAATATTCTTATCACTTCTTGTCGTTTTGGCAACCATTTCGTGTTCTAAAGCGCAAAAAAGCGAATTTTCTCCAGAGGCGCTGACCGAAAAACTACAGACATTAGACGGAAAGGAAATCTCTTTCAAGGAAATATTGAACAAACACAAAGGAAAAAACCTTGTAATTGATATTTGGGCTTCCTGGTGTGGCGATTGCGTTAAGGCAATGCCTAAAGTCAAGGATATGCAGGAAAAAAGCCAAATGACAGATTACGTTTTTATTTCGATGGACAAAACTGCCGACAAATGGAAAACCGGAATTGAAAAGCACGAACTTAAAGGTGAACATTATCTTGCTCCGGATGGGATGAAAGGTAAATTTGGAAAAGCTATCGATTTGGATTGGATTCCAAGGTATATCGTTATTGATAAAAAAGGAAAAATTGCCATCTATAGAGCTATTGAAACCGATTTTGATAAAATAAACGCTACTTTAAAAAAACTAAAATAATGAGACAAAAGATTGTTGCAGGTAACTGGAAAATGCACAAAAACGCTGAAGAAACAGAAGATTTACTAAATGATCTGATTGATAAACTTCCAAACGACGTAGAAGCCCATATCATTGTAGCTCCTACTTTTGTAAACCTGGCTTCTGCGGTTGACCATCTTGAGTTTACCAACATAGGCGTTGCAGCACAAAACATGCACCAGGCTGAAAGTGGTGCCTTTACGGGTGAAATTTCTGCCGATATGCTTAAAAGTATTGGTGTAGGCATCGTTATTTTAGGACACTCTGAAAGAAGAGCTTATTTCCATGAAACAGATGCGCTTCTTGCTGAAAAAGTGAATACAGCACTAAAGCACGATATGCAGGTTATTTTCTGTTTTGGAGAAGAATTGAAAGACAGACAGTCCGGAAATCATTTCAATATTGTAGAAAACCAGTTAAGAGACGGATTATTTCATCTGGAAGCCAAAAACTGGGAAAATATTGTTCTTGCATACGAGCCGGTTTGGGCTATTGGTACAGGCGAAACTGCTACACCGGAACAAGCACAGGAAATGCACAAATTTATCAGAGAAACGATTACCGCTAAATACAGTGCAACACTTGCTGAAGAAGTTTCAATTCTTTATGGAGGTAGCGTAAAACCTGATAATGCGAAAGAAATCTTTTCTAAGCCTGATGTTGATGGTGGACTGATTGGCGGTGCTGCTTTAAAGGCATCTGATTTTGCAGCTATAGTCGCTTCGATATAAGCATCAAAAACGTATTATATAATAAAAGCCTGGATTTCATATCCGGGCTTTTTTATTAAGCCAATATTAAGCCATTATTACGCCTTAACATTTATAAAACATCTGGTAAGCTTCTCTTAAACATTCTTTTATGAGACAGTAATAGCTGATTAACACCGCATAGTGACTTTTGTCGGAATTAATCAACTACATACTTATGTCACACAACTACACCTCAAAAGTCGGAAAAGTACTCCAGATGCTTCTTCTCCTTTTTGCCGCCCAATTTACGTATGGGCAAACCCTTATCCATTATTGGAATTTTAACAACAATACTTCCGAAGCGGCTATCACAACCCCAACACAAACATTTGTTACTGGTGCTTCGTTAAATGCTATTGCGGGAGGAATCAGCGCTATTGACTTTGCCGGAGGAACCGGACAAAATTTTGACTTACAAAACCTGAATGCCAGAAACAATGACGTTCCGGGTACACATTTACGTTTTAACGACCCGATTGACGGTGCGTTGCAATTTGCATTGCCTACAACCGGTTATGAAAACATCATCGTAAAATTTGCTACACGTCGTTCAGGTTCCGGAGCCGGAAACCAAAAATGGTCGTATACTGTTGACGGAACTACTTTTATTCCATTTGCTACTATAGCTCCTAACAATGGAAATCCTGCATTGGAAACATTAGATTTCAGTGCTATTGCAGCAGCAGATAACAATGCTAACTTTAAACTAAAAGTAGAATTCGAAGTTGGAGCCGGCGGAACCGTTGGTAATAACCGTTTTGACAACTTTACTGCTGAAGGTAGCCCTGTTGGTGGTGGTGATACCATTGCTCCAACCGTGACTTATGTTCCTGCAAATTCCAGCACTAACATTGCTGTAGCTGCTAATATTACGATAAGCTTTAACGAAGCCATCCGATTAGTTAATGATGCAGCAATCGACAATACTAATGTTGATGCTTTGGTAGAATTACGCCTGAATAATGCATCAGGAGCATTGGTTCCTTTTGATGCTACTATTTCAGGAAACACCATTACTATCAACCCTACTTCAAACCTGGCTAATAACCAGACGTATTATGTTGCTTTGCTTCCAAACACGGTAGAAGATCTTAGCGGAAATGCCGTTACAACGGTTACTTCAAGTTCTTTTACTACAATTGCGGTACAAACGCAATTCCAGGCCGGAGATTTGGCCTTTGTAGGTTATAGAATGAATGCTTCAGCAACAGAAGACGAAGTTGCTTTTGTTACTTTTGTAGATATCCTTCCGGGTACTTTCCTGACTTTTACCGATTCAAAATATACGTCAAACACACAGCCACAATGTCCAAACGGAATTGTGTGGACTGTAGGTGCTAACGAATGTATTCCTGCTGGTTCAGTAGTAAAAATTCAAACCTCAGCTTTAATAGCCAGCAAAGGAACTGTTACAGGTTCTGGTTTTGGATTAAGCTCTAGTGGCGATCAGGTTATCGTTTATTCCGGAACAGCTGCTGCTCCTAATTATATCACAGCTTTAAGTTCAAACGGTTGGGCAGCTTCTAACACGTCTTGCAGCGGAAGCTTGTCGATGATTCCTGCCGGATTGGTTGACGGAACAAGCGCTTTAAACACTTCAACCACGCCAGGAAATGATGCCGGAAATGCGGTTAATGCTTACTATAACGGTGTACAGACAGGAACTACAGCTGTTTTAAAAGCAGCAATCCTTAGTCCTGCCAATTGGACAGCTATTGCAGGCGGAACTGCTCCTCAAACCTGGCCAACATGGAACTTTCCAAGTTCATTGCAGGTACAGAGTGCTGCTGTAATAAACAACACTACTCTTCAGATTACATTTAATGCCAACCTGAATATAGCATCGGCTTCGAGTGTTGCTAATTACACAGGAGTTGCTAACCTTAGTTCAGTTAATGTAGTAAACAACATTGCTACTTTAACTTTCTCTGCTCCTTTTGCTCCTGCTACAAATTATGCTTTAGTGATCAGTAATATCCTGGATGCTACTGGTACTACGATGGCTTGTCCTTATACTTACAACTTTAGCTTTAATGCTACCTTATCATTGGCTTCTAATTTTGTTACGGTTAATGAAGATGCCGGAGTTTTGAACTTTGTTGTCAATCTTGCTGCGGCGGCAACAGGATCGGTGGATTTGGTTGTAAAATCGGCTCCATTCAGCACAGCCGATTCCAACGATTTTACGTTCACTACGAGAACGTTGAACTTTACTTCTTCCAGTACTTTGGCACAAACTATTCAGATCCCGATTATTGACGATTCAACTCCTGAACAGCAGGCAGAATATTTTGTATTAAGCCTTGAAAATCCTGTTGGATATACTATTACCGGAAATCCAATGGCTACTATCTATATCAAGGATAATGACAGAACTGCAAAAGTTCCGAACAACGATATCCAATTGAACTATATAGGAAGTTTTGATCCATCAGGAAGCAATAGCAGTACCTGCGAAATTGTAGTGCACGATCCTGCTTCTCAAAGATTGTTTACAACAAGCGCTGTTGCAGGTTATCTTGATATTATTGATTTCTCGGATCCAACTGCCTTGACAGTGGTAAGTTCTATCAACATGAATCCTTATGGTGGTGTGACGAGCGTTGCCGTTAAAGACGGGATTGTCGCTGTAGCATCGCCAAATACAAACGAAGCTCTTGACGGTTCTGTAGTGTTTTTCAATACTAACGGTGTTTTCCAAAAACAGGTTACTGTTGGTGCACTTCCAGACATGATTACCTTCACGCCTGACGGTACAAAAGTATTGACAGCTAACGAAGGACAGCCAAATGCAGACTATACCGTTGATCCGGAAGGTTCTGTTAGCGTAATTGACATTTCAGGAGGTATTGCTTCACTTTCGCAATCTAACGTAACTACAATGCTGTTCACGCAATTCAACAGTCAGGAATCAGCTCTTATCGCCAGCGGCGTGAGAAAACTAAAAGCATCAAGCACATTGTCAAGAGATCTTGAACCGGAATACATCACAATCAGTACTGATTCTCAAAAAGCGTGGGTTGCCTTACAGGAAAACAACGCCATAGCCGAAATCAACCTGACAAACAATACTTATACTTCAATTTGGGCATTAGGTACAAAAGATATGAGCGTGGTTGGAAACGGTGCCGATATTTCAGATAATAACGGACAAATCCTGATTGCCAACTGGCCAATAAAATCATTCTACCAGCCTGATGGAATCGCTACCTATTCTGTTGGAGGTTCCCATTATATCGTAACGGCGAATGAAGGTGACGAAAAAGAATATACCGGATTTGTTGAGCGTACTACTATTGGAGCTTCAAGCTTTGGTTTGGATGCAGTGGCTTATCCACAGGCTGCAATGCTAAAAGAAAGCTATAATGCAGGAAGATTCAGAGTATCTGCTTTTTCAGGTAATACAGATGCTGATCCAGCTTATGAACAAATCTATGCTTTGGGTGGACGTTCTTTCTCCATCTTTAATACCGATACCAAACAGCTAGTTTTTGATAGCGGTGACGATTTTGAAATGTATACTGCTTTAACGCCATCTATCAGCCCATTATTTAATGCGGATCACGAAGATAACGTAGCCAAAGGAAGAAGCCGTGCCAAAGGTCCGGAACCGGAAGGTGTTACACTTGCTGAAATTGCTGGAAAGACCTTTGCCTTTATCAGCTTGGAAAGAGTTGGAGGTGTTATGGTATATGACGTTACTAATCCAAATGACGTAAAATTTGTAGATTATAAAAACAGCCGTAGTGTTTCTGCTTATGCTGGTGACCACGGTCCGGAGGGCATTACCTATATCAAAGCTGCAAACAGTCCTACCAACAAAGATTATATTGTAGTGGCTAATGAAATCAGCGGTACTTTGACTTTGTTTGAAATAAACACTGAAAACCTTTCTGTACCAGGATTTGAAAACGAGCCTAAAACATTCGTATTGTTCCCGAACCCGGCAGTTGACGGAATCGTGTACTTCAACAGAATAGCCGATATCGAAGTTTTCGACTATACAGGAAAATCAATTCATAAGGCGAAACAGGCCTTGACAATAGATACTTCATCATTCGCATCAGGTATTTATCTGGTAAAAACTTCAGAAGGAATTACAAAGAAACTTGTTGTGAAGTAGTAATCCTTCTTTTACCTTCCTTTCTTCAAAAGCCGGTTTCGTCCTGAAACCGGCTTTTTATTTGCTGACTCGCATAAGATTCTATAACAAAAAAGCCCGTTCATATTCGAACAGGCTTTTACTTTTATTTAATATAGCTTTCCAAAAGCGGACAGCTATAACGCTTGAATATCTTCGTATCGCTATAATCGGAATAAAACTCATATAGCTCCTTCCCTGCCTTGTATGTCTCTTTCGAATCGTAATCTTTATTAAAAGAAAAAGCATTTTCGTTGCAAACATGAATCATCAGCAAAGCCATTGCTTTTTGTTCTTTGTTGGATTTTGCGTTTTCAAGTACTTTTTTATAATACTCTTTTGCCATCGTACAGCCATAATAATTGCCATTTTGGAAAAGTTTACGACGCTCCGTAGTATCCGTCATAAAATAATACTCTGAAGTTGCATCTGTATCATAATAATTACTATTTGAATAGCTGGACATCATCCATGAATTTCCAAAGTAACTGACATTATAATAGGCATGTCCCAACTTTAGAAGGTTTTCAGGCGAATTGGATTGTTTGAGGCGAATAAGTTCCTGTATAAACTTTGTTTTATTGAAATCATAATTAAAATTTTTCTTGTCTTTATACGCCAAAGCTTTCGGAACAAAAGGGTTTTCATTCAGATAGTTGGCGTACTGATAAGCGTTCTTCCAAAAATTCTGATCCATGCTTTCAAATGTTTTTTCAGCGAGCTCAAGGTTATTGTTCCTAAAAGCAATAGTTCCTTTCACATCTTTATAAAAATCAATTGGAGCTGTACCACTGCATAAATAAGCCTCAAAAGCAGTCTTGTTCTTTTTCCCAAGAAGTGCTATCACTGCCTCCATATCTTTTTCAGAAGCATATCGATCAAAATAACCAATAGGATCATAATTCAATTCTGGATAATTACTAAAATAATCCGATTCCCCATAGCCATAGGTAAAGGTCTTATATCGCTGTGACTTGGCAAATAAGAATCCCGCCGTAGCAATATCTTTCTTTTTTTCATATTCATAACCTATAAGCCTTGTAAGCGAATAAAGACTTTTAAAAAGCGAATGGTCTTTTTCAGCCAAATCAGAAAGTCCGTTTATGGAATTGAGTATGGTGGCTTTTGTCTTTTCAGAATTGATATCGCCTAGCTTTACTTCAACCAATGCCAATTGTATGTTCTTTTGAGCCACAATTGAAGGATTTGCGTTAGGAGAAATCAACGAAGCATATTGCTTACCTAGCTGTATTTCATCATCCATAAAACAAAGCTGTGCAATGGCACTGCATATATAATCTCGCTGTTCGCCTGATACGTTTGGAAAAATACTAATCAGATAATCCCTGAATTCTCTAAGATATTTGATGTCTTTTTCAAAATTCTGTTGTCTGGCTAGTTCATAATCTTTATACCACTGCTCTTCAGAAAATTTCACAGCCGGGCCTCTGGTAGTGAACTTTGGCGTAAAAATCCAATCTTCAAGCTTATTGATTTCTCTTCCTACCAAGAAACTGAAATAATCACTCTGCGGAATATATCCATATACTTTTTTAATGTCTTCAAAAGCTGGTGCCGGATTCCTTAAAGCACGCATTGCTATAATGTTTCCTCTTTCGGTATCGTTCTTAGCCAGAGAAAGTGCCTGATCTGTCTGTTCCCTACTAAACCTTTGCATCGTTACAAACGATTTATCATCACACGAAGCCAAAACCTGACTCAGATAATAGTTCGCTTCTGCCGTGTTTTCTGTACTGATTGCCTTAAAGAAAAGTGCCCACGGTTGCAGGATGGTTTTATTTGTTGAATTCGCAAAATACGTATCATACAGACGAACCATTTCTTTTGGTGAAACAGTATAAGAACGCATTAGAAGATAAGCATAACGTTGTTTTAAAAATTCGGTTTTAGCCGATTCTAATTTTTTCTGAAACTCTGGAAATCCTTTTTCTTCTGTGTCATAGTTTCGATCCAGATTACCCCAACTTTCCCATTTTCCAACTCCAGAATAGTAATACTCTGTATGTTTTGCATCGGAGAAATAATCTAGAAGTGCCTTATTTTTAGGCAAGGTCAGGCTTTCTATAAATGTATTTCCTTTAAAGACTTCTTTTAGGGTATTGCTTTTATAGGCCGTCTGGAATTTTTCTGAATCGGTTTCATATTGCAACTTATACACATCTTCCCATTTCACATTACCTCCCAGTTCCTTCTGCCATTCTTTGCAGTTTTCTATCTGGTCGCGTTTCGAACTTACATAAGTCTGGAAATAATTATCAGAGGAATAATAAAAGCTCCTCAACCGTTCTGAGCCTGCCCGTTCGGAACGAAACAGAGCAAGTCGGATTGTTTCGGCTGTTTCATACCAGCCGCAAGCCAAAGAAGAAACCGTGAAAAGCAAAAAGAGGCTAACGCTCAAATTGCGCATAATACGAGTTGATTTTATCGGTGCCATAATTTTGTATGAATTTAGTATCCCAGGAAAAGAATGTGATTTTTGCGTTATCTTCCAGTTTGATTTTCTTTTTTATATGCCGGATCATCTTTTGCATTTCATCGTCTGAAATCTGCTCAATCCGGATTTCGTCTCCATTCCTAAAATAGCTCTCGCCTATAACCATATCACTTTTAAAGACGTATTTATTGTCTGCTGTTTTCTTGAAATTTAGAGTGTCTTTTTTGAAATCAGCAACACTATTATCAGAAATAATTCCTTTAAACTGATCGCCTCTAAATACTACCGACCAGCTAAAAATTGGCAATGCAATATCCAACGGAAGCTTGTAATCGCTATGTGTTATGTATTCTTCTATTTCACGGCTTGTTCCTATAGAATTTTCAGTTTTCCGTTCACTCGGACTGCTGAGGTTATAGCACATCAGCAAGCCTTTATCAACCGGCGGAATTCCTGCCTTTTCAAAATATTTATACTGCCATAAGCGAACCGTAGCGCTTAACTTATAGTCAGGTTGTTTTAATTTTTCCAAAAGGTAGAAATAATTGTCTTTTGACTTAACAGTCCAGTCACAGTCAATAAGAACTTCTTTAGGCATCTTGGAACCTTTCTTCTTTTCGACTTCCATGATAGAGTCTATAAGTTTAGATTCATAAGGTCTTTTAACCTTAGCGGCATAATCAAAGGCATATTTTCTGCTCTCGCCTTCCCGAAATTTATCAAGGACCAGATGCATTCTTTTCTGGATATTTTTAGCCAACGTATCCAATTGCTCTTTGTTTGAATTCAAAAGCACATTATTCGTGATAAAAATACTTGGCATGATTTCAGTAGTTTTATACGATTGGTAAGAAGTTTGTAAGGTCGCCACCGGACGCGGTTCCTTATCATAAGGATTCCAGTCTACATCAAAAAAACGGACATAAAAGTGCTTTACGCCCATCTGGCTTTGCAGTGTCGAATCTTCATCATTAGTATACCATTCCGTTTTCCAAAAACAGAAAGAATGTGTTATCTTTTTCTTCTCACAGGAAAAAAAAGCTACGCACAAAAACAAAATCAGTCCAAGCTTTTTCATAACAGAAATTTAATCAAATCTGTAACGAAAATAGTATTAAATAAATTATGTTTTACAGGGCTTAAAAATTTATTTTTTGGGAATAAAAAAAGCTGGATTCAGGATTGAATGCCAGCTTATTAAAATCTATTTTTTGTCCTTAAATTCCGATTTCAACCTGGAATCTCAAATACCAGTTTTGTTTAGTACTTCCGTCAAAATAATTCAGGTCGTCAAGTGTCAGCTCTCCTTGTAATTTGAAAGCATGCTCCCAGATGTATTTTGTAAGACCAATACTGTATTGTTTCGCATTGGGTGCATATTGTCTGATATCATCATTTACTTTTTGTGTAGAGAATCTTCCAATAATTTCATAATTGGTTGGAAAAAGATAACTCAATTGGTAATCCATACCGCTTCCGGTAAATACATACTTTATATCCTGAGCGTCTTCCGGATTAACAGTAACCGGATTATTCGCTGTTCTTGACATATAACTTGACATTGCCGCCCAGCCGTTGTATTTTACAATAGCATCCAACATAACCGATTTCATGGTTCTCTGCTCAAACAAATCATCGCCCAATTGTCCTTGTGTTCTTCTGGCATGGTTGTTTTGTTGGAAAGCCGCTGAAAGCATCAATTTTGGCTTTTTTTCACGGGCAATATCTCCCTCAAAATAAACACCGTCTTTTGTAAATGCACCAAATGGAAGGATTTCTAATTTTCCGGTAAGCGCCACTCCGTTATCATTGCTTTTTGTCCAGTTTCTTCCCTCTCCGGTACTTACGGCTGTCTTGACATTATAGGAGAACTTTTCAGCATAATCATTTAAGTAATGTGCCTGAAAACCAAAATCCCTATCAATGGTAAACTTTGCATTGTTGATGGATCGGTCCGTTAGCTGCAAACCTCCTGACGAGTTAACCCTTTGTCTGTTACCCGGAAGTTTAGTCTGTCCAAAGCTAAAACTCCAGCTTTTATTAGGTCTGTAGTAAACTACCGCATCACGAATAATATTGATATTTTCTCCTTCTTCTATTTCACCCACATCACCCGGAGCAAAAGAAAGCTGCAAGGCATATAGGAATTTCGGATTACCTACATAACCGTCAAAACGCAATCTCAATCGTCTTACCTGACCGTCATAAGCCGCATCTTCGCCCTCATTTTGGATATAGGTTACCCTATTCTGCATTCTGAAACGGATATTTAGTTGGAAAAGGCTGTCTGGAGATGTCAGTCCCAAACCACGTCCGAAATTATAATAAGGCAGGGTTGGAAGTTTCAGGTCATTGTCTTTTGTACTAACCTTAATGTCTTGTGCTTGTGCGGCCAGTCCCAGAAACAACAGAAATAGCGGTAAAATTTTCTTCATTTTAAATTTTGATTAGTGTGATTTTCGACAAAAGTTAATTCACATTTTGGAAACACTCAGGAAACAAATGTTATTTTTCTTTGCATAAAAATAAGCATACGTTATCATAGCGCAAACTTAATATTAATTTTACCTGCCGAATGTTATGATAATATTACCTTTGCAAAAAATTAATGTTATGGCAAATACCTATCTGGGATATCACTTCAAAGTAGAACCAAAAGAACTGGGTTCGGAAATTCTTGTAGCCGAATTGGGCGAAAAACCTTTTGAAAGCTTCATTGAAACTGAATTTGGGATTACGGCTTATATCCAGAAAGCACTTTGGACAGAAGATGTACTTGAAGATATTTTTATATTAACCTCTCCTGAATTTACAGTGAGCTATACGATAGAAGAAATTGAGCAGGTAAACTGGAATGAAGAATGGGAAAAGAATTTCGAAGCGATTGATGTTGACGGAATCTGCCATGTACGTGCTCCTTTTCATGAAAAGACAGATGCCAAATACGATATTGTTATTGAGCCTAAAATGTCTTTCGGTACCGGACACCATGAAACGACACACATGATGATACAGCATCTATTGGAAACTGATGTAGCTGGAAAGAAAACACTCGATATGGGTTGCGGAACAGCGATATTGGCAATATTGGCTGAAATGAAAGGTGCGCAGCCAATCGATGCCATAGATATTGACAATTGGTGCTATTTAAACTCCATTGAAAATGCAGAACGCAACAACTGTAGTCATATTACAGTTTATGAAGGTGATGCGGCTTTACTTGCCGGACGCAATTATGATGTGATTATTGCCAATATCAACCGAAATATCTTGCTGGAAGATATGCAGCAATATGTAGATTGCCTGAATCCGGGAGGTACATTATTCCTAAGCGGTTTTTATGAGGAAGACATTCCGGTAATTGATGCTTCCTGCACTGAGAAAGGACTAACCTATGTTAAAAAACATCAAAAAAATAACTGGGTGGCCCTGAAATACGTAAATTAGCCAAAATTTTGATTATGAGTACTAAAGAAAAAATTTTAGAAGAAGTACTGGTTGAAGAACTGACTTCCTTAAACAATGAAATTATTCTTTATAATGACGATGTGAATACCTTTGACCATGTTATCGATACTTTAATACGGGTCTGCAATCATACTTCTGAGCAAGCTGAGCAATGTTCAATCATTGTGCATTATAAAGGAAAATGTACTGTAAAAACCGGTTCTCTTGACGAATTAAAACCACAGTGTACACAGCTTCTTGAAGCCGGGTTAAGCGCTGAAATAGTTTAAGTGAAAAATGAATAGTCCAATCAAACTTGCCAGCAGATTTCGTGAAGTCATTTTAAACGGTACCTGGATTGCAAATACAAATTTTAAAAATGAATTAGACAATTTAGATTGGGAAATTGCTACTGCAAAATTTCAAAATCTAAATACGATCGCTATTCTTGCTCAGCATATCCATTACTATGTAAACGGAGTAAAAAATGTATTTCTTGGTGGACATTTAGAAATAAGCGATAAATACAGTTTTGATTTTCCTGAAATTAATTCCCAACAGGAATGGAAAAGCTTCCTTATAAAATTTTGGAATGATTCTGAAGAATTTGCACAATTAATTGAAAATCTGGATAAAGAAAAACTAAATGAACCTTTTGTTGACGAAAAATATGGAACTTACTTGAGAAATATTGATGCAATGATTGAGCATTCTTATTATCATTTAGGACAAATTGTTTTAATAAAAAAAATTCAAAATAATCGAGTGTAAAACTCGCTCTAAATTAAAAGGCTCCTTGTTTTTGGAGCCTTTTAATTAATCTTGAATCAGTTTTTTGTAAAAACTTTGACAACTTTCACCGGAACACCACTCACATCTACCGTATTTTCATATCGTAATTCTGAGCCGTTTAATTTTGTAACCTGATAGGTATCTGTTCCAATCGTTAACGTATTCCCGTTTTTGCTCCAGGTAGATTGGCTGGCATCTTCAACACAGGCATTATTCTGATCCTTATTCATCAAAACATTTCGGAAAACGCCTCCGTCATTAAACTCAACATGGTCTTTCTCACAGCCATTTTCATGACCTACATAACTCTGGTCAACCGGAGCGCCATTTCCTGTTGTTACGATCGTTTTGTTGTAATTCCATTTGCCAGAGATGCTTCTTTCGAAGCCATCATTGTCTGAATTGCAGGATGCGAATAGCAAGCCTATTCCTGCAACCGTGCAAATCAAAATCTTATTCTTTCTCATAGGTTGTGTTTTGAAAATATAACTAAAAAACTCGCTAAAAATTGTGATATAACGGCAATACATCCAAAATACGCTTGCAAAGTTTTCATTTCATATCGTATATTCGTAATGCTATAAAACCTAACCCCTATTACATTTTGTCGAAAAAATTACTCATATTATTCCTATTCAGCTATTTATCAGGTTTTTCCCAGGAACTTCCTCCTATCCTGAAATATGCCTCCAATATGTATGGTGCCGGGAATCAAAACTGGATGATAACTCAGGACAATAACCAATTTATCTACTTTGCCAACAATGAAGGCCTTTTAGAGTTCAATGGTGCCAATTGGACGCTATATCCATCGCCAAACGAAACCATTATCCGGTCTGCCAAATCCATCAACAATAGAATTTATACAGGATGCTACATGGAGTTTGGATATTGGGAAAGGCAAAAAAACGGCTTGTTAAAGTACACTTCGCTAAGCAAGCCAATTATAGACAAAATGCTGGACGATGAACAGATCTGGAATATCATTGATTATGACCAATGGGTTATCTTCCAATCGCTCAACCAGATTTTTTTATACGATACCAAAACATCAAAATTCAAAATCATTTCTCCCAAAGGAGCCATTTCGAGAGCCTTTAAAGTCAACGATGCTATTTATTATCAAACCTATACCGAAGGACTTTTTGAAATTGAAAACGGGCAAGGCAAGCTGATTTCGAATGATCCTATATTATTAAAAAATAAGATTGTAAACATTTTTTCCAGAAATGGAGGGCTTCTTTTACAGACACAATTCAACGGCTTTTACACCTATTCCAATGCTAAATTTGATAAATGGCATACGGAAGCTGATGCTGATTTTTCAGCCAGCAGCATTTACAGCAGCCAGATCCTCTCTGACGGAAGCTTTGCTTTAGGCAGTGTTTCAAACGGTATATTCATCATTTCAAAAGAAGGAAAGATGCTGTATCATATTACCCAAAACAAAGGATTGAGTAATAATACAGCACTTTCGATTTTTGAAGATCATGATCGGAACATCTGGATTGGGCTTGACAACGGAATCAACTGTATCAATATTAACTCTCCGGTACGCTCTTTTGCCGACGATACCGGAATATTGGGAACCGTTTATACTTCCATTCTCCATGATGGAAAACTGTATGTAGGGACAAATCAGGGATTGTTTTATAAAAATTATGGATCGGCAGAAGATTTTAAATTCATCGACGGCACTAAAGGACAGGTCTGGACACTCTACTCCTATAAAGGCACATTGTTTTGCGGCCATGATTCCGGTACATTTATTATCAGTGGAAATAATGCTAAATCTATTTTTATTACTTCCGGAACCTGGAAATTTGAAAATGTACCCGGACGGGAAGATTTGCTAATCCAGGGTAATTATTATGGAGTTTCTATCATAGAAAACAAAAACGGACAATGGTCTTTCAGGAATAAAATAGAAGGATTTGATTACTCCTCCAAATATTTCGAGATTACAAAGAACCTGGAAATATATGTCAGCCATGAATACAAAGGCATTTTCCGCTTTCAGGTGGATCGCGACCTGCGTAAAACAAATGAAGTCATAACCTACTCCTATCCAACCAAAGGAAAAAATGCCGGCCTGACAGAATTTAACGGAAGCATTTATTATTCTTATAAAAGTGGCGTCTTCAGACTGGATCCAAAAACCAAAAAATTTGAGAAAGACACGATTATGAGCCGTGTTTTTGAAAAAGACGGTTATACATCCGGCAAACTGATGGTCGACAATTCCAACAGGCTCTGGTTCTTTACCAAAAACTACATCAATTATTTTTCTTATGGAAAGTTAAGCACCCAACTCAAGCATAACATTATCCCTATTCCGTCTTCACTTAGCAATTCAATGCTCGGTTATGAAAACATTACCCAGATATCTGATTCTGTTTATTTGATCGGAACAACAGACGGTTATTATACAATCAATATTGATGATCTCAAATTCAGCAAATACAAAGTCTTTATGTCGGGTATTCTCGTCAATAAGTCTAACGAGAGTCCCAGACATGCTATAATGGATGAACATTCTGATTTTAAATTTGCCGATAACAATATTACTTTCTCCTATACGGTTCCCGAATTCAACAAATACATTAATGCCGAATACCAGTTCCTTCTTGAAAACTATCAGGAAGAATGGAGCGAATGGAGCAATAAGCCAACCATAAATTTCAAAAACCTTCCGCCTGGCGATTATACGTTTAAGGTACGTGCCAAAATAGGCAGCGAATTATCTGAAAATACAATCACATACACCTTTACTATATTAAAACCATGGTACAGGACTACATTGGCAGTTATTATCTACATCATCATTTTTATAGTGATGGCTTATTTTATCAATCGTGCTTATAAAAATTACTATCACGAACAAAAAGAAAAGCTAATCGAAGAAAACAACCGACTGCTTGAAATTAAAGAACTGGAAAGTCAGCAGGAACTGATGAAAATCAAAAACCAGCAGCTCGAACAGGACTTTGAAAGCAAAAACCGCGAACTGGCAGCTTCAACGATGAGTCTCATCAAAAAGAACGAATTGTTAAGCCTGATTAAAGATGATCTGAAAAGAAATTCTGAAGAAGGCAACAGGAACATCAAGTCGGTTATTACAACCATCAATAAAAATATCAGTGAAGAAGATACCTGGAATATTTTCAAGGATGCATTCAACAATGCCGATAAAGATTTCCTGAAAAAGGTAAAGAATCTGCATCCTTCGTTAACACCAAACGACCTGCGGCTTTGTGCTTACCTTCGATTGAATCTTTCTTCAAAAGAAATTGCCCCGCTACTTAACATTTCTGTACGCAGTGTTGAGATAAAACGATATCGTTTGCGCAAAAAAATGGATTTATCCCACGAAGATGGGCTTGTAGAGTATATACTTTCGATATAACAAACCACAACAAATACAAAATTTACCTATACATTACCACAACAACAACGTTGTAATTGGTTTTTCCGGGTTAGAATTAAGCATGTTAGCTAAAGTTTAAAAATCTCTTAAATTACTGTTAATACAAGCTTTCTTTTGCCGATAATACAATTTTTAAAATATTTTTTTGAATTGTATATTTTTTGTTGTGGTTCTATTTATCATATTCTCACACAAGACTTCCTAATTTTAGATATCACAAAAAACAAATTATATGAAGTCAAACTTTTTCCTCATTGCTTTCATCTTACTTTCATCTTTCTGTTACTCGCAGGAATTGGAAATAAGTGGTAAGGTAACTGAAGCTCAAACAGGACTCCCACTACCTGGAGCAACTGTCGTCGTTAAGAACGGGACATTACAAACCATAGCGGATTTAGATGGAAACTTTAAAATATCCGGCGTTCCATCGGGTGCTACTTTAGTATTTAGTTACGTTGGATTCTCAAAATATGAATTCAAGGTAACTAAAAACGAAACCATATCAGTGGCACTAAATCCCGATGCAGAATCACTCGAAGAAGTAGTAGTGATTGGTTACGGAAGCCAAACAAAAAGAGAAGTAACCGGAGCTGTTGGAATTGTAAGCAGCAAGAATCTTGAAGATTTACGCCCGGTAAAAATCGAACAGGCTTTGCAGGGAACCGTTTCCGGAGTTAACGTAACTACCCAATCCGGAAGACCTGGCGGAAATCTTGACGTACGGATCAGAGGTATCGCTACAAACGGTGAAAACAGACCTACTTTTATAGTAGACGGTAATATTATTAAAGATATTGGATTACTAAACCCAAACGATATCGAAAGCCTTACGGTACTGAAAGATGCGCAGGCAGCCATTTATGGAACTATTGGTGCCAATGGTGTAATTTTAATCACTACCAAATCAGGGAAGAAAAACTCCAAAACAAGAATTTCCTATAATACCTACATGGGTTCTCAGGAAACCAGCAGAAAACTTCCGTTACTAAATGCTACGGAATATGGGCTTCTATTAAACGAAAGCTATGCGAATGCAGGCAGCCCATTACCGTTTCCGAATGTTTCAACATTAGGGAAAGGAACCGATTGGCAGGATGAGGTTTTTGATACCGGAGTGCCAATCATCAGCCATGACCTTTCAGCAAGCGGCGGATCGGATAAGGTTACTTACAACATTAGCGGATCGCATTTGGATCAGGGCGGTATCATAGGAGGTTATAAGTCTAATTTCCTGCGAAATACAGCTCGCCTGAACGTCAATGCTGACCTAACTGACAAATTAAGAGCAAAGGCAAACGTAATGTACCTGTACACGAGCTCTCGAACTTTCAATGAAAATGCTTTAGGATCGGTTTTATTTAACGCCATCAACACGCCTTCTATCTACAAACCTTACGACCAAAACGGTAACCTTACCCTATTGCCTAGTGGTGACGTGAATGTGCCCGGTAGTAACATTGGTTTTGAAGTCATCAACCCATTGGCACAAATTGCAAACACTTTTAATTCGTATAATCTGAAAAGACTAAGCGGTTCCTTTGCCTTAGAATATGATATAATTAAAGATCTAACAGTAACAGGACGCATCGGTTTTGAAACGTCAAACAGTGAAGGAAAGACCTTCAACAAGCTGGTTTCTTATGGTCCGGGAAAAGTATTCAATAATCCCCGAAGCAGCGTAGATCAAAGTGCAATCAACGATAACAGTTATACTTTCGACCTGTTTGCGACTTATAAAAAGACATTGGCAGAAAATCACAATTTCGCATTGACAGCCGGTACCACTGTATTTAAAGAATATGGAAACGGATTGAATGCAACGGGATTCGACGTGCCTAACAATTCATGGGAATTTGCCGATATTTCCCTGACTACGGGTTATGTTGACAGAAAAGCGGCCGGTTCCTATGCTTATGACGAAAGAAGACTTTCTCATTTCGGAAGACTTCAATATGATTACAAAGGAAAATACTTATTATCAGCCATGCTCAGAAGAGACTTGTCTACCAAATTCGGGCCTTCGAATCGGGTAGCCTACTTCCCTTCTTTTACAGCGGGTTGGGTAATTTCTGACGAAAGCTTCTTTCCGGAATCAAAATCTATCAATTTCCTTAAATTAAGAGGAAGTTATGGAACACTTGGAAACGATCAAATTAAATCAAATGCCTATATTTCATTACTTGGTGGTGAAGCGACGTATATCTTTAACGGGCAGCTTGTCAACGGAAATGCTATCGGATTACTAGCCAATCCTGATGTTAAATGGGAAGAAGCCAGAAAATTCGACGTAGGTTTGGATTTCCGTCTGTTCAACAACAAAGTTGAAATTGCTACCGATTATTTTATCGATACCCGAAAAGATCTTTTGATTGTAAATGTTCCAATCAGTGCGATAACAGGTATTGCAGCTCCTGGAGCATCTTCTCCTGTCATCAATGCCGGAAGTGTTAGAAACAAAGGTTTTGAATTTGCCATAAATTACAAAGAGCAGGTATCTGACAATTTCTCTTTTAACATCAACTACAATGTTACCACACTAAAAAACGAAGTAATTGAAGTCAATAACGGTACCGGATTTATCGAAGGCGGTTTGTTTGGAACCAGCACAGCTACTTCCAGAATGCAGGTTGGACACGAAATGGGATATTTCTACGGCTATAAGACGAACGGAATTTTCCAGAATCAAGCCGAAGTAGACGCACATCCATCGCAATTGGCTTTGGGAGCAGAAGCTAAACCTGGTGATTTACGCTTTGTAGATGTCAATGGCGATAACAAAATCGATGCTAATGACAGAACAGACCTTGGAAGCCCAATTCCGGACGTGACAATGGGACTGAACTTTAGCCTAAATTACAAAGGATTTGATTTTACAGCTTATGCCTTCGCATCCATCGGAAATGACATGGTAAGAGCCTATGAAAGAACCCAAAATGATGTCAACAGAATGAACTATACATTAGGCAGATGGACAGGTGAAGGATCAACCAACAGTGTTCCGAGAGTTACTACAGCTGCTACAGCCAACAATGTTTTCTCAGATTATTTTGTTGAAGATGCATCGTATTTGAGAATCCAGAACGTGCAGCTTGGCTATACGCTAAATTCAGCTTTCACTGAAAAAGCAGGAATATCAAAACTGAGAATCTATACCGGCGTAAACAATCTTTACACCTTTACTAAGTACATGGGCTACGATCCGGGAGCTTCTAACGGAAACCCTATTGGAGGTGGCGTTGACAACGGATTTTATCCGATACCGAGAACTTATATGTTTGGCGTAAATGTTAATTTTTAATTGATGACAAAAATGAAAAAGAATATAATCACAGCCTTTATGGCATTAACGCTCCTCTCAACCGTTTCCTGTGGAGACGATTTTATCGACAGGGAAGTTCCTTATTCGATTGGAGCAGACAATTACTTTAACAACGAACAAGAATATCATAATGCACTAATAGCAGCTTACGATATCCTGCAATCTACATATGTCAATGTTTTGTTGGGCGAAATCGCTTCAGACAATACCTTATCCGGTGGAGAAAGTGCTAACGATGTTATCGGATTCCAACAGGTAGACGAGATGATTCATACGCCTGTAAATGCCAATGTGAAAAATGTATGGGACTGGATGTTCGCAGGTGTCAACAGAGCCAGTTATATTATGGAATTCAAAGACAAAACCGATTTCGCTAACAAACCTCAGATTATTGCCGAAGCGCGTTTCCTTAGAGCCTATTTCCAATTTGAATTGGTAAAATGGTTTGGAGGTATTCCGTTAAAACAAGACGCACGATTCAAACTGGGTGACGAAAAGACAATTCCAAGATCGTCTAAGGCAGAAGTATATGCTTCAATCGAAAACGACCTGATTTTGGCTATTGCCGATCTTAGCCCTACGGCACCACAGGTAGGACGCGTTACAAAAGGTGCAGCGCAGGCTTTGTTAGGAAAAGTATACCTATACCAGGACAAATTTGATTTGGCAGCACAAACGCTGGAAAATCTGATTACGGTAACAGGAGGTTATTCACTAATCACAAACTACGATACTATTTTTGAAGAAGCTCAGGAAAACGGAATCGAATCTGTTTTTGAAGTACAGTATACTGATGTTGAGGGTGCTGGATTCGAGTGTCTGCAATGTAGTGAAGGAAATGTTGCCGTAGGGTTCAACGGACCAAGAAACTATTCTGGACCTAGATACTCTTCAGGATACAGCTTTAATGTACCAACACAGGAAACCGTAGACATATACGAAGCAGGCGATCTTAGAAAAGATGTTGCCATTTTGAATATAGCGGATTGGGCTGCTGCAACCGGAGCCACTTACGGTGTGGGTTATAAACACACTGGATATTTCAACAAAAAATACATCCCAAGAACCAGAAGTAGCGGTGCTGCAGGAGACTTGAACCTGACCAATCCAAACAATTACAGAGCTATTCGTTATGCTGATGTTTTATTGATGGCAGCCGAAGCTTTTAACAGAGGCGGAATTGACGATACAAAAGCAAGATTCTACCTTAATCAGGTAAGAAGACGTGCCTTTGGAGATACCAATCATGATATCAATGGAACCGGATCAACACTTACTTCTTTAATCTGGCAAGAAAGAAGAAGAGAACTTATGGGAGAAGGACACCGCTTTTTTGATCTGGTAAGAACCGGAAGAGCAGCTATCGAAATTGACGGTTTTACCGCTGATAAAAACGAACTGTTCCCTATTCCTTTCGAAGAAATTCAATTTTCAGCCGGAAACTGGCAGCAAAATCCTGGATATTAAAATTTAAGATATATGAAAAAATTCAAATCAATAATAAGCTTATTGTTGCTAACCCTCCTGATAGGATGTTCTGGCGACGATACCAGCCTTGATTCTGTTACAAATGCACCTGCCCCAACTAACCTCTCTGCTTTGTTTACCATTACGCAAGACAACTCCGGATTGGTTACAATTGCTCCCAGAGGAGAAGGACTGGTTAAATATGACGTCTATTTTGGCGATACCACTACAGAACCGGCAGAAGTAAATGTTGGAGCAACAGTAGATCATACTTATACAGAAGGTCAATACAACGTAAAAATTGTAGCGACAGCCATCAACGGACTTACAAGCGAAGTCGAACTTCCATTGACAGTTGCCTTCAGGGCTCCTGAAAATCTGGACGTAACTATCTCTCCGGTAGTCGGAGATTCCTTTTCTATTGGTGTCACGGCTTCTGCCGATTTTGAAACTTTCTTTGCAGTTACCTTCGGAGAAGATCCGCAACAGGAACCTGTACAGTTCATGCAGGGTGACCCGGCTGTAACACATACCTACAGCAATACCGGTACGTATACGGTAACTGTCGTAGCCTACAGTGGTGGAGTTGCAACAACAACACATACAGAAAACGTGGTTATCTCTAACCCTATCTTGCTACCATTAACTTTTGAAAACGCTGCATTGAACTATTCTTTTAGCGATTTTGGAAACGTTACAACCAGCAAAGTAAACAACCCTGATATTTCAGGAATCAACCTAAGCTCCAAAGTAGGAAGAACAGTAAAAAACAACGGAGCAGAAACCTGGGGAGGAACCATCATGGTTCTGGACAATCCAATTGACTTTTCAACTTTGAACAAATTCAGAATCAAAGTATGGTCGCCACAAGTGGGTGCTGTTGTGAAGCTTAAAATAGAAAACTTGACAGATGCCGGAATCAACCATGAAGTTGATCAGGTAACCACAGTAGCCAATGCGTGGCAATATCTTACCTACGATTTTTCAGGAGTCAACACTTCGCAATCCTATTCAAAAGTCATTCTTTTCTTTGATTTTGGAAACCCAGGTAACGGAGCAAGCTATTACTTTGACGACATTTATCTAACCAATGGTGATGAGCCTAAAACCCTGCCATTGACTTTCGAATCTTCGACAATCAATTACGGTTTTGGAGATTTTGGTGGCGCTTTTGCAACAAGAATCGCTAATCCTAACATATCGGGAATAAACACCTCTGCAAATGTTGCCCGCGTTGTGAAAAATGCCGGTTCAGAAGTTTGGGCAGGAACTGCACTGACGCTTACAGAGCCTATCGATTTCTCTGTTTATCATAAAATAAAAATCAAGGTATGGTCGCCTCAGGCCGGAATACCGGTTCTATTGAAACTTGAGAATTCAGCAAATACAGGTATCAACATTGAACTTCCTGTTACCACAACGGTAGCTAACGGTTGGGAAGAACTGACTTATGATTTTACAGGAATCAACAACAACAATGCTTATCAGAATGTAGTACTCTTCTTTGATTTCGGAACCAACGGTACCGGAGCAACCTACTACTTTGACGATGTCAAACTTTCAAATTAAAAGGGATGAAAAACATACTAAAAAATATCGGAAAATTAGCACTGCTACTATTCATGGTCAGCAGTTGCCAGGATGACGACAAAACTTTTGGCAGTCTCGATGCTCCAAAAAACATAGAACTAACCTATGAAATTGTAGGTAAGGATGCAGCTCATCCTGATGGTGACGGTTCGGGAAAAGTTATACTAAAAGCTACGGCAGATAATGCCGTTAGTTTCAAATACCTTTTCAGTGACGGAACTTCCCAAAATGCTCCGGGAGGCGTTTACACAAAAACCTTTACCCGAAATGGAGTAAATACCTATACCGTTAACGTAGTTGCCCTGGGAAAAGGAGGAACAGCAAGTAACACTTCATTTGAAGTTACCGTATTCAGTAACTTCTCTGATCCGGAAGCCATCACACTGCTAACAAACGGAAGTTCTAAAAAATGGTATTGGGCCGCAGCAGTACCAGGCCATTTGGGTGTTGGACAAAATGACGGAAATGTTGAAAAAAACTTTTATCCCAACCATTATGCAGCTGCCCCTTTTGAAAAAGCAGGATCACCAGACAGCAGCTGTCTTTATGATAATGAACTTCGTTTCTTCGTAGAAAACGGCGTCCTGAAATATGAATTGAACAACGGAGGTAAAACTTTCTTTAACGCTGCTTTTTTAAATGTTGGAGGAGGTTCTGGAGGTTCTGATCTTTGCTTAAATTACAACACCAGCGGTGTTAAAATAGTTTCCTTAAGTCCTAGTGAATCAGTTGTAGCAGCTGATAAAAAGCGTGGTACGGCAATGACTTTCTCAGACAATGGTTTTATGGGCTATTATATTGGGCAAAGCACTTATGAAATTATGGAGCTTACTGACAGCAAATTGGTAGTAAGAGCCGTTATGGGTGGTAATTCTACCTTAGCATGGTATCATACTTTCAGTAATCAACCACCAGTTCAAGGAGGAGGAGACGACCCTGACTATACCAACATGGTATGGAATGACGAATTTGAAGTGGATGGTGCACCTGATCCAACTAAATGGTCCTACAATCTTGGTGCCGGCGGATGGGGCAACAGCGAATTGCAACATTATACTGACAGGCTAGACAATGCAGTTGTTCAAAATGGCGTATTAAAAATCATCGCTAAAGCTGAAAATTTCTCCGGTTCAAACTATACTTCTGCCCGATTGGTTACAGAAAACAAATTCGAGTTCAAATACGGCAAGATTGAGGTAAGAGCAAAATTGCCTTCTGGTGGAGGAACATGGCCTGCGATATGGGCGCTTGGCGAAAATTATGCATCCAATCCATGGCCGGCTTGCGGAGAAATTGATATTATGGAACACAAAGGAAACTCTCCAAATACAATACATGGAACTTTACATTATCCGGGGCGTTCAGGCGGTAATGCCGACACCGGAACCACAACAGCCAGCAATGTCTCATCGGAATTTCACGTATATAAAGTGATATGGAGCCCAACGTCAATTAAATTCTATATTGACAACCAACCGGCTTTCCATTCTTTTGTAAACTCGTCCTCTACTCCATTCAATAGCAACTTCTTCTTAATTCTGAATGTTGCTATGGGAGGAACTTTTGGCGGAACTGTCGACCCTGCATTTACTCAATCAGCTATGGAAGTCGATTACGTAAGAGTCTACCAATAATCCAACTCTTACGCTTCTAATCAGGAAGGCTAGCATTGCTAGCCTTCCTGATTATTGCTATCATAAATTTCGAAACCAAAAAAATGAAATACAAAACAATACGATACGGATTTGCCGCAGCCGTGCTCTTGGCTATGGGTTGCAGCAGCTCCAAACAACATAATTTTTCAGAAAAAAGCAGGCTTCCCATCGATAGGAAAGTAGATTCTGTATTGAAACTGATGACTTTGGAAGAAAAAGTAGGCCAGATGAATCAATACAATGGCTTTTGGGATGTTACCGGACCCGTTCCTAAAGATGGACAAGCTGCTAAAAAATACGAAAATCTAAAAAAAGGACTCGTAGGCTCCATGCTCAACGTGCGTGGTGTTAAGGATGTAAAGGCATTACAGAAAATTGCGGTAGAAGAAACCCGTTTGGGGATTCCGTTAATTTTTGGCTTCGATGTCGTTCATGGTTATAAAACCATCAGCCCTATCCCGTTGGCAGAAGCCGCTTCATGGGATTTGGAAGCCATGAAAAAGTCAGCTGAAATTGCCGCCGCAGAATCGGCCGTTGCAGGATTGAACTGGACCTTTGCTCCTATGGTTGATATTTCCAGAGATGCCCGCTGGGGACGTGTTATGGAAGGTGCCGGTGAAGATCCTTATCTCGGAAGCCAGATTGCAATAGCCCGTGTCAAAGGATTTCAAGGCGACAAATTGGATGAATTCCGTCTAGCGGCCTGTACAAAACACTTTGCCGGATATGGTTTTGCCGAATCCGGACGCGATTACAATACGGTTGACATCAGCGATAATACCCTGCACAATATCATCCTGCCTCCTTTTAAGGCAACCATTGATGCAGGAGTACTGACTTTTATGAATTCGTTTAACGAATTGGAAGGAATTCCTGCTACGGGAAATGCATATCTACAAAGAGAATTACTCAAAAGAGATTGGAAATTTGATGGTTTTATCGTTTCAGACTGGGGTTCGCTTGGCGAAATGATTCCGCATGGTTATGCAAAAGACCTTAAAGATGCAGCTATGAAAGCCGCTAATGCCGGTTCTGATATGGATATGGAATCGTATGGTTACGTAAGCCATTTGGCCGATTTGGTAAAAGAAGGTAAAGTTTCGGAAGACAAAATCGATGATGCCGTACGAAGAATCTTAAAGGTAAAATTTGAATTGGGCCTTTTCGACAATCCCTATAAATATTGCGATGAGAACCGGGAAAAGGAATACACCGGGAAAAAAGAATTCCATGAAGGCGTTCTGGACATGGCGAAAAAATCTATTGTACTCCTAAAAAATGAGAACAATCTGCTTCCTTTAAAAAAACAAGGACAAAAAATCGCTGTAATTGGAGCATTGGCTGACGACAAAACCAGTCCGTTAGGCAGCTGGAGAATTGGTGCCGATGACAATACCGCAGTTTCTTTCCTTGAAGGAATGGCTAATTACAAAGGCAACCAGCTTGTTTATGAAAAAGGAGCCGACGTAGCCTTAGGCCAACCGAGATTTATGTTAGAAACGAAAATAAATACGACTGACAAAAGCGGTTTTGACAAAGCCATTGCAGCTGCCAAACAAGCCGATGTAGTTATTATGGTATTGGGCGAACACGGTTTGCAAAGTGGTGAAGGACGCAGCCGAAGTGATATTACACTTCCAGGCGTACAGCAAGAACTGCTTGAAGCCGTTTACAAAGCCAATCCAAACATTGTACTCATATTGCAAAACGGTCGTCCGCTTGCTATTCCGTGGGCTGCAAAAAACATCCCTGCTATTGTAGAAGCTTGGCATCTCGGAACGCAAAGCGGTCATGCCATTGCTCAGGTAGTGTATGGAGATTATAACCCAAGTGGTAAACTGCCAATGACTTTCCCCAGAAATGTAGGTCAGCTTCCTATTTACTATAATTACAAAAATACGGGCAGACCGTCTACAGACAATCCGGAAAGCGTATTCTGGTCGCATTATACCGATATTGAAAACACGCCCCTATATCCTTTTGGATACGGATTAAGCTATTCAAAATTCGAGTATTCTAACCTAAAGCTCGATTCGAAGACGTTACATAAAAACGGAAAAATAAAAGTTTCTGTCGATGTAAAAAACAACAGTTCGGTTGACGGAAAAGAAGTCGTACAATTATACATCAGGGATTTGATTGCAAGTGCTACACGCCCGGTTAGAGAATTGAAAGGTTTTGAACTTACAGAAATAAAAGCCGGACAAACCAGAACAATCACGTTTACTATTGATGAAAAAACAATAGAGTTCTATTCGGCAAGAAAAATATGGGAAGCAGAACCCGGAGACTTCCAGCTATTTGTAGGTGGTAGCTCAATGGCGACATTACAGGCAGATTTTAATTATAGTAACTAAAAAATCATTTATGAAAAAAACAGCAATCCTACTATTGTTTGCCGGCTGTTCTGTTTTTGGGCAGGTCAAAAAAGGAAAACTCATCTGGGAAGAAAATTTTGACGGTAATAAACTAAACGAAAAAGTCTGGAATTATGAGCTGGGTGACGGTTGTCCGAACATTTGTGGTTGGGGAAATAATGAACGACAGGTCTATACGAGAGAAAACCATAAAATTGTAGACGGCAAGCTGATTATCACTGCAAAAAAAGACGGTGACAAATACACCTCTACCCGAATTACCACAGCCGGAAAAAAAGAATTTAAGTACGGTTATATGGAAACCCGCGCCAAAATTCCAGTAGGGCAAGGCATTTGGCCTGCTTTCTGGATGCTTGGTTCGAATATAAAGCAGGTTGGATGGCCTAAAAGTGGTGAAATCGACATCTTAGAATATGTCGGTAAAGAACCGCATATGGTTTATACAACACTACATACAAAAGCCAATCACGGTGATCATGCCAGTTCGCACAAAACCCGATTCGATGCCATTGAAGAAGGCTTCCATACCTTTGGCGTAGACTGGACCAAAGACAAAATGGATTTTTATGTTGATGGCACTTTAGTCTTCACTTTTAATCCGACCGACAAAACTGAAGATGTCTGGCCTTTCAACCAGCCATTCTACTTTATACTAAATGTAGCGGTTGGTGGAAATTTTGGCGGTCCGGAAGTAGACGATTCCATTTTCCCTCAAGAATTTATCATTGATTATGTTCGAGTATACTCCAATAAATAATTAGTTTAAGTTTTGAGTTAGTAGCAATCGCAGGAAATTCGTTTCCTGCGATTGTTTTTTATAAAACAATCATTTTTCATTTAACTTTGTGAGGTAAAGCAGAAACCAGCTTATGATAAACAACGTTAAAACTTTGAGAGAGGCAAAAAACATGACCCAGATGGAGCTTGCCCAAAAATCCGGACTTTCATTACGAACCGTTCAAAGGATCGAAGCCGGAAGTATTCTCAAAGGTTTTACACTAAAGACTATTGCCGAATCATTAGAAACCTCACCTGAAAATCTGATTGCCGATACAAGCGCCAATGACAAAATTGACCGGGCAAAACTAATCAATCTTTCTGCCTTATTTGGTCTTATATTTCCATATGGGAATGTCATACTTCCCTTGGTATTGACTTATAAAACCAAAGATGCAAAAAATAAAGAACTAGGAAAAAACATAGTAAGCATTCATATCATTCTGTCTGTTATTGCTTCGATACTTATGATTGTGAGTCCGTTCATTCAAAAAGCTTTTTCTATACGATTTCCGCTCTTTCTTGTTTTTCTGATAGCGATTATTAGCATAAAACTAATCATCATCTTAAAAAACGGCATGAGTCTAAATCAAAAAAACGATCTTTATTTCAAGCTGAACACCAGCTTTTTATAGAGAAATCCTATATTCTTTATAGTCCCATAAGAAAATTTTATAACCCACTTGTTTCGTATTATAAAAAAGCAGTAATTTTGCTTAACAGTGTTAAACTATTTAATACTACATAAAATGGCAAGCAAAGATCGAATTTTAAGACAAAAAGAAGAGACCAGGCATAACATCCTGGATGCTGCCTATTATATTGTGAAAGAAGAGGGATGGCAAGGTTTGAGCATGCGAAAAATCGCAGACCGCATCGAATATACCGCCCCTATTATTTACGAATACTTTTCAAATAAAGAAGCCATACTATACGAGCTTACCAAAAAGGGATTCTTGTGTCTGACTCGAAATCTTGAAAAAGCAAAATCTGTATCAGAAGATCCAGCGCAACAGTTGGAAGAAATGTGGATGGCCTACTGGAATTTTGCTTTTGAAGACAAAGAACTTTATCAGGTAATGTTTGGCGTAGAAATGACATGTTGTATGCAACGTGTACCGGAAGCTGAAGCTCCTTTCCAATTATTCACGGAAGCAATAGCTAAGCTGATGAAAGCACAAAAACCAACAGATGATGTCATAAAGCAAAAGTATTTCACTTTTTTCTCAGTTATCCATGGACTGATTTCAATCAATATGGTAGGCAACGGGTTAGCATCAAGTATTAACAATCAAATACTTAAGGATGCAATTGGAGGAATCATTAAATCAATTCAGGTAGAAGTCTAATTTTTTTAAATTTCACTTAACACTGATAAATGATTTAATAACAATAATATAAAGTATCAATTCTATTTTTTTAACCTGATACTTAACAGTGATAAATAATTTAATGCTAATCTAAAGTACTAGGTAAGCCAACAAATTTATGGATTTTTTCGTCTTATCACTTAACAATGTTAAATAATTTAATAAGGTTAATTATAATTCAACAATGAATACCAACAAACTAATACCTATCACAATGTAGCGGTTTAGAAAACAGTGAAGCGGTTCTCAGGAAGAACGCTTCACAGAACAACAGAAATGGTTTACAACAACATAAAATGCTGATAACAAAAACAATCAGCTCTATTTTAAAATCCTTACAAAAAATGTATCGCAGCAAAAACCAAGAATCAATCCAAATGTTCAACAAATTCAAAAATCAAAAAAAAATGAAAAATATAATTTTAACCAGCCTAGTTCTCGCTGTTGTCCTTGTGGGATGTTCCGGTAAAAACGAAACCCAGGCAGCTCCCCCACCACCAACATTGCCAGTTTACGCCATCCAAAGTGCTAACACTACTACAGATTCTGAATATCCAGCTTCTATCCAGGGAACTGTTGACGTAGAAATTCGTCCACAGGTAAGCGGAAACCTGGAAAAAATTTATGTTGACGAAGGGGCTTTCGTTTCTAAAGGTCAGCCGTTGTTCAAAATAAACGAACAGCCTTTTCGTGAACAACTTAACAATGCGCTTGCAAGCCTTCATGGTGCCGAAGCCGCTTTGATAAACGCTCAATTGGAAATTGATAAATTAACACCTCTTGTTCAAAACAAAGTCGTTTCTGAATATCAATTAAAAACGGCTAAAGCTTCACACAGAATTGCTACAGCTAATTTAGATCAGGCAAAAGCAATGGTAGCTTCAGCAAAAATCAATTTGGGATATACCAATATCACTGCACCGGTTAGCGGTTACATCGGAAGATTGCCAAAAAAACAGGGAAGCTTAGTTTCTGCGGCTGATGTTGAGCCATTGACAAAACTTTCAGACGTTCACGAAGTATATGCTTACTTCTCTTTAGGAGAAACGGATTTCATCAACTTCAAAGCGCAATATTCAGGAAATACTATCGATGATAAAATCAAAAAATTACCGCCGGTTTCCTTGATATTGGCCGATAACAACGCTTATACTCAAACAGGAAAAATTGATATGGTTGACGGCCAGTTCGATAAAACGACAGGTGCCATTACGCTTCGTGCTACTTTCCCTAATGCAAACGGGACATTGCGTTCTGGAAACACTGGCAGAATCCGTTTAGGAATTCAGCACGATAATGCTATTCTGGTTCCACAGTCGGCTACAATCGAAATGCAGGATAAAGTTTTCGTGTTTACGGTAAACAAAGAAAACAAAGTGACCAAAGCACCGATCACAATTATTGGTAAAAGCGGTACCAACTATCTTATCAAAGACGGTGTAAAATCAGGCGATCAGATCGTATTAAGCGGTATCGACAAACTTCAGGAAGGTCAGGCAATTCAGCCTGAGAAATCGACTAAAATTGCTCAAGTAATTAACAAAAAATAATTTTCGCGAAAAATGTTCAAAATATTCATACAGAGACCTGTACTGGCTACTGTTATCTCCATTTTATTGGTGATATTAGGTGTACTAGGACTTACAAAATTACCCCTACAACAATTCCCGGATATTGCGCCACCATCGGTTTTGGTCACCGCTGTATATCCCGGAGCCAATGCTGAAACCGTCTTGCGTTCTGTAGCACCTTCATTAGAAGAATCTATAAATGGTGTTGAGAACATGACCTACATGAGCTCAACTGCCAGTAATGACGGTACTTTAGCGATTACAGTTTTCTTTAAATTGGGTACAGATGCCGATCAGGCTGCCGTTAACGTGCAGAACAGGGTGGCACAGGCCACAAGCCAGTTGCCTGCCGAAGTAGTACAGCAGGGTGTTATTACTGCAAAACAACAAAACAGTTTTATTATGGCAATTGGTATGTATACCGAAGATGAAGCCAAATACGACCAGACCTTTGTTGCCAACTATGCACAAATCAATATTATTCCGGAAATCAAGCGTATTCCGGGTGTGGGATCTGCCAGTATTTTTGGTGGTGTAAAAGATTATTCTATGCGTGTTTGGTTAAATCCTACGCAAATGGCAACCTACAATGTGACGCCAAATGAAGTTATGGCTGCTATTCAGGATAAAAGCTTAGAAGCAGCTCCGGGTAAATTTGGAGAAAGAAGTAAGGAAGTTTTCGAATATGTTATCAAATACAAAGGAAAGCTAACCAAACCGGAAGATTATCAAAATATTGCCATCCGTTCAAATGCAGATGGTTCTATCCTTCGTCTGAAAGATGTTGCCAGAGTAGAACTTGGTGCCTATTCTTATAACAGCTTAACCCGTTTGAATGGTAATAAAGGAGTTGTAATTGGTATTATCCAGTTGGCAGGTTCCAACTCAAACGACATTCAGGTTGCGATTAACAAATTGATGGTCAAGGCATCTAAAGATTTCCCAAAAGAAATAAAACACAATATATTTTATAGCACGAAAGTATCTCTAGACCAATCGATTGCACAGGTTCAACATACCTTACTGGAAGCATTTATACTGGTATTCATTGTCGTGTTCCTTTTCCTTCAGGATTTCAGATCGACTTTAATTCCGGCCATTGCAGTTCCGGTAGCGATTTTAGGTACGTTCTTCTTCATGCAGTTATTTGGATTCTCAATTAACCTATTGACGCTTTTCGCCTTGATTTTGGCCATTGGTATTGTTGTCGATGATGCGATTGTCGTCGTCGAAGCCGTACATGCCAAAATGGAACACAAACATCTGTCTCCAAAAATAGCTACACATGAGGCAATGCACGAAATTACGGGTGCCATTATCTCGATTACATTGGTCATGGCCGCAGTATTTTTACCTGTTGGTTTTATGGAAGGTTCAACGGGAGTTTTCTACCGTCAGTTTGCCTTCACGATGGCAATTGCAATTGTAATTTCAGCAGTAAACGCTTTGACATTAAGCCCTGCACTTGCCGCTTTATTCTTGAAAGACAACCATGCAGCACAACATGACGGAGAAACTCCATACGCTAAACCAGGATTTAAGCAAAAATTCTTCAATGCATTCAATAGCAGTTTTACTGCGCTCACAAATCGTTATGTTGGCGGATTGAAATTCCTGATCCGTAACAAATGGGTTAGTTTAGGAGGTTTGGTTATAATTTTCGTTGCTACCATTATAATGGTTCAAAGAACTCCAACCGGATTTATCCCGACAGAAGATCAAGGATTTATTGCTATTGCAGTAAACACACCTTCTGGAACTTCGTTAGATGGAACTCAAAAAGTAATGACTGAAGCCGAAAACACCTTAAAAGCTTTAGAATCTTCACGATTTGTAACCGCAATTTCAGGTTTCAATCTTTTGACAAACTCTACAAGCCCGTCATCGGCAGTTGTTTTCGTATTGTTAAAGCCAAATGAAGAACGTGGTGAGGTTAAAAATATCGATGATATCATGAATCAGGTTCGCGGCCAACTAGGTGCTATTTCTGGAGGAAGCTTCTTCGTATTTAGTTTCCCAACCGTACCGGGATTTAGTAATGTTGAAGCTTTGGATTTAGTATTGCAGGACAAAACAGGAGGCAAATTAGATAAGTTTAGCGGTATTTCACAAAACTTTATTGGAGAATTAATGAAACGTCCTGAAATTGCGGTAGCCTTTACTTCATTTAAAGCAGATTATCCACAATTGCAATTGGATATCAATGATGAGAAAGCAGACCAGTTGGGTGTCAAGGTAAAAGACATTTTACAAACGATGCAGGCTTATTTTGGTAGTGCCCAGGCTTCTGACTTCAACAGATTTGGAAAATATTACAGAGTGGTTGTTCAGGCAGATATTGCTGACAGAGCAGATCCTACAACCATCGACCGTGTATTCGTAAAAAATAAAAACGGTGAAATGGTTCCAATCAATACTTTGGTAAAACTAACCCGTATTTATGGATCAGAAACCGCTTCGAGATACAACTTATTTAATTCGATTTCGATTAATGCCATTCCGAAGCCTGGTTTTAGTTCGGGAGATGCCATCAAAGCCATTGAACAGGTAGCAGAGCAGCAATTACCGGCAGGTTATAGTTATGAATTTTCAGGACAAACCCGTGAAGAAATTTCTTCCGGAGGACAATCAACAACTATTTTCCTTTTGTGTCTGGTATTCATTTATTTCTTGCTTGCAGCACAGTACGAAAGTTATATTTTGCCTTTGGCCGTAATCTTATCCATCCCAACAGGAATCTTTGGAGTATTTGCAGCTATCGGATTGACTGGTATCCAAAATAACATTTACGTACAAGTTGCACTCGTCATGCTTATCGGATTGCTCGCCAAAAATGCCATTTTGATTGTGGAATTTGCGGCACAAAAACGAAGATCGGGTCAGGCACTAGGCAAAGCTTCCATTGATGCGGCGAAACTCCGTTTACGACCAATTATCATGACCTCGCTGGCTTTCGTTGTGGGATTGATTCCAATGATGAGCGCTACCGGTCCATCAGCACAAGGTAACCACTCCATCAGTATTGGTGCAGCCGGAGGTATGCTTTCAGGAGTAATATTAGGTTTGTTAATCATTCCGGTCCTATTTGTCGTGTTCCAATACTTACAGGAAAAAGTCAGTGGAAAACCTATAGCCGTAATTCATAACGAAGAAAAATAAAAATGGAAAATTATATCACAGTCCTGATAAATAGTGGCTGTGATATAATGCTACAGAACTTTAATGTTGAAAAACTAAAATGAAAAAAAACATCAATAAATATATAGCTGTATTGGTTTTGATTACCACATTTACAGCATGTAAAGTTTCGAAAGATGTCGAAACTCCAAAAGATGCCTTACCCGAAAGTTTCAGGAATACAGCCTCTCAAGACACTACAAGCATTGCTGACTTGAGCTGGAAAGAATTCTTTACAGAACCTTCGCTACAGAAACTGATTGACAGTGCTATCGTTAGAAACAACGACCTGCTTATAGCGCAAAAGAATATTGAAGCAGCACAATGGCAATTGACACAATCTAAATGGGGAAATGTTCCTAAACTTGACTTTCAGGCAACAGCAACCTCTACCCGACTGTCTGACAACAGCTTAAACGGATTGAGCACCAATACATTTTTGAAAAGGAAACATATTGAGGATTACAATGCTGCTCTTAATCTTTCATGGGAAGCAGACATCTGGGGTAAAATACGAAGCCGTAAGAAAAGTGCTTTGGCTGAATACCTGCAATCTGAAGAAGCAAAAAAAGCATTGCAAACTACTATTGTAGCTAATGTTTCTAACGGATTCTATAACCTTTTGATGTTGGATGCCCAATTAGAAATTGCCCGAAAAAATCTTGCTTTGAATGATAGCACCCTGTTTGTAATCAACCTTCAATTCGAATCCGGACAGGTAACATCTTTGGCAAAACAACAAGCCGAAGCACAGCAATCTGTAGCAGCTCAGCTTATTCCTGAATTGGAACAGGCCATCGCTTTGCAGGAAAATGCATTAAGTGTTATCACCGGAAGTTTTCCAAGCGCTAAAGAAAGAAATACAACATTGGGAGCTATAGCGTTGAAAGAAAACCCATCAGCAGGAATTCCATCCTCACTGGTAAGCAGAAGACCAGATGTTAAAAATGCAGAATTGGCATTACAGGCTGCTAACGCAAAAGTAGGCATCGCAAAAGCTTCACTTTACCCTAGTCTGAATATTACGGCTGCGGGAGGACTTACCTCTTTTAAATCAAGCAATTGGTTTAATACTCCTGCTTCATTGTTTGGAATGGTAGCCGGAAGCATTGCACAGCCTTTGTTAAATGGAAGAAGCCTTAAAGCACAATACGAAATCTCAAAAATTGAAAGAGAAAAAACCGTATTAAGTTTCAGACAGGCTGTTCTTGTAGCTGTTGGTGAAGTATCTGATGCGCTTGTAAAAGTTGAAAAACTTAAAGAACAACAAGCCATAGCTGCCGGCCGTGTCGCTACTTTGCAAAAAGCAGTGAAAAATGCGGATATGCTTTTCAAAAGCGGAATGGCAACTTATCTTGAAGTTATCGTGGCACAAGGAAACCTGCTCCAAAGTGAGCTGGAACTTGCCACATTAAAACGTACTAGCCTTGATGCCGACGTTGAGCTTTACCGCTCATTAGGCGGCGGCTGGAAATAACGGCTACCCATGGCCTTTTGAAATCAATTGTCTGGAAAACCATTCAGGCAGTTGATTTTTTTATTTCCAAAAACTAAAATCTTTTTCAAAATAGCTATTTTTATAAACAGTAAATGAATTATATGCAGGATACTTTCTTCTTTCAGGCTATGATCTATTTGGCCGGAGCCGTAATTATGGTTCCTATTGCCAAAAGACTTGGCCTGGGTTCCGTGTTGGGATATCTCCTGGCAGGAATCATCATTGGCCCCGCCTTTTTAGGTCTTATCGGAACCAAAGGACATGACATTATGCATTTCGCTGAATTTGGCGTAGTCATGATGCTGTTCGTTATCGGGTTGGAACTCGAACCCGAACGTCTCTGGAGAATGCGTAAAAAAATAGCGGGCATGGGAGGCCTACAGGTTGCCGGAACTACGCTCGTGCTCACAGCCATTGCTCTAGCTTTTGATCTTGACTGGAAAACAGCTTTAGTATTGGGAATGATAATCTCTATGTCGTCAACCGCCATAGTCATGCAGACACTTAATGAAAAAGGCTGGATGAAAACGGTGGCAGGCAGAAGTTCCTTTGCCGTTTTGCTTTTTCAGGATATTGCTATCATTCCAATGCTGGCACTGCTACCCCTACTCGCCAGTAAAGAATTACAACAGGCAGCAATAACAGCGCATCCCACCTTGATGGATGGTTTTTCAAAATGGACACAGGCACTTTTCGTGCTTTCTTCCATAGCTGTAGTGTTACTTTCGGGTAAATACCTTTTACGTCCTATTTTCCATGCAATGGCAAAAACAAAACTCAGCGAGATGTTTACCGCAATGGCATTGCTTGTTGTTGTAGGCATTGCCGTACTCATGACTTCCGTAGGATTAAGTCCGGCATTGGGTGCTTTTTTAGCCGGAGTTATGTTGGCCAACAGCGAATACAAACACCAGCTCGAAATTGCAATCGATCCTTTCAAAGGATTGCTTTTGGGACTTTTCTTTATATCTGTAGGTAGTTCAATAGACTTTCAACTTTTGCTGTCAAAGCCTTGGCTCATTATGGGACTTGTGTTGGGTATCATTACAATCAAAATTACAGTACTCTATCTTTTGGGTAAATTCTTTAAAATTGGGTATACCCAAAACTTTATTTTTAGTTTCGGCCTTAGCCAGATAGGAGAATTTGCCTTTGTACTTTTGAGTTTCTCTTTGCAGGAAAACATTCTTAGCAAAGAAATCACAGATCTTATGATGGCTGTTACCGCTTTAAGCATGGCCTTTACACCTTTACTGATGATGTTCAATGAAAAAGTACTGATGAAATCCAAATGCTCCATGATTGGAAGCGAGGAAGAACCTGAAAGCGATGTTGACTCGGAAAGCAATCCTGTTATCATAGCCGGTTATGGTCACTTTGGAAATACCGTTGGACGATTTCTTAGGGCTAATAACATCCAAGCTACCGTACTCGATAATAATAGCGATAATGTAAACACGTTAAGAAAACTCGGTTTCAAGGTGTATTATGGCGATGCTTCACGTCACGATCTTTTGGAAATTGCAGGAGCCGGCAGGGCACAGATTATCATCATCGCCATTGGCAATCGTGAAAAAAGAATGGAAATGATTGAAATGGTCAAAAAACACTTTCCAAACCTTTACATATTGGTACGTTCTGAAAACAGAGACGATGCTTATGACCAGATGAATGCCGGTATTATGCACATTTATAGAGAAACTCTCGACACCAGTCTCCGTGTAGGTATAGACGTCATGAAATTGCTGGGTCATAATACTCATGAAGCTACGCGTTCTGCCAGAACCTTTTTCACACATGACGAAAAAACACTTAAGTATCTCGCCAGTATCCGCAATCAGGATGAATATATCAGTGCCGTACGCGAAAAAATTGAGGAACTCGAACGTATGATTCTAGCTGACAGAGAAGCCATGTCACTGGAAAATGCCGAAAAATCAATGCTCACATAAAAAAAGCCTCAAGATTCTTGGGGCTTTTTTTATACTGATTAAATGTTTTTATTAATGAGGCAGCTTATCTTTTAATACACCATATAAAAAAGTACCAATCAAAGCTCCCAAAAATACGATACCAATGCTGTAAAAACCGGCTCCAATCAAAATGAAAATAGGTCCCGGACATGTTCCAATCATACCCCAGCCCAATCCAAAAATTGTTCCTCCAATGATATAGTTCTTAAATCCTTTTTCTTTATCTGCAATCTGTATCTGCTTGCCATCAAGTCCTACTACTTTATTTCTTTTATAAATCTGAATACCTACAACACCTACAGCAATAGCCGTCATGATGATTCCAAACATATGGAAGGATTCAAACTGGAACATCTCATAAATGCGATACCACGATACCGCTTCTGATTTGGTTAAAACAATCCCGAAAAGGATTCCAACAAGTAAATATTTTATAAATTTCATCGTATATATTTTATTTTAAAATCGTCAATCCTGGCAGGATTTTAAACCCTGCCAGGATTAAACTAAAAAATCAAAGGAAGTAAAAAGTGGGCAGCAATCAATCCGCCAACAAAAAACCCAATTACCGCAATCAATGATGGTAATTGTAAGTTACTCATTCCTGTAATGGCATGACCGGAAGTACATCCGCCGGCATATCTGGAACCAAAACCTACCAAAAGGCCTCCAAATAGCAGGAATCCGAATATTTTTGGAGTAAAAACATTTTCACCAGAAGTAAACAATTCCGGAAGCAATTTTCCATTAGGTGCGTCAATATTCATCTCTTGCAATTTAGCTACTGTAGCCGGATTCAGGTTTACTCCGGAACCATCGCTTAAAAAATGTACGGCTATAAAACCACCAATCATGGCACCCAATACAACTACCAGGTTCCAACGTTGGGATTTCCAATCGAATCTGAAAAAATCAGAAAATTTTCCTGCTCCGGAAATGGAACATAGCGTGCGAAGATTGGACGACATTCCGAATGTCTTTCCAAAATAAATCAATAGAAGCATTACCGCTCCGATCAAGAAACCGGAAACATACCAAGGCCAGGTGCCATAAAAACTGTACATAGCTAAAAATTATTTGCACAAAAATAGACATTCGCTCCCATACCTCCATAATATTCCCATTTAAAATATAGCCCAATTAAAATAATCACTTAATTTTGGATCAGAATTACACGTACCTAATAATGAAAAAATTTGCAATTGAAATCAAATGGGGCATCCGATACATTTTTTGCTATCTGGCATGGGCCATTCTTGAAAAAACTTTAGGCATTTACGGAGAAAACATGAGCTTTTATATGCTGTCTTCACTATTGTTTTACATTTTTGCCGGACTGATCTATTCTCTGGCTTTAAAAGAAAAAAAGACTAATTATTTCAATGGAAGCATGGACTGGAAACAAGGCTGTGCTACAGGACTATACATGACCATTGTTGTTGCCTTATTAATGCCTTTGGCGCAAGCTTCTCTCCATGAATTAATTGCACCGGAGTTTTTTGAAAACATGATTAATGCCTCAAAAGACAAAGAAGGAGCTGCAAATTATTTTAATCTGAGAAGCTATATCATACAGAGCATCTTTTTTACGTTATCTATTGGAATGGTAATTTCGGCTATTGCGGCTTATTTTATCCAAACAAAAAAGCAAACGAAATGAAAATCAGAAATCTCATCCTAGTCTTGTTTGCAGGAATACTTGCCGTTTCCTGTATTAGTACCCGTTCAACTATTAAGAACATTGATGACAATGCACCTGAGCCTGTTATTACAAAAGATGGCTGGTTTTTGCTTACAGAATTCAGCAAGGATAAAAAATACGGTTACGACAAAGACTACCCTATTAATGTGTATTACCGAAGTGTAGCGGATGAAGATATTAATCCAAAACGCTTTCTGGATGCCCTGACAGGGCCAAAAGGCGAAAACATAACTTATAAAAAAATAGAGAGCTGCTGTCCTTTCCCAACCAAAAGAAATGAAATGGGCGCAGGACTTTTAGATGTATACGAAATCACCTGGCCTGGACTTGCAAAACCTGTCCGCCTCTATTTCAATATCTTCGAAAAAGGATATCTTTTTGTCCCAAAAGGATTTGGACTAAAGAAAAACGAATAAAAAGAAAAACACGAATTCAACACCCTGATTCGTGTTTTTTTTATGCCTAAGAGTGAGCTTCGAAAAAACAAAAAAGACAACCGATAAATCCCTGTGTTTTTGCTTCTTAAACTTTTAACAGAAATTATCTTTCGATTGATATAATTTGTAAATTTGCGCTTTCAAAAAACAACATATGAATTTACAAGATATCCCAAAAATAAAGCATCTTGACAGTAATAACTTTTTCCTTTTAGCCGGTCCTTGTGCCATCGAAGGTGAAGAAATGGCTCTTCAAATTGCTGAACGACTTGTTGAAGTTACAAACAAGCTTCAAATTCCTTACGTTTTCAAAGGTTCTTTCAAAAAAGCCAACCGTTCCAGAATTGACAGCTTCTCAGGAATTGGTGATGAGAAAGCTCTGAAAATCTTACGAAAAGTTTCTGAAACTTTCGACGTTCCAACTGTTACTGATATCCACACCAATGAAGACGCGGCTATGGCAGCAGAATATGTTGATGTGCTTCAGATACCTGCTTTTTTGGTTCGCCAAACCGACCTTGTCGTTGCCGCTGCTAATACAGGAAAGACCGTGAACCTGAAAAAAGGACAATTCATGAGTCCGGAAAGCATGAAACATGCCGTACAGAAAGTATTGGACTGCAACAACCAAAAAGTAATGGTTACAGACAGAGGAACCATGTTTGGTTATCAAGATATGATTGTTGATTATCGTGGTATTCCTACCATGCAACAGTATGCTACAACAGTTCTTGACGTTACACACTCTTTGCAGCAGCCAAACCAGACAGCAGGCGTAACCGGCGGAAGACCCGATATGATTGAAACCGTTGCCAAAGCAGGAATTGCAGTTGGTGTTGACGGAATCTTTATAGAAACCCACTTCGATCCGGCAAACGCAAAAAGTGACGGGGCGAACATGCTGGACTTGAAATATTTCGAAGGACTTATGACAAAGCTGGTAGCCATCAGAAAAACCGTAAATAATTTCTAATATTAATATTCCTTATTTTGAAACATCCATTAGCAATGGGTGTACTAACTTTTTTTTGTGCTTTTTCACAGTACACCTTTGCCCAAGAATTGGCGCCGAGTCCTGAAAAATACACTGCTCACAACAAAGGTAAATTCTTTATCTATTGGGGTGGCAACAGAGAATCATATACAAAATCAGACATTACCTTCAAGGGCGATGGATACAATTTCACAGTAAACGATGTGAAGGCGCATGACAAGCCTAAAGGATACCATTTAGATTATGTGAATCCGGGTAGAATGACCATTCCGCAAACTAACCTTAGGATTGGTTATTATATCAGCGACCATTACAACGTTTCAATTGGTGTTGACCACATGAAATATGTAATGACACAGGGACAAACGGCAAATGTAACGGGAGAAATCAACCTTCCGGCATCAGAAGCCGGGGCAATACACAACGGTACGTATAACAATACACCAACTGTTATGTCTGAGGACTTCCTAAAATTTGAACATACGGACGGGCTTAACTATGTGCATGCCCAAATCAACCGGGTAGACGATATCTCTAAGCTTTTCAGAATCTGGAATACAGATAAAATTCAGATTAACCTGACAGAAGGTATTGGTGGCGGAATTTTATATCCAAAAACAAATGCAACCTTGTTGAGCAAACAAAGACATGATGATTTTCACATTTCCGGATATGGAGTATCTGCTCAGGTAGGCCTTAACCTGACTTTTTTCAAGCACTTCTTTATTCAGGGTGAATTAAAAGGAGGTTATATTGATATGCAGGATATCAAAACAACATCAAGCAATGCTGATAGTGCTTCACAGCATTTTGGGTTCTTCCAGAGAATAATTACCGTAGGCGGAATCTTTAGACTATAAGCTTAAAAAAATAATTTATAATCCCCCGAAAATTTCGGGGGATTTTTTTTGACATTTCATTTTTATTACTTTACTTTGTTATTCAAAGTACTTTTATATGGAGACAAACAAATATCTTAATGACATTTCAGAAATCAAGAACATGATGAACCGTTCTTCAAGATTTATTTCCTTGAGCGGCCTTTCCGGTGTTTTGGCTGGAGTCTACTCCCTGATTGGTGCCTGGCTGGCATACGAAACCATCTATAGTGATGCTGCTCCATTAGGTACTTATGAAAATCTGATCGTTAGGGAAAGCTCCATGATGCGACTTTTTGCCATTGCCATTATCGTTATTGTTCTCTCTATTATAACAGGAATCACATTAAGCATTAAAAAAGCCAAAAAGGAAAACGAAAAAGTTTGGGACGCATCGTCCAAAAGATTGCTGATTAATTTTGCAATTCCTTTAGTAACCGGTGGTTTTTTTGTCCTGTTTCTGATCGAAAAAGAAATCTATGGGTTTGTTGCTCCAGTAACTTTGATTTTTTATGGTCTTGCCTGTGTCAATGCCAGTAAATATACACTAGGCGATATTCGTTATTTAGGCATAACCCTAATTATCTTAGGCCTTGCTTCCTCTTATTTTATTGGATACGGATTACTGTTTTGGGCACTAGGCTTTGGTGTCTGCCATATTTTTTACGGCTTCAAATTGTATTTCAAACATGAAAAAAATTAAAATTATATTTAAAGCCTTACAAATAGTATCTTTGGCGACGCTGCTTTCGTGCGGGGGAACCTGGGAAAATGGAAATACTGTCTGGGAAAAAACATTTAACGCAGAAAAGCCAAAAGAGATTACCATATTAAATTCAAAAATTTGGGTTTCCTCACATTGGAGCTACGAGTTTCAGTCTTTTATGGAAATAAAATCCAATAAAAAATTGATGGATGCTTTTGAGAAACAATACAAACTGGAGGACAGTTCGGATTTTCAGGTCGTAGAGATTACCGAAAAACCGCTGTGGTTTGCTCCTAAAACAAAAGAGCATTATATCATTAAAGAAAGTAATCTTTATAATGATTTCAAGATATTTATTGATAAGGAAACAAAGAATGTATTTATAACCTGTTCACAATTATAATTTGAAAAATATCATCCAAAATATAAACAAAGCATTCGACCACAGGATCAGGCTCGGGATCATGTCTGTATTGATGGTAAACGAAGCTGCCGATTTCAATATGCTGAAAGAACTTTTGGGTGTAACAGATGGTAATCTGGCCAGTCATACCAAAGCACTTGAATCTGAAAATTATATCTCCATAGAAAAACAATTTATTGGCAAAAAGCCAAATACGCGCTACATAGCCACCAAAGAAGGCAAAAAAGCCTTTAAAGAGCACATTGAAGCTCTTGAAAAACTAATCCAGAAGAGCTAAGATTTTTTTTATACTTTAACTTTGAAATACAAAGTACTTTTAAAAATAGAATATGAGAGATTTATTTATAGAAAAGCTATACGATATGAGCAAGAAACCTTATCAAAAGTTTTTTAAAAAGAACGAGCCTTGGAAGATTACCAAAGAGGAACTACTACGCCTGCCTTATGAAACTTTAGGTTTTCATTTGGGCAGCTTTCTTACGCGACATGGATTCGAGATGCAATCCAAACTCGAAGATCACGATGTATTTCACGTCCTAACCAAAACGGGAGTTACAGTTCCAGAAGAAATAGGCATGCAATATTTTTTGTATGGAAACGGCAAACGGAGCCTGTATCTGTATATGGTAATGGCTACCGGAACGCTATTCTATCCTGACCAACTAAGGTATTTTAAGGAACAGTACAAAAGAGGCCAAAATGCTTTGTCTATTCACAGTCTCGACTATTCTAAGATGCTTTCGATTCCGCTAACAACAATCCGAAATACTTTTAAAATCAACTAATTATGAAAAACAAAACCAATTTAAAAAGCTGGTGGCGAATAAATCACAAATGGTTCCTTTCATTATCCGGTTTTATCATTGCCTGCCTGACACTGGCCTATGCTATAAACCAAGGCAGTTTTAAAGACATGGCTGAGGCCTATACAGACCCTACTCTATTTCAGAATGCCATAGCCGAAGCCAATAAAAATGACGAAGTGCTGCAAACTCTTGGCATCCTAGAACCTTTGGATAACCTGGCTATTCTTGAAGGAAACACCAAATACTCCAATAACAATAAATACATCGAAGCCACTGTAAGAGTTATTGGAAAAAAAACCAACGGAAAAATGGACATTTCAGCCAAAAAAACAGGTTCCGAATGGGTTTACGAATCCCTTAAAATAAGAGTGGCTAAAACAGGACAAGAAATTCACATCATTAAATAACAACCATCTACTTTTTGAATTACTAATCTATAAAAATCATCTTATGAAAAACGAAATTCCTTTTCTCCAATCGACAACAGCCAAACTGACCATGATAGGACTGCTTACACTGGTCCTTTTTGTTCCCTTGGCCTTTGTTCAGAATCTTATTGCTGAGCGTTCTTTACGCAAGCAGGAAGTAATATCTGAGATTACTGCAAAATGGGGCGACAGCGTTCTGCTTTACGGACCAATAATCAAGATTCCGTACACGGTACATTATCCCGTAAAAAATACAACAGAAACAATTCCCGAAACCGAATATGCTTATTTTTTCCCTGAGCAGCTCGAAGGTCATATCGATGTAAACACGACAGAGAAAAAAAGAAATAATTACGAAGCTGTAGTTTTTAGTTCGGCAATGAAATTTAATGGAACTTTTATCAAGCCTGACTTTAGCTCAAAAGGTATTGCCCCTGAAGACATCCAATGGGATAAGGCAACATTATTGGTTAAGGCTAATAATCTTAAAAGTATAAAAGATGGTATGAAGATAAAACTGGGAGAAAAAATAATGTCTTTTGAAACGGCCACAAATGATCCGGTAACTTTCGTTTCAACTTTAGAAACGCCCAGCTTCTCTATTTCGGAATATTTTACAGACGAAAAGATTCCTTTCAATTTTAATGTCGCTTATGACGGAAGTCAGGAATTAAAGATTGTCCCTATCGGAAAGACAACTTCCGTAAGCATGAAATCCAATTGGCAAACTCCAAAATTTACGGGGTATTTTTTACCTGGTGGCAATGAGAAAAAATCTGATAATGCAGGTTTTGAAGCCAGTTGGAAAGTCCTTGACTTTAACAGGCCTTTTGCACAACACTATTTTGGAGATTTTCCGGAACTGAAAGATTATTCTTTCGGTGTTGATTTTATAATTCCTGTTGACGAATACCAAAAGAACGAGCGTGCTTCAAAATATGGCTTTTTAGTAATCGGGTTGACATTTCTTGTCTTTTTTGTTATCCAATCCATTAGCAAAATCAGCATCCATATTTTTAATTATACCATGATAGGACTTGCTTTGGTTATGTTTTATACGCTTTTGATATCCATTACAGAACACAGTAGCTTTTTGAAAGCCTATTTAATTGCCGGAATTGCTGTTGTCCTGATGATTTCGTTGTATTCCGTTTCCATCTTAAAGAGTAAAAAGTTTGCTGTCTTTATAGGTCTTTCTTTGACAGCTCTCTATACTTTTATTTTTGTTATTATCCAGCTTGAAAATTATGCGCTTTTAGCAGGCAGTATCGGGCTTTTTGTCATCTTAGGACTTGTGATGTACTTTTCCAGAAAAATTGACTGGAATGCGATAAAAGAAGAAAACTAATCAATAGTATAGCTAAAAGGTCTGACATTCGTCAGACCTTTTTCTTTATAAGCTTTGCGGCTTAGCGCCTTTGCGAGCCTATTTCACGCAAAGGCGCTAAGCCGCAAAGTCTTGAATGCTGTATTTATGAATGTTTTATTTCTCTAACTCCCGAACGGTAATATAATTATCGTCCTCCATTTTCCAAGAATTCCCCTTTACTTTGATGGTTTCGCCAATCGCTACAGAACGGTATTGTTTTGGATCTTTTAAATTAGGAATGCTGATTGTGGCAAAATAAATCTTTCCATCTTCGGCGGTCAGGATCGCCGTATAGCCATCTTTCCCTTTATTGATTTCATTGACTTTGCCTTGCACAGCAATCGTATCATTTTTTTCTTCTTTCCCTTCTTCCGCCGGTGTCTTGATTTTTACAACTTTCGTTCCGTCTTCCTTAATGGTTGCCTGCTTATTAGAGTTACAGCTTGAAACTGCCATTACAGTTCCTAACACCAACGATTTTAAAAATAGTCTTTTCATAGTGATTATAATTTTCATAAAGATAAAAATAGCATTGCTAAAAAAAGCAAAACAGTACATAAAAAAAGCCTCGATATTCGAGGCTTTTATATTATTTACCGTCTACAAACGGCTGTAGGTATTCAAATCTTTTGGTCAGCTTTCCTTTTTCGGTTATTTTGGCACGTTGCAATATGCCATCTTTGTCACCATTAAAAAAGGCCGGGATAACGTGTTCCATAAACATTTCACCAAAACCTTCACTGGCATCTTTTGGCAATTCGCAAGGTAGGTTATCAACCGCCATAACCACAATCGCTGCCGGGTGAAAAATCTCAACTTCTTTGTGTTCGCTTGGCAAATAACCATACAACGGTTCAGCAATCGTTGAAGCCTTGATAGTCGATGCAATCGGTCCATCAACATCGCACGAAATATCCGCTACAATTTTGATTTTATTGTCTTTTGAATTAAGCATTTCCCTAGTCAGGATGACAGGAGCACCATTACCATAGAAATGTCCGGCCATAAAAATATCCGCAACTTGTGAAAAACGCTCAAAATCCGAGGTATAGTCTTGCGGATTATTATAAAAATCTTCTTTATCGATAACATTTCCGTCCATTCGCTTGTTGTAATCCAGTACATCAATTTGGGTATAGACAGGTTCTGTATACTTCTTGGTTAAAAAGTTTTCAGGCGTAACCTCCTTAATTTTCATTCCGTCAAGAATCTCTTTAGCCCCCATCCCTACTTTTCCGTGTCCGGTCAAAACAATCTTAATCGGCGGCAGGATTTGTCGCTTTAATCGTGCAACCAAATCACTTTTACCAGAAAGTGTTTCTGCTTTTGGCAAATTAAACAATTCAAACTTAATCCCAAATGCTCTTATTCCGTTATAGGCTCCAACGATTCCGGCATATCTACCAAAACCGATAAGTCGTCTATTTTCGGAATCTACTATCGTTTCATGATCATACAGATCGATATTTTTTTCCAGAATAGCTTGCAGGAGCTTGCGGTTGTGCGGCTGTTTTTTTATAGTATGCGAAAAGAAAAAATACTTTTTTTCAGGAATCAATGCATCAATAGGAACCTCTTTTACTCCAAAAAACACATCAGAATCGGAAATGTCTTCTGTTACCTGCAAGCCTTGCGACCTATATTCATCATCACTGAAGATTCTAATGTCTGAACTTTCAACTTTAAGTTCTACTTCCGGATGTTCTTTTAGTAATCTTGAGGCTTCTTCCGGGGTAAATACTACCCTTCTATCAGGCGGGGTTTTTCTTTCCTTAATAATTCCGAATTTCATAATAGTTTTTAAAAAATAAAGGGTGGTGCTTAGGTTAATTTTCGAAATGATTGAGAGTATTGCAATATTTTAACAAAATCACTTCTTTAATTATAACTTTATAACTACAACGTTATAATTTGTTCCAAATATAACATTAACCTCAAAGCCTTCCAAAACTTTTAAGCATAAATATTGTGATATATTTTCTCTTTTGGTGTAGAAAAATGTTAAAGGGAAAATATAGAACAATAAGTTGCTTTTTATTTTGTTAAAGTAGAAACCATAATATGCCTGTTTTTCTATATTTGCTACCCAACCATTATAATTACAATGACATTTTCAAAATATATATATCCTTTACTTGCTTCGGCATTGTTACTTACATCATGCCAGGAAAAAAACAAACAGATTGCCTCTAACGAAACAATAGAAAATAATACCGATGCGCTTTCACCTTACAGCATAAAATCAAAAAAGCTTCCCGCAGGCTATGTTACTTCAAAACAGGAGAGTCTGGAGAAATTTTATGAAAAAAACTGGTCTAACAATTCCATGAATGGCGGTTTTTTGGTAGCCAAGAACGGGCAGATTATTTTCGAGAAGTATGAGGGGAAATCTAATTTTTCAAAAAATGAAGATATCGATGCGAATACTCCGCTTCATATAGCTTCAGTATCAAAAGTATTGACAGCAACTGCTATCCTAAGACTTATTGATAGAGAAAAATTGCATTTGGAAGACAAGGTCAATTCACTTCTGCCGTCGTTCCCTTATGATGAAATTACTATCAAGATGCTATTGAGTCATAGAAGCGGTCTGCCTAATTATGCTTATTTTGCAGATGACACTAAAGTTTGGAATCGCTCAAAAATGCTACATAATCAGGATATTCTTGATTTGCTGGCTCAACATAAATTTGGATTGTATTTCAAGCCTGACAGAAAATTTGGCTACTGCAACACCAACTATGCTATCCTGGCATTAGTAATCGAGAAGATTACCGGAAAAAACTACCGCGATGCCATGAAAGAAATGATTTTCGAGCCATTAGGCATGAAGAACACCTACGTATACGATTATTCAAAAGACAAGGAGACCTCAAGCCTTTCGTATAAAGGAAACAAGGTGCTTTATGAACTGAATCATCTGGATGATGTATATGGTGACAAGAATATTTATTCTACGCCACGCGACCTGCTTAAATTTGACATGGCAACCTATTCAGACAAGTTCCTAAATCCGGTATTGGTTAGCGAAGCATTCAAAGGTTACAGCTATGAACATCGGGGTACTAAAAACTACGGACTTGGTATCCGCATGCTGGAATGGGAAACCGGCGAGCAATTATTTTACCATAATGGATGGTGGCATGGAAACACTTCTTCCTACGTAAAACTGAAAAAAGATACTGTGGCGCTATTTGCTATTTCAAACAAATACACGCTAAAGACCTATAAAATCTGGAAATTGGCACCTCTTTTCGGGACTTATCCGATTAAGCTTGACAAAGATGATGTAATCAATTAGTAGGGATTAGAGACTAAAGCAATGTGAAAGAATCATTCGTAATATCTTCAATCTTAGGTTCGGATGAAGCTATAAATCATCGTTAAATAGAATATAAGTTTTAAATTCTTATTTATTCTCTGCACTTCAAATTTATATTACTAACCGAATTCTTACCAGGAGGAAAAGGTAATGCCGCTAAGTTCCGTAAAAGCCATGAACATATCTTTAAGCTTTTCTATCCTATCCTCGTGATATGATTTTTGCTGCTTTTCTTGAAGAAAACAAGCCTGATATTATTTTAATGGACATCAACCTGCCCGACACCAGCGTAATAGATTTATGTAAAATTGTTAAGAACAATATCCCGCTATTGCCATACTTGCGCTGAGTACAGCCGCATTGGTTAAAATAGCTATGCAAAACGGTATTGTATAATATTTATTTGTTGCGATGAGGCATTTACTCATCGCTAAAGTTGCTATCTTTTTTGCCACAAAAGCCATTCCTTAACCCCGAATCCCTATTACGAAATATCTGTAATCCCAATAAATCCCAGTACGAATTTCAGGTATTGGCTTACAAAATCAAAGGATTGGAATTCTGTCTCTGAATAAGCCCCACTTGAAGCGGTAGCTATGTACGCTTTTTTGTTTTTCAGAAAACCTTCAGGTTTCTTCTTCATTGTACCTGAAAGTGATCCCCGGCCTTGCAATGTGGTCTAAATACGCTTTCAGCATAGAGAGGATTGCGAAGTTATAGAAGGATGCGCCAATTACGTAGATATCCGCTTCCTGTATTTCGGCAACCGTTTCCTCAGAGTATTTAATAACGGCAGCCAGTTCTTAGGAATGACTGCTTAGAAAATTTTCAACTCCCAATACTTTAGATATTCTGCGATATCTTATCATTGATCATTTCATGCATTTTCCTGATATTGCCAATAGTTTCACTTTTTGTTACACTCAGTACGGGATTACTCTTAATAAAGGGTTTAGCTATCATTTTAAGCAAAAACGGTTGCCCCTTAAGCAGGCTGGCAGTATCTTTAAATGTTAACCTCATGAAAGGACTTTCGACAGGCCCCAACAGTTCAGCTTTTTTTATGTTTTGCCATGGTACAAATGCATTATAAAGCATTTGCTGGTTAATAAATATTCCATTACTGGCCACCCCAAATGAAGGCTTTTTAAGATCTTGCTTGAACCGCAAATAAAGATAGATAACCATAAAAGCAATGGCAAAACGACTACCCCACGTATATATGGTTGCAGGCCATCCAACATCGGTTACGTACCGTAAATCTTTATATCTCCACGAGGTTACCAAGGCGCGGCGGGTATACTCCCAAAAAAACAGCCTGCAAATTACAGCAGGTATGGCGCACACCAGTATGAGCACTGTAATATTTCGAAGGGATTTATTAATCGCTTGCCTGTTATGCGCAGCGGTTTCAATTAGATTTAGATTGTTCATTATATTGTTTTATTTGATTAATCTATATTTTCTACTACGTAATTTTAAACGGATCAGGAAAATCATTCTCCGTTAAATATGTCACTGTTATTTTTACAGGTTGCCCTTGTAGTTCCATTCTTTGAAAATCTTCATCTGCTTCAACCTCACATAGAAAAGCTTCTTCCGAAATTGCATCACCCAGAATAATCCAGGGATGTCCAAATTGTGTTTCCACATAGTAAATTTCCATTTTCGTGTTTCCCCTAGCGGAATATAATACATCCCCAACCGGATAACCTTGCATTTCGCCAATTAGCACCAGGCTGATATTGCCAAAATCTTTGCTAATCCTGTACAGCATCCGCTCCCTTTTATATTTTTCTTCTGCATCCGCCGCCCCTTCTTCCTCTTGCGAAGCATTTAAAAAATCCGGCCTAATGGTGCGAAGCAGGAAATACCTCTCCTGCCCTTTAATTTTGTAAATACTGTATATTGTCAATTCAATTGCCATGCCTAATGTCATTTTATTGTAATAATGATAAGGTTCTTTAAGGTTGTATTTTCCATATCGCTGCCGACCAGCTAAAGTACTCTTAAACCCATTATAATTTCTCGGTAGACCTCTTATCCAGTACATTTCCACATAGATCAGCAACATTGCCCGGTGATAATCAAATTCACCAGTATAGAACATTACATGACTAACACGAAGCTAGACTATAATATGAAATGCAGATTTCAAAAGTAATCAACGTAATCCTTTGGTTATTTCTTTACTATTTTTTATGGAATATTTTACCCTCGACATTTAACCTTATTATGTATGTTCCCTTTGGCAAATCGGATATGACTATGGGCTTTCGGCATCAATTCCAAAACATGGGCCCGTTCAGCGAAAACCGGCTTATCATTATAAAAAAATTGCTTTTAGAAAACTGTCAAAAAGAGGCTAACTGCTTTACGCATTTTTTTTTCATGATTAATGTTTTTTTGTTAGATAATTGATTTTAATACATAACAACATAATAACACTTAGTTTCCGGAATGTGTAACATAACTGATCTGACTTATAAAACAAATGTCCCCTACCAATTGTGATACCAAGATAAAAAACAGAAGCAATAGGTTTGCCGAAAATAAACCAATGGTACTCTCCGTGATATAAACGTTTGTTGTCGGCGAACAACCGTTTTTGAAATTGCTACCTAATTTGCCACAAAAACTAAGGCAATATTGTTTCTAAGCGAGTCCGTGAGGCTAAAAAAAGACAATCCAAGATCCCAAATTTATAGCAAGTGCTTAAATTCAAAAGACAGAAAAAATAGCACAGGCCGTTTTCCCGTACGCGCTATCTCTATTCGACTACAGGGAGTCTTACCGTAAATATGGAGCCTCTGTTCACTATACTACGGACAGTAATATGTCCGCCATGGTATTCGACAATCTGCCTGGAGATAAAAAGTCCGAGCCCGTGGGAGTTCTCCCCGGAAGTTCCCTGCCGTTGGGATTTGGATACAGGTTTGAACAGTTCCTCCATCATATCCTCTGGAATTCCTATCCCTTCGTCCGCTATGTTTATCTCAGTCCACTCTGCCGTATGGTTGAAGTATATTTTTACGGTGGATCCTGTAGGGCTGAACTTGATTGCGTTTACCAGCAAATTATTCACTACCCTCCAAAGCTGTCCCTCGTTTACTAACGACCATATAGCCGTATCGGAAGACATACTGATGGTTTGGCCCTTTTCTGACGCTATCGGCAGAAGCAGCTCAACACAGTCCCTTACCATACCAACCATATCGACCCTATTTCTGACTGCCTGAGCAGATACATTCCACTGCAAAAGCTCTTCGGTAAGGTCATACAGCCTCTTGCTTGACGATCCGATCAGTTCAAAACAGTACCTGGAATTTTCGGTCTCCTGATCACTTTTGGACATTTGGTTACAAAGCTGATAAATACCTGATATGGGGCTGCGCATATCATGGGCTACCACACCCATCATGCGCTTCATGTTCCGGTTATGCTCATCTATTTCTATCCTGGCCGCATTCGCCTCCTTATATCTGAGCTGGTTTTCCTTACTGTACATTTTTATTTTTTTTCTGCTCTTTGCCAAAATGGCAAGCAGGATAAAGGAAATACACAGGAACACAATGGTCAGCGTCAGGGCGATAGAATATGAACGGTTCTTGTCAGATATGGCATTCAAAATAGCCTGTTGGTCGAACGCCTCAATATCTGATGAAAGGTCATTGGTAATGAGCCCCTTTACCTTAGCCTTGAGTCCCATTTCCATTTCCTGGGCCCGCCTATAGGTCTCAAAGGCTTCTCTATAGCTTTCGCTGCCAACGTAATATTTGGATAGGACCTTAAGGTAACGGCATTCGAGTTCGGGAATGCCTAAACTGGCCGATGCCGCCCGTACCTGATCAAGCAGGACCTTTGCACGGTCGGGATGCCCCTCAAGTATCTGTACCTCGGCCATTTTCAGTTGGGTGTACCTTGCATCGATTGGATTGCGGCCCTTCTCAAGATTAAGATACAGGCTGATTGCAAAATCTTTCATAGCGGCCGGGTAGTTTTTCCTTAACGCCTCAGCTTCACCGCGGTTGCCATGGATTATACCAAGCGCTTCTTCAATGTATGCAGAATTCTCTTTCAGCCATTTAGGTTGTGAATTAATATGACGTATGGCCCTGTCAAAGTAATAAATGGCGCTGTCTGCATCTTTCATCTTGATATAACAGATGCCTATATTGTCGAGCACAGTCTGCACCGCAGCATATCCCTTGAAGGTATCGATACAAGGCATCTGCGAATCAATACTTTGGAGGTACGCCTGCACAGCTTTAGGGTAGTTCTCCTGAATGAGCCATATTTCAGCCATTTTATTGTAATGCAGGTACAGGAAACTATTCGAGTCACCACAGCTTCCATTAGTTTCGGGAACAAAGCTTTTTGCCGTATAAAAGTAACGGATGGCGGCCTGATAGTTTGAGGTTTGGAATAGCGCATCACCCTTTTGATAAAATGCAAGGGCATGCAGGGGATTGTAACGGCTGTCGTCCAAATGGGATTCCAAGAGCTTAAGGGACTTATCAGCAATGCCCGACATGCACTTAAAATCTCTCTCTTTCCAGCAGATATCATAACGGATATTATTAAAGGCAATCTCGTCGGCAAGGGTCTTTTCAGGAAACACGCGGTAAACACTGTCAACATAGGCTCGCACGGAATCGTAATTCTTGGTAACGCTCAATAAATCCCCGATTTTCGCATCCAAACTTCTGACTTCCTTGGATTCAAGATAGCCGTTATCCTTCTCGCATCCCAAAATCAGCACAAGTAGTATTGCCGTTTGAAAGATACGCTTAAATGATTTTCCCTTTTGGCCACCTACTTTTGCTGCGGATCTAAAAATATCATTAACATTCGCCATATGCTATTTGTTGCGGTCCCGAATCTCAGGCAAATTAACATATTTTATTGTTTTGTGCGACATCCCCTAGCGAAAAATTCCAATTTTTTCGCTAAGAGAATATACTGCTTTTTAGAACCGACAGCCCTCCCAATCACTCCACCTGAAAAGGGTACAAATCAATTAAATATTAATTTGTACCCTTCCTTGTTAAATTCATATAGATACCACTACTATAATATACAGATTACAATTAGTTTTTATTTAAAAAAGATAATTACGGCAAACCGTAAAACACACTTTCTGAATTTAATTAAGTTCGCTTTTTAGTTTTATAAAAACATTCTTATGGTTATCCTATTTCATGTCACTTCTGCTATAATTTTATTCTTCATTGTAAATATTATTGGAAAATATGCTCCAACTAATTTAGGATATTATCAGATCTCAACCTTTTCACAAACGGATGATGCCCCTGCTTTCAATTTTTTATTTAGAATTTTAACACCTGTAGTATTCATAATACTTTTAAGTGCCTTGCTTTATTATTTTAATCTTGACCAACTGGTTAAAAATATTTATCTCATTAGTATCTACTATGTAATGTTTAGAGCATTATTTAATCTTATTACCTCCCGAATTTATCTGGTTAATTGGAAAAAACAATTTTTATATGCGATCTCAACTGTTGTAATAACTTATTTAATGTATGACAAGCTCATAAGTAAAAAGGAAAATTTATTACCTGACTTTTCTAATATTGCAAATGAGTTGTGGATAATTATATTATTGTTTTTATATAGCTTGATTAATAAAATCGAAAATCCTGCAGATGGTGCTGAGAAGAGGAAGCTTCTTTACATGAAAAAAAGCTTAAATACTTTGGAAAAAAATTACTCTCAACTGATAAATTCTCAAATTCTCAACACAAGACTCAAACATATTGTCTATTCTATAATTATCCACGAAAATTTTAATAGACCAAAAATTGTACGTGCTGTTGAGACCCTCAAATTATTAGTTACAAATAAGGAACTGACATTAGGAATTATGCAAGTGAAATCAGATAAAAAAATCAGCGACTTAGAAAGCGTACAAATGGGTATTGAGATTTTACTAAAAAAACTAGAAAATTTAGATAAAGAATTTCAAACCGAATATCATAAAACCAAAAAAGCAAATGATATAGACGATAAACATCTTTTATTTTATCTGGACAGGGATTATCAAACACGATTAGTCTACGCCTACAATCACTGTGATAATTATTCAAATCAAATCATTTCACTTTCAGATTATCTGAATGAAAAATTTTATGCAAATCTTGAAGAGAATAGAAATTTATTTGTAATAAAAAAACATAACACATAACATTACAATACATTAGAATCAACACAAAACTTTCAAACGTATTTATAAAAACTTCAATATATCAAAAAAGCAGGACGGCTTATCTTTCAAAATCCAGTTTTCTTTATCCCATCCTAACCAGGTAAATTCCTAAATATTTAAATGATTGTGCCGTCCTAAAAGAAACTCACTAACTATTTTTATTCTTTTATAAATTTTACAGAAATATGCTGGCCGTTTTCAACATTAATCTTCAAGAAATACATACCATTTAAAATCCCGGAAACATAATAAGTATATGGTGAAAGCTGATTTATGGAGATTCTCTTTCCGGTCAGGTCGTAAGCGGAAACATCCTTTATTGTTTTATTAGTTCGGATAGTAAGGATATCTTTAACCGGATTGGGCAAAATGACTGCTTCAGCAGGTTTATTACCGGGAAGGCCTAATGTACAATCCTGAATATCAAAATAACTATCTACAAACATTGGCGAAGACATTTCGGAACAGCCATTAACGGTAGTCAGTACACTGTATACTTTTCCTGCCTCTACCTGCAAGGACTGATTTGTAGCTCCGCTTATCGGGCTTCCTGTTTCATCATACCATTGGTAGCTATCCGCAGGTTGTGTCCAAAGTGTTCCTGTTTCACCAGGGCAAAGTAAAAGGTTTGGATAAATAGTATTAGTATGGGCACAAAAATTTACCGTGCGTTCAAAAACCGACTCAATATTTTGACCTAAAAAACATTTGTAGGAAGTTAGCCTAATGGTATACGTACCATCTGCAGAATAACTATGCGTTGGCATAAGATTAGTCGCTGTTGTTCCGTCACCGAAGTCCCATAGTAAGGAATTTCTATAGGTGGTTGCATTCCTGTTTATTTTTATTTCATTATGACCGGTTCCGATTACATAATCGAAATTTGAAGTCGGCACATATCTTCCTATATACCATTGTTGCATCTGATCGAACACCAAAGTTTTTGCCGCATTTCTTATAAGGGATGCCGTATTTGCATCTAAACCGTAATTATGCGAAATCTGTCCAGGATTTTTCCTGAAAATAGAAGTATAAAAGCAACAGGCTGCCAGATAAGAACCGGTAACCGACGGATGGCTGTCGTCAGCCTGATACAAATCTATAGCAGGATAATTTTCCTTTATATGTTTCCAAACTACTCCGACAGGGGTAATTTCTGATTCGAATAAATCCGACATGCTTATATATCTGTTTGTCAATTGGGTCTGCATTCCGTCATAGGTACACACTCCCGGATTTGCAGGACAATTTTGGGTATCTCCGTTTTTATATCCCCAAGTCATGAAAGAAATGACCTGTGCACATGGTTTGTTTGATTTTATAAAAGTTGTCAGTTTATTAAACCCGTTCATAAATCCGCTCGGAATTATAAATGCCGGCCTTTGGCTCTGTTCCTGCAAGACAATATAATCCCAATTTTGAGACAGAATTTTATTTAATGAAATAGTGCTGGCAAAATGATCTTCCAACGTATATCCTCCTATTAAATGACTATCATAAACCAATACATCACCAACACTGGCGGCCAATTCAGAAATCATATTGGGCAGATCATTTACATAGGTATAACTGTTTCCTAAAAACAAGACCTTTCTTGTCTGATTCTGACCTGATACGCTTACTGCTAAAAGCAATAGTAGGATTAAAACTAAATTTTTCATGATAGAAAGAAAAATGATATGATGAATAACTGAATTGAATCAATTCAAAGTTACATTTTTCTTCTTTTACAAAATTGTACGGAAACGACATAAAAGTTATTTAACAAACATCAAGCTTGACAAAGACAACGTAATCAACTAGCAAAGATTGGAAATGTAATTTTTTTGACTACTTTTGCGGTACGATTTTTGCATTATAGCAGAGTTCTTAAACATAATGGGGTCGACTGGTTTTGACAGCGAGTCGAATTGAAAAGTAAGCACGTCGAGAACTGGGACAATTCTCGTTACTAAATGGTCCTACACTTTTACACGGCGAAAATAATTACGCTTTAGCTGCTTAATCCGAATTATAGTACGATTTGCCTAGTTCCTGCAAGGCAGGAAAGCTAGATTCTCCTTGAAAGCCTTGGTTTGTGGCGTTCTTAAAAGGGGAACCGTAAAAATAAACCTAGAAACAGTCAGGCTTCGGGGCTGTTTTGACAACTAAGAAGATAAGCATTGTGTGGCTGTTTCTGGCCTTGCACAATGACGAAAATTCAATCAGGAACTAAACGTGTAGAAAGCCTTTTGGTTGCTTGTTTGGACGGGAGTTCGACTCTCCCCGACTCCACCTGACGGGACAAATCGATACTCTTATCGATTTGTCCCTTTTTTAAACCATATAATCTACTGTTTTTCAATAACATAACAGCCAAAAGATCATTAATTCTAATAGTTCGACATTTGCTGTTTTTAAATTCTATTTTTTCTGGAAATATCGAACTAATCAACTGTTGTTTTTGCAATACATTAGCTTTCAAATAAATATATTTCGCATTTGAAAACAGATTAATTCCTTTTTCCAGCTTATCTTTAGTGCTTTTCTCAACAGATGCTCTGCATACAATACTATTCTCCAAATCCAATATTTCATCATCGAATTGGCCTTTCTTTTTGGAATAATCTTCCCTAGAAATTATATCATCAATTAATAAGTCTTGCAGCTTATCTAGCCTGCCTTTTATTTGTTCTATCTTATTCCTAACACTTTTTTCGTCAACCTTCTTATATTCTGCTGGAGATTCCTTTAAGATACTATCAAGCATATCGTTATAAATTTCTTTTTCTGTCTTATCAAAAACCAATTCAGACATAAAATTTTCTATACTTTCGTTTGCCAGATTAGCCCTAAACCTCTCTTTTTTGCATATATTACAATGATAGTAATAATATCTGGCTCCTGTCGAGCTCCTGCTCGCGCTTCCAGTAAGCTTATTAGCACAGACAGAACAATGGAGTATGCCGCGTAATGGCAGCTGTTCTCTTAATGAATTTTGTTTCGGTCTGTTTGATTTGGTACTCTTTTCGTTTAGGATTTTTTGGACTTTATAAAATAAGTCATTTGAAACAATCGCCTCATGCAATCCATTGATAATTTCCTCCGGTTCCTTCTCTGAAGACGGGACCCTAATTTTTCCGATATACACAAAATTGCGTAGAAGCCGCGAAATATTTGTCCTGCTTACTGACAATCCTTTTTTGTTTATAAGCTTTCTTACAGATTCTTGAGAAGTTCCATTTGAAACCTCCGTAAATGCAAGCCTGATGAGATCTGCATTCTCGCCTGGAACAATCAAGGGCTTGTTATTTGCATCCCGCGTATTTCGATAGCCTACAGGAGCCATCCTGCTCCATCTGCCTGATTTCAGCGCAGCCCTGACGCCCTCTCTTATCTTCATGGATCTCCTGTCGTTGTCCACCTCCGGCAATGTCAGATAAATCGATAAGAGGATCTTGCTCTCTGGGATATTGAAATCAATCGGCTGGAGGATTGCCTGCACTTCTATCGCTATTTTTTTGAATTCTGAAAGCTCATTGAATGCATCTGTAGTATTCCTAGAAAATCTGTCCCATGTGGTCAGAAGCAGCATATCTATCTCATTCCTGTTGGCTTTCGCAAATTTTTTGAGTTCTTTCCATTCTGGCCGATTAAAATCTTTTGCAGAATGATCTTCACGAAAAACCTTTACGACATCAACATTGTTTGATTGGCACCACTTTTTTATAGAGTCTTCCTGTATACCCAATGAATATCCTTTGGCCTGCTCATCACTTGAAACGCGAGCCATTATTATTGCTTTCCTATTTTTCATTACTTCTCAATACTTTAGATTCCCAGACAGCAAGATCAAAAAGATACTCTATTATCTCATCAATTTCGTTTTCTGCAAGCTCTGTAAATTTTTCCTTTAGTTTTTTTCTGTATTCTTCTTTCTTTACATTAGTTAAGGTTGACATTTGATTTAAACCTTGCTATCATAGCCCTGCTTTTCAGATGCATGAAATTTGGTTTTAAATTGCCTGATTGTTTCAGTGCCTATAATTTATATTTTGTTGTCCTTTCGCAATGGACAATGTTCCCTTTTTGGGTAAGAATTTTTATTTCTTGGTAACTTCCTGCAATAATCATTTTTTTTAGGTAATCATCTATTGTAATCTTGAGCTCCTCAGTTATCTCAAAAGACTGCAATTCTGATTCTGAAGTGTATTTTATATAAATTGATTTTATATTTTTCTTATCCTCGAGGATATTCAAAATTTTTTCTTCTTCCTGGTCAATGAGCTTCCATTTTAATGCCAATTCTTCTATCTGATAATCCTTAAAAATATTTGCCAGGATTTTATTTATTGAAATCGTGAGGCAGCTTTGCCCGAATAATTCGTAAAAATACTCAATCCTAGCAGCATCTTCTTTATCATTTTCACTAACAAAAACCGCATCTCCATCTGCATTGATAATCATATTCCACTGGCATTTAAAAAAATAGCTGTCAAGCAGTACCAGCTCGAAGACATTGATTCTTAATTGATCAGGAGGAATATCTAATTCTTCTCCCTTAAATATCTCTTGGTATCTTTCAGACTTTGTCAATGTATCGTATTCTTCTTCAGACAAGCGTGCTTTAACTACTTGGAGCGCCACTTCAACCAGCTTGTCTCGACCATAGGCATCAATAAAGTCATCATTCGTCAACTCGACTTCGAACAATTCTTTTATCTGCTTTATTACTTTGATACTGATATTATATTTCCTCAATTCTTTGACTATTTCAAGCCATACAAGCTCAATCGTATTAAATCTTCTCCACTTCCCGACGTAATTGCTTTCCAAAAGTATATCCTGGGTTGACCAATGATACAATTCCCTATAAGATATGCCTAAATCTTTGCTAGAATATTTCCGTACCTGAATCAGTGTTAGGACATCATCATTTTCATGTCCATTCAATAGCTCAATGCGTTTATTTAATTCTAAAGATTGTTTTGAAGATAAGCCCATAAAATTAATTTATACACAAATGTATAAATTTAATCTATAATTATTATTTTTGAATCATAAAAATAACTGAAAATGAAAGACTTATTGACAGGAGAAGAATTTGAGCCGAAAAAAAGCTCGCAGAAATTCGCCAATGCTGCTAACAGGATAAAATACAATAATAAGCTCGCCAATGAGGTTAGAAAATCAAAGGCCTTTATTGACAAGCCATTGGGCAAGAACCTAAAGATATTGAACGAATTGCTTTCTGGAAAAAAAGAGGCAACTTTTCATGAGCAGTACTTGTTAGGAAAAGGATTCGATTACAGATTTACAAATCGGGTTGATATTTACGAAGGAATGAGATACAATTGCGTTTATCAATATTTTATAATTCATAATAAACCGAATACTAAAATTATTAGAGATGATAGATATTAGGGATATCCAGATAACGCCGCTTGATTTAGATCAGCAGAAATTATTATATGAGAACAGCAGATTAAAGGCTGCTAATCTAATTATGGCTGGACTTGTTATAGTAAGCATTGCATTATGTTTTGCTGTTATTGCTTATAACAACTTAGAGCAAAAAAAAGATTCGAAATAGAAAAATTTTAATTGCTGCTATATTGACTTCCACTGAATACTACGAAATTGCCTAAAAGGCATTTAAATTATTCTCAAGCCATAGCGGATACAAATTAATATGCATAACAAACGTATTAGATACGTTTTATATATGGCTTCCAAATTGTAGGCAATAGTATATATTCGGAAGGTAAAAAAATAAAATGACTGCTGTCCAATCCCGTATCTTGTAAAGTAGATAGAAGAAGATACCTAAAGCCTTTGCGTGAAATTATTTTTTTGAAGACGGTTCCTTGATACCTCCAAAGAATTCTTCTAGGGTCACGTCAAGAACGCGGCATACTTTTATAAGCGTCTTCATCTCAAAATTAGAACCTGATTCAAGCTGGAATTACAACAAAAAGTCGGACAAATTTTCTAAGACCTATGCTACACTTTTGATATTCTATATCCTTTTCTCTTTAGTTGTTCGACTATTCTAGGGCTTCCGTACGTTTGATTGCTTAGATCAGAATTGATCGTAATGTATTGCAACCATTTCAGTAAAACAAAAATCAGAACGCAAATCAATGAAATTTTGAGTGAGAAAATATATCCAAAGATTGTCGAAACTTACGGATTACCGAAAGCATATTATCTTGATGATGAGCATAATAATATATCTAATAACGATTTAGTAAATAAAAAATCTATCAGATGATTTATAGGGATTATTTCTTATATTCGAAGATAGAAATATGTTTAAACATCCATTTTGAATAGCTTTATGAATGTTTGTTTCGCATATAAACAAGTTAGCAAACATAATATTACGTATGAAAGAACTATTTGATATAATTGAGTTTGAAAACGAGAACACTTCACTGGATTTCAAGGCAGTTCAGTATAAGAAAGAACAATTTGAGAGTTTTATAAAAGATATTATTTCACTTGCCAATGCAATTACAAAAGAGGATAAATATATTATTGTTGGCGTTAAATTTAAAGCTAACGGAGAACGCGAGATCTTAGGGATTAATGAGGAATTCATCGATGAAGCAACATATCAACAAATCATTATAAATAATGTTGAGCCAGAAATCGTTTTTAAATATTTTCCTTTAGAGTTTGAATCAAAAAAGTTAGGTATTTTCCAACTTAAGGAAATTTCAAACCCTCCTTATATGATGAAAAAAGATTTTGGAAAATTAAAACAAGGAGATAGTTTCATCAGAAAAGGTTCACACCAAAAAAAACTCACAAGAAGTGATTTAGACAAGATTACTTCCAATAAACCGAAAGAAAATAAGTTTAAAGGGAAAGTGACATTTTCATTTGAAGAATTTGAAATTTCTGCCGAAAAAATTATTGAGCAAAATGAAATAATTTTACCTTCAGCAAAAGCTGAAGAAAAAATTAAAAGAATTATTTCTCAAAAAGAATTTGCAGAAAATCATAAACCTGTCTCAATGATATATCACATGCCTCGTATCCCTTCCCTATTTGGAAATTCAACTTATGAGGAAAGGGATTTACCAACTCTAAGAAAAAATCTTGAAAATGTGCATGAAACATATAAAGATGACGACAAGTATTGCTTACTAGAAGAAACCGCCCATAAAATAAACTTCTTTATTACGAATGATAACGATGAATATATTGAAGATGCATCGATAGAAATTTGTATAAAAAAATCTGATAAAATTATAGTTTGCAAATCGATTTGTCCCAAACCAGAAAAACATACTGGCCCACTACAACCCATAAGTATTGCTGGAAGTAAACCCTCATGGAAAAATATAAATTACCCTGAAGTTAGTTTTGCAATGGAGAATGTCAAAATTTTTCAAGAGATTGGAAATATTAAACATCAAATCTCCCAGACTGCTTTAAGAGTTCCTTTTCGTTTAGTTTTAGCAAAAAACTATAGGCAAAATGTTATCGATCTTGAAATTAAGCTATATGGTAGGAACTTACCAGAGCCAATATCTGAGTGTTTAAAACTAAAAATAGTATAATTGTAAATCGTCAGCAAAAAGTGGACTGATTTAGATAAAACCTAAGAAAGTGTCTTTCAAACCTTTAAATTTGAAATAATTACCAAAGACTCCTTTAGGAAAAGTCGAAATTAGTTTGAAGACATACAAGATAAAGTAAAAATATTCTTTAAAACTTTTTCTTACTGTAGCCCGGAGGTCTACTTTTGAATAAAACATTTTTAACACCACTTATCTGCTCATTATCAAAAGAATTAACAGGCAAGCTTACTACCTGGCTAGAAAATAACCCTTTTCCCTTATGCCTGTATATTATTCTTCTAAAAGGATCTCTAGCTGGACTAAATGCTATAGAGTCTCCATATTCTCCTGTGTTGCATATCACAACGTTACAATATACTAGTCTTGCTATTGCTTCCGCTAAAAAGTAATAGGAATCGGTATCCTTATTATGTGAGATAATTATTAAGTGGTGAATTCTACCTTTATAGACTACGAAACGCTCAATATCAAAAAAATCTGAACAAATTGCTATTCCTATATTTCCAAATTCCCCTGCACTCAAAATGTAAATATCCGGTTGGGGCACCAGATTCGCCCAACCTCCAAAAATGGACTCTTCTTCATTTGAATAAAATGTTTTTCCAAAATAAAAATGAGAACAGTAGCGAGAAGGTGTAGGTGAAGGCCAATTGTTAGGAATAATCACAGTAGCTCGATTATATACATCTTTTCCATCAATGAAAAAGTCTATTCCTGCGATTACTATTGTAGAAGCAGAATTTGCAAGCCTCCGTAAATCTCTCTCATAGCCGTGGGGAACTGATAATTCAGGAATAACAATGATCTGTGGTTTCTCATATCCATTCATCAAATCAATAAAGCCTTTTTTTAATTCTGCCCAAACCCTCTCTTCACTTTCAGGTGTCATTTGATAATTATGAGGCGGCCAAGCTACTTCACCTTCTACAACAGTTTGGATGAAACCTATGTTTACGAATTCTTTAAGCATTTATTCTACTGTATTACTATTTTCCATAATTTCATTATACTCGTTTTTTTGCAATTGAACCAGGCTTATCGGCGTCAGTTGTCTTGGTTGCTGACTTGCTACCAACAGCTGTTGATTCTTTAATCTCTTCAGGGCGAATTCAGTTAAAGTTATAAAGTCATCAATATTGTTGAGTTCAGGAGGGTCAAAAGTTGTATCATCATCAATTAGGAAGTCTAATTCTGGCAGAGCTTTATTAAATTTTGTCTCTATATTTCTTTTTGAAAAACAGGAGCTTATTATTGTACGAGTATACGTAGAAACAGCTATTCCTTTAAGTTTGACACGCGCCAGATCAGACCATCCTTGATGAAAACCTGTTGGATTCCATTTGTCTGGCAAATATGTATCCTTAGATAATAATGAAACTAATAGATTGCCCAATGCATAAAACACATATTGAACAGGCTCAACATTTTTATTGAACAGGGGCATAAATCTGTTTTCAAGGATTAGATCGCTCTTGGACCTGATTCTTATAATATTTTTACCTCCACCTAAAATGATATTCAGGCTTTCCCAAGTAATATTTTTATTTTCCTGGCACCATTTTTTAGGAATTTTAAAATTGTGAGGGTGAATAAACATGCTGAAATCATCATCTCCATCCAGTAGTGTATCCCAACTCTCCTGCCTTTCCTTAATTGTCACGGCTACCTGTCTAATTATTTCCAAGGCAGTCCATTCTCCTAGTCTTGGATCAAAAACTGGTACTTGATTTTCATCTAGTTTTTTAGTAATTGATTCATGATATGTCCACTTTATCCATTCATAAAGTGTAATACTATCATCCAAAGGTTTGTCCTTTCTTTCTATTTTACTGAAAACAGTCAGTTGATTCGCCGATTCTCCAATACTTTTATAAATATCAAAAAGAACAGCCTCGTTGTCGTTAAAATCAACTTCGTTAAAATTCAACTGCTGGATAGTATTGTATGGAATTTTAGTCAAGTTAAGAAGTAGGATATTAAAATCTAAAGCACTATTTAATTGAAGTCCATTTATAATTTCATTCCACAGGTAGGGCTCCTTCCCATCTTTCTTACGGGGTAACTTACTAAAAAGCCACCAAGACCAGATATTATAATCATATTTTGATCTACGATCAATAATTTGATTGCTTGATTCTTTTATTATTGTTACAACACTAATATCCATAGAAATTTGAATACCATCTCCTTCAATCGCTACTATGACTGCTCTACATGCAGTCATAAATTTCTCTAATGAGGTAACTTCATATTCTTTGTAGCCTGAATTATTAATGAAATAATCAAAGAGATCTTTATGGAATAAATTAGTTAGAAATTTGGCTGCCCTTTGTTTTTTCTTTGATGAACTATCAAGACTGATTAAAATTTTTAGCGCATCGAATAAAAGATTGGCCAACACCTGTAGAATTAATGCATTAATAAAAGTCTTTGAAAGTTTATTAATTTCTTGCTTCTGTTCAAGTTTTTTTAATTCTCCAACTAATACCGCTGCACTTCCTATACCTGATCGCAAAAAGAATTCCATTAGTCTTCCCCAAAGCCTAACTTTGTCATGATTGTCCTGAATCGCTTTGCATAACAGCTTAATGGTACTAAGAGCCATCTTTTGCTCTTCTCCTTGTAGCTTAGTCTTTTCTTTTTGTAAATCTAGCACATATTGTTTTTCTTCCTCTTCCAAAGTTGCTATGTAAGACTTATTTTCTTCTGATTTATCTTTTTTAGCCTGATGAATAGCTAATCTCTTTATGCAAATATTTTTATGTAGGCGATATTCTTCGTTACTATCAAAACTTAATTGAGGGACAAGCATTGTCAGCATTCTTGCTGCAAATGATACTCTGGTATCTTTTCGCAATTCATGATCAGGAAATTCAGTAACTAATAAATGCTCAACATCAGATATCAAATTTTTCTCTTCCTCAGGACTTAGTAGATTGAAAGCAGTTCCTGCTATCTTCGAAACCTTCGACAATGTTTTGGTCATCAAAGGACTAGGGAAATCGGGATCCAGCATACATTGATTTTTGGCTTCCTTATAATTATCAGCCTCTTCAGCAGGATTATTTGCAGATTCAAAGTACTTCGCCAATTCCGGAGGTTCGGTCTTCGCAGGATTGAATGTAGTCCCTATGTCATGTTTCGAAAGAATTGATTCATACACCCTTATCCAATTTACAAGTTCATCGAAGGATGTTGCTAAAATTACATGATCATCAACATAACGAAAATGGGCAATATGTCTATTGGTCTCCAAAAAATTTTGAACTTCTTTATCTACTTCAAAAAGTGCTAAGTTTGCTAGAAATCCAGCCACAAAAAGACCCGTTGGCAAATGGGGAAAATCTCTATTTTCAGAATGTAGGTTGACAATTGCTAATTCTTCATTGCTCCAACCACTGTAATCGATTTGAAAATCAAAAAGACGGTATATTAAACCGTTTAATTCTTCCGATTTAAATTCATCGGGTAGATATGCTATCAAGTTATTGTAGATAACTTCCTTGCGGATACTTGGATAAAATTTTTCAAGATCCAAAGCTGCCCAATAGAGCTCACCTGTATTTTTATTCCAGTAGTCTCGGTTAAGATATTCAGATTTTAAGGGATGCCTTCGAAGACTATCATTTACCTCTATTACTTTTTGTTCCATCGGATCCAATTCGTCTATGAAATGACCTTTTCTTGTAAGAAACTTTGTAGTTAAATTGATATGTCTTCTGTATAGCGGCCAACTTTGCGACCATTTCCTATATGTATTATTGGTGGTATTCCGATAATATCCAAATTTTAAGACATTGTCATAAAACATGGAAATATATAATCTGTTTCCATAACTCCAAAAAGGCATTTTTGCATCAAAATATCTCCCCACTATATTAACTACGGCAAGCCATGTTACCTGGTCGCGTACAGATATCCAAAAGGACTGCCTTGTCCTTGGTCCATCGTTATTCCGTCCCTTAGGAAATGCAATTGGTTTTATGTCATTAAGTTGATAATTGCCGTTTAACAGCTCTTCCCTGATATGATTTAATTCCTGAGCCAAGTTTAACTCAAATTGCGAAACTTCGAGCTCGTTAAACCAAATATCGCCAGGTTTATAAAAACTTTTCGCTTTTAGCCAGGCCCAATATAAATTATTGTGATCTGTAATTTTGTTTAATAAGAAGTTCATTTAAATCTTTAAATTGTTCAGGAATTTTTTTTAATTGAATACTCTTTCCTACAGTTTCAAAAGCTTTCTGTACTTTTCTGTAAAAGGTTTCTCCACCGATGTCATGATCAGGAATTATGTAAATCTGATAAGTACTAAGTAGATTTAAATAATTTGTGTCAAAATTATTTGCTCCTAAAATACCAATAGCATTCAAGCCTAATTGGGTAGCCGAAATTGTGTCAGGTATGCCCTCGCAAATATGTATTCGATCATTACTTTTAAGGTCTATCAGAACCTGGAGATTGTAAGGATAGGGCCTAATTCCTTTCAGATTTACATATTTTGCACCTGATGAAAAATTTAATCGCCTCCCTTGAACATAGTTAATCCTATGATTCAAATCTGTAAAAGGAAAAATTATAACATGATCCCACCATATGAATCTATGACGGCCATAGTCGTCTAGCTTGCACAATCCACATCTAATCAAGGCGTCAATACCAAATTTGTCCTTCAGCATAGTAAATACCACTTGAGTATCTGGAATGTCGCGTATCTCTAGCTTATGTATTAATTCATTGGAAAAGCATCGATCATCGATCAAATATTTCTCCGCCCTCGCACTGAGCGATATATTATTGATCATGAATTCATAAATCTCAGGATTAGGCTCATTGGCATTATCCTCAATAACTTTTTGTTTTGTTACAGGTTTAAATATCTTCTTGTCTTTTTCGCTGATTGTTCCCCCAATCTGATATTCTTGCTTAAACCATTGAAGAGCTTCTAGAAACCCCAGTTTGCAAACATGCATCACTAATGTTATCTGGTCTCCTTGCTCATCACAACCAAAACAATTGTAAAATCCCTTTTTATCATCAAAAGTCAGGCTCGGATTCTTATCATGTCCTGAAAAGCACAGCGCTTTCTTGCCCTTGACATCAATACCAAGTTTTCTCGCTATTTCAGTAATAGATAGCTCTTTGATTTTCAAAACTACTTCATTATTCATCGTATGTATTCCTTAATAATAAACATGAAAATTAAACCTATAAACTGTTAATTAGCTGTCAATTGCAGGTAAAAATACTAATTTAATATCTAATTTGTTTAAATCTTAGATATTGGCATTATAGCAGACTCTTACACAAATTACAACATATTTGACATGAATTTAGATTTACTATAATAATGTTTCAAAAAATTGATACCTGTTTCTTATTTGTAATATCTCAAATTATTAAAGACTTACTAAACTACTGCATTATTCATTGCTGAACATTTTATCCCAGAATTTAACAGCCTTTAGTTTTCCATTTTCTTCCCAGATCAAATATTTTCTAACTTTCTGACAGAATGGAACGGATTTTATACTGTCATTGATTGAGTTTTTATTTATGATGGTCATGGCAAACCAAAAACGTACAAGTCCTTTCTTCTTCAGATTTGATGTCCATATACTATCATCAACAATCAAAATATTTTGAGATTCTCCGAAAACATCGGTTTTGACCTTGTGGGAGACGCCAACTATTGAATTCTTCTTATCGAGATAGCTGCTTCCTTCCAATGCCACTATTCCCAATGCCTTTCTAGCCTTTTTGGAGGGCAAATAAACCTCCTCTTCCCCTTCCAAATTTTTTCTTACTATCTTCGCAAGTGAAACATCAAACGTGATGCTATCGTTAAAGTGCCTTCTTCCTCCGTCCTCTGCGATCCAGTCCATCCATACAATATCGGACGGATTCGAATAAGTATCAGTTCTGGGACTGGAATAGAATTGGAGGTCGTCACGTAATTTTTTTTCATTGAAACTCTTGGAGAGGTCATTCCTGAAGGCTTCAAAGTCATTCTCTTTAATAAGGCAGCAGTGCACCTCAATTGAGCTCTGTATAGTCTTGGTCGAATTGTACAGTGCTGTATAATTATACAGTGCTGATCCACGCTGTCCCTCCTTCAGAAAATCAAAATCCGACCTGCCGTAACATATCCAATCCTCAAAACTCACTACAGGCTCATTGTCAATGGCTGCCTGAATTGATTCAGCTATATCCTTGCGATCTGGGAGCTCTGGGGCGAGCACGTCACTGATCAGCCATTTGGCTGGATTGAAAAATGTGTCCACCCTGCTTTCAAAGTCGTTGTCAAAATCCTCACCAGGATTGTGGATTTCTGTGATGACCGAATAATCCTTTATCCAATATTTATCATCATAGTCTGCATAGGGTAGGTAATCTGCCAGATATCCCTTCAGAAAATTTACTGCTAGCCATGTGTATTTTTCCTCATACGTGAATTTTTCACTCTTGCTTCCGTGCGACGCATCAGTATAACCGTTGCCCTTGATACGGTCCAAGCCTAGCGCCTTAATATAAGCAAGTGCTGCGGCCATTGCCCATTCCCTGCATCCTATCTCAAACTCATTACTGTGATGTGACTCATACTTCCTGATAAACACCTCCGTTTCCTTAGTCCTTCCTTCCTTGCCATAGCCGATCTCATAAGTGAGGAACTTGTCGTATGCATCCCTGATCACATACCAGGCGAGGTCATGCACTATAGGATAAAACTCTTCCCTTGGATTTTCAAGATAACGCTGTTCAAGGGGAAGATAAACAAACTCCTCCAACTTACTCGGCCTTGCTTTGGATACTACGGCCTTGTCGATCAATCTCAATTGGAAGGCTTTTTCCACAATAGCATTAAAACCATATCTCACTATTATATTTCGGTGAATGATCTTGTTCTCAAAAATATTCTTGATGCTCCACTTGGCAAGCTCTGTAATGGCTGGCTTATCTTTACATCTGCTGGAGACCCCCAGCATTACAGCCGCGAGGTCCTCCTGGATCTGGGGATCGTTACAATCGAAAAGCTTATCCAGCAATTTGATGAATTCATACGGAACCATGACTGCCCACTCCGCAAGCTTTGTACGAAGATTTTCCCTTAGTTTTTGATCGAGCGTAGACAATCCCCAGGCATACATAAGCGGCCTTCCATCGTGCTTTTCAAATTCGTCAAGCCTACGATAGACATTCAGGACACTATTCAAACTCCATGAGGACTTCGGCTTACACACTGATTTTTCATAGCTGTCCAAACCTGACCAAAATTTATCACGGCTGAAGGCATCGGGAATATGATACAGGATACCATGCAGATAAAGCGCATTAAAGGGTGTGTCTGTGCTATTGGCCAGAGGGTAAATCAGCGCCTTTAATATAGTAAACCTCTTGTCATAGTCGCCCTTCAATATTTCACTTATCCACTTTTCAAATTTCTTTGCCAGCCCGTAAGGGGCTGCCACCAAGGCTTCCAATTGCATTCCAAATATTTCTTGCTCACTGAATCCTTTTTGCAGATATCCATCCCATCCGATCAGTTTTTCCGTCCGCAAAAGTAGTGAGTTGACGACATTTTGGATCAGCTGTTGGTTGGGTGACTTATTGTATTTCCTTCGGAACTCGATAGGATTCATGTCAACGGGTAAGGCAAAATTTTGAAAGACAATATCAGGAAATTCCTCCAGACCCCCATTGACAATTGCCTCGGTGATATTATCGGAGAGCACGATCTCCAAAATTGACTGGTAGGTAATCGAATAATGTTTTTCATACTTTTTGATCATGCCTTTCGATTGCGATCTTTCAAAACGCGTCATAATACCATTTTCAGATAGGAATTGCAGCAACAGCTCGATTTCAGAATTATCCAGATAATGTTGCAGATCGGGCGTAATTCCTTCTTTTATGAACCTATGAGACATTTCGGGAGCGCTGTAGAACATCTCTGAAATTAGCAACAGTGCATCAGTGACCGGATGCACATCCAAAGATTTCTTTTTAACCAGCTGGAGGAACTCTTCATTCAATCGATTTAACTTAAGGTTCAATAGTGTACCCGTTGCGGTCTCAACACTGTCAACTTCTGTGATCGTTTTACCGTTATACTCTTCACAAAACAGTCGCAATGCGAAAAGGCTGTCAAGCCCCCTGAACGAATCCAAGTTTGAAATCGATATGCTATACTCATCGAGATACTTAGGAAGTACTTCAAAGATGGCAACATCTCCTTCTCTTGATAAAGTAATTTCTTTTAACCACCCATTCTCTGGAATCTTGCTGTTATTGTAAAAGTAATCTCTTGCAGTAAATAAGAACCTTAATCTGGGAAATCTCCTATAAATCTCTTCTACCTCGCAGATCCTGTCATACCAATTGTCCCAATTGGCAATATCTTCCTCAAGGCCATCAACACAGATCAAAACCTTGGAAAGCTCAAATTCAGGCTCTATGCCAACTTCATTTTGACTCGACTTCCTCACATCATTCCTATGTGCCAAGGTTTCCAATGCAGAGAGCATCTCATTGAGATTCCAGTTGGGCAGCCCCAGCTCTGAACTTAGCAGTGATTCCCAGCCTTTGGAGTCGGATCCATAAGCACGTATCAAAATAGCCGGGGCTCCAGAATTCAGAGATTCCTCAACCCCGAAAGCCAATCCGTGGGTCTTTCCTGTCCCTGCCCTGCCATAGATTATGCCGCAGGGAACTGCTTCCAGTTCTGCGCATAACCTCTCAAAACCATATAGGAAATCAGACTGCAAGATATCGAGATGGAGCACGAGCTTATCATACGTCGGCTTTTCCATGTTGGTGGGGATGCTGTTCTTTAAGCACTGTCTTAGCTCGTCTATGGTTTCGTAGATGTCTTGATTGTAGAAAGATAAATCCAAAACGCCCTCAATAGCCTTGAGGGCCATCAATTTTATCTCATCCAGATAGGCAAGCACGTATTTTAGCGAATCTGAAACGCTGACTACAAGGTCATAATAATTTCGACTCCCGGAGTGCCTGACCAGGGGATCAAGAAGCGACTCAAATTCTGATATCTCATCGTGCAGTTTGGTTGCCGTTGCAAACACCTTTTTTCTGAAAGGCTCTGAAAATGTCTGTTTGCTGACCTGCATTTGTATGAGGCCGCTGCTGTTCAGATTGGGAACGTATCTTTCCTTAAGCCAGCTGTTGGTCCTCTGCAACTGGAATCTTTCGGTCAGCGTCCTGAAGAAGAAAATCTCCCTTTCAAACCAGTATTTGTGGACACCCTCATTCTCTGGCTTTTGAATTTCTGTCCTAAGTTCATGATCGAACCACCATATGATATCCAGATCCGGGTAATCCCTGCGGAGATCTTTTGTAAGGTTATTTATCCTGAACTCTTCGGAATCTTTTATTGGCTTCTTGCCTTTACCTATCTTTAGCGAATTAATATTTCTGGGAATGCAGATAATGTATTTTTTTATATTTGGCCTTAGTCCCATGGCCGTATGGACAGACTTCCTGATCTGGTTTATCTGCAGCTCTTCTAGATTGTTCCTAAACCACTTGGATTGTACGGCCAAGATTGAATTATCATTAAGCAGTCCATAAGCCTCAATGCCCCCATCTCCCCCGGAACCATTTATGACCCTGAAATTAATTAACTCGTCTGAATAATTTCGATAGAGATATCTTTCGAACAACTGGTTGTTCATTGTTTCAAAAGCATCTTCAGGACTAAGATCGTATGTATTAAAAGAATTCCACATTGGCAACGTTTTTTAACTTAAACAGATAAACCTAATTTTCAGCGTTTATTTATTGTAGCATGTAATTCTACAGAGGCATGCTCGTCTCCAACTTTTTCCGGAGTTCGCTTTTAAAATTATACTCAGTATATTTAAAGAAATCATTTTCTTTGCATGCGTCAAAAAATTCAAGGTATTCACTTCTGGCAGCCTCATCAAGAAAACCATTGTCTTCTACAATATTCCTTAACTCGAGCGGATCTGCAAATATTTTAAGTATCCTTCTGTTGATAGTAAAATATGATTTCTCCCTGAAGTCTGCCTCGATGCTCATTTTTAAAAAATGTATCGGGTCATAATCAGGTAAAGACTTCTTGATCTCTTCTGCCATCTTGTCCTCTATATACCAGTATTTATGATCCTTTGATGCATCATTAGGCAACAGTTCAAATTTCTCATATGCGGTCCAGAAAAAAATATATATCGCATCTTCAGACAGTCCATTCTTTTCAAGGTGCCTTCTGAAAAATCCTATCTGGTAATCGACAAGTTGTCCATCAGAAAGTACGAAGGGCCTTCCGTCCTGTCTTATATGGTACACCAATTCGTTCTGAAATAGGAAAGGAAATGGAGCTGATTCGAAAATAGTCTCGGCAAACGCCTTGAATGCTTCCGGCTCATTATTGTAATATGCAATATGAGGATTATAGGAATTATTCCAAAACAGTCCTATAATAGAGTCAAAGGAAAATGACCTCAAACCTTCCTGTTTCGCAAATTTAGGTCCAAGGTAGCAAAGAGCATTGACCTGCAATTCAAATTGTTCCCTGCCGGAAACACTGAGCTGGATGATGCGTGCCCCAACCTGCCGCAGCATCTTGCGCCCCTCATGTATATCAATAAAGCTACGGATTCCGACAAATCCTTCACTAAATGCCGAATTAAAATCTTTCTCAGAAAGCTCATTTCCGCTCAGGCGGTACCGGAAATAGCGTTCAAAAAACATCGGATAAATTATGGAATTCTTGGCATTCTTTATTCTTTCAAATGGGAAGAACATATGGTGGAGCAGGCCTGCAATAAGCCGAAGCTCTTCTTCTCCATATCGACTTTCGCTACGCAGAATTTCTATGATCTTTATTTTCCTTTCCTTGGATTCGGTATAATTATCCAGCTCATAATATTGGGTATGAAGATTTGCATAGGGTTGATTACTTACAAGCTCCTTCCTGTTCTCATACAATCGGTCGTATATTATCGGAAACCTGAACTTTAATAGTTCCAGCACGAATAGGCTTTCAAAAAAGACTTCATCTCTTAGCTTTTCGTAAGTAATCCTAAAACTATTAACGAATTTTATAACATCGCGAGACTGCCTGAAAATCTTGTTATAAGAATATTCATAATCATGATGAAAACCAGTGGTAATTACATTTTCTTTGTACGTTTTAAGGTCTTCTTCTTTCAGGAATATTGTAAGGTATTCTTCAAGCAAAGCTTGAAGGCTATCTGCTTCCCTCTTGGGTAGGGGGATTTCCAATTGTATTATCTTGTCAAGAAAGCCGCTGCTTGCATCAGTACGCAAGGTAGCGACAGCCTGATCAACATATTTCCTATCATAGGCAACCAGGTAAAAAATATTGGTGAAATTACCTGTGTTCCTAATTATACGGAGAACCTCCAGTATCTCCTCGTTATACAGTCGATCGAGATCATCTATCGCGACAACAATCTTCTTACCCGAATTGGCAAGTAATTCATTAATAATTTTATAGTCGTCTTCATAACTTGTATTATTGAACAGGCTCGTTAGAATGCTTGTCTGTTTGAAAATTTTTGCAAGGGAGGATTCTGATCGTGCCAGCCTCCTCGAATAGTCAAGAATAAGACTGGATACCTTAGGATCAATCTTATATAACTTATTGGATAACATGTCGAAAAAGTCTTCTTGTATGTTTGATTTTCCTTCCACATTCCAAGGATTGAATTCCATAAAAGATGTAGAGTTAGCATCTAACTGAGAGCCAATAAGATTAATAAACGAAGTCTTGCCACTCCCATATTCGCCAAGTATGCCTATTGCAAATGATCTGCTGTTATGTGTATTGTTTATTTTTTCAGCAATGTCCTTTGCAAGCCCCCGTCTATTAAAACTGTCTTCACTTTCACTCTTAATTGGTTTGTCCTCTACAAATCCTCTGTCAAATTGTTGTGATTCTTTCTTCCTTTGGGGAAGAAAGCTGATAAGGGAAGGAACTGATAAGGCAAAAACAATAATATCCCATATTTTAAAATATGCAAAAATCTTAAAAGAATAGAATGTCCAGTAATCGCTTGAAATTGTCAGGGCATATAATCCAATTGACAAAACAGCAATTTGCCTAGCTAGAATTTTACTAGCAAACAGTATGAGCAATAACGAAATGCAAATTGCAAACACTACCACCAATGCGTCGTTGAAAACACTGACTTCAAAATGCGAAACAAGCCAATTGACAACAAAATTGTTTAACAGATTATTTATAACTCCCCTGAAAAAAGACATCAGCGATATAAATAGAACTATCCACAAGAACCTGGACTGATTCTTTCTTAAATAAGTTAAGATCATCATTAATTATTCGATTTGAAGTACGTAAAAAGCTTTCGCTTTTACCGTCATAATGGATTCCAAATATAACTAAATTAGAAACATCTTTACGCGTCCGAAACTCAAATCACAGGATACTGTATTTAGCTCATTACTAGCAATAACTAGTATATTAGCTATCTCGTACTTTATCCGAATTCTTACCAAAAGTAAACACTCAAATACCTTAATATTTTCCGACTTTGCAGGGATGCTGTCTAATAAATTTATACCATTGTATCACCAATAAGCAAGAATGCACTACCGGTGTTAAGCGATTAGAATCTCATTGTTTCTTATAATCTTCTTGAAATTGCAGTGGGGATAATTGGAGCATCCTAGGAATTCACTGTAGAGACCTTTCCTTTCTACCAGCTGTCCGGAACATTCTGGGCATTTTTCCCTCAGAGCATCCGCATCATCCGTACCCATGATCTCGCTCAGGAATTTGCTGGGACTAAGGTTATTGTAGAGCAGGAAATTCTTGTGCCTCGCCCTGGTGATGGCAACATAGAATACGCGTCGCTCCTCCGCATTTTCAAACCGGTCCCCTTCGTGAAGCAGGCAATTTAATAATGGATCATCGGCTATCTCGGAAGGAAAGCCCAGGATTCCTGAATTTACATCCAGGATTATGGCATAGTCGCAGGTCATCCCCTTGACCCTGTGGGCGGTGTAATATTCTAGCTTCAATGAGGGATAATCCCTTGCAAGTGCCCCAATCCCATCAGGTATGTTGTGGTGGTACCTTCCGATCAAAAAGACCTTTGCCTCTTTTTTTAGTAAGGCAATCTCATCAAGGGCAGAACGTACATCCCTCTCCTTTGCCTGCTGGCGGGCCTCACGGCTGCCTGCAGCCAACGATCCGATAAATGCAAAGCTGTCGTGCTCTGCCCTGCGGTCGGAGAAAAGCGTCTTTCGTATCTGGGACGGATTCTTCTGTACGTAGTCGCTGGAGACCTGCAGGATCTGGTCATTGAAGCGGTAGGTGCGCAGTATGGGCGTCATGCTGGTATAGCCGAAATGCTTCTCAAACTCGGTGATGATGGAGATGTCGCTGCCCGTAAAGCGGAAGATGGACTGCCAGTCGTCCCCGACCGCGTAAAGCTTCACCCCTGGATTCTGCTTCTTCAGGCTTTTGAGAAGCTCGTATCTTCCAAGGGACATGTCCTGGAACTCATCCACCAGGATGTACTTGTAGGGCCTCTTGAACTCTCCCCTTGCAATGTGCCTTGCCGCATGGTTGACCATGTCGTTGAAATCCAGCGCCGAATCCTTCGTAAGCCTGTCCTCATACCCCCTGTAGACGGGACTGAAGACATCAAGGAAGACCTTTAGCCTGCGGTCCCCTGCCCGGGCAGCGATAGTGTCGGGATCCTTGGCATTGGACTTCATCAGGCCAAGGAAGGTATGGATCATGTTGATAAAGTCTTCATAGTAGGGCGATTCCTTTACCAGGGGCAGGATCTCCTCTGGCTTTCTTGGCTTGAGCTCTACCCCATGGTCCATCAGCATCTTTTTCAGGATGGAGATCAGGTTTCCCTCTGCATTCTGGAACGAGTAGGTCTCGATGAGTGTGGTGCCAAGCTTCTTGTGTATGCCGCGTTTCCAGCTGATGCCTGCATTGTAATAGTCCCTGGCCGTAGGATAGGGCGCTTTTGCCTGGAACCACGCCGGTACGTTGCCCTCGCGGTCAACCCCGAAATGCTCGTACCAGATGCCGTAGTCGGTCAGGTAGAAATCAGGGTTGTAGCTCCCAAAATCAGCATTGCGGTCCTCGGGCGGAAGCGGATAATGCCTCTCGTATTCGTAATTTATTCCAAACAGGCAGAAGAAGTTGGCGATCTGCACCTCTTCCCTGCTGTTCATTTTCCTTCCGTCCAGTGCTACATTTTCGAAACTCTGCTCATGCTTGAGATAGTCGTCCTTGGTCTCAAACCGGAACTCGTCGCGCTCGGGCCTGTTGAAGAATGCTATGAAATTCACGGCCTTTCGCTGGAAGTCAGCATCATTCATAAAAAGATCATCAAAGATTTCCTGCAGGCAGGCCTTCGCATCGTCCTCCTTTCCCTTGAAAGCCAGGTGGAGTTCCGTATCAGAGCAGTGCCTCTTGACAAGGAAGCCGAAGCTGTTGAATGTCCTCACATCAAGGTTTTCCGCTCCGGGAATGTGCGAGCAGAACTTCATGCAGCGTTCCTTCATCTCGCTGACAGCGTTCTTGGTGAAGGAAATGATGAGCAGTTCCTCGGGCCTGGCCAGGCCCCTTTCAAGGATATAGGCTACCTTGGCCGATATAGTAGTGGTCTTGCCGGTACCCGCTCCTGCCAGTATCAGATTGTTGTCCTCGTCCCGGACTACCGCCTCTACCTGGTCATCGGAAAGGGGATATTCTTCAAGGGAATCGAAAAGCGAGCGGTAGTCCTGGGCTTCCCTTTTGACAAACGCATCGTTGTACTCCTTGCGTATTGCAGAGATTGTGTCGTAGGTGCCGATAAAGGTACGGATGGCCGCTTCATGCTGCGGCTCCAGTGCAAGGTCGGCAAAGCCGGGTACGGCCAATTTCCTAGCTGCCGCATATACCTGCGTGTATCGCTGCTCCTGACTGAAAGTGAAATACCTTTCAAAATTAGTAAGGCGCTCGATATGGGCGTTGGCTTGGGCCATCTCTTCACGGGCATCAATAAGGAGCTGCCGCTGTCTTTTCTGCAGGATGTGCTTCTTATAGAGATACCATATGCCAAAAACCGATACGAACAGCAGCACTGCGTACAGGACAGAAATGATACCGGGTTTGCGACTCTTGCTCATGCGACGGAAGCTAAGGTTATTTCGCGACAAGAACGTAAAAAAAATCCTATCGCACAAATAAGCCTGTATGTAAAATTATGGCAACCATCTCTTTTAATCCCTGGTTTTCTTTGCGCAGTTCTGCTATGGAGCTGCCTTTTTTGCCACAAAAAGTTAAGGCTGTGTATCTCTTCAAACTAATTTGGACTTTTGCTAAAGTGTAAATTTTGTTGGTCTCTGTTGTTATGATAACTGTCTAAAAAGCTTGCAAATCCCACCATCTTTACAATTGTATTTCCAGGCGAAACGTTCAAAAAAGACAGAAAGGAAGCTATCCGAGATGGCAATGAAGGTGATTTTTTACACTTAGGTGTTTTCATGATATTTCAAATTTAAAGATTTTGAAAAACACTCTCTTAGTTTTTGTCTAAATCAGTCCTCTTTTTGCTGACGATTTACAAGTCGTATCAATTAGCTTGTCGTCCATTTGACTTATTGAAATTAACATTGCAATTTAAACCTATAAGTTGATTCGTGTTTTAGTCCATTACCTAAGTCTTTTAGGAAATCAAATAAACTTAAACTTATTTCTGTCGTGTGTTTACCCATAGATTTGTCGGTTTCCATTCAATACTGCATAACGTTTCGCCACCAAGCCTAGTCGCGGCAAAACTAACCGTGTTCTTTCCGCCAAGATAATGATTTTCCAAAAGAATACTATAAAGTACATCAGAAGATACAGTTAGACTATTATATTTCGTTTTTATATATAATTTCCAACGAATGCTCTATCGGACCATCAATATTAATGTATCTAAAATCGCCAGGCATAAAAGTATTATGATAATTTCTCACCAAAACAAATTCGTTTCTATCCTTGTCTTCTAAAAATGGTGGATACGCTGGATCGTCTGCAATCAAAATTACTTGCTTTAAATTTTCATTTACTATCTTCTCAAAAATTTCGAAACAAATAATTTCTTGCGTTCTTACATAGTAGACATTAATTACAAACCTTCCTATTTCAATAAAGTCGCTATCAAAACAGAAACTATAAAAGCTATGATATCTCGAAATATAGATTGTAAGCTCAATATATACTTTGTTATTTTCATTTTCTGATAGTTTAAAATGTCCTACATATGGTAACAGCAATTTTAAAAAAACCGATATTTTTGCTGACTCGTTAAATGCCTCTATTTCTTCTACTTCTGCTAAAACAGCTTTTGCCTCTGCAATCTGTTGATTTAAATAAATTCCGTCAGCGATTATACTTACTGTTGGATGTTTCTCATCAATTTTCTTTAAAAACTTAAAATAAGTCTGCCTATAAGATTTAGATGCCATTTCATTTGCGTCATCGATATCCCAAGCCGTAATTATATCAAGGTTTTTAAGTTCGTGAAAACCTTCTACCCAAATATTTTCGCCAGTAAAATTTCTAATGTATTCTGAAATGATTTTACAACACAACTCGGGGTATTTTATTACTTGAATTTCGGCAAAGCGAATGATACCCCAACCTTTCTCTAAAAAATAATTATTACGCTTATCATCATTTAAATGTATTGGCTTTTTGCTACCATGTGCATAAGGTTCGTCAATCTCTATGTCTATATACAAATTGTACTCTTCATAATTAAATACGTAATCTGGTTGATATGGATATGTTCTTCCATCATCTATTACAACATTCTTTCGGATATGATTTTTAAAATATCTTTCTAGTTTATGTTCGAAAAAGCTTTCGGAAAAGCCTGTCTTATAATTTTTAAAGTCGATTAAGTTATTATCTACAACCTCAGCCGTTGGATAAAAGATATGTGGGTATTCTTTCACGGATTCTTTTTAAATGATTTCTTACGAATTCGGGCTTCGCCGGGAAGTTCAAATATTTCGATTTCTAAATTGTGTACATTTTTTGCCCATTCCCGAATCGCTGCCCTGCCAGGTTGCAAACATTTCTTTTTTGCGCCTGCTCTTGAGATAAATATTAGCTTTTCAATTTCCGCATTCAGTTCTTTTGCCATTAGCGCTTTAAGAATATCTTTCTCGAATTCACTTGCAGTATTAGGCAGACCTAATGCTACTTCTATTATCGATTTTTCTTCGGGAATATAAAAATCCACGGCGAAGGAATTTTTTCCCGAAACACGTTTTTCGCTATAGTCTACGCTTAAGATTTCAATGGCGTGAGACCGCAACGTTTTCATAAAGCTATTCGTTACAAAATTTCCTGCTCCTGCACCACGAATCATTTGAAAATCTTCAATCTCTGAAGAGATCCTAGATGCTAAATCAATAATTGTATTTGTTTTGTTCATACGTTGCCAACTATTTTGAAGGTTTAGACTATGGCGGTTTCAAATAACGTTATGTAGTCACGCCTCTTTGCGGAATAAAGTAATTTGACTACCTTTCTGCTAAGATAAAGTTTTTCTTTCGAAAAGATTGTAATGAGATACAGTCATTGTTAGCCAATGTTATATTGGATCATAAATTTTATTATCTATTTTATTATTGAAAGTTGTTTCTTTCGATAATGTAGAAATCTTTTTTTTTGACCAAATCTCAAACTGGTGATTTTCTCCAATCAAAAATTAACTTTATCTTTGAAATAATTAAACAAACACTCCTTTAGGAAAAGTCCAATTTAGGTTGAAGACGTACAAGTAGAGTCTTTGTTCAGGACAGTCCAAGTTTATGCGGTTAGTAACTCAATAATAGCTTCAAATCTTTATCGTTTCTGGGCTCTTTTTTATAACCTAAGAATACCTTTTTTTCATCAAATTGCTTCAGAACTACTTCATCATGATAAACTCTTTTCTCGTACCAAAGATTTTCCACAGAATTTAGATATTTATAGGAATAGTGCATGTTACCGTCGCGTGGGTAGGTCACATGAAAATCCATATTCATCATCTCATCACTTAAAAGTGCCCCGCTGAGATATTGGGGTAAGTACCAGCTTACAATGGTATTACCGTCAGTCCTAAAATAAGCAAGGGTAAGGCATTTGCCTTTATAGGCTACCTTAATTTTCATTTCTGACTTCATCTTTTCTATCAAATTGGTTTTTATCAGCCCTTACCCGAAAGTAATAAATTCGAAATTGCTGAAAAGTATATTTCTATGCTCTAGTCCAATCTCAAAAATAAAGAGAAGTTTATAGTTTCTAAAGGATTTAGAAATTATTTCTTGGAAGATGGCACTTTGATCCCCTCAAAAAATTCTTCCAGGGTAATATCAAGTACCCTGCATACCTTTATGAGCGTCTTTAGCTCAAAATTAGAGCCCGATTCCAATTTCCAATAGGCACTACGACTCATACCAAGGTCAAAAGCAATATGCTCATAATTGGCATACCCCTTGGCTTTCCTAAGTTCGCGTAGTCTTTTGGCGATTTGTTCAAATTCTGGAAATTCTTTATTTGATGCGGGTTTCTCCATACCTCAAATGTCAAAAAAAAGCATTTCATAAAATACTCTATTATATAGTGTACTTTTAAATAGAATTTATATATTTGTTCTGTACAACACTAACTTATTGCTGATGAGATAAATGACAAAACCTTCCTATATCGATAGTAGCTTATAATACTACATCTACAAAAGCCATCCAAATACCACATGGCACCCCGCTTGGCAGTCTGCTGGTAACAGAAAGCAACAGGATCGTGCAATCCAAATTGTTAATAAAAATCTGATAGCCAGCAGATAAGCTAAGGAAAAGTTTATTACTTTTCGTACACTATTACCGTCGATGCATCCTACTCCCAAATCGCGGATCTGAATACCCACTAAGATTTGACTAGCCTAAAAGCTAGTATAAAAGTTATTGACTTAATTTTTAATACATCTTTACTATGCAAAAACCAAAACTTTGCTTAGCACTGCCCTGTGCATTGCTATTTGGGAGCGTTTTGCAGGCGCAAGACATCCTCTGGGAGAAATCTTATGGCGGCAAACATTCGGACTACCTGTTCGATGCCCAGCCAACTCCCGACTACGGCTTTATTCTGGCTGGTAGCTCATTATCTAAAAAGAGTGGCAACAAGACCGATGACGGCAACGGAGACCTCGACTACTTCCTATGGAAAATGGACGAAAAGGGAGAACTCGATTGGCAGAAATCCTTTGGAGGAACGGGTGCTGACCTGCTTCAGTCTGTAAGGCTCACTCGTGATGGCGGGTTTATCCTTGCGGGTACCTCCGACTCGCCAAAGGGTGAACACAAAAAAGATGAAGGCTTTGGAAAGGAAGACTTCTGGATTATTAAATTGAACGCTAAAGGTGGTGAACAATGGCAACGAACTATTGGAGGATCTGGACAGGAACTCCTACAGAGCGTAGTGCCAACCTCCGACGGCGGCTACCTGCTGGCAGGTACGTCCAGTTCTGCCAAAAGCGCAAAACTCATGGCAGGCCAGCCTGATCCGTTTGGGAAATCGGAAGCTGGGTTTGGGAATCTCGATTATTGGGCGGTAAAGCTCGATTCAAAAGGGAAAGTGGAATGGCAAAAGACATTTGGCGGCACCTATGCCGACCAGCTCCGAAGCGCAGTGCAGATGCGTGATGGGGGTTATTTATTGGGCGGTTCATCCAACTCGCCAGAATCGGGAAACAAGAGCGAAAAATGCTTTGGAATGTCCGACTATTGGGTTATCAAACTTGACCCAAAAGGTGAACCAGAATGGCAAAAGGTCTACGGTGGCGATGGTGACGACCAGCTACAGGCTATAGTGCAGACAAGAGACGGAAACTTTCTGCTTGCCGGCAGTTCTTCATCCGCAACTACAGGTAACAAAAATGCATCCAACGGAAAGGGGACAGACTTTTGGTTGCTGAAAATTGACCCGTCAGGAGAAATTATTTGGCAAAAGACCTATGATATAGGGCAGACTGACCTGCTTACCTCTATCGAAGAAAACAAGGATGGTTCTTTGCTTTTAGGCGGACACGCACAAAGCGAGACCTATGTTACCAAGAAAAAAGACAGGGAAGGAATCAACGACTATATCGCCATTAAGATCAACGACAAGGGCGAGGAACAGTGGACGCAAACTGTTGGCAGCAATAGTGAGGATATCCTTCGAAAAGTGATAGAAACCCGCGATGGTGGATATATTCTGGCCGGAACCTCAATGGGAACTCCTTCACGGGATCGCTCCTCAGGGCAAGGTCGCAATGATTTCTGGGTAGTAAAACTCAAGGATAAAAGCAAGAAAGAGGAAAAGAAGAATCCTATTGAAGCCTTTCCAAACCCTACCCTGCACTACACCAACGTACTGGTAGGTTATGAGTTCCAAAAAGGAACGGCTACTGTCTACGATCTTTCAGGTAGGCAGCTCCAACACTTTGACATTACCGGCCGCACCGTACCGGTAGACCTTGGGGGAGTTCCGGAGGGAATCTACATTATAGAAATACGGACCAATGTGCAGGAAGATGCCGTAAAGGTCGTAAAAGCAATCAACAAACAATAACAACAGACACCTATGAAAAAACTATGCATACTTATTACAGTAGGTCTGTCCTTTACTTTTTCAATTTACGGGCAGAGCGGAAATAAACACTTACCTTCCATCACAAGGCCGTCACCCACGGTCGCACAATTAATGAAAGTCGAAGAGTCTTCTTTGGATCATTATACAGGACAACCGCAAATTTCCGTACCACTCTTCAGTACAAAGACAGGCAGTCTTGAAGTTGAACTTGCCCTTTCCTATAATAGTTCGGGAATTAGGGTCAACGAACAGTCGGGATGGGTAGGAAAAGGCTGGAGTTTGGAAACAGGTGGAGTAATTTCACGCAGTGTTATAGATCTGCCAGACGAAATCGAAACAGACAACCACAAGGGAACAAACTCAACGGCTAACAAATTTCATAATATTTTCAACCTTGCAGATAATAGTGAGGAACGTAAGGAATTTATCTACGATGCCCAATGGGGGAAAAGGATAAGTTATGATACCAAAACCGACATTTACCAATTCAGTTTCTTTGGAAGAACTGGAAGGTTTTCTTTTACAAAGATTGGCGGAGTTGGTAATCTTGTTCCTGTGATTATTGGAAATGATGGAAATTATAAAATTGAGCCGATCTATACTACTAATGCTCTTCCGACAATGTACCCCAAAGAAATCACAACGTTTGTGATAACAGACGATACGGGCAACAAATACTATTTCAGTGCACTGGAAAGAACCAAAAGGAGCGACATTACACTGACCTATATGCAGGAAGGTTGTGATGATCCGGTAGCTCCAAATCATGCACCCGAAATCCAAAAGTTTATCACGGCCTGGCACCTGACCAAAGTTGAGGATGCAAACGGCACTAGGCTGCTGGACATTTCCTATGTGAACAGGTTTGAAAAGCCAAACAAGACGGAATCCCTAATCGAATATATCCCCGAAAATTTACAGTCAATATACCTTCAGGACAGCGAGGACTGCACCAAGCACATGAGATGCGCTTTAGAACCCAGAAGGATAGTAAGCGAATCCTATAGGGAAATAGATACCAAAAGAATAAGCAGGATATGGTTTCCTGATGAAAGCAGTATCCGTTTCACAAATACCGGTACCCATCCTGAATACGATGGAACCGGCTCATTGCTGACAAAAATAGAAATCTTCAATACGAAAGACACTACGGCCGTACCTATCCGCTCTTTCGATTTCATCTATCCGAATACAGCAGGCAGTGGGCTGCTTTTTCTCGACGGTGTGAAAATCAATGGTTCCGATACGGAAAAGTATACATTTGAGTATTACAAAAGGGAACTCTATCCCGGTTACAGTGAGCGTGAAGATCGCGACATCTTCGGTTATGCGCTTTTCGAGCCTGCCTACGATGCGGCAAGGACAGGCGTGCTCACAAAGATAGGCTACCCAACCAAAGGGATACGGGAATTTGAATGGGAACCCAACACCTATAGCTACCAGGGAAACAGGCTATTGACCTTTAAGGAAATTTTCAAAAACCCGGACAATTATGATGCAACCCCGGTAGGTGTTAATGACAGCTATATGAACAACCCAAGCAGCAGTGCCCTCCATCCGTTTCGCATCGTCTATATTAGCGTGGAGCAGGATGCCACGGCAGTCGCATCGACCTCAATCAACGGAACCATAAACGGAACCACTATGCCCAACTCTGTGTATATAGTTCCTATAATATCTGAAATAGACCAAACCATCGACACCAGCCGTCCCGACCTGAGTTTTCCTATAGACATAGGACAGTCAATCAACACGACGCTCCATCTTATGCCTGGCGCCTATAAGATTTATATGAGATCACTAAACTTTACTGACCCTAATATAAGAATTGCAGGATCCATTTGGATTAATGCCAAAACTCCGAAACGACACCTCAACTGGTTCCTATACGGGGGCGGGCTTAGGATAAAGGGCATAAGGGATAAGGACAGGAATACGGACCAGATCGTAAAGGGTTTTGCTTACAATTTTGAAAACCCGGGCATCGTACCTACCGACCTGCCGCCCTATCCTTATTTGGGAGGAGGCACCTATACCCTATCGTATTCCAGCGGCTCATTTGACGGGTCCCAGAGCCTGGTCAGGGATTATTGGGTAGGAATAGAGCCTATCTTTAACCTCCCGCCTATGTATAATCACCTTGCTGTGGATATGAATTATCACGTGATAGAAACACAGAGCGAGCTGGACGCCCAGCTTCAGAAGGGAAGTCTAATAGGCTACAAGAACGTATTCGAGTATTTTTACCCAAATATCCCACCATCGATTAACCAGCCACTTTTCAAGTCAAAAATCAAGTACACATTCGACTCGCCTATCGACTTTCCTTCCATTATCACAACTTCTTCTCCTCCGATACCCGTACGCGGTGACGAATACAAGCAGTCGAACGTGAGGAAAATCGAGTACTATAATTCCAGCCTTGGCCTTGTGGAATCAGAAGAATTCAAGTACAATTACGATACGGACGATATCAAAAAATTTGTAAAAAAGAACCTGTACTTTATTACAAATGCAACAAACATATCAGGATTCTGTCAGCAGGTACGCATAATGTACACCAGCTACTGGAACCTGAAGAACAATTTTGTTTCTGGCGACTACGCAACTGACTGTAGCGGGGGTATTTCAGCACTTGTCTCAAGTTTCCATCATCAGGACAAGACAACCTGCACCGTATCCCTGACCTCAAACTATATGTCTGTTGACGACTTCAGATACAGGAACCAGATGGTGGAAAGTGTCAAAAAGGAATATTTTCCTACTGGTGTTGTAGAAACGAAAGAAACCTTTAGTTATAGGAATGAGAATAAGAGGTTGTTTTCACAGTCTACCTATCTTTCTTCAGGACAGCATCTCGAAACCCGCTATTTCTACCCTGATGATCCGGAAATGGTTACAGGAAGCACCCCTTTTAAGGCAGACCTGATTGCAAGGCATATGACCGGTATACAGCTCAGAACGGAAAACTACAGAAATGGGACATTACTCTCTACCCAGGAAACCCGCTATGGTATGTTCACCCTGCCAGCAGCACCTCCAGCAGTGGGAGGTAATACCTTACTTCCACAATCTATTTATGCTTCCAAAGCAGACCGCCCACTCGAAAAGAAAGTAAGCTTTGACAGCTATGATAACAGGACTAACCTTACCCAATACACTCCGGATGCAGGTGCACCTGTAAGTGTTATTTGGGGTTACAAAAATAGCCTGCCGGTTGCCAAGATAGAGAACATTGCCTATACGGCGCTTCCGTCCGCATTGGTTACACAGATACAGGAGGCAGCCCATGCCCAACTACCGCAAAAGCTGGAGGAATTACGTGCGCACGCTGCCCTTGCCGGGGCAATGCTTTCTGCCTACACCTACAAGCCACTGGTTGGTAACGAGACCGAAATTGACCCGAAAGGAGCCAAGACATCCTACAAGTACGATGGATTTGGCAGACTGGAGGAAGTAAGGGACACACAGGGCAACCTGATATCCCATAACAGATACCATTACAGGACACAAAACTAGACAGACCATGAAAAAGATATTTTCAACAATAGCATTCCTGTTGGCCATAATGGCGTATGGGCAGGACCAGAACTATGTAAAAACAACGGTCTACAAGCAACCGTCAGCAACTCCATTGGAAAACCCGACACCGCAGCAGGCTGCCGTGGAAATCAACTATATGGATGGGCTGGGCAGGCCCTTACAACGCCGTTCGTACCGCCAGTCGGGAACGGGAACGGATCTCGTCACGCATTATGCATATGACGTCTTCGGCAGGCAAACAAAAGAGTACCTGCCTTATCCTAGTCAGTCTGCTTCCCTTACGTATGATTCTTCCGCCTTGGCTGGAGTACAGGGTTATTACGGCACACCGCCCCCATTGGCAGGAGCCGAAACCACAGCAAATCCCTATAGGGAAACCCTATATGAGAATTCACACCTCGACCGCGTACTAAAACAGGCTTCGCCAGGAGATGCATGGACAATGGGCTCAGGACACGAAGTCCGTATGAGCTACGACCTCAACACGACAGCCGATGGGGTAAAGAATTATACCGCAACGGCCGCCTGGAACGGCACTACAAAAATTTATGATGTTTCGCTAAACTCCGCAAATTATGCTGCAGAGCAACTTTACAAGAACGTCACGAAAAACGAGAACTGGACCGCAGGGCTGGACAACACCACTGAAGAATATACGGACATGGAAGGGCAGCTCGTATTGAAAAGGGCTTATGAGGCAGGGCAGCGCCACGACACCTATTATGTTTACGACCAGTTCGGGAACCTTTCCTACGTCTTTCCTCCTTTGGCGGACAGTCCCCTTTCCCAGCTGGATGACCTTTGCTACCAGTACAAATACGACCACCGTAACAGGCTGGTAGAAAAAAAGCTGCCAGGAAAACAATGGCAATTCATGGCCTACGATAAGCTTGACCGTTTGGTGGCAACCGGCCCTACAGCCTCTCCTTTTGACGGAACCGCAACGGGAGCGCTGTTCACCAAATATGATGCCTATGGAAGGGTTGCCTATACGGGATGGTTCGAGAATGCGGGCACCAGACAAAGCATACAGAATGCCGTAAACGGTTATGTTATGCAATGGGAAATAAGAACAGGCTCACAAATGGTAGACAATGTTTCTACTGGCTACACCAATAAGGCATTTCCAACTGCCACTAATGGGGTAAAAGTGCTCACCATTAATTGGTATGATGATTATTCCTATCCTGGGGCACCCACCGAATTTCCTAACGTGGAAGGCGTAGCGGTATATTACAGCAATACCGCCAAACCTAAAGGAATGCCGACAGGCACATGGACAAGGGCTCTTGAAAACCCAGCCTATGCCAGGGCGGAATTGTCCTATATGCTCTATGATATCAAGGGAAGGGCCATTAGTGCAAGAGCAACGAACTATCTGGGGGGCCACACTATAACCGACAGCAAGCTGGACTTTTCCGGCAGGCCAGAATATACCATAACAAGGCATCGGAGAGGTGACGATGGTGCAGAACTGACCATACGGGAAGATTTCACCTATGACCTGCAGGACAGGCCGCTTTCCCATACCCACAAGATTGGCAACCTGCCAACAGAACTGCTGGCCTTAAACAGCTACGACAAACTCGGAAAGCTTGTATCCAAAAAGACCGGCGGTAATGACCTTACCGGAAACCTGTTCCACCAAAAGGTAGACTACAGTTACAATATCCGAGGATGGCTTAAAGAAATTAACTCCATAGAAAACTTTGCGACCGATGATAACGGTACCGACCTCTTTGCCTTTGCCATACGTTACGACAACCTCCAGGGAAGCTATGATCCTACCCTAAAGGCCATGTATAACGGGAATATCTGCGAAACACGATGGATATCCCGAAGCGACAGCAGGGAACGGAGCTATTCTTACAGCTATGACGCACTCGACAGGCTAAAGAAGGCTCACTACTTTAAGGAACATGCATATACCAAGTCTTATGACGAAACGATGGACTATGATAAGAACGGAAACATCCAGAACATGGAACGCTTTGGAGATCTGGACAACCCAGGTGTTGCCATACAGATAGACGATTTAAAATACGAGTATATCGGAAACAGGCTCAATAAGGTAACAGACAATTCCCTGCATCCTGCTGGCTTTAAGGACGGGGCCAATATGGGCGCGGAATACGATTATGATGGCAATGGGAACATGATCTCTGACGGAAACAAGCGAATCGGTTACATCACATACAACCATATGGACTTGCCCATAGAAATAAATTTCATGACGGGAGCAAAAATTAATTATCTTTACGATGCTTCGGGCAGCAAGCTTAGAAAAACGGTAGTTTCAACAGACGCATACACTGTTACCGACTATCTTTCAGGTTTCCAGTATATTGACGAGAAGCTCGATCTTTTCCCTACTGCCGAAGGCTATGTAAAATGCCATCCAGAAACCGAATCAAGGCCGGCACGTTACAATTACGCTTTCAACATTAAGGACCATCTGGGCAATATCCGTGTAAGCTACGGACTGGATCCTAAAGAAGGCCACGTTGTTATTCTTGAAGAGAACCATTTTTACCCGTTTGGGCTGAAGCATGCAAAATATAACGCTGATACGTATGAGTATGTAGCAGACCATAAAGACGATACGCCCTATCCTACAGGTATAGAGCCGCTCGGCCCTCAGGAAAGAAGGTCTTATCAGTATAAGTACAATTCAAAAGAATGGCAAGACGAATTAGGGCTTAATTGGTATAATTATGGTGCTAGGAATTATGACCCAGCACTCGGAAGGTGGTTAACAGCTGACCCTTTATTAAATGATCTAAATTTCTCTTTTAATCCGAATGATGTAGATAAAGACGATGAAGAGGATTTAGCAAGAGCTTTACAAATATCTTTAACAAATGCTGATGGCGTATATAATACAAATAATTTAAACCCATACGGATATGGATATAATAATCCCGTAAGTTTTGAAGATCCTGATGGAAGATGCCCTTGGTGTGTAGTAGCTATCTTTTTATTAGCGGCAGAACCTGCGAGTGCTCCAACTCTTGACAGGGCTGGAGATGCAAGAAAAGTCGCCGCAGCTAAAGATGCAAAAGCTGAGACTCTTTTAATGGCAGTGCCTATTGCAAGAGCAACTACAATAGAAAGTACAGCAGTAAAGATTGGTAAGACAAAATTTGTTGAAAAAACTGTAGAAAAGGCTAATCAGAAAGTAGAGAAAGCAACAAAAACATATCAAACATATACTAAAGATAATCCAAAGACAAAAGAGGTTTATTCAGGAAAGACAAGTGGAAAAGATACACCTGCTAAAAATGTAGCTAAAAGAGATGCCAACCATCATAAAAACAAAGAAGGTTTTGGCCCTGCAAAATTAGATAAAAGCTCCTCCAATTCTAACGCAATTAGAGGAAGGGAACAACAACTAATAGACAAAAATGGTGGAGCACAATCTCAAGGTGGAACTTCTGGTAATGCAATAAACTCTGTAAGTCCTAAGAATCCTAATGCAAAAACATATGAAGATGCAGCAAAAAAAGAATTTGGAACTCCATAATAAAGACATATTTCCTGAACCAGTATTAGCAATCAGAGAATCAAAAAATGATGATGGTTACAAAATAATGGTTGTAAATACTTCATTAAAAGACTATGAATACAAAAATTTGTTTTCTTGGTCGTTGTGGATAAATATTGATATCCAAAATAAGATTGAATTTGGGCTACCTACAAAGAACGAAAATGAGATCCTAAATGAAATTGAAGAAAAATTAAAATCTATATTAAAAAACAATTCTCTTTTTCATTTTATAGGTAGAATAACTCATAATGGAAATCGAGATATTTATTTTTATTTAGATAATCCTATTTTAGTCCACAAAGAATTAGAAGATTTAACGTATTCAGATTCCCTTCCGAGGGAATTTGAATATGTAATAGAAGAAGACCGAGATTGGTCATTCTCTGAAATATTTTATAACTATTGATTGTTTATGAAAAAAAAGCAAACAAGAACTGTGGGTTCAATTGTAAAAATTGATTTGCACGATGGCACATTCATATTAGCACAAATATTAAATGATGGCTTGGCTTTCTTTGATTACAGATCGAATGTACTTCCAGATAATCTTAATTATTTAATTGATACACCAGTATTATTTATTTTGTCTGTTTACAATGATGTAATTACCCAAGGTCGATGGTTAAAAGTAGGAAAGCTACCTATTAGACAAGATTTACAAAATCAACCATTAAAATTTATTCAAGATACACTTGAGCCAGAAAAATTTGAACTCTATGACCCTAATAATGGAGATATTATAGCCGCAACAAAAAATCAATGCGTGGGATTGGAGGCAGCGGCTGTTTGGGAAGCCGAGCATGTAGAAAGTAGAATAATTGACCACTACAACAAAGTTCCAAATATATGGGTAGAACAATTAAAGATTAAATAGGCATGGCAATTGATAACAAAGATGTAATTGATGCAATTAGTACAAGCCCAGAAGGGAAATTGTCCTAACAATATCCGATCACTTAGAATGGGATTTAGATAATAATCACTTTGCAATTTTACAAGATAAAATCAATTCTTATTTGGATGTATTAGAAAACGGACAAATCTATGAAAGCTACCCTGAAGCAAAAAACAAAGATTTTGTTATTCAATTAGTAATGAAATATACACCTAATAAGGATGCGAGAAAATTTTTGGATATAATCTCAGAGTTTTTAGATAAAAATGGCTACAGCTTTAATTATTATCAATTATAATGAGCTTATTACAGTGAAAATTAATAATAAAAAAGGGGCTGTTTATTCTAATAGCCCCTATATAATATTATGGAAAGTTCTACAGAGGAAATTCATAGTTTTTGGAACTGGTTTTCTGAAAACCAAAAGGCGTTAATGCCAGAAGTAATTACGGACAGTCTAATCGACAAATTAGACAGCAAAATCTTGTCTTTAGGAGATTTTAGTTGGGAAATCAGAGAAGGAGGGGAAAAAGAAAATATGCTCGTGATTTCTCCTGGTGGGGATTTAAACCTACTGGCTCGAACAAAAGAAATCATAAGTTTGGCTCCTAACATGGCTTACTGGGAATTTCAGTATTACAAATCTGCTAAAAATTGGGAGTTTCGTTTCACACTAGATAATTATGATGTAAAACGAATGCTTGACGCCAGTGAATGGGAATATGTGCTTTTAAAATTTCCTGACGCCACTTATGATATAATTCTAAAGGCGCCATCACTAGCTTCACTTCCAAAAGATTACCAAAATGATGCAATTGAGATAGTTTTAGAAAGTTCTATTGGCGAAAAGCTACGATTGGAACTTATTAAAGATATTGACATCGTTAACGAAATCCCTAAAGAATATTTCGGGAAACAGACCTCTATAAAATTTCTTAAAGATCAGATATACGAACTAGAAGGAATTAGTTAAAGATTAAATTATGGGGCTATTCTTTATGAATAGCCTCTATTTAAAATCATGGACACATGTTAGAAGTATTTAAAGGAAAAGTTATAAAGTTTGCAGATCCTTACTACCTTACTGAAGGATTAAGCAGTGATATGGACTCCGAAATAAGGGTTAAAAAAGGAACCTTTAAAGAGGAAGATTATATCTATGTATTAAAGTATATCATTGATTATATAACTCAAGAAAATACTAAAATTCTTCCAGACCAAACCATTGGCTTTAACTCTTGGATTTTAACTTTTGTTATCAAACAGAATGAATATTTAGAAATTTACGAGAGGCATCCCATAACCCACGAACTTGTACAAGGTTGTGAATATTCATTAGAAGTAATGAATAACCAGATTAAAATTTGTGATCAGTATTCTTCAAAATACCTATTCACAAGAGTCGATCAAAACATCTCTATTTCCGATGGAATTTTAGAAGGATTACCTGTAGATGGAGTAAGATATGAGGCACCAGATCATATGTCTGGCTGGTATCTTACAACTGACCTTTACAATGATGACATTAATACACTTAAACAAATTGGTCTGCCAGATTTAGCTCGCAGAAGACCTGAATTGATAAAGTATTTGGCATTAGATAATGGCTTTAGATTTTTTGCTGATTCAAAAAATGAGGAAGTCTGGTTTGATGAAGAAGTATTGGATTAATCTTATAATCTAACAATTCTAAATGATGGGACTATTCGTATTGAATAGTCCCTATTTTTAATATTATGGAAAATGGACTTGCAACAAAAAGTCGGACAATTTTTTTAAGACCTATGCTACATTTTTGATTTTATAAAATTCCAGTTCCATTTCTTTAGGTGTTTTATAGCCCAAAGAGGAATGCAGACGTTTTTTATTATACCATACTTCTATATATTCAAAGACTGCTAATTTAGCATCTTCAATGGTTTTGAATTTATGCTGATAGATAAGTTCTGCTTTAAGGGTCTTGAAAAAACTTTCCGCTACAGCATTATCCCAGCAGTTAGCTTTTCTGCTCATACTTTGAGTGATTAGAATATTTTTATTAACCAATTTTCTAAATTCTATTGAAGCATATTGTATACCTCTGTCTGAATGAAAAAGTAAAGGTTTTGCTATTTCTCTTTTTGATACTGCCATTTTCCAAGCCGGAATAATCGTTTGATTGGTATACATTCGTGTACTTAATGACCATCCTATAACCTGCCTGTCATATAAATCAATAATGGTAGTAAGATATAACCAACCTTGACCAGTTTTAATATAAGTTATATCAGATACCCAAACCTCATTGAGTGATTTTGGACTTACTACCTTTTTTGCTACAAAAAAATCAAGACACAGTCCTTTGGAGCTGATTGTAAATCTTCAGCAAAAAGTGGACTGATTTAGACAGAAAGCCTCTCAGAACTAATGGGAAGATTTTTAAATTAAAGGTTTTACTATTTCAGAATATATCCAAATCATTATAATTAAAGTTCGACAATAGTTCCTCTAGCTCCACAGTGTACTTTGAAAAAAGCTAATAACTAAATTATTGGTTTTTTCAAAAAACTTCCCTAAAACCGCATGGAGCCTGTAATTTCCTAAGTTGCAGGCTTCGTCGTTTTTAATCGGCATCATACAAAATTTACAAAAATGCCCAAAAAGTTTATGGCACTTTCTGTGCACTTTACGGTTGGAGTTGCTAGATTATTTGCCACACAAAAAAAATAAAAAATGTTTCAGGAGAAGAGTCTTTTTATTTACAAAAAACGATGGGTTTCAAATCACTGAGAATAAGTTTGCTGTTTTAAGATTTTCATTGTCTCAGTGTCCGCTATCACGATTCCTATCTGACCTGAGAAGATAGGCGGCTACAATTCTATCGAATCATACTATTTGTGCAATTGAGTATCTCTCCTTAAAATATTAACAATCTTATTATACACGATTTCCGATGTTGTCCATGTGTCCCCACCCGTAGTATTAACAAACTGTACCACCACGGCGTCTATATCCTTATGATAACGTGCAATACTCTGATACCCTGGCAACAGTCCTGTATGCCCAAATTCCTGTATTGTAGAGAATAAAGCCTGTTCCTTTTTGCTCAGTAAGGTACCATCATTTAGTGCTCTCAAAAAAATACCCACATCTTCTGCTGTGGAAACCATTGAGCTTCCGGGTGCGACAAAATCAAGCTTCTTGACATCTTTATCATAATGGCTGTCATATCCGCTGGCTATTTGGGATGTGTCTGCTTCAATCATTTGACCAAATGTCCTTTTTAGTTTGAGACGGTCCAAGAATTGCTGCTTGATATACCTCGTATGGCTATATCCAAGTACTCTATCTAATATCCTGCCAACCAAGAGATAGTTTGTATTTGAATACTCAAATTGGTCATCGGGCAAAAAATCTGCAGGTTTGCTAATGACCATATCTAACATCTCACCTGCTTCGTCTGGAGGCTTATTCCATGGAAATTCAGGTTGATTTATCCAGTCGGGAATACCGCTACGATGTTGTAGCAGCATTCTGAAAGTAATCTTATCGGCATTCTGTACTTTTCCGGAGAGTTCAGGAAGAAGCTCCCCTAAGGTATCGTCAAGCGAGATTTTTTGCTCGCAGATTAATCTGGTTGAGGCGGCAGCTATATAAAGCTTGCTAATGCTGGCTATCTTGAACAGTGTACTTGCAGACATTGCCATCTTGGCTGTCTTATCTTTCCAGCCTCCGGCATATGCGGATGGGGCTTTCCCGCGTTGGTCTACATACACTATTATACCATCGAGCTTGTAGTCCAAAGCTTTTTCAACCTGTTCACCGACGCTACCTTCTACAGGTGCCAGCCAAGCTCTAACTACGACCCAAGGAATAAAAATAATCGCACAAATCACCGAGGCGGCAATTATTATTTTCTTAAGTTTAGCTTTTTTTGTGTCATTCTGATACTTCAACTGCAATTTCGCCAAGACGGTGTAGAAATTAATTTATATAAATAGCTAAATTAGTAAAAAAGGCAATTAGGAAAGCCATCATTCTTGCCATAGAAAAGCTAATACACTTCCCGAAAGATTCTTCATTAAACCATAATATGATTTAAAACTCCTAAAAATTGAATTATTTATTCCAAAGAAGTCTCGTTCCCGCTTGACAACGAAACTTAACAAAAGTACGACATCTTAAATCTTACGGAAAATCTCCGCTATGTGCAGTCCAAATATGTGAAGTGCAAAGCAATACAAATTTTCCATCTCATAATTAATAATTTTTACTTAACTTTAGATTTCGTCAAAAGTAACCACCATCTTTCGTTCCAAACTGGCCACAAAACCGATTGTTCAGACTTTGCGAACATCCCATTGGTAATACGATATTCATGATCTTGGATAGAGAATTCAAGTAGCTACTCTTTCTAAACCTCTTTTACTACGCAAAAGGCTACACCTCCGTATCGAATGCATAAACAATTGATCTCTCCCCGCTTCTCCCCGTCATCACTATTACAGTCCTAAACTTGGTTTAATGACTTCATAAATTGGTGAAGCAATCACATTTGCGAATACACCCAGACCAACATCTTTCATTAATGTGCCAATATTTAAAAGCTGTGGTTTAATATCTTTGCCCTTATTAAGTTGCTTAACTGCATAATCCATTTCCATAGCGAAATCCTCCCTTATTTTTTCATTTATTTTTTGGATATCTTTTGATAATAATTCAAAAACTTTTTGAATATCCTCAGTACGATAATGGTTAGACTGTGTTTGTATAGAATGATTCGAACTTTGTTGAAATTGGAAAGGTGCGTGAATATCTCCAAATTGAATAGTATTGTTATTCACAACCTGACCAATTTTGTCTTTTTCAGCATTGTTCTCTTTTGCTTTTAACCATTGCTCCATTAAATCTACTTAAACTTCACTCCTGTTAAGTTTTTTCAGTCACGGAAGAATAACGTACCGTATATGTTTTAGGAAATTCTCAGATTGAGGAACGCTAGTATTACAATAACAATCAAAATGGTATTCTAGTACTTTGTTGAGCTCATAAATTGGTTTCCAATCACGGATTTTATGGGCAAATAGATTATCATAATCTTCAGGAAGCGTCTTCGTATAATGTGTAGTTCTATTGCTAGTTCTTCCTGTTCCCCAAAAGTCACTACCGCGTCCAACACCAGTTATTGCAAAAATTCTCTCCCGGCATGAGAACCGAAATTATTGTTTTAAAATTTGATAAGATATGGTAAGAATATAATGAGTCCTAAAATGAATGGATTTCGAAGATGATTTATCCGATTGTACCTCTCAAAGATAAATATAACCTGACGAATTTTTGTAAAGCGATGATTCCCGTAATTGCAGGAATTGGGGATTCGGGATGCAAAAAATGACGAATATCTTCAGTCGACCATTTTGAAACATCATATACAAAGCCATTGGCAATAAAAAACTAATCATTATTTTTAACATACTTATTTTTACCCAAATGAAGACTAATAACATCTAAATATGCTGAGAGAATTTTCATATAAACAGTTTGGAAACATTGAATTCAGCAAGGAAGCTACTGAAGAAACGGCACTCACTTCAATAGCTGGACACATTAAAATTCTATTTATACCAAGAAAGGCTACTATACAGGTTGATTTCCAGGAATTCACTATGGATACGGATGCGCTTTTATTCATCAATCCCCAGACGATTATTAAACCTTGTGAAACCGTCAATGGGCAGTTGATTTATTTCAATAGAGATTTTTATTGTATCGAAATTCATGACCAGGAAGTGGCCTGTGATGGTATCCTTTATAGTAATGTCTTTGAAATTCCATTTATCAAATTAGATGAAATTCAATCTGGGAATATCCAAAGTATTATTCAGGAAATCAAAACTGAAATGACAAATGATGATTCCAGTACAGAGGAAATGTTAAGAATTCTACTAAAAGTTATCATTCTCAAATCTACCCGCATATGGAAACAGCAACATCAGCTATCGGAAAACAGCCAGCATACAGATGTTCAGTTCTTAAGGAAATTCAGCAAATTGGTTGAACAAAATTTTAGGACACACCATGCCGTTGCCGATTATGCCGAAATGTTATTCATAACGCCAAAAAACCTAAGTAAAAAAATAAGCCTGATCAGCAAAAAAACTCCAAATGATATTATAAAAGAACGAATCATATTAGAGAGCAAGCGACTTTTGGCGCATACAAAAATGACCGTAAAAGAAATTGCCTTCACTCTAAATTATGAAGACGATGCTTATTTCATCCGCTTTTTTATCAAACAAGCAGGTTTGTCACCGCTATCTTTTAGAAAGCAATTCTGAATTTAAACAGACAGCAAATTTATAAGCAAAGCACGGCATAATTGTCGTGCTTTTTCTATTGAACCAATACGGGGAAGCAATGTAAAGCACTATGAATCTGCCTGATTTTACTTTAAGGGAAAAAAGTGCAATTTAAAGAGAAAACCGTCCATTGATGTCCTTGTGCATTTGCCGCAACTTTGCTTCATCAAATAATACTAACAATTTAAAAATAACAAAAAATGAAAAATTTAATTTTAGCAACCGGATTGTTTTCAGCACTATTAATAAGTACTGTTTCGTTTTCACAAACAAAAAGAGTTGCCGCTTCGGCTGGTAGGGAAGAATATATTGAAGTAGAGAAAAATGTAAAACTTCACGTAACCGATTTAGGTGAAGGACAGCCTATCGTTTTAATTCATGGCTGGCCTCTAAGCGATGAAATGTATGAATACCAGTACCAATATCTAAGCAGAAAAGGGTTCAGGGTAATCGGAATTACCTTGAGAGGTTTTGGAAAATCAGACAAGCCTTATGGCCGATATGACTTTGATGTTTTCTCGGATGACATTAAAGTGGTCTTAGAAAAGCTAAAAATTAAAAATGCTGTAATGGGTGGTTTCTCAATGGGTGGTGCGGTAGTCCTTCATTATGTTACAAAATATGATGCAGCCCATGTTAACAAACTAGCCCTTTTTGGAGCAGCAGCCCCTTCGTGGAAGAAAAGAGAAGGATCTCTTTATGGTATATCTGAAGATGATGCAAACGGACTGATCGCAAAAACCATGACGGCCAGAGAAGATTTGATCGCTGGATTTGGAAGTGCCTTTCCTGCCAAAGAAGGCAATATATCAAAAAACGTAGAAAAATGGCTGGAAAGTATCAATTTACAGGCATCGCCTTATGCCATCACCGAATCGATAAAAGCCCTTTCAAATATCGACTTACGTCCGGAATTGTCTAAAGTTACTATTCCCGTAGCGATTTTTCACGGAGTACAAGACAAATTATGTCCATTCGGGTTTGCAGAAGAGCTTAATAAGGGAATTAAAAATTCCCGTATCATAAGATTTGAAAATAGCGGGCACGCCCTATTTGTTGAAGAAACAGAAAAATTCAATTCTGAGCTAGAAAAGTTTGCAAGACAATAAACATTGCAACATTGTTTAATTAAAGACGCACGAAGGGAATCACTCAACTTTGTGCGTCTCTGGCTGTAGATTTCGGCCACTTTGAAAAAATACAGGTGGCTACTTTTAGGATATCCTCCAAACCTACTGCAGTTATAGAACGGAAATAGAATATTACGAAAGTTAAAACGATTCCGTATTGTAAATCAACTAAAAAGCCCCCAGATTTCTCTGAGGGCTTCCTAGTTAATCAAATTGTATAAAAGGCACTTATTCTTTAGAAATCCTTACTGTTTTTATTTGAGTATTAGTTGTAATTCTTAGCAGATAATTTCCGGCTGCTAAATCAGACATATCTAATTGGTAGGTTTGGGTCTGTATTTGTTTCACAATGACCTTTTGTCCTAAAAGATTATAAACTTCAAGAGCAGTCATATTTTCCTTTCCGTGCGAAATGTTTAGAATATCCTTAACCGGATTTGGATAGGCTTTCAATGTATTTGCATCAAATTCAGCAGTGCTCAAATTTCTTCTTTGAACAGAAAAATCATCAAATGCAATATAGAATGGAGTTCCGGAAGAATTTTCATTTACTCTCACCGCAAAGAAATATACTCCAGATTCTGTCGGGGTGAAACTCCTTCTCATTTCTTCATAAGGCAAAAATACCGTGCCGGTAGCTAGGTCATAAGAAGCTCCCAAACGAATCGCTCCCTCTCCTTTTGGCTGATTGTTGTAAACCATTTCAACACTCCAGCCGTCATATCCATCACCTTGGATAAAAGTTGAAAAATCGTATGCTGTATTCGCCTGCAATTCGAAACCGGGAGTCCACATATAGTTATTAACGGCTCCGTTAAAACATCTGATGTACTTGGACCCGGAATAAGAATTCGTACGTACAAAAGGGTTATTGCCAATTTGTAATTGATCTACTACTGTCCAGGTCCCGTTTCCTTTGGTCCAGCACTCCGGAAAATCAGGAAGGGTTGCATTTTCAAAATTTTCCAACCATGGTAAAGCCGTAACAGCATCGCAGGTTGTCCTGAATTCTAATGGTCCTACCCAGGCACTATACAAACCGTTAGCACATGACGAACGGACCCAGCATTTATAAACCGTATCCGGGTCAAGATCCGTAAACGTAAAAGCTTCTGTAGCCGAAACTGACGGTGTTAAACCAGCAGGTCCAACATTACTACTGCTTTCTGCATAAACGACTTGCCATGCCGTTGAAGATTCAGCTATCCAGGATATTGTGGCTGTTTCATTTGTAACCATTTCATTCGTAAGTTGGGCCACCTCTTCACAGGTCGGCAAAGCTTCCCACACTATGTCATCTACGGAAACTGCGTTAAAAGAACTTCCCGAATGCCTAAGTGCCAAATAGCCCGTTAATGGTGTTTGTCCAAAATTAACATAAAACTCATCATAAGTTGTTGTGGAGGTTGGCGCAAAAGACTGTAGCGGAACAAAGCTTTCAGTATCATTATAACCCGTTAAATAACCTACCTGAATAACGCCGCCCAATGCAAATGTGCCTCGTGCCTTAAACCTTAAACGATGTGTACCCGCAGAGGCGTTACTAACCGGTGGTGTAGCAAGAATGTTGAGACTGCCCAAATAAATGGAATTTGGGGCACTCGCCGGAGTACTGTTGGATTGTAGAAACCCTCCTATTTGGGACCAACAGCCTGGCAAACTATTTGAAGCATCAAAATTCTGAGAAAAAGTCGTTACCGGATTGCAAGATGTGGTAAATTGCACGGGACCAATCCAAGCACCAAAACCTAAATTATTGCAATTCGATCGTACCCATACTTTATATGTTGTCGAAGCATTCAAATTGCTGATAACCGTTTGAGAAATGTTCTCTACTTCAACAGGTGTCAATGTGTTAGGATCAGTAACAGAAGTAGAACCATAAGCTACCTGCCAATCTGTTTCATTTGTTCCGGTCCACAAAATTTTTGCTGAGGCATTTGAGATTTCCTTTACCCGAATTGCCGTAACATCGCCACAATTTGGAGCTGTTTCCCATACCATATCGTCAATCACAACAGTAGAAGATGGATTTCCTGTGTGTCTTAAAGCCATGACATCTGTAGTAATAACCGCGGCTGCGGGAACATATGCAATGATTTGCGCATTGGTTGAATTGCTGGTAAACGATTGTACGGCAGTAAATGTTGCAGTATCTTCAGGATTTGTCAAATAACCTAATTCAATAGTACCTCCAACACTTCCTGAGGATTTAATCGTAAACTTTAACCGGTGTGTACCGGCTGCCGCATTGCTTACAGGTGGTAATGATACCATTCCGTAGCTCATCGTATTTCCGTTCATATAACTTGAAAGGTAGAGACTGGAAGATTGAATATAGACATTTCCTCCGTATCCAACTCTTTTAAAACAAGTCGGAATACTACCCGACGTATTAAAATTTTCTGAAAAAGTAGTAACCGGGGCACAGTTTGTTGTTAGTATTTTTGGTCCTGACCAGGATCCAAAAGCGTTATCCGAACAAACTGATCTTACCCATACTTTATAGGTCGTATTGGGTTCAAGATTGGAAATCTGAACAGAGGTCTGGTCCACACTCTGGAATGTCAGGCTATTAGGATCAGAAGTTGTAGCCCCAACTCCATAAGCAATATGCCAGGAGGCTTCACCTGAAGTCCATGAAAACCTGGCCGTAGTACTTGTATAACCATCTGCCCTAAAATCCATTACATCAGAACATTGCGGAATAGCTTCCCAAACTATATCATCCATAACTACCGCGTTCGAACCTGTCTGCCTAAAAGCAAAATAGCCATTAGCTGGTGCTGTGCTCGGTTCAAAACTATACTCATCATAGGTTGTTGCAGTATTTGCTAAAAAAGATCGCATGGCTACAAATGAAGCCGGATTTGCTGCTACTGACAAATAACCAAAATCAACAGAACCGCCGGAAGCATTGGCCCCTCTTAATTTGAACTTAATTCTATGCGTACCAGCATTAAAATTACTTACTGGAGGTAACGAAAGAATTCCTCCTGAAGACATATAAAGATTGTTCGGCAAACTTGCGGCTGTAGATGAATTTTGTGCATATACACTCCCCTGGCTCCCTACTTTTGCAAAACAATTTGGTAAACTTGTGGCACTATCAAATCCTTCATAAAGATAAGTTCCAAAATTGCATAAAGTGGTAAATACTGCAGAGCTGTTCCATGGACTTTTTTCTGTATCGGAGCAAACTGCCCTGTAATATAACTTATAGGATGTCGACGGAGAAAGTGTAGTAGAAAATTCCGGAAAGCCGCTTACAGTACTCACCCCTTCTATTAAATCTTGTGCAGGTGCCGCGGTTGATGCCGGCAAAACAATAGCTTCCCAGGCAGTTACGGTTCCGTCTGCCGACCAACTAAAGGAGGCTGATGTCGGTGTTAATTCTTCAATGACAGCACCTGTGGGCAATGGACAACTTAAGAGCATCTGCACGGTAACGGTATGACAACTGGCTGTACCGCCACAATTTTCGTCATCAGATATATGCACCCTAAGACTGGAACTGTTCGCAGTGACGGTTAGTGGAGAAAAACCATGCGCTATTACAGTATTATTTAAATCAGTCACGGTAATGTATTTATGAACAGAACCAAGGGTATTCGTAAATACATAATTCCCCCCTACCGTTACATTTTGGAGAAGCAGAAAGTTGGTAGTCGTATAACCGCAAGCAGACATCACTTGAGGCAGTCCCATATTGTTGGATGTGGTCGACGTAAATTGTGTCGGCTTTATACACTGTCCATAACTCTTTAGGCCCATTACGACCAAAAAGAAAAGAAAAGTAATTTTTTTCATAAGTAAGTATAGTTTATTAACATTGCCAAATATATCTTCTATGAAAACAACAGCATTAAAATGCTCTATTACATTTCATTACAATACAAAAAAGACTACCTTACATTTTATTACATTTCATCTTAAAGCATTAAAATACAAAGTGTTGCGGTTTTTCGATTATTAATCCAAACAGAAGGAAATTTTATATATTTGAAAAAAAGTTTTTTGTTACAAAGTAAAGTCAATAGCATCCTACCACTTATCTTGTTACTACTAACAAGCGGATTGTTGACTGCTCAAAATGAAAACCTCTCCAAAACGGACAGTATCGTCAAAAAATTACTCAAAAAAGCTAACGAAGGGATTAACGAAAATCCGGATAAGGCATTTAAATATATTAATGAGGCCTTAGAATACAAAGATGAAATCTCTCCCAAACAGCAGGTGAAGCTCTATGAAATTACCGCCACTGCTTATTCATTTCAGCAGTCGTATTTGTTGGCTTTAGAATATTACTATAAGAGCATGATGCAATTAAAAAAAGTCGATACGCTCCGCCTGCATTATGTATATAACAATATTGGCTGTACTTACATGCAGTTAGGCGACTCTGCCAAGGCCCGGAAATTCTTGTATAAATCTTTAAATGAATTAAAGAAAGTAATTGCCAAGGGCAAATTGGAGGAGAAAAATGTAGAGGCCTATCTGGTCTACTCAAATCTGGCTGTATTGGAAAAGGAAAGAAAAAACTACAGCAAAGCTCTGGAAATGTTTCACATACATAGAAAACACAGTATCCGACTAAAAGATACTTTTGGTATTGTAAGCAGTTATCAAAACCTTTCTAATGTGTTTCATGAGCTCAACCAGCTAGACAGTTGCCGATACTACTCAGACAAAGGAATAAGGATTGCCAAAAAAGCTAATCTTTTTTCGGAACAGTCCTACCTCTATTTTAATCGTGGGGAAAACTATTATAAAATCAAAAATGATTCGGCTATTTATTTTTTGGAAAAAGCTTTCCAACTGGCCCAGAAAAAACCGCTCAGTGACGTACTGTTACAGAGTTCAAGTCTTCTTGCCAATCTCTACGAATCCAAAAATAATTTCAAAAAGGCAATTCAGTACCTGCGTATTGCCAATAAGCTGTCTGAAAAAAATTTAGTAAGCCAAAATCAGAAAAAGGTAAAACTTCTTGAATTTGAAAATGAACAGAAAGCAAAACAGCAGGAGGCTTTGGTTAGAACTCAGAAAAGAGAAAGCATATTTATTTTTAGCTTTATACTTTTGGTTCCAATTTCCCTAGCAATATTCCTTATGTACAGATTGCAAAAAACAAAGGCAAGGCAAAGAAAAGTAGAAAATCAGTTACTACTTCAGAAAATGGAGAGCAAGAATAAGGAGCTCACCAGCAACGCCATACAGATGCTACAAGTAAGCGAACAAATTGATGCGACACAGAAAGAACTAAACCAGCTAAAATTGATAGCAGATAGCCCTACCAAAAATATGCTCAACAGCATAATTTTGGACCTTAAAAAGGGCAATCAATCATTTAATAAGCAAGAGTTCGAAAAACTATTTATTGAAACTGATGAAGAATTTTACAAGAAACTTCTCCATGAATATCCTACCCTCACCAAAAATGAGATCCGACTCTGCGCATTCACAAAAATGAATTTCTCCGCCAAAGAAATTTCTGCGGTCACACAGCAAAGCCCCAATAGTATACTTGTGGGACGTTCACGACTAAGAAAAAAACTTGGATTGGCAGAAAACCAAAGTTTGACAGCTTTTTTGAAGAATTATTAATATGGAGTTGCTACCAATTTTGCCACAAAAAAGTTAAGGCAATATTTTCTCTATTCGAGAAGGGAATTGCGCCCTTATTGCCAAAAAAATTAAAGCACTTTCCGAAGCATATCGATTTAACGTTACTAGTAACTGAAGATTTCGGTTTTAGACTGCTCTTTCCGAAGATATGAATTCTGAAACAGGAGAAATTCTGTCATAAATTGGCCAGTAATTTCAACCCCATTAAAGAGATACCAATAAGCGCCCTTATTAGTATTTTCTTGCTGTATATTTCCCATTTAAGTTTTATTGGTTGCATTTAACCGTTTCAAGATCAAGGCTCTTAAACGCTCCTCATGTTCATCACCCCAACCTCCAATTGCAGCAATTACGGGAATCAGCGTTAGTCCAAAATCTGTGAGGCTATATTCAACTTTGGGAGGCACAACCGGATAAATCACCTTTGAAATCAATTCATGGTCCTCCAGTTCTTTCAACTGAATCGTCAGCACTCTTCTTGAAGCATCTGGAATTTTACGCTGTAGTTCGCTGGGGCGCCTGTGTCCCTGGTTGATAAACCACAGCAAGCGCATCTTCCATTTTCCATAAAGAACCTCACCAATAAGGTCAAGGCCGCAATTCAGGTTCAAAGGTATTTTTCTCTCGTACATATAGCAAAGCTAGTGCAATGTTCCAAATTGCGCAATAGGGGAAAAAATTATCCCTAAGCAATTCGATTTTCCCTTATTGTCAGATAGTTATATACATCCCAACTTTGTACAAAAATATAGAACAATGGAACAAACATTTAATTTCAACAATGAGTTATCAGGTAAAATTGCCTTGGTAACCGGAGGTACAAAAGGGACAGGAAAAGCAATTGCGGAAAGGCTGCTACAGGCTGGCGCAACAGTTATTATTACGGCAAGGAATCCACCCGAAAAAGAAAACAGCAGGCTACATTTCATTCCTTCAGATTTAAGCAAGGCAGAAGGAACACAAAAAGTAATTAGCGAGGTGCTGTCGGCTTACGGGAGGCTTGACATTTTACTGAACAACCTTGGTTCCTCGGCAACGCCCGCTGGTGGCTTCAACGCATTAACCGATGAAGATTGGGAATCAACTCTACAAGCCAATCTGCTCGCTCCCGTACGATTGGACAGAGGATTTTTGCCCCAGATGTTAAATCAAAAAAATGGTATCATTATCCATATCGCCTCCATCCAAGGCAAATTGCCCCTGTATGATTCTACTTTGCCCTATGCCGCTGCAAAAGCTGCATTGATAAATTACAGTAAAAGTTTATCAAATGAAGTTACGCCTAAAGGTATTCGTGTGCTGACCGTTTCTCCGGGTTGGATAAACACTACAGCATCGAAAGCATGGCTGGGGGAGATTGCAAGAAATGCAAATAGTACCATAGAAGAAGCCCAGCAGGGAGTAATGGATGCCTTAGGCGGAATCCCATATGGCAGGCCTGCTCAGCCGGAAGAAGTAGCCGAATTAGTTGGCTTCCTTGTTTCCCCTAGAGCCAGTTACCTGACAGGAACAGAATTTATCATCGATGGCGGAACGGTACCAACAATCTAATCATATTAAAAACTTATAAAAATGAATTTGCCAAAAGTAATCTCAGACTTGGTCAATGCACAGAACAGCTTCGATAGCATTGCCTACACCAATTGTTTTTCTGAAACAGCCGTAGTATTTGATGAGGGAAGGACGCATACCGGAAGAGCCGAAATCCAGCATTGGATCGAAGAATCAAACGAAAACTATAAATCAGTGATGAAACCTCTTGAATATGCCGAAAATGGCACTTCAGGTGTCTTATCCGCAGAGTGTTCTGGCACATTTCCAGGAAGCCCAATTGTATTAAAATTTAATTTTGATATTGCTGATGGACTAATTCAGCATTTGAAAGTGACGGGATAAAAAATTGAAAGAGAATCGCTGGAAACAATTATTCTCTTTTAAATTGAAAACTATTGAGATAGATTTCGTCAAAATCAACAGCGTAGTCCCTTTCTTCTTTTAGGTTTGGGCTCATCAACTGACTTTTTCTCAGACATATTTAAAGTCTTTATATTCGCTCCTATTGAACTTTGCTTCACAGAATTTTCATCCTTATTTTTTAGCCGTTCAAAGAAGGACAAAAGAAATATAGGGGGTTCATCCGGGCTCCCATCACTCCACAAAAAATTCCAATCAACTTGATGGGGATTTTTTGTTGTTAAAAGGTTGATATTAGTTGGTGATAACACCTACCAAAGAAAAAAGCACCAATCTTACCTCTAACTGCCATTACCGTTGGAGCTTTCCGAATAATATACAGAGACAAAACATGATTTAGTGCTCACTTTGAAATACTACAGAAAATCTGATCCTGTTTTCCTTTCTGCCAACATAAAAAGTTCCGCCATTGTTTTTAACATATTCTTTACACAACACCAGACCAAGCCCCACGCCCATTTCATTTCCGGTACCACGCGTAGCACTTGCCATTTTATCCCCATTCATCTTATCCATATCAATATCAAGATTGTCTTCAACCTCATTTTCTACCGAAAAGCTCACGCCTTCTGTTGTAGATTCCAGGTTAAACCAAATCCGTCCATCTGGCGGAGTGAACTTGACAGCATTATCAATCAGATTTCGCAACACAAGGTTTATCTGATTGCGATCGGCAGTAATTGCACTGGTGTCCTTGATGAGCTGTTCCATCTGAATGTCTTTCTGTTTAATCAGTGGAAGATAGAGCAGTAATAATTCATCAAATATGGGCTTTAATTCAAAACTATCTTTTCTGGTTACCATTCCGTCCATCTGGCTTTGCGCCCAATATAACAGGTTATCCAGGGTACTATTTACCGATTTGATTGTTTTTTTATTCTCTTCGAGAAGCTCCTGCAACTCCTCAGAAGTCAATAGCTTCATATCGCTCAGCGTCAAGATACCTAGCAGACTGTTTAATGGGCTTCTGAGATCGTGCGCAACAATCGAAAAGAGTCTGTTCTTGACAGCATTGGAACTCTCGAGCTGCTTGATGGTACTGTTGAGCTGCAGCGTACGTTCGTCTACCTTTTCTTCCAACCGCTGGTTCTGCGTTCTTACCAGGAACAGGTTCTCATCCCTTACCTTTTGTTCAGCTTTGATGATCATCTTGTACCGATCGCCTAATGCGAATGAAAGCAGTAGCAATTCGAGCGTAGAGCCAATAGGTACCAGTTGGATCGTAAACTCACTCGAAGGAATTACTCCACCCAAACTTAAGGTAACAATTGCTACGGTTACCCAGATAAAGAACCAGGCGGCAATATAATATTTTGCAGGCTTGTGTCCGTTCCTATAGGCTATTACACCTGCAATCCATGCTACTATTGCAACCGTAACGGTCAACAGCTGGGCAATTACAGTTGCTGTGTGCTTGAATCCCAATGCGCTGACAAAGAAAAGAATTATTCCCACGCCCCCGATTGCATAGAAGATTCTTAGCATCTTGGGTGCCCTTCTCTTCAAGTGGAGAAATTTGTTGCAGAACAGCAGGGAGGCCACTACCGAAAAGCTCAAGAGTATATGGGGATACTTATTTAAAAAAATCCTTAGTCCATCACCAAATATGAAACCATAGCCCCTGATGTAAATCAGCAGGTAGCTTGATAACGTCAGCACATATAATGCATAATAAAGATAGGTGACATCCCTAATACTGACAAACAGGAAAAGGTTGAATAGCAAAAGGCCAATCAGGAGGCCGATATAGATATATTCGATGCCCAATTTGAACTCCTGCCCCTGTATCACGCTTTCTGCGGTTGCAAGCTTTATTGGTGCCAGCAAGATATTGTTGGTTTTTAACCTTAGATAGATAGTTTCCTTCTCGATCTTTGAGGCAACCGGAAGATTTAGCATAAAATTGTTTCGGACAAACACATTGGGTTGCCTGGTTCTGAGACATCCCGTTTTCATAACGATCGGACGACCTATGCTGTCGGTTGTGAATGCATCGATATATTCGATATTGGGCGCATCAATGATAAGATAGAGAGGTAAGTCCCGTTGCGCAGTGTAACTGATCTTTATCCACCAAGCCGAAGAAGTATTGCCAAAATTAAGGATTTCATGGTCGCCTTTTGTGAATTCCGTATCGGAAAGCTTTTTGACATCCTCCAATGACATCGTCGCACTTTTGTCTTCCACATAGGAAAGCTCTTTACCAATATTCTGATAGCTGAAATCATTGGCCGACTGCCCGTTGCAACATAGCGTGAAAAACAGCAAAAAAAAGGTCGTTACTATAGTGAAATGGGCATTTGACCTGAAGCTAATTTTATTTAGTAAATAGCTTATCAAAAAATCTCCTTGCAACATATTTCAAAATCTAAAATTAGCAGATGACAAAAATAGTACAAAAACTGTATGTTCTTTGTAAGGGTCTACATCGAAGTTTTTGACATCCATTCGGTACACAATCATTTGTTGGTATTACAGACCTTTTCATGGAAGTTCTGGTATTAATATTAACAAAAACAAAACATTTGAGAAATTTGTATGTAAAGAATGTCCCTCAAAAGGCAACTCGGAAAGGTGTTGTTATTCCATTTTTCACAAGCCTTTTATAATACAATTCCACAGAAATCTCATCCAGATACAGCTTGAATATAAATGCGGGCAATGCAAACTGGCAACTTAAAAGATTTCTCGATATGACTACAAATGTTCCTGATTTGGCTACATTCATAGCTAACAAGATCAGGAACTTTGCTATGTAAAATTTTAAAAGATATAATTATGCATACAAATGAGAGAAAAACAGCACTGGTTTCAGGTGCAAACACTGGTGTAGGTTTCCAAATAGCCAAAGCTTTGGCTGATAATGGATATACGGTATATTTGGGCTCCAGAGACCTTAAAAAAGGAGAAGCGGCTGTTGCAGCCATTGGTGGTCTTGCTAAAGCCATTCAATTGGATATTACGGATAACGACTCTATACAAGCAGCAGTGAATGCCATCGAAAATGAATTCGGATACCTCACCCTACTTGTCAATAATGCCGCTATTTCAAATGCAGGAAAACCGGGACGGACTATGCAGGAAATTTTGTCAGCACAACTTGCCAGTATTACATCGATAAGTGAGATGAAGACCGTTTGGGAAACGAATGTCTTTGGAACTTTGGCTATTACGCAGGCATTTTTGCCATTATTGAAAAATGCGCCAACTGCACGTATCGTGACCGTTTCAAGTGCATTGGGTTCTCTTACGTTAAACTCAAACCCGCAAAATCCTTACCGTAAGGCATTTGATGCTGTGTATGGTGCATCCAAAACCGCGCTTAATGGCGTTTTTCTGTCTTTGGCAATAGAATTGGCCGATACAAACATCAAGGTACATCTCGTGAGTCCTGGCTTCACGGCTACGGCACTCAATAATTTTGAGGGAACCGATACGGTAGAGGAAGGTGCACTGGAACCGATAAGAGTAGCACTGGCAGAAGATCTTACAACAGGAAGTTTTACGGGACCAAACCATTATGCTGGAGCAGAAAACATAGTTCCTTGGTAAAATTTTAAGTTTTAAAAGCCTATGATACAATAACAATCATAGGCTTTTTTAAATAAATTAGTAAAATGAAAAAAAGAGACAATAAACTTATCCGGTTTATATCAATATCGGAAAGCCATAAGGCCTTCGGACTGCCGGAACCACAACATCCCCTTATAAGTCTGGTACACTTTAATGAAAGTAATCCTTTTAACTCTGAAATGATTCCCATCTATGATGTTTTGGATTTCTATAAAATTACCTTCATTACGCAAAACAATGGAAGGCTGAAATATGGGCAAGACTTTTATGACTACAATGAAGGCAGCATGCTGTTTCTAGCTCCGAACCAACTGGTAGGGAGTACCGATTATAACAGTAAAACCCATTGCTATATCCTGCTGATCCATCCCGATTTTTTGCTGGGCCATCCGTTGGCAAAAAAAATGAAGCAGTATGGCTATTTTTCTTATTCGTCAAATGAGGCCTTGCATTTATCCAACAAAGAAAAAGAAATCATTAGCTCCATCTACCAAATTATGGAACAGGAACTGAATGCACGAACGGATGAATTCAGCCAGGAAGTGGTAATTGCTCAGATAGAATTGATGCTCAGCTATGTCAATCGATTTTACAAACGTCAATTTATCACACGAAAGTCAGTAAACAATGACGTTCTGCAAAAAACAGAAGCTATTTTGGATGACTATTTCAATAGCCAACAATCATTACACAGAGGTGTACCTTCAGTACAGTTCCTTTCGGAAAAGTTGAATATATCACCCGGATATTTGAGTGATTTATTACGTTCGCTCATTGGGCAAAACGCACAACAATACATTCACCTCAAGCTTATTGAGAAAGCCAAAGAGAAGCTTTCCTCCACAAATTTAACTGTCGCGGAAATCGCTTACGAACTTGGGTTTGAGCATTCACAGAGCTTCAGCAAGTTGTTCAAGAACAAAACAAATCAAAGCCCCCTGGAATTTAGGACTTCGTTTAATTAGTAGTTTGAAATCACAGGTACATTCTTCTTTCGGTCAATGTCTTTATAAAAACAGAGAATTAAACGTGATAAGATTATTATCGATATGTAACGATTTACTTTGCTAAAACTCCACGGTTTTGTACTGTAGCAGCAAGTTAAAAGAAAGGATAAAGAACTGAGTATTTTGCAATAGCCGGGCGAAGCGAACATACCGAAGGCAGACACAAAAAGGAGCTATAGCGCCAAACCGCTGTTGGTACCAGAATCTACTCAACCCTTTGTTCTACATAAAATTGTTTTTTCTTAAGAATACCCATTTTTTTTAGTCTTGGGTATAGGCATTGATAATTTTGGAAGTCCACTCCCCGACCATCTCCGCCGAAGCTCGATCAGCACGATCGAAAAAGAAATGGCGCTCAATCTTAAGGCCACAATAGATATAGATACTTTTATCCGAAGTCAATTTTAGTGCATTATCCATTCCTATCTGTTCGTATTCCGCCGCCGACTTTCCATGTGAATTGATGATATAGGCCAATTTGCCGCCCAGCAGCCCTTTTTGTACGCCCTGATCGTAACGATAAGCAAAACCATAACTGAACACACGGTCAATATAACCTTTCATAATGCCCGGCATGCCTGTCCACCAGATAGGATAGATAAAGGTAATGGCATCGGCCCACGTAATATATTCCTGCTCTTTCTTGACTTCTTCGCTAACTATTCCCCTACGCTGTTCTACCATATCCACCAGTGTCAATACGGGATTAAAACCGATCTGATACAGATCCCTCACTACTACTTCATGATTCTGTTGCCTAAGTGTTTTTTCGACAGTCTGCCTAAAGTGACTGTTCAGACTTGCCTCATTGGGATGGGCATAAATTATAAGATGTTTCATACTTCTTCTTTTTAAGTGATTATCTGAAGCAAAAGTAAAAGGACCGTTAATGAAAAAATTGTAAGAAAACGAAAAACGCTAGTCCGAAGCGGCCTGACAGATGTCTTGTTGGAACTTCAAAAAAGTTTTGGGAGAAAAGCCCAGAAAATGTTGGAAATCATGGATAAGCTGGCTTTGGTCATAATAGCCGCACTGGCCGATGATTTCAAACCAGTCGATTTCTTTTGCTGAGGCTATTGCCTGTTCAATGAGCCCAATTGCCTTTACGAAACGTTGGTACCTATTGACTTCCTTTGCGCTGTAGCCAAAATATTTTTTTTGCGCCAATTGGATATTCCGCTCACTCTGCCCGATTTCCCTGGCAACGGATTTGATAGGATTTATGTGATCTGATTTGAGGTTTCCCAGCAAGATGGAAACTATGTTTTGTAATTTTAGATACGGCTGGCAAAAGTCTAGGATACGGTCGATTTTTGCAGCATCCGTTTCAATACCGTTTAGCTGGTGCCACAGATGCGTAAAGCAGTTTTCTTCCATAGCCTGGTCCGGATGGACGGGCAGATGGTCAGAAAGAAAAGCCCTTCCAAAAAAACGATAGAAGGCATCTCCTTTAAAATTGGCAACCAATATCTTCGCCCCAGCCGGAAGCGTATATTCAAACGCCTGCTTGATTGGTCCCAACACTATACATTTGTCCATCTCTATTACCGTGCCCTGTTTGGAAGCCAATGAAGCAGGGGCTCCAAAATTAAAGACCATGATAGTTTGGAAAGACGGCAACAAGATTTTGGTAAGAGAGACTTCAGTACTATTCTCCGCAATATAGAAATGGGAAAACACGTCCTCAAACTCCTGCGGAACGGGAAGCCTATAATTGTGATATGTCTGTTCGTCTGACGCCATTATTCCTTTTCTTTAGCGGTATGATAGACATATATACTCGCTTTGGAGTTGATATCTTCTTTACCACAAAAAACTAAGATACTATTCTTCCAGGGATCCCAGCTATTTTTTTTAAACAAAAAGCGTTTTACTCGTTTAATTTAATACATCAATCAAAAACACACTTAAAACCTAATTTTTGAAGTTGTTTAATTAAAGTAAGTATATTTGATTTAAACCTAATATCTAGATTTATGAAAAAACTAATACCGTTTGCCTTATCCCTGCTTTTATTTTCATGTGCTAAAGAAACCGCTTCGGAATACACTATCATTTCGGGGAAAATGACCAATACCGAAGATGGCAAATTTGCCATTAGAGGAAATTCTTTCCATAAGGAAATTAGTGTAAAAGAAGACGGAAGTTTTACTGATACGCTTCAACTAGGATATAACGGAACCTACGAAATTGGAAGACAAAACATTTATCTCCACAAAGGCAAAAATCTTTCTTTTGAAGCTAATGCTGAAAAACTGAACGACATTACGTTTACTGGTGATTTAGCTGCTGAAAACAATTATATCGCTAAGAAAGGAAAACTTCAGGAAGAAATAATAGGTAGTGATGCCAAAACACTTTTTTCTCTTGAAGAAACCGATTATTTGGCAAAAATTGACGAATTGGCTAAAAAACGCAATAAACTATTGGAAGGCAGTACTTTTTCGATAAGCGATTTTAAGGATAAAGAAGTAAAAAATTTAAATTACCATAAAGAATATCTTTTAAAAATGTATCCTGATTATCATGGCGTTTTTACAGGAAATGAAAATTTTAAAACTTCTGAAAACTATCCAAAAACCAACGAAGCTATTGATTTTGACAATGGAGCTGATTTTGATTTTTCAACACCATATCGCCAACTTGTCCTTACTAATTTTGATGAGGAAACGCAGAAAGAAGCTAAAAAAAATGGAGATTTTCATGAGGTTATCATAACAAAAATAAAAGCCTTAAAAAGTCAAAATATTAAAAATGCTTTGGCAGAAACGTTTTCATACGAAGTAGCTCTTTCTAATCAAAAAATGGAATCATTTTATAATAGCCTTTTATCTATTTCAACAGATGAGAATTTCAAAAAAGAGCTGACTGAAAAATACAATAAATTAAAAAAACTCACCAAGGGAAATCCTTCTCCAAAATTCAATTATGACAATATTAAAGGAGGAACAACCTCTCTTGATGATTTAAAAGGAAAATTTGTTTACATCGATGTATGGGCTACATGGTGTGGTCCTTGTGTTGAAGAAATTCCGTCTATGATAGCAATTGAAAAAAAATATCATGGAAAAAACATTGCTTTTGTAAGCATTTCTGTTGATGAAAAAAATGATTCTGAAAAATGGAAAAAATTTGTGACACAGAGAGAAATGCAGGGAATTCAACTGCATGCTGATAACGCGTTTCAATCCCAATTTGTTACCGATTATGCCATTGATGGAATACCTCGATTTATTTTAATTGACCCTAACGGAAACATTGTTTCAGGCGATGCTCCAAGACCGTCTGAAGAACAATTAATCAAATTATTTACAGAGCTTGGTATTTAAGTTTGGTAATGATCAAAAGGAAAATCATATCTCCAAGTAACCTACAACCGCTCCATATAAGCTAAATGGCGCCATCTGAAAACAGATGGCGCCATTTTATTAATTTTTATTGATCTTCTCGGGTAGTATCTCCGCGGCAACAGAAAAAATGAAGTAGAAAATTTTGTATATGGTAAATATACAGTCACAAAAGACACTATAACCCTAGTGGGATCTACTAAAATTGCATCAGAAAAAAAAGAAAAGTATTTAAAAGGAAAGTATAAATTATTTGGAACAGATTTAATTATGGCAATCCAAAACAGTCCCTTGAAATTCAAAAGAATTTGATACTGCACTATTTCACTAAAATAACAAAAGCCTGCAAAGTTAGTATCTGCAGGCTTTTTGGTTGCACAAAGTTTTATTACAAACTAGTACAGGTAATTATAATTATTTTCTTTTGACATTTACAGCGATAAGGCCTTTTTGTCCTTTTTCAATATCAAAAACTACTTTATCATTTTCACGGATTTTATCTAATAATCCTGTACTGTGAACAAAAATGTCCTCATTACTCCCGTCTTGTGAAATGAATCCAAATCCCTTGGTTTCATTAAAAAATTTTACTGTGCCTTCTTGCATCTTTTTTTAATTTTGTTATTTGTTACTTTTTATATCAGTTGCCTGGTATCCTTTTGGAGTTCGTTCTTTTTTGTATTGTACGGCATCATTTTTTTTAACCGGCTCATTCAATTGTCCATAATGAAAAAAGATGTTTTCATTGCTGTTCTTTTCCGTAATAAAGCCATATCCTTTCTCACTCATATAAGAAACTATTCCAGAGAAAATTGTGTCCTCAGTAATTGTTTCCTCTTCTCTGGCTTGTCTTGCTTTTGCGGCATCTTCTTCCCTATTCTGAGCATGAGGTGGCAATGAAGTGAAATTTCCATTAATGTCGACATAAACTATCATATCGTCAAGTTCTTTCCCTTTATTGTTATTTGTCTTTCGTTCTTCGCGTCGGGATATTTTATCCTGCTGTTTTTTTTGTTTTTTCTTATTGTTTTCTTTTTTAAAAAACGAATCTGCCATGCTGGGTTTTTAGTTTAAAATGGGAAAATGAGACTGGCTCCAGCTCATCTATATCTATTTCTCTCACTATGTATGTTACTAAGTGTTTGAAATAATTATTAAATCGTTGGATATAAAAATCCAACGATTTTTATATCATTAAGAAATTAAGGAGATTACCAAAAAATGAAGTAATCGATCTAGTAGCGTTTTTTATTAAAACGCGTATCGTTTTCTTTTGGCAGTGCTTCTTTTACTGCCATTGTGCGAGAATCAAGTTCTGATTCATTCAGATTGTTTATCGCATTCTGTGCTTCCTCGTTATTAGACATTTCTACAAAGGCAAAACCTCTGGAGTTTCCGGTAAATTTGTCCGTAATGATTTTAGCTGAAGTTACTTCGCCAAAACCAGCAAACAAGTCAAACAATTGTTCTTCTGTAGTCCTAAAATTCAGGTTGCCAACAAAAATATTCATATGTAAATAAATTAAGATTTTAAAAAAAATGGCAACTGAAAAAGCAAAAACTGAGAGAGAGAAAAAGAGTGTTTTAAACTATTCCAGAGAAGGCAACAGAAACCTGTTATATAATATCGCGACAAATGTAGTCAATGATAATTGATAATCAACGAAATATATGGTTTTATTTTAAAAATAAATACAGTTTGAAATCAATTTCAAAACAACATTGTTAAAAAAATTAATTTTACAAAGCTTCCAATTTCTTAAAACACTGATAATAAGAATGTGACTTACTATTATTCATTTTTAAGCAAAAGCTATTTCTCAAACACATACATATCTATATTATTCATAATTATCTATCGGAAACTTTACACCAAAGATTTTGAGAAAATAATTGAAGTGAGTATTTTCCCGTCTTCTTTTATTTCTGGATAATCATTTTAATATGTGCCCGGAAATTTTTTTTACTCAAATTACAGTCTATGCTAACCTTTTTGGAATCAGGCATAAAGTTTCCGATAGTTATTTATTCTTACTTTATAGAAAACTGCTTCGCATGATTATAATCCTTATTTTTACAATCAAAAAATAAGAAGATGCCCAAACCATTCCCCAATAGACACTTTTTACTTTCGTCCCTACTTTTCCTTTGTTTTTCTTATTCCTATTCTCAAACAGAGGAAATACATAAACTTCAAAAAAGCCTGCCTCATGTAAAAGACAGTATTTCTTATGTCAATAAGATCAACCGTATCGGAATGTTGATGCACATGAAAAGTGCCGACAGCAGCCTGATTTATGGTATGAATGCCCGTACGGTAGCAGCTCGAATCAACTATAAAAAAGGAGCTGTCGATGCGGAAAACGTCATTGGGATTTCATTAGCTTTAAAAGGACTGAGCAGAGAGGCCATTAACATATTCAGTCAGGTACTGGCTGATTATGAAGCAATGGGCGACAAACCAAACACTATACAACTCTACATGAATTTGGCCAGTCTTCAAATGCAGATTGGAAACCAGCTTCGCGCCGTAGAATACAACCGTGAAGCAATGAGGATTGGGAAACAGATTCCAACCGACAGTATCATGAGCAGGGTTTATGCTAACTATTGTATGGCAAATCCTCAACTTCCTGAGGATAGCGTACACTATTATTTGGGAAGATCTAATGAAATTGGCAAAAGACTAAACGACCAGTCTCTACTTATAGGTAACAAACAAATTCTAGGCATTTTTTACATGGTACGTGGTGCCCGAGATAAGGCCTTGCCTTTATTGGAAAGTTCGCTTCAAGAGGCAAAAGAAGCCAAAATTGAACGAATTCAACTTCAAGGACTTAACGCTATAGCAGAATATAATGCCAATAATCCGGAGTTAGCCATGAAGTACATGGAAGAGCAGATGGCAATAATAGAATCTAACGGTTATGAGGAACTAAAAGCCCCTGTTATATTTACAATGCTACGCTTTGCCAAAATGATGGGCAATATTGAAAAAGAGCGGGAATTAAGTGCAAAAATGATTGACACACAGTTAAGGAAACAAGCAAGCCTGCAAAAATTTATAGGAGATTACGTTCACTACTACCAATTACAGGAAAACAACAAAGATTTGGAAAGATCACAGAAAGCATCACAACAGACAATCATGATGTTGACTATCTTTTCGATAATTTGTGGCATTCTGCTATTGCTCTTATTCCGTGCCTTTAAAAAAATACGAACCGATTCCAAAAAGAAAGCTGCGTTATATGAAATCATCGATAAAAAGAATATCTTCTTATCAGAAGCAGATGCCATGAAATCTAATCTGGTTTCAATCTTAGCACACGACTTCCGTTCTCCACTTATTTCAACACTTTATATGATACGGTTGCTGGAACGCAATACAGAACTTACCGACTCCGAAAAAGAATCTTTTTACCATACAATAAGTAGCGACATTTCAGGAACGCTGGAAAATTTTGATGCTACCCTGCAATGGATTAAACGCCAGCTTGGCGAATTTAAAATTAATTTTGAAACTGTCGAAATCCGCTCACTTCTTGACGATGCCATTAGTGGATATAATGCACAGCTGAATGAAAAAGAAATAACCATTATGAATAATGTCCCTGAGGGGATTGTGGCTACGTCTGACAAAGAAATGTTACAATTCGTAAACAGGAATTTGTTGTCCAATGCGTTAAAGTTTTCTCCAAAAGGCAAGACAATTGCTGTAGATGCATTTAAAAACGGATCAGAAATTGTTATTTCAGTAAAAGATGAAGGTCCTGGATTATCGGATAGCCAAATAGAAAAACTATTTTCAATAAGCAGTAAAGGAGGTTCAACACATGAAGGTGCAGGTATTGCCCTTTCGTTTAGTAAAGATTTTATTGTAAAACTTGGAGGAAGAATTTGGGCTGAGAACCGCAATATAGCTGGTAGTATTTTTAGCTATGCTGTGCCAGCCAACCCAATCAGTCAGGTTAAAGAAAATAAGCATAGAAAAAATGTAGCCTAATAACTACCAGTAAGGACAGGCAAAAAAATAAAATACTCCCACAATTTATTCCTATGCCTGTCACGAGTAACTGGTAAGGGGCGTATTCCCCCATCTTTAATAGTCCAAAGATTTGAATTCTTTTCTACAATTTAAAGCACGAAGTAGCAAGAGGTCGTATACAAGAATAACTGGTCTGATTTAAGGAATAACTGGTAAAATGGTATGATTTAAGGAATAACTGGTAAAACTGCTTATCGGAATGCATTGTTATTTATTAACATAAAATAACTATTTTGGCCTTAAAATTTATTTTTTTATGCAATTTCGCATATTTATACCTTTTATGTTATTTACTGTCCATTTATTTGGACAAGATTATTCATTGAAAGAAGCACAGATCCGTGACGGCTTTAATACGTATCTCCTTTCAAGTTCGGCTTTTATTGACAAGGACTGTTTTGTTTGGTATGCTACCAATCGGGATGGGGATTTTTACAGGTTTGATGGAAAAAACAAACTCAGATATCAATTTCATAAAGATGATAAAAGTTATGGCGACAGTTTCTATATCTCCAATAACGCCTGGATACAAGACCATAACAATACGATTTGGGCGGCTGAACTGACAAAGGTTTACATTATAATACCTGATAAACTTTATGTAGAGCGCATTCAATATCCAACAGAAGCTCTAAGCTTGAAATCTTTTATCGCCAGAGATGAAGCCAATAACCTTTGGATCAGCAACGGATCTCGCTTCCTAATCAAAATTACCCCCGACCGAAAAGTCACTCAGGTTACCCATCCGCTTCTAAAAGGCAAAAAAGAAATTGAACTAATTAAGGTTTTAGATAACGGTAGGATCATTGCAAAATCAGGATACAATATTTTTTATGTAGATGCCAAGGGAATACATTTTGTTGCCAATACCCAAACCATTGACAAGGAAATCAATTCTGAATTTACTCTTTTTGAAAACGGTAAAATTGTAACCGAAAGCAGTAGTGGGTATTATAAATATAATAACATTCCATACAAATATGCCTACTTAAAGGAACTGGATGTGCAGTTGTTTAACTATCCTTATGAAAAAAACCGTTTCTTAGGCAACTGCAACTGGAGTAGCAGTACGTTAATTTCCGATTCGAAAATTTTTATAACTGACAACTCAGATCTCTTTATCAATCAAATCAATAAGAAAACCAATGAGATTATTACAATAGACACCCTGCATTTCAAAAAGCAAATTTCCATAACAAATAGCAATCGCTATCCAAACTTTATATGGATATCGAGTTATGACGAGCTTTACAAATTGCTAACAATACCCAATAATTTTAAAAGGATTTTACAATCTAACGAGAAACAACACAGTACAAGGGGCATTGTTTCAGATTCAAAAAACAATCTGTTCATAGCGACCTATGAAGGACTGTTTAAGCAGGAAAATGGTAAAAAAACCACGCAGGTCATAATCAAAGGCGAAAAAAATGGCTTATATGATATTCTCGTTTTAGAAAAAAATGATTCTATTTTATGGGGATCCCAAGAACATCATTCGGTTAAAAAGGTAAATCTAAAGACCCTTACGAAAAAAAATGTTGAACTCCCAAAAAATTTCAAGGTTGAGTTCATGAAAGAAAAATCACCCGATGAATTATGGATAGGATCCGACAAAGGTCTGTATGTTTTGAATAAAAAAACAGAAAAAACAAATCCATATATTGAAGATGGTTATTTTTTAGAAAATGTTCGTGTTCTCAGCCTCATAGAAGCAAAAAACGGAAAAAAATGGATTGCTACGCGACAAGGGCTTTTCGTAAAGGAAAAAGGAAAAGATTTTATAAATTACCAAAAGCTAAATCCTTCCTTTGGTTTTAAGGACTTGCTAACATTACACGAAGACGAAAATGGAAATCTCTGGATGGGCACCGGCAGAAAAGGAATTATTTTCTTAGACCCGAAAACAAACCAATTCAAAAACCTGACACAATCAGACGGGCTTTCAAATAATACCATCTGCGGGATATTAGAAAGTAAGAATGCCCTGTGGTTCTCTACCTACTATGGTCTTACGCGATTTGATAAAAGGGAAGGTTTCTTTACCGTGTATTACAAAGAAGATGGGCTATCTGATAATGAATTTAATGTGAGATCTTCCTATAAAAAAGATAACAATACCTTCTATTTTGGTGGACTCAACGGTATTGTAGAATTCAATCCGGAAAAAATAGAACTCGAAGGAAAACATCCACATACCATTTTTTTATACAGTTCAACCTATTATTCCGACAGCAAAAATAAAAACGTAACCGATTATCTGAGTCTCCATAACAAAACCATTAGCCTACCTTATAACAAAAATTATTTTTCTGCGGTATTTTCTATTAATGAACTATTTTATATTGAAAAAAATACCTATCTCTATAAAATAGAAGGACTTAGAAATGAATGGATCGATGCAGGAACATCTGGTCTGGTTGAACTTCCGAGCCTTCCTCCGGGTAATTATGTCTTACGGGTAAAAGGAAAAGATGCCAGAGGCATTGAAACCGTAAACGAAGTCAGAATCAAACTTCATATAGAGCAAATTTTTTATAAAACACCCTTTTTTATCGTATTGATCGTCCTTTTAGTTATAGGTTCCATTATCAATTTCTTTATCAGGCGAAACCGAAAACAAAAAAGATTTTTTGAAAGAGAAAAAGAAATTAAGGAACTAAAATCCAGCACCCTAAGAGCCCAGATGAATCCTCATTTTATATTCAATATCCTAAACAATATGCAAAGCGTGCTGATTCTGAAAGGGGAAGCCGAAGCAAATAAATATTTCGGGGCTTTCTCTAAACTGTTCAGACAAACGCTTGATATGTCAAGACAAGAACTCATCACGCTCAAAAGCAAAATCGAATACCTTAACAATTATCTGCTTCTTAATAACCTGCAGCTAAATAATGAACTCGAATATTTGGTAACCGTCCAAAACAGTATTAAGGACACAAGTAAGTTATTTCTACCTAGTATGCTGATTCAGCCTTTCGTAGAAAATGCAATATTACATGGGCTTTCTCAAAAAAAAGATAAAAAGCTGACTATAGATTTTTCTATGGAAAATGACTATTTAGTGGTGATTATAGAAGATAATGGTATTGGGAGGTCCGCAGCTTTAAAACAAACCGAAAATAAAACAGAAAGACACAAATCATGGGCTGCCACTATAGTTAACGAACGAATCAGCCTTATGAATTACAAGCATAAGCATACTAAGGCCGTTATTTTAAAAATTGATGATCTGGAAAAAAATGGGATTCCTTCTGGAACTCGGGTAACCTTAAAATTGAAACAAACCGGAAACAATTCTTAATTTTTAATTATTTAAATTTATTGGAACATTAAGAGAATTTTACTAATTTTAGTCTCCCTGAATTTTAAACATATGCGAGCCCATAAAGCCCTGATAATTGACGATGAAGTCAACAATATTGCTTTATTAAAGCACTTCGTTACCAAATACTGCCTGAACGTTGAAGTAGTAGGAGAAGCCCTCACTATAGCAGAAGGAGTTTCCGAAATCAATGAGAAAGAACCGGATATTCTTTTTTTGGATATAAAATTAAACGAAGGCAACTCTTTCAAAATTCTTGACGAATTGGATAACCTCAAAGCACAGGTAATTTTTGTCACTTCGTATGATGAGTACGCACTCAAAGCCTTTAAATACAATGCTGTTGATTATATACTCAAGCCTATAGTCATAGAGGATGTAATATTGGCTACAAATAAAGCCATAAAAAATATTGAGCAGCAGGACTTTTTCGATTTTGGAAAGATGACATCTTTTAATGGCGATTCAACGCCTCTTTCAGATAATAAAGAGTATATCGCTATTCCTGCCATAGACAAGATTAAAATGGTTAAAAGCAGCGAGGTCACTTATATTGAGGCCGATTCAAAATATACTGTTTTTCATATCAAAGAAGGCAAGAAATATACTTCAAGTAAAAATCTTTTAAGTTTTGAAGAAACGCTGGATAAAACCCGTTTCTTTAGAATACATCACTCTTTTATAGTCAATATCGAACATTTGGTCACGATTATCAAAAAAGACGGCAGCTACTGTGAAATATCTGACGGTACCATATTACCTATCGCAAGACGAAAACTCGAAGACTTCCACCGTTTTCTTAAAATTAAGAATTAACCTTAATAACTATCGGGAACTTTACACCTAATTCCAAAAGATAAACTTTGGGAGGAGAACTTAAATTTCAGCAATAGATTAGAATTATAACGCAGATTTAAGTGGCTATTTCAATTTACTTTCTCAGAATCTTTGCGTCTCCGCCTTTGCGTGAAATCTTGCCCACAAAGACGCTGAGTCACAATACACCAGGGTAAAGCACCCGCGATAATCACTTAAACTTTATTTTCTATCCTTTTTTCTCAAAAGAATTGTTTTTTTAACTCCTTTTGAAAACCACTTATTCTCCTATTTTTCCACTTATTCTTCCCAGCGACCAGTTATTACTTCATGATTGGTTATTGTCTTATAACTTGTAATCTTTGCAAAAGAAAATTAAGTAAAAAAGTAGGATATCGCTAGTTAGCAGATGTTAACACTATAATGGTTTATCTATCAGATATAGTGTCTCTCAACACGTTCTTAATAAAAGTTTAGTTTAGATAAAAATAATCGAGGGACACTATATTACTTAAAATTAAATATTTCATCACTATAAAAGATGCAATATAAAATAAGAAAGTGAGCTCTATATTTTTTTCATAATATGTTATTCTGATCAATTACAACAAGTTTAGGGACAAGTAAAAAGCCACTTTCTTTTATCAATTGATTACTACTTTCTTATAAATAAAACAAGTGTCTCTCATAACATTCTCGATCGTCAGATATGTTACTATGAATTGTAGATTTGGGCTTCTAGTTTTTCATAATATCTAGTTATAGAGACACTTTGTATTAATAGAAGGTCACTCGATTACTTTCACAAAAGAATACCTATTTATTTGAGAAAATACATCGTTATAAAAACATTCAATCGGTGACCTTTCTATTTTTAAGCCCTCCTTCAAAAGTTGATTTTAAACAGGTTACTTCAGTTGCAAATTTTTATTAAGCTACAGATTAGAATAATTATTCAGATTTAAAGAGTCATATCAAATAAAAGAAGATCGGAATATATTCATTTCTCTACTTTCCCAAAACTTTTGCATCTCTCCGCCTTTGCGAACAATATTTTCACGTTAAGGTGTAGAGACGCAACCTAATCAGTTGAAACTTCCTTCTAAACCTTGCGGCCCAGTATCTTACGAGCAACCATACACGTAAAGATACAGGCCATATAAATGCATCAAAAATGAAAAGCATCTTCTGATACAAAAATCAATTCAAATAGACCGCATCAAAAACAACAGACAAGGTTCCAAAACTCTGGTTACTTTGGTTGGCGGAATAATCACCTCTTATAACTCTGGCATCGATGGTATGTGTGCATGCCGACAAACTACGCACACCTTACATTTATGATTCAGTGACTTTTAAATAGTACCCAATCATGGTACAAAGATGTGATGGTTGCTTCGAACACTATAACGAAAAGTAATAACAGGATTTATACAGGATCAACTGGTTAATTGTAGGAATTTTATAATATGGAAATGTTATGGGCTATCATTTCCTTAATCTTCTCTTAAAATCAATCCCTGAAAAAGCCTTTATTCTTTAACCCTAACTTAATCTTTTTCTAATTCCCGAGAATTTTGACCGACCTACTTTTGTGCCATCAAACAACATAACACATCATGAAAAAAATCTACATTTTATTACTGCTTTTTGCAGGATGGATGGGCAAGGCACAAACACTGTCACCCTACTTGCAAGCTCCAACGAGCAATTCAATTTATGTCAATTGGAAAACGGAGAGCAATCCGGAATCTATAGTAGAGTATGGAAGTTCACCCAATGCACTTACCAATTCAATCACCGGAACAAACAGCATCTTTACGGATACAGGATATCCGGGCAATTACTACTACCACAGCGTAAAAGTAATGGGGCTTACTCCGAATACTAAATATTATTATCGTGTTAAGACCGGAACAAATATTTCACAAACGATGTCGTTCAAAACACTTCCTCTTCCTGGACAAGCTGCCACGGCTGACGGCCACCTTCGTTTTTTGGTTTTGGGAGACAACCAGATGCGTAATGTTCCTCGATTTGATACACTTGTAGCGCAAGCCAAGAGAAAAATTGCAGAAAAATGGGGAATCACAGCCGATCCATCCGACAATATAGCATTAACAGTGATGGTTGGTGACCAGGTAGATGTTGGTACTTTAGATCATTATGAAAACGTACATTTCAAAAAGAATAAGGCGTTATCTGGCTACCTGCCAATCCAGACCTTAGTAGGAAACCACGAAACTTATGGTACATTAGCCATGCAGGCTTATTATGACCATTATGTACTTGATGAAATGTCATACAGAGGAATTTCATCAGGAACAGAGAATTATTATGCCAACCAGGTGGGAAATGTTCTTTTTATAGCGATGGATACGGAACACACAGGAATACAGCAATTGAACTGGGTAACACAGGTAGTACAAGCTGCCGATGCAGACCCAACCGTTGACTGGATAGTTTCCTTAGGACACAGACCTTATCAGGCAGAACAATATGTAGGCGATATTTCAACGTGGGTCAGAAATTCTGCTATGCCAATCTTAGTCACTTCTGCAAAACACATCCTGCATATTGGAGCACATCACCATTTATATCATAGAGGTCAATTGAAAAATACACCAACTTACCAGATTATTTCAGGAGGTGTGGCTTGGGACCAGTATTGGGGTATGGCTGCCGAAAGAGATTATGACGACGTACAGAAGACAATTTCTAACTGGATGTACCAGATTATAGATGTTGATGTCAATAATGATACTTTTGAAGTCGAGTCCTATTCTATTGGAAGTGCCTATACATGGAAAGACAATGAGCTTATGGATGTATTCCACCGTTATAAAGGATTGGATTCACCTCAACAGCCAACCATCTTAAATGATTTTAATGGTGGTAACGTAGAATTGCCGCTTGAAATCTCAAGTTCTGCCTATACTACAACATCGAACCAATTGCTGAACTCTACAGAATTCTTGATTGGAAAAACAGCCGATTTCGAAATCATTGAAAAAGATATCTACAGAGATTATGAAAACCTATATGGTCCGTTAAACGGACAGGTTGACGTATCAAAAGACGTTAATGCCGGAGTCGATATTACAAAAGTTAACCTTGCAGCAAATGAAATTCCTAACGGGCAATATTTTGTAAAAGTGCGTCACAGAGACAGAAATTTAAATTGGTCACCTTGGAGTGCCGTAAAATCTTTTAACGTAACAAACAGCGGTTTTGCAAATACCCAGATTCAGCTGGATACCATTGCTTACCGACCAAATACTCCAATAAATGTTTCTTTTACTGACGGTCCGGGCAACCAAAGAGACTGGATTGCTTTGTACAAGGTTGGCCAAACACCAGGAAGTTCAAGTCCTTCACAATTATGGACATATGTAAACGGACAACGAAGCGGAACGGTTACTTTTAACGGTTTGACACAACCAGGAAGATATTATGCAACATTCTTAGAAAATGACGGATATACGGAATTAGCAGGTAGAAAAGAATTTTATGTTGGGCCATTAGTAACGCTTTCTTCAAATGCGCAAACTTACGCGTCGGGTAGTCCGGTAACGTTATCTTTTGCTAATGGTCCGCAGCTTATCAATGACTGGATCGGAATTTATAAAGTTGGACAAACTCCTGGCGGACCGGCTTCAACACAGTGGCGTTATGTCACAACGGCTTCCGGAAACTTTACGTTCAACAATTTGGCAGATGGTTATTATTTTGCTGAATATTTCCTTCAGGACGGTTATAACAGTGTTGGAAATAAGGTTTTCTTCCAGGTTGGAAATCAGATTACGCAGCTAAACATCAACAAGACCATCTACAACCTGAATGAAAACATTATCGCAACATGGACAAATGCGCCGGGAATCGTTAAGGACTGGTTGGGAATATACCATGCAGGAGATGATCCGAATGTAGACGAGTTGGTAAGTTTTACCTATTTTGAAGGACTTTCTGAAGGAACAAAAGTAATTCAGGACGACAAGCTTCCAACAGAAGCCGGAGATTATTTTATCGTGATGTTTACCAACGATTCTTATAACGAAGTATCCAACCGAATTTCATTTGTGGTTGAAGAAGCACTGGGAACCGGAGAGTTTTCTTCTCAAAACGGAGTAAAAGTATATCCTAACCCGGTAAAAGCAGGCGAAAAGACGTATATCAAATCAAAATACCCAATCGACCAAATCGATATGTTTGATATGACAGGAAATCTTTTCTACTCTTCAAAAAACATCAACGATTACAATTTTTCGATTATCAACCAAAGTTTGCCTTCAGGGACTTATATATTAAAAATCCACTCTAATAAAGTGTATACCGTTAAAGTGGTTGTAAACTAATTAAAAGCCAAACTATATAATAGCATAAAAGCCTCCATTAGGGGGCTTTTGTATTTTCAAAACAATCTCATTAGAGATTGAATCATTGTATTTTAGGATTCTATTAAGCCTATCCGAAAAAAACTCTTTGTAAATTCAGTTAGCTATAAAAAATGACTATGAGTGATATTGCCAATCGTTTTCCAGAAAATCCGCTACTCAGCCCTAAAGACCTGTCTGCCAGCAACGACCGGTTTCAGGTAATCTGCCTTCTCAATCCGGGTGTTTTTGTTTATGACAATAAAATCTGGCTCATCGTAAGAGTTGCCGAAAACATAGCGCAAAAAGAAGGTTCTATCTTCTTCCCTATCATGGATGAAACGGGAGAAATTGAAATTCTCGAAATACTATTAGACGATCCTCATCTTATTGCTAATGATGCTCGTGTAATTAATTATAAAGGAAACGACTATTTGACAACTCTTTCGCATCTTCGATTGTTGAGCAGTGACAATGGTATACGTTTTCAAGAACCCGAAGATTATTCCATCTTATCAGGAATTGGACCTCCTGAAAAATTTGGCATTGAAGACTGCCGTGTCAGCAAAATAGGCGCTACATACCATCTGACGTATACGGCTGTTTCAAACAATGGCGTTGGAGTTGGTTTGCGAACAACGACCAATTGGAAAGATTTTGACCAAAAAGGAATGATTTTTCCACCTCACAATAAAGACTGTGCTATTTTCGAAGAACTCATCAATGGCAAGTATTATGCCCTACATCGCCCGAGCAGTAAGGAAATTGGCGGTAATTATATCTGGATAGCCGAATCGCCCGACGGCCTGCATTGGGGAAACCACCAATGTATTGTCAAAACCAGAGAAAATCATTGGGACAGCGCAAGAGTTGGTGCCGGTGCCGCTCCTATTAAAACAGAACACGGATGGCTGGAAATTTATCATGGTGCCAATGCTGAAAATTTTTATTGTCTTGGAGCCTTCCTAATGGATTTAGATAATCCCTCAAAAGTAATTTCGCGTACAGTACGACCTATAATGATACCAACTGAAACGTATGAAACCAATGGCTTTTTTGGCGGTGTGGTTTTTACCAACGGACATATTGTTGATGGAGACAGGCTTACGATTTATTATGGCGCTGCCGATGAATTTGTTTGTGGTGCCCATTTTTCAATCAGGGAAATCCTATCTTTGTTGGAATAAGCATTTTTACTGCTTTTCGACTAAATCTGAATACACCCTAAAATGATACTTACCAAAAAATACGCCCTAATCTTACTATTCTTCCTTGTATACACAGGCTTATATGCCCAAAAAGAAATTTCAATCACTATTGATGATCCAAATACTACCGTTACCCCAAAATTAGAGTGGCAGGAACGAAACGATGCGCTTTTAAAAACATTAAAAAAACACCGTATCAAAGCGGCATTGTTTGTTTGCGGTATGCGGGTAGCCGATTCTAATGGAAAGATTCTTTTAAAGCAATGGGACGACCAGGGCCATATGATTTGTAATCATTCGTATTCGCATCTGTATTTTAATTCCAAATCCAATTCCTTTAAAAAATTCAGTGCCGATTTTAATAAAGGCGATAGCATAATCAAGAATTATCGCCATTATTCAAAATATTTCAGATTTCCATATCTAAAAGAAGGAAATACGGTTGAAAAAAGAGATTCCATGAGAGTGTTCATGGCGCAAACCAATTACAAAAATGGCGCAGTTACTATTGATGCTTCTGATTGGTATATCGATGCGGAAATTGCCAAAGCATTAAAAGAAAACCCTACTGCCAACCTGACTCCTTACAAAGAGTATTATATAAAACACATTCTTGACCGTGCCGGCTATTATGATTCTCTTGCATTGAAAGTATTCAACAGACCGGTCAAGCATACGCTTCTGATTCATCATTCTTTGCTAAATGCTTTGTTTCTTGACGACCTGTTGGCAGCGCTCAAAAAGAATGGCTGGAAACTGATTAATGCCGAAACTGCTTTCAAAGACCCTGTATTCGAGCAAGCTCCTGATATAGTACCTTGTGGAGAAAGTATTATATGGCAATGCGCTAAAAAAATAGAGAGCATCTCTCCATCATTGCGTTATCCGGGAGAAGATAGCGAATATGAAAAAGCACCACTCGAAGAAATGGTAAAGGCTTACAATAAGAAGTCCTGAAATCTATTGATAGTATAAAAAAAGCCCCTGAAATATCAGGAGCTTTCTCGGTACAGTTTATTGCAGATCAGGTAAAAACCTTAAGCTTTTGCCTTGGCTTCTTCTTTTACTTTTTTAACTTCTGCTTTTTTAGCCTTATCAGCCTTTTTCATTTCTTTGTGTTCAGCCTTTTTCTCTTTGGCTTCAACTTTAGTTTCCATTTTTGTTTCTGCTTTTGCAGGTGCTTTTTGTTGAGCATTTACCATAGCGCTAGTTCCTAAAACTAAAACTGCTAACATCATTAATTTTTTCATGATTTCTATTTTTTGAATTAATATTATTTGTTTCTTAATTGTAGGTCAAAGTTATATTCGTTAAATGAAGATAAAATGAAGATTTTGCCGTTGGTAAATAATTTAACATTTTATTTTTTTACCTATGGAAAGATGAGCCTGAAAGTCGTTCCTTCATTCAGTTTTGAACTTACTTTTATTTCTATTTTATGCAGATTAGCAATACTTGACACAATAGCCAGTCCAAGACCCTGCCCGTCTTCTTCAAGATTTATTTTCATAAACCGATTAAAAATCTGTGACAATTGTATCGCTGTCATTCCTTTTCCCGTATCCGAAATAGCAATGCAATAATGTCCATTTTCAAATGAATCCGAAACAGTCAGACCACCTCCATTAGGCGTAAACTTGATGGCATTGAAAACAATATTATAAATCAGTATCTGCATCAGCGTTTTATTGCCTTCAAAAATAAAATCGCTTTCTACGGTATTCAAAACATGAAGCTGCTTCATTTCGATACGGTCTTCAAGATCTCCTAACAATTCAGAAACCAGACTTCGAAAATCAATCGGTTCAAAATTGGAATATTGGTGATTTTCTATTCTCGAAATCAGCAACAGGTTATTAATGATACGTTTTAGCGTATCCAAATTTCGGAGTGAAACGACAATCTTATCAACTCCTTCATCGTTGATGGATTCATTATTAAGCAAATTTTCCAGCCTGTTCTGGAGAATGGAAATAGGAGTCAGCAATTCATGAGAGACGTTGGCTATAAACTGCTTTTCTTTCTTGAATTGTTCCTGTATACGATCCATCATCTGATTCAGACCATCATCCAGTACGGTAAAATCAGACGTAGTCGTATGTACTTTCGAATGGTCAAACAGTTCCGGTTCATTGATCAGATTGATTTTTGTATCAATTATTTTCTGAAAAGGTTTTAGCAAATAATCTATAAATACGGATTGGGCAAAATGAGACACTATAAGCGTTGCCGTAAGCAGTAACAAGATAACCAGATGGAATTTATCGAGTAATTCATTTACCTCGCTCAAACGCTCACCTATTTCAAGTACATAGTCGGTATTTTTATAACTGAAATGATGGTAGAGCACCCGATATTCATTGGTTTCATTCTCCACTATTCTGGTCTCATCAACAAAATGATCTTTAGGGCGTAGTGTATCGTTGAAACGATATAGCTGAAGAAATTCACTGTGAAGGTTGGAAAAGCTGACATATAGCTCAGTACTGTCATTCCGTTCTATAAAAGCATTGATTTCGGAAGTATTGAGGCGATTGACAAACTTATCCCGTTTTTCAATCATCGTATTTTCGATATTCTTGTAGGCTACCTTTTTAATGACAAAAGACAGCGTAAACCACATGATGACTAACAGCAACAGGCGGATTACGGCACTGAATATTGAGATTTTATTTTTTAGCTTCATACCTAACTTATGATTCTATAGCCTACATTCCGGACTGTCTCAAACCATTCAATTGAAGCATGTTTATCTAGTTTTTTTCGCAGGTTCCGTACGTGTACATCTATAAAATTAGAATCTGAAGTCACTTCCAACACATCACCCCATACATGTTCCGTGAGTTGCAAACGTGTAATAACGCGGTTTTTATTCAATACCAGATATTGAAAAATATCAAATTCTTTTTTGGTCAGTGCTACAGCACTTTCCTGATAGCTTACTTTATAGTCCTGTAGCCTGATCTTGAATCCGTGAATATCCAGTTCGTTGACAGTAAATCCGTGGATTCTCCTGATAACGGCATACAAACGAGCACCTAACTCTGATAACGCAAACGGTTTTGTCAGGTAATCATCTGCACCCAAATCAAGCCCGTTAATTTTGTCGTCAAGCTCACCACGTGCTGTAACCACTATGACAGCCATTTTTGATTTGGCTTTACGTATACTTTCCAAGACATCAAATCCGTTGCCATCCGGCAAACCCAGATCAAGCAACAGCGCATCGTATTGGTTTACGGAAACTTCCTCTAAAGCTTCCTCACAGCTAGCTACCCATTTACAGATATAGCCGCTCTTGGCAAGATAATCCGTCAGCTCTACGGCTAATTCTTTAGTATCTTCTACGATCAGGACGTTCATTGCATATATTGTTTGGAAACCATTCTTAAATCAGGTGAGGCAATTACTAACGATCCTTTTCCTGCATTTGCAAAAAGTCACCCTGATCGCTAAAAACAGCATCATAAAATTTGGAATCACTGCTAAGCCCAACTTCATAAGTATAATAGTTTGGGATTTGACGCACTCGTGCTGCTTCCACAATTTTATAGGTCGGGTAATTTTTTTTGAGATAGGACTGGATATTTTGTGGAAGTTTATTTGGCTTAACGGCATGCTCCAATACCTGCATTTCGCCTTTTAGATTATAATAAGCCGAAACCTTAGTTCCTTGAACCGTAAAGTCGGCCACATACAATTCTTCATCGCCATCATCACCGTCAAATTCACTTCTCCAAACGGCATTAGTCTTAGGAAAATCCTTTTCGAAAGCGAAACGGGCTTCATCAGGCGGAGAATAAGGCTGTTTTTTATCGGTCTGACCATAAAAACTGGCCGCAATAAGCAAAAAAGCTGCTAAAAAAGTATTTTTCATAATGCATAGGTTTTAAATTATACAAAAGAGACTTCATAACGAATTTACCATTTTTTATCTGATTTCAGTTGTTCCTATGGTAAGAATCATAAACAAATTTAGCATTCAAAAATGAAGAGAAAATGAAGATGATTTTAGGATTTTTGATTTAGGATTTTTGATTTCTGCCATCTATAAACTACAAATCGCTTCAAACTATAAACTACCAACTATCCCCTATCAATTTTATTGACTTACATCAAAGTTTATGTTTCAAAACGAACGCAACTTTGCCCCATAATAATTTTAAACTTTAGAAAATGAAAAAGAAACATTTTAAGTACATCAATACTTTATTTGTGGTTATTCCCATGACGCTTATCATGGCTTTTGTAGGATTGATGCGAAATTATGGTTTTGGAGAAGATTGGTTTTTGAAATTCCTAAAAGCGTGGAGTGTGATGCTCCCTGTAGCCTATGTTTCTGCTTTCCTGATTATTCCTCAAGCTCGAAAATTTGCAGAAAAAGTGGCTACAAAGAATTAATCCTAAAAAACAAAGGGCAACTATTGGCTAACTTTGTCTAACATTTTACAACTGCATGCAAGAACAGCTCAGCCGTTACATACAGGAAATCATAAACATTTCCGACACAGAACTCAAAACCGTCATGACTTATTTCAAAATTATGAAAGTCAAGAAAAATGAGTTCCTTGTTAACCACGGAGAATCCAGCCAGCGGACATTTTTTGTTGGCAAAGGCTGTTTGCGCATATTCTTCCTTACTGAAGACGGACAGGAAGCCACCCGATATTTTGCTTTTGAAAACCAGTTTGCCACAGCATTGACCAGTTTTATTACAGAGGATCCTTCGGCAGAATTCATTCAGGCTGTAGAAGCAACCGAACTACTATACATAAACCATGACGATTTTTATCATTTGTTGGAAATCATTCCGGAATGGGAAAAATTCTACCGCAGCTATCTGGAAATCGCCTATGTAACCAATACTAACAGGCTGATGTCTTTTATTACTATGGACGCTACTGAACGCTACCGCCAACTGCTTAGCCAAAATCCGATAATTGTAAAACGACTGCCAAATAAAATGGTCGCTTCTTACTTGAACATTTCACAGGAAACGTTGAGCCGACTGAAATCAAAAGTGTAACTACCAAATAGCATAAACTGAATCAGCTTATTTTTGAGGATAGAGGCGAACCGAATAATATTGATTATCCCTTGTGACATTCCACAAATTATAAACACCTTCCTCTACTGAAAAGACCCCGTAATGATACACATCGCCTTTAACACTAAGATTTTTTCGCATATTGTTATTGCTCTCAAGAAATTCCAGATCGAACTCACAATTGTCTTTTCTACGGATTAATAAAGTAGAAGTAGTATTATCGTGAAACGTTTCTACCCAGTGGGTGGAGGAAAGCGCAACCTTTACAATCTTTCCATCATATTCCTTATAGTAAAAGTTTTTACCTGAAAAAAAAGCATCACATTGCTTTTTTGAAATTTTTGCTTTTGGCTTTTCAGAAAGCTTTTGCCAGTCGCTCTTATTTTCTTCAAGAGGTCCCAAAGCATCTAAAAAAACTTGGCAATTTTTTTGAAGCCTGAAATAAATCCGATCGGCTATCGAATCAGCCTGCTCTTGAGAAGTCACTCTTATCTTTTCATAAAATCCCGGCAAGTGTTTCTGGAAAACCATCATGACCTGGGTTTCATATTTTACATCTTTTAATGCTTTGAGCGATTCACACATTTTAGAAGATAAAGAATCTATTTGCTGTATCGTCTGTCCGCTCATTTGCAAAGAAAATAAGACGAAAAGAATAAGGACATACTTTTTCATTCCTAAGTTTTTAGAAAGCTAATATAGGAAAGTCCTTGATAAATACTACTTGGATTTTAGATTTTAGATTTCTTCTATCTAATCTCTGATCTCTGCAACCTGTAATCTGCAATCTGCAATCTGATTTATGGAAGCGTCTGTTTTAAGCTTCTTTTTTCTCATACCGCAGCGCATCGATACTGTAAGGTCCGGCGCCAAAATATGCAAACATTAAGGCTGCACCTATAATCGACATATTTTTCATAAATGTCATCAGAACCAATTGATGTAACATGGGGTCATCAACCATCCAGAAATCATGCATGATAAAAGTTACAGGAACCAAAAAAATAATAATCAGCCAGGCACCCCATTTTGCCATAAACCCGAATAATATACTAAGTCCGGCTGCCATTTCTAACACGCCAACCAAAGGAATCAGTATATACGATAATGGAATTCCTTTAGCAGCTGCTTCATACACAAACGAATCTGAAAATTTGGCAATTGAAGAATACATAAAGATGATGCTAAAAAGAAACCTGCCAATCAAAGGGATATATTTCATATTATTTAAGTTTTAATGAACTACGAATAACTGTATTAAATTTACGGTTAAAACCGCAATACGGCTTCGTGCCATTCCGTCCGAAATTGGTTTAAAACCTGCCTTTTTTCAATTGCCCGCATTCCTCCTGTTATAAGAAGTGTTATATAAAATGACTAACTTTACAGCACTAAATACGATTGATTTGGAAAAGACAGGCATCCGAAAACTCTCAATCAGCCAAATTCTGGAAATATTGGGTGACGCTCCGCAATCTGAGGGTCTCCATGTTTATATGGGAAAAGATGCCATCACAACAATTCCATTTCCTTACCCCTATCGTTCTGATAATTTTTCGGTAATGCTTATCCTTTCCGGAGCCATGAAACTCCAGTTGGATCTTATTACGCATACTGCCAACCCTAATGATTTGATAATCATTTCACCAAGAACCATAAATCATGTACTTGGAATTGACGGGAATCTGGAACTGATTGCTGTCAGTTTTACATTAGATTTTGCACGGCAGTCAAACCGAAATAAGAACGAAATCGATGCTTTTGAGTTTTTTGCTTCAAAAGCCATCCCAAAACTTACATTTACTGAGGAAGAACGTCAGAATTTTATTTTCCTGTCGCGAATGCTTATGCAGGAAAACATAGAAAAAAACCATGAACCATACAGCGAAGAAGTTCTTCATCATTCTTTTAGCCTGTTGATGTATATTGTTGCTTCCCGTTATAAAAAAGAAAATTCAGGACTCAAGCCGGAACTCTCACGCCAGGAAGAGCTTACTTTAAAATTCCTCAAACTACTTGACGTCAATTTTAAGCAGCAACGCAGCGTGCAGTTCTATGCCGATTCACTTTGCATTACCAGCGGCCATCTTACCAAAATACTAAAAGAAGTTTCTGGAAAAACAGCGGGAGAACTGATTGAAGAAGCTATACTGCTGGAAGCACGTATACTGTTGTCTGACCCAATGCTGACAATTGCACAAATAGCAGACGAACTTCAATTTAGTGACCAATCATCCTTTGGAAAATCCTTTAAGAAAAACATCGGGCTTTCGCCTTCAGAATATCGTAGAAAAAACAGCAACCGATAACACTTTTTTTCTATATCAGAGGCTTGAAAGACAATCTTTTTTCTGGCATCAAAATATTTATATCTTTGAAATCCTTTTTACTATCAAAAACTGCCATGCGTTATAACCGGCTGCTCCTACTCTTACTTTTATTGCTGCAATCTCTGAGCGGCATGGCGCAGCCTTCCTCACAAAACACATTAATACAAAAAGGATGGGATGCTCTTGTAAAAGACCATGACGATGAGGCTTTCCGATATTTTTTCCTATCCTACGAAAAAGCAAAAAAAGACAAGAATGAAACGGATATGGCAGAATCGCTGCTTTATCTTGGCATCTGTTCGTTTGGCTCCAGCTATGAAAAAGGACTGGATTATGCTTTCCAGTCACTCAATATCTATACCCGATTAGAAAAAACCAATCACGATGTGGGCCAAGTGGGACGTAGTAAATGCTTACAGCTTATCAGTACCATTTATTCCCGACAGAAAAAATATGCCCAGGCCAAACCGATCAGCCGTGAAGTAATAAGCATTCTTGAAAGCCGCGAAGACAAAAGTGGTACTTTGGGACTTGCCTATTCCAGCTTGGGTTCCTTATACGAACAGCAGCAGCTTCGTGACTCGGCTTACTATTTTTACAAGCTGGCACTCAAAGATTTTGAAAAATCAGGTAACCAGGCCTACTTACCTAATGCTTACATTAACATAGGCGAAAGTGAACTTGGACGACATAACGACCAAAATGGCCTTGAATACTTCCAGAAAGCGATTGAAATAGCGAATACTACAGAAAACAAACAGGCACAAGCTTCGGCACTTCTCGCCATTGGCAGATGGCATCTGAATCACAGGCACAGAACAGAAAGCTTGCACTATTTCCAAAAAGCACATCAGATATCGGAGGCGCTTTCGGATAAGCTGTTTGAAATTATGGCAGTTGAAGCACTTATTGAATATAACGAAAACGAAAAAAACTATTTCGAGATGTCGCGGCTTCAGAAACGCCTGATTTTCTTAAAAGACCAGCTTCACTCCTTAGAAAGGGAGAAGATCGTCAAGAGTCTTGAAATGCAATTTGAAGTAGCCGAAAAAAATAGAAAGCTCGCTCTGGTTTCAAAAGAAAAAGAAGTAGCACGGCTTACGAACTATCTTTTGGCTATTTGCATAATCGTACTGCTGGCTGCATTAATAACCGGATATCTTTATCTAAAAAGCAGAAACAAACGCGACAGAAACCTGCTTAAAACCAAGGAAGCACTTCTTGAAGCTTTAGAAAAACAGCGTGAATTGGAAGAAATACGCTTCCAGAATGACCTTGATCATAAAGAAAGTCAATTAAGTGCCATTACCTTGCAGATGTTACAGAAAAACGAACTGCTAACCGATATCAAGTCTGCTATTGAACACCAACAGCCACAATCCGAACAGCAGCTTATTAAAATGGTAAACCGCCATTTCGAACAAAATAACAATTGGGACGACTTCAATCTTTACTTCGAGAGCATCAACAAAAATTTCTATACGCGTCTCAAACAACTCTATCCGGAAATCAGTGCCAACGATTTAAAAATATGTGCACTTATTAAGCTAAATCTTTCCATCAAAGAGATGGCATCCATATTAAATATATCTCCGGATAGTGTCAAAACCGCCCGTTACCGTTTACGTAAAAAATTACAGCTTGCGGCAGACGAAAACCTTACAAGCTTTATTCTTTCGGTCTAAAAAAGACCTTTGTCTACCAACTTTCTACTGTATTATCAGGACTTGTCTACCTTTTGTCTACCTGATTTTCTCTGGGCTTACACGCGTATCGATTAATTTTGGATAAAAGTTTTTAGTTGTTTAAGAAATTCCCGGGAACAGATTCCTTGTTTCTAAAAAATCTACTTCCGGGAACTTAAAAACAAAAAGAAATTATTCAGATCATGAACAAAAAAAGATGTGTGTGGATTGCCGCAATTGCACTGCTGATTATCAGCGGAGCCTATCTCTATAATGGCGTCCTATATAAAGAAGCACGGAATATTGCAGAAGAAAAAGCGGCGTTCCAACTTCCTTCTCTGCAACTCATTGCCGAATATAAAGCCAACCTGCCCGCTTCCGATTCAAGTTACCTGAACAAAACCCTCGAAATTCGTGGAAAAGTTACACAGGTTTCCGATTCGTTATTAACTCTTGACTCCGGCGTATCCTGCAGTTTTGGAAAAAAAATGGACGATGCTATTCATGGCAAGGAAATAATCCTGAAAGGAAGATGCATCGGCTTTGACGAACTGATGGAAGAAGTAAAACTAGACCAATGTACCCTAATACAGTGATATCACCCATGAAAAAAATGTTTTTACAGCTGGCCTGCTTGTTTCTTGCCATTTCTGCCTATGCTCAGGAAGACCTGCTGTCGCAACTGGATTCTACCCAGGTGCAGGATACTTATGCCACTGCCGCATTCAAGGGATTGCAGGTCATTACCATGCAATCGCCCAAAATGCCGGCAAAAAAAGAATTCTATTTTGTCGTATCCCACCGATTTGGAACCGTAAAAGGCGGTATTTCTGAGTTTTTCGGGTTTGACGATGCAACCACAAAAATTGGTGGTATTTATGGGTTAACAGATTGGCTTTCTGTCAGCGGTTCGAGACATACGCTTTCTAAAGTATATGAGGCTTCCGTAAAATACAGGCTGGCCCGACAAAGCGCTATGTTTCCGTTTGAAATTGTAGGCTACAACACGTTAGATATTAACAGTCTGCTTAAAAAGGACGATTATCCAAAAATTGAGTTTTCGGACCGATTGACCTACGTTACCCAACTTATTGTTTCCAGAAAAATATCGGAACGGCTTTCTTTTGAACTTGTGCCTTCCTACATACATAAAAACCTGTACAATCCTGACATAGAAAACGACAATCAATTTGCCGTGGGTTATGGCGGCAGAATGAAGATTAGTAAAAGGCTCTCTGTTAATCTGGAATATGCTTACAATTTTGACAAGCCTGATTTTTACAAGAACCCGCTTTCTGTTGGACTTGATATAGAAACCGGAGGACATATCTTCCAGCTTCTGTTTACCAACTCACAATCGATGACAGAAAGCGGTTACTTAACGGGCGCTACCGGAGATTGGAGTAAAGGTGATTTTTTCTTCGGATTTAACTTATATCGTGTTTTTTAATTAGGCTGGCATGAAAAAGATACTATTATTATTTGTCCTGGGTGCAATTTTTGGCTGTGATTCCAATACGTATGAAGATTTGGAAGAACCTACCATTATCGACGGGCCGGTCACCTATCAAAACACCGCCAAGGTTATTATTGATGCCAACTGTATACGATGCCATTCACCGGGAGGTGTGTCATCTTTCCGTCCGCTGACCACCTATCTTGAAGTGAAAGATGCAATACAAAATACCAATCTGCTTGACAGAATACAGAGACAGAATGGAGAAACGGGACAGATGCCGCAAACCGGAAGAATGCCACAAGATAAAATCAACCTGATTCTACAGTGGAGAGCTGATGGCTTGCCAGAAAACTAAACTAAAAATATGAAAATGCTAAAAAACAAATTACCGTTAATAACATTGTTTCTGTTGGGTACCCTATCTGCAAATGCGCAGAAATACATCACCAAAAACGGAAACGTAAAATTTGAAGCTTCCGTTCCTTCATTTGAAGAAGTTGCCGCAGAAAGCAAAAGTACTTCTGCCGTATTTGACACTTCAACAGGAGACTTTGCTGCGCTAACGCTGATGAAAGGATTCCGTTTTAAGATAGCTCTGATGGAGGAACATTTTAATGAAAATTATGTAGAATCTGATAAATACCCAAAAGCGAGTTTTAAAGGTAAAATAGAAGATTTTGATGCTTCCAAAGTTACTGCTTCAGAAAAGACCATTACCATTACAGGCGATCTTACACTGCATGGAGTAACCAAAAAGGTATCGAGTACTGCCAAAATTTCAAAATCGGGAACTGCTTACAAGATAACCGGCGGCTTCACCGTAAAGCCTGAAGACTTTGGCATTGAAATTCCCAAGATTGTCAGCAAAAAAGTAGCCGACAAGGTTTCCGTAGATTATAATTTCTTACTCAATAAGCAATAACATGAAAAAACTTTTATCACTACTGTTTCTGGTTACGGTTTCTGCCATCGCACAAAACAAAGGTCCAAAAGACATTTTTGATACTGCCCGATCTGGCACTGTTGAAGAAATAAAAGCCTTGGCAGCCAAAAATCCGGATACTATCAATAAAGTCAATGCAATGGGCTTTACACCTTTAATTCTTGCCTGTTACAGAGGTAATCTGCCGGTTGCAGAATATCTCACGGACAATGTGAAAAATATTAATTATAGCAGTTCAAGTGGCACAGCCTTGGCTGCAGTTGCCGTAAAAGGAAATATTAAACTGGCTGAAGCGCTACTCAAAAAAAAGGCCGATCCCAATATTGCCGATCCTGCGGGAATGACGCCATTGCTTTATGCAATACAGTTCAAAAACAAAGAACTTATTGAATTGCTGCTGCGTTACAAAGCAGACAAAACCCAAAAAGACAAACAAGGAAAGGCACCTTTTGAATATGCCATCGATACCAGAAATCAAGAAATTATTAACCTATTTAAAAACTAGAAACTATGAAAAAAACACTACTTACAGTGTCTCTGGGACTTTTAGCGCTTGTGGCGCAAGCCCAGATAAAAACTACCGGAACAGTAAATTTGCTTACCGGAATGACTGCTAAAATTGACCTGAATAGCACTAATTCTACTGCTACTCTAACGCTGACCGGTCCTTCTGATCGTTGGTTTGCGTTGCAATTTGGTTCGTTTGCTTCCGGACAAGGAATGGAAGCCGGCCAAGATGTGGTTTATTATAATGGAACTACATTGATTGATGCGGTACATAACGGCATAGGCTCAGCTCCTACTCCGGACACGAATAACTGGACTGTTACTTCAAACACTGTGGCTTCAGGAACCAGAACCATAGTAGCTACCAGAGCTTTTGATACGGCTAGTTCAAGCGATTATACTTTTGTATATGCTAATACTTCTATCGATTTTGCTTTTTCAAGAATGAGCTCAGCCAGTTTTGCTTTAGCCTATCACGGTGCCAACAGAGGTTACCAGATTGATGTTCCATTGGCTCCGCTTTTGGGTGTTGACGATATTGAAGCGGCAAAAAAGTTTGCCATTTATCCGAATCCTTCCAGCAGCCAGTTTTCCATCAGAACAGATGAAGATATCAAATCGGTTGTGATTTATGATGCTACCGGAAAACAAGCGGCACACTTCTCGAATAGCAAAGAAATGCTTGATATTTCTTCGTTACAGTCCGGATTATATTTTGTAGAAATTCAATCAACAAATAATGAAACTTCTATTGAAAGACTTGTGAAAAAGTAAAATTACTATTGGTTTAGTTTCATTATGAAAAGAGCAGTCTCACCTACAGCTGCTCTTTTTGATTTTTGATTTATGATTTTAGCCGCAAATTAGTAGGATTACACAGATTTAAATCACTTTTGAGAAATTTTTGTATACGATGAAAAAAAGACATTAGAAAGTTCATTTTCAAAGATTTTGTCTTTGTGATTTTTTGCCGTTGCAAGCGACAATTTACTGTAATTAATTATTGCAGAGACTTCAGGAAAGCTCCAATAATTAATAAAATATAGTTTTAAGAAGTCCCTAACCAAATGTTTCTAAATGTGTAAAATCATCTGTATAATACGTTAATAAAAGAGCGGTAAAGTTACCCATTATTACAGCTTTAGTCCCTTCATCAGGTTCACCTATATTTTGCCACCAAGTTGGAGAAGCACTTAATGTTTCTTTTAAAATAGATAAATCAATAAGTACCTTATTAGTATATTGTGCAGAAGTATGATTGAGTAATTTATTTCCTTTAATATCCTTAACAATTTCCCAAGTTTTAAATTGTTTGTCTTCTATGTTTTTAATAATAGCATTTCTTAAAGCTGTAGGCAAATTAGTTTTAATATCAACTCTCATGGGAATTATTTTAATTAAAGTGTTTGTATTTCTTCTAAGGTATTATCAATCAAAAAAAATGAGCCTTCACTTAACATTTCAGAATAAGTGATTCTTTGCGCCCCACATGTATCGATAACAACACAAAAATTTTCAGAAATCTGAAAGTTAGCACCGTAATTATTTACCAAAAACCTATATAGAATTTCACAGAACATTCCAAGTTCAGGTTTAGAAAAACTATTTTGCTGTTGAATTAACCACAAGGCTCCTATTTCATCTTTTCCATTTATATTAAATGAATAAATTACATCAGGATTAATATACAATGGGAATCCTTTGACAGTCATGATTGTCGAAACTCTAGCTAATTTTTCGTATTTTAAATTAGAAATAGGTTTTAAATCAGAGAAATCAAAATCTTTAAATGCAGTTAATATATCAATATTTCGTTGATACATAGATTTTGTCTGTTTGATTTCAGTATCGTTTAATTTTTGAGATACTTCATCAATTTTTGAATCATAATAGCTAGAGTCTTCTGTTTTAAATACATTTAAAATACAGCTACTACTTATTATCCAATAATTTCCTCCTCCTGGATCTTCTTCTTTTTTTTCTTTTGCCGTTCTTGTTTTCAATTTTTGAGCAAAAGCTTTTTTTCTGGTTTTATCTAATTTCCGTCTGAAATCAACCAATTCTTTAATCCTGATTTTCTCCATGTATGTTTTTTTAAAAGATTAAAAAACTCTCAATATGCCATGTAATTTAATTATATTTTAAAAAAACAATGAATATATTCGTTAAAATACATATAATTACGTCAATCTACGTCCTTTATAAAGCAATTTGACTATAGGAGGCTTTATTTCAAAATGAGAGAGATAAAAAGCGGCTTTCAAATTTCTCATTATGAACTTTGCAACTCTAACTTTTTCGCACAAAGTCACAAAGTATAAAAACGTATAAACTTACCAAGATTTATTATTAACTATCAACTAACTACTATCAAAAACTTAGCACCTCAGCACCTTAGTGTCTTAGCACCTTTATAAGAAAACAATTAAAAAAATCTGTTATTTTTTAATTGTTTTCTTATAAAAATTTGCATTTTTGTCTTATGCATGTTTTGTCATGCTACTTCCCCCGCCTGATTAAATAACGATGCATCCATTCGATGCGACTATTATATAATACCTACGACCCATGAAAGTATTCCGATCGGCCCTTTTATTTTTGTTGATTTCCAGCAGTCCTCTATTTGCCCAGGTTCCTGTAACCGATCTTGATTTTGCCGTACTACGTTGTGAGAAAGCTTTTGAGTCCGGAACAGAGGATGACATCAAGACCAACTTTCCATTGGCGGATCAGCAAGAATTGCTGCTTAGTCTTGATAAAAGCAAAACGAAGATTGTACGCAAGGCCGGTCCATCAAAAATACTTGAAAGCGACAAGAAAAGTGCATTGGTATTACTAACCGGTACATTGCTATTTGGCAATTCAGGAAATGAAACTCTTTATTCAGGTCATTATTCCGGTATCTATCGCTTTAAACATAGTGGAGGCAAATGGATTATAACCGAAAAACTGCCTATAGATCGTTCCAATCTGCTAATGGGTCATATTATAAACGCTACCATTGATCCAAGCAGCAGCAGTCTGACTGTGAGTGACAGCATGAAAATCCTCACTCAGGAATCTTACGGATTTGCCGTAGCGTTGAACCATAAGGCAAAGATAACGGCGCTTCAGGTTGACGGTAAAGAGGCTGATTATATTTTTAACGGAGGTATTCTTTGGGTACGTACCAAAACCAATGCCGAACAGCAGCTATCGCTCTCGTATACGCTTACTGTTGATAAGTTAGAGAAAGATAAAAATTCTGGTTATTTTGATGATACATACGGACATGTGAGAAACCAATTTTTCTGGCATCCGTTTTTTAATTTTTCAAGCCCTAACGACCGTGCTAATTTTTCTGTTCGTGTCACAATACCATCTGCTTACCAATTGGCTACGAGCCTGCCTCAGGAGGAAACCGTTTCAGAAAACCAGAGAATCATAAAAGGTCAATCAGCCGGACCTACTTTTGCCCTGGGACTTTACTACGACAAGAAGTGGAAAACATATCGTTATAAAAAGAACGATTACCAACTGGAAGTTTTCTGTGATACAGATTTCAAACCCAATCCGGATGTGCTTCATAAGAACTTCCTGGAAGCTTATGATTTACTCGCTGAAAAATTTGGAAGCCCGAAAGGCCAATATCTCTCTATAGTACAAGATCGTTCTAATGCTTCAAACGGTTGGCTTAACCGAAGTAATGATATGATTGTTGCCGCCAAACAAGGCAGTGATTTTTTAAGAGACAAGCCGTCTCCGCGTGCTCCGTTTGCTCATGAAGTGGCTCATGCCTGGACCACACCAATTGGTCCGGCTACCAATTTCCTTTCAGAAGGTTGGGCTTCTTATGCGGAGCATTATTTTCTTGAAAAGCAGTACGGAGAAGCTGCCTTCAATGATTATTTGGCGAGTTATAAGACTATTTATTTTTCAGAAGGTTTTGATACCAAAGTTTCTTTATGGAACGATGTTTCCAATGATGGTGTTTCTTATTATAAGGGTGTTTGGGTGTTTTATATGCTCGAACAGTTGTTAGGTAGAGACGATTTCGAAAAAGGATTGAGAGCTTTTATGCAGACTCAAGAGCCTATGACCATCCAGCATTTTATGGATAAGCTTACAAAAACTACCGGCAAAAAAGTACAGCCATTTTTGGAGCCTTGGCTTAAAAGCAAACAGGTACCACACATTCGTTATTCTTTGAAGGATAATGCATTGCTGATAACTCAAGAAGGTGATGTATTGCCATTTTTACTGGAAGTAGAGTTTACAATGGCCGACGGTACAAAAACGTTGGGTTCATTTCCTGTCAAAGACAAGCAACATCGTTTTAAACTTTCCGGCCCTAAGTTTGCGGGTGCCAAAGAGGCCCGATTGGACCCTAACGGAAAATTGCTTATCAAGATTTTGGAATAGTTAACTTATCGTTCGTAACCACAACGTTTCTTCCCTGCTTTCCGAGCTTCTTTGAGGGTTATTTTTTCTATTTTATGGGTACAGTTTTGAAGCCCTTCGCAATTTTCCTTGTAGTGGAATCTTTTCCCATTTGGACTATTGCAGATGTATACTTCTTTCTTTTTTGAAGGTTCTGCCTGATACAGCAACGTGCTTAATATTACAACGATCAATAATTTCATTTTTACTTTTTATAGGGTTTGCTATAAATGTAGTAAAAAATAAATTATTTTGTTTATAATAAATATTTTTGTTTAAAAAAATAAACTACTGAGCTTCTAAGCGGCTAAGAAGCTTAGTAGCTCAGCAGCTTAAATTCTCTTCCTAATTAAAGGAATTTGTACCAACATTGCCAATAATAGTGCTACTGTTGCATACATGGTTGTTTTAGAGAAGTTTATTTGGTTTGTTATATGGCTGAATTTACTGTTGTAAATTTGTTCCAAATCTATTCCATAAGATACTTTTTCTTGTGGAGTACCTGAGAAATAGGCATAAATGATTAGCCCGATGATAATTATCGCCGACACAAGCCAAAACCTTTTTGGTAGTATAGGTTTATAATCCGTAATAGCTTTTTTAGGAGCTATTGCTGCCTGAGCCATTACGCGGGATGTAAAATCAAAGGAAGGTGTTTCTAATGACATGTTTTTCATTGCCTTTCCTATCAATTTTTCCAGTTCTTTATTTTCGTTCTCTTTCATATTCGCTAATAATTTCAGGTTCGAGCTTTGTTCTTATTATTTCACCTAGTTTTTTCCGGCATCGGAACAGCTTAATTTTTACGTTATTGGGTTTGATGCCTATTACCTTTGCTATTTCTTCAAGCGATTGTTCTTCAAAATAATACAAGGTTAGCAAAAAAGCATCTTCACCCGGCAGTTGTTGCAGACATTCCTGTATAGCCCGATGTCGTTCTTCTTCGGCCAAAGTATCCAGTACATTTTCCGTTGCCCTGAGCTGGCGTGTGCCATAATCATCTATAGCAACTGCTATAGGTGTTGTTTTGTACTTCTTTATCCTATCGAGACAAGTATTATAGGCTACCCTGTAAATCCATGTCGAAAATTTTGACTGTCCCTTAAACTTTTCCAACGATCGGAATACTTTTACAAAAGTATCCTGCGCTGCTTCTTCTGCCTCGTCAGAATTTTTAACCATCCGCAAAGCTAAAGTATAAACAAGATTTTTATAACGGTCCACCAATGGCGCAAAAGCCTGGGTGTCGCCTTTTATAATCCGGTCAATATAATATTGGTCGTTAGGTAGTGCCATATGGATGTAAGACGATACTAACTGCTGATGGGTTACAGCTAAGGTAAAATTTTTATTGGTTTGTGGAAAATATATTTTGATATTATGGAGGTGCTGGGGGACTGAGGTACTTAGGTACTAAGTTTCTGGGTGGCTAAGTTACTGAGATATAAAGTTTATGAAAAAAGTAAAACTCTTCGTTTCTTTTTACATTTGGTATTAATTTTTGGATGGGATTATTTTTTTTGTAAAAAAATGTAACCTAAATCCGAATGGTGTCGTCATAAGGTGCAGATACAATTAGTAAACATTTAAAAATCATCAATCATGGAACGAATTATTATAACCGTTAGCTTATTCACTACAGTCTTTGGAATATTCTATACCTATCTGACTACCCGCAACCGCGAGCGTATGGCATTGATAGAAAAAGGTGCTGATGCCAGTCTTTTTAAGAGCAGCCCGCAGAACATACCTGTATGGAAACTGCTGCTTCTAAACCTGTCTTTGTTACTTATTGGTATCGGAATCGGACTTCTTATTATTTCCATTTTAGATACTTACACCTCGCTCGATAACGATGCAGCTAAGACAGCTATTGTTTTTATCATGGCAGGAATCAGCTTGTTCACGGGTTTCACACTTTCCAAAAAATTAGAGAAATAATTTTTTGAGTTTGATTATATTAAAAACGCAGGGCCTATACCCTGCGTTTTCTTTGGTTGATTGGTTGGTTAGTAGCCCTAAGAGCTTATTTATTCCATATTTCTCAATTCTTCTCCAGTCTGAAGATAGCTTTCTCCCGTATCTTTAATCTCTTTCAGAGCATCTGCACCCGGAATATATTTGGAAAGACTGCCCAATACCGAATTTAGATACGTCAAAAATTTCCTCAAAACTTTCATTAATGGCCTGTTTGAAAAATCAATAAACTGCTGGCCTTTACTTTTCACACCAGTCCAGAGCCTATCCAATACACGGGCTTTTAGCTGTAGCGAATCATTAGAAAAGCCTATCTCATCAAGTACCTGATGAGAATAATTAATAAAATTTATTTTTTCCTGATTATCTTCAGGCAGACTTAAGATGGCTCTGTATTGTCTGACAGTTTCCAAAATATTACGTTCTGCCTCATCCAGCGAAGAAAAAAACAGTTCTGCCGTAATGCCATATTCTCTGTCACGCTCCAATACTTCTACAAAATTATGATCATCAAATATAGCTCTTACATTATCAGATACTGTTTTCGCAAAATTTAGTACAGTATCGATATCATCGAAACCTTCATTTAGGGAAAACCATCTTAAATCTATAGCTAACATAGGTTGTTTTTGTATAGTTAACCAAACTTACTGATAACTATTTTAGTTTTATTACGGATTCCCATAAAGTAGAGAAAAAGTCGAAAGTTTTAAAGTCTTAAAAGTGAAAGTTTGCAGAGTTATAAACTTGAGAAGATAAATTATTTAATAAAAAAGCGCAGGATAATCCTGCGCTTTTCTTTTTCTCTGTCAACGGATAATTAATCCTTTTTTAAAAACTTTCCATCTTTTGTAAATTCCAGATCGATATTATTCGTAAGGTCAACATCCACATCTTTATGTCCATAATCAATATGCGTGATTTTTTCATTTGGGTAGTTCGCAGCGACATAGTCCCTGATTGATGCCGGAATAAAGGCTGTTGGTATCGGATTTTTTCCTCCATCGACTTCACGATAGGAACCGTCTTTCCAAAATTCTACTTCTGTACCGTCCTGCAACTTGACTTCGAAGCCTTTTTCACCATGTTCAGCATCTTTTTTGGCTATTTCTATGCCTGTATGGCTAAAATGTTTTTGCAGAAATTCCTGAGCGGGTTTTGGCAATTCGCTGGAAGCTATTTTCTTTTGGGCCAGTGCCGGTATTGCCAATCCAAGCAATAGTACGACTAAAGCAATTTTTGCTTTCATGATTTTAAAATTTTAGGTTGTGTTCTTACTAAGTTAACATAACTCTAATTGCATTCCTATTTTTTTAAGAAAGGTTTAGTTTTTTGTTAGGAATTTACAAAATACAACCGTTTAAAAATTAAAATATTAGAAATCAACTACTTAAACAAAGAGCATTTCAATACAAAGCAAGTTCACCTTTATAAAGATGAACCTTTTTGCCCTTATGAATCCTAATTTTGGAAAAAAAATTGACCTATGAAAAAATGTTACTTCCTGCTGGCCCTTCTGGGCTGGCAAGCGAATTCGTATTCGCAAACGTTAAACCATTCGGCCAACTGGCCCAATTCTGCCTGGACAATCACAGGAAATTACAATTCGAATGCCGATGCTTTTGAATCGAATCCCAGAACTGCTTCAGGTTTTGCTTATAATGACCGCTTTTCCGGCCCTGAACATGAGGACAATATTGCCGCCGAATCGCCTGTAATCAATCTAAGTACTGCTTTTGCGAGTGGTGAAACCTTATTGGAACTTACTGTACCCTACGGTTATCGTTCCAAACCAAACGACGTCCTCAGATTGGAATATTGGGATGCCGCCATTTCAGCCTGGATCCAATGGGGCGACAATATTCCCGGCAACGCAAATACATCTTTTGCGGTTAGTAATTTTTGCTCGCTTCCTAAAACTACCTATATTTCGGAAACGCTAAATATTGCAGGCTTTACTCCGACACAGCTTGCAGGTTTCCGCTATCGGTTATTTTATGATGACGACCCTGCTGGAGCCAACTGGAATTATGGTTTCTGCTTTGATTCACCTACATTGCGTTCCTGGTCGTGCGGAGCACCTACCCGACTTACCGTTACCGGTGTAGGATCCAGTCCGATTACCTGGGATGCCGTTCCGGGAATTGCAGGATTTGAATATGTATTGAATACTACAAGTGCTAATCCGACAGGTGCTGGTACCCCTACCTTGTCTAATATTTTCCTGCCTTCCGGATTGTCATTACCACCAAGTACTAAACATTTCTTCCATGTTAGAAGCGTTTGCAGTGCTTCACAAAGTCCGTGGCGGACGGTTTCGTTTTTCACCAGTCCGGTTAACGATAATTGTACCGAGGCGATTGCTCTGACTGTTAATCCTACAGCAGCGTGTACGGTAAAAACAGCCGGTACGCTTGAATCAGCTACGGATTCTGATGAGCCTCATGCAGGTATGGGCTCGCCTGATGATGATGTGTGGTATACGTTTGTCGCCACTGGAGCTACGCATCGTATTGAATTGACTAATATTACAGGAAATGGTACCGAGTTTGTTGTTCATGAAGTATTGGAAGGAACTTGCGGTGGTGGTCTGCTCAGTGTGCACATTAGCGACCCGAGCCTCAATCCTACTTCGAGTTCTTTACGTGGATTGGTAATAGGCCGTACTTATTTTATCCGTGTATTTACATATGGTTCTGATGCCAATACCCAAACAGATTTTGACATCTGTATTACCACGCCACCGCCACCGCCGGCAAATGACAATTGTGCCGGTGCTTATGTGCTTACTGTTAATCCCAATGCCACTTGTACGGCTGTTACGGCAGCAACTCTTGTTTCTGCCACAGATTCCGGTGAAGGAAATCCGGAAATAGGGACACCAAATGATGATGTGTGGTTTAAATTCACTGCAACTCAAACGGCACATCGGGTTACGTTGCGAAACATAAACGGAATGCCGAGGGAACTTGTTGTAGAAATATTAAGCGGTACTTGTGGCAACCTGACCAGTATGAGAATCAATACTTCGTTAACAAATACCGTTTTTGGGCTAACGGTTGGCAGTACATATTATGTAAGGGTATTCAGTGAATCGCCAGACACCGGTGCTACCACCACATTTAATGTCTGTTTGAGTACACCTCCAACCGGTGCTATCTGCGAGAAACCTATTGTGATATCCGGATTGCCTTATACCACCAACGATAATACTATTAATTATGGTGATGATTATGATTTTCATGAAGGAGGTGATTCGGGTTGTGAAGGAACCAACAATCATTATTTGGGTGGCGATGAGAGTGTTTATGCCTATACTCCTACTATCAATCAGTCAATCAACATCCGAATTCCAGGTGCTCCGGGATGGACGGCAATTTTAGTTTATCCGAGTTGCAGTGCTATAGGAAGCGGTGCCATAGCTTGTGCAAAAGGAGATTTTCTAAATGGTGACAGAGAAATTAATGAGCTTGCTGTGACTGCAGGGACGACTTATTATATCGTACTATCTACTCAGCCTGCTCCTCAAAGTTTTGCCTATACGCTCAATATTACGGAAAACTCTTTAGGTACAAAGCCTTTTGATAATAGCCGATTTAAGGCTTATCCTAATCCTGTAAAAAACATCCTGAGTCTGTCGTATGAAGAAGATATGTCTGATGCTGTTGTATTTAACCTTTTAGGTCAGCAGGTGCTCTCTAAAAAGATCAATGCTACCGAAAGTCAAATTGACATGTCCGGCTTGCTTAGCGGCACCTATCTGGTAAAAGTGCATGCAGGCGATCAGGTCAAGACCTTAAAAGTAGTCAAGGAATAATAGCCTGACTGACTAATAACATAAAGAAGTCCGCCCAATGGGCGGACTTCTTGTATTTATAAAACTATCAGGGCTTATTTTTCAGGATTAAGAACTCCTATGAAGCTGTTCTTACCGTCAAAGAATTTGTTGGCTGCTGCCTTCATATCCTGAACTGTAATCTTATTGATTTCTTTTTCGAAATTCAAGAATCTGTCTACACTATTTCCTGAGAATTGAAGCTGTTGCAATTTGCCAATCCAATATTGGTTTGTTTTGATGTCTTCTCTTCTTTTTTCGATAATAGCAATTTTTACTTTTTCCAAATCTTTCGCTTCAGGGCCATCTTTCTTAAGCTTAGCTACCTCGGCTTCAGTTTGTTTTAGGATTGCATCAACGCTCTCAGGCCCCGTAGGCAACTGTGTTTGGATAACATACTGAGAATACGGTTCTTTTTCCATCGATCCGCTAAAGCCTCCGCTATAGATAGATCCCATTTCCTCACGAAGTTTTTCGATAACACGAATCGTAAGGATATCACCCATCATATCTGCTTTTAGCGCCATGTCTTCGGTATATGGAAGTTCTCCAAAATATTGCACTACAACAAGACTCTTAGGTTCTGTTCCTTTATTGAACATGAATTTGTTGTTTCCTGATTTTAATCTCAATCCGTTATCTACAAATTTAGGTTCTTTTCCGCTTGTTGGCAGAGAAGCCAAATATTGCTCTAATAATGGTTTTAATGTGTTTTCATCTACATTTCCTACCAAGAAGAAGTGGTAACCATCTGCTTTTCCGAATTCGTTTTTATAGATTTCTACAGCACGTTGCGGGTTGATCGATTTGATTTGCGCTTCTGAAGGTATTACCATTGGTCGAAGCGGATTGTTGTTATACATTACATTAACAAGCGTATCAACAAAAGCTGCCTGAGGGTTTGATTTGATGAACTTAAGCTGCATCTGCATTTTGCTAACGTATCCGTTGAACAGGTTTTGGTCCAAACGAGGTTCTGTTAGTTCCAGATAGTTCAATTGCAACAGGCTTTCAAGATTTTTAATATCAGATCTTCCACCTATTTCATTGGTAGTTTCTCCCATAGATTGGTCAACCGAAATATTCCTTCCTGCTAATGATTTGCTTAGGTCTGTAGGCGTAAACTTGCCATAACCCATTGTTTCAATTACAGTAGTCAACATAGATACGGTTGCTTTATCAGCAGCTCCGTACGCATTTGTACCTCCTTTTTTAACACCTGTGAAAAGGATTTCATCACTTTTGAATGTAGTTGGCTTTACGGTAACTTTAACTCCGTTACTTAACGTATAAGTAGTTGCTTCTAATTTAGCGTCTTTCTCTACTTTAGTAATTTTTCCTTTTGCCGGCATTTTATCTAAAAGAGTCGTGCTTATTGCAACTTCTGCTTTTTTCTCTGCTTTTTGGGTAAACGATTTTTGAATAGCAGCTAACAAGGTAGCGTCATTATTGATCAGTGCATCTTTTGTTTCAGAGCTCATAACATAAGCAAAGAATTTCTGTTTGTCTTCTTTTGAAAACAGCTTTTTGAATGCAGCAGTAACTTCTTCAGGTGTAATGCCCGGAAGTAATGTTTTGTATAGTTCCACTTCTTTTTCAATACCAGGTGCTGCCTGGCCTATAAAAAAGTTTTCTTCATAATCGCCTAAATAAGCTGCTGAATTAGTAGTATTACGTTCGTTATACTGTTTTTCAGCATAGCTTAGCAGGTTCTTTTTAACCAATTCTAATTCATCTTTAGTAAAACCGTATTCTTCAATGCTTAGTAATTCTTTTACCGCAGCATTAAGAGCCGTAGTTAAATCAGCTACCGGTACAACAGTAAGGCTTAATGCCTGATAGTTTCTGATATAGCTTGAATTGCTTGTTTGGGCAGCTGCGAAAGGTGGTACTCCTTCTGCTGCAAGATCACGGTAACGACGGTTTATGGCACTAAAAGCTAACTGTTCAACTAACGTATTTCTGTAATCACCAACTGTTTTGTCAGCTTCCGTTTTTCTTGGAGAGAAATTTAGCGATAGTCTTGTTGTAGTTTGCTCAGGATCTGTCAGGAACATTACTTCCTGTTTCGTATATCCGGCAGAACCATAAGCTACACGCTCTCTTGGGTTGCTTGGATTAACAAGCGAGCTGAAATATTTTTTCACCAAAGCTTCTCCTTGTGCAGCCGTAACATCTCCTACTACTACTACTGCCATTAAATCGGGACGGTACCAGTCTTTGTAGAATCTTCTTAAAACATCCGGTTTAAATGTCTTTAACAACTCTTCTTTCCCTATTGGAAGCCTGTCGCTGTATCTAGAATTTAAAAGTGGTGGAAGGAATTTTTTTCTAAGTCTGCTTATAGCACCCAGGTTTGCTCTTGCTTCTTCAAGTACTACTTTTCTTTCTTCGTCAATATCTTTATCTGTCATCAAAGCACCTTGCGCCCAATCCTGCAGGATTTGGAAAGCTGTTTCCAGGTTCTTAGGATTGTCTGTAGGAATAGGCAGCATGTAAACTGTTGTATCAAATCCTGTTTCCGCATTCAGGTCGGCACCAAATTGTACTCCCATTGACTGCAGGTTGTCTACCAGTTTATTTTTTGGAAAGTTCTTGGTTCCGTTAAAAAGCATGTGCTCTGTAAAGTGAGCAAGTCCCTGCTGATCGTCATCCTCCATAAGAGAACCTGTATTTACAAGCAGGCGAAGTTCTACTTTTTTCTCAGGCTTGCTATTTGGACGGATGTAGTATTTCATTCCGTTTTTCAATACACCTGTAGTTGTCTTAGGATCAGTAGTCAGCTTCTCGCTAAGATTCTGCGCAGTTGCAGTTTCTATAGACATGAAGCATACTGCCCCATAGAAACCCGCAGATAAGATGATTTTAAATAATTTGTTTGCCATTTCGGTTTTAGTTTTAAGCTTAATAGTTTACTAATAACATACCTCTACGTTATTACAATTACACATTTGTCATACATTATTATTTTTTGTTACAAATTTTATAATGTGTATTGTATCAAATTATTTAAAAAAATTATTACGTCTTTGTTTATGGGGATTTTTAAATGAAAAATTAGGTTCGATTATAAACCTTAATTATTTATGGCAACCAGGAGAAGATTACACTCAAACTATTTTTTATACATGAAATTTTTAAACCATAATTATCTACTATTTCCGCTTTTTTTTGCCTGCCACGCAACCATTTTAAAATCCGTCCCTCTATGCTAATAGAAGTCGGGATTGATCGGCTACAGAAACACTAACAATTTATAAAATACACAAATGAAACGTATCTTATTATTAGTATTATTGTTACCGACATTCAATTATGCGCAAGAAAAACAAGAAAGCACTCCAGAAACAACAGTAACAGAACCGAAATTGACTCTTTCTTTCTATTCGATTTCTTCTGACCCTGCACAATTTGGCTTGAGCGCTGAGTATAAAAGCAAACACCTAAGCGGCAACAGAAATTCTTCTTACTTGCTAAACATTTCTGCTGCTGCCCTGGATTATAACAATAACATCGCAAATTTTAACGGATTTGGTGTTGTAGTCGATTTGGGAAGCAGAACTTACGTAAAAAAAGGGAAATGGAACGGCTTCTATGCTGAAAACTTTATTTCGTATGGAAATCTGGAATTCAGCTCATTTTTCGGAGAATCTGGAACCACTTATTTTGAAGGAACGTACTCTTATTGGAGTATAATCAACCCTAACGTAGGTTATAAATTCATGATCGGGGAAAATTTCTGCATCGACCCATCAATTGGAGCCAATTGGAAATGGGAAGTAAAAGGAAAAGGCGACATCGACAATAAAAACATAAATAACTTAGTCATCAGGGCAGGAGTCAAAATAGGATTCATCTTCTAGAGGAACAGATAGTATTCTATAGACTGATCAAGGACAGCCAATAAATGACAAGGAGACAGCTGCCTCCTTTTTATTGAAAAAATATTTTTACTGTAATCCTTTTTATTAGATTAGAATGTATTTTTACTATAAGTTATCCTATAAATAGCTGTTAACAGCTGGTTGAATTTTTACTGAATATCCCAATTAACAGATTAATCAAATAAATTGGCAGTCCTATCAAGACATTAAACAAAAATAAAACAACTAGCGTTTGATTAATCAGCTCATAACTTTCAAATGTCGGAAGTGTTTTTTTGCAATGAGGTTGGAATAAAAAACTACCGACCAATACGCTAAAAAGCTTCCAAACAAAATTATACAATGAATTAAAGTCAAATAACGATTAAGCTGCTTCTTTACTATTTTTTGAAGAAACCAATAGCAACTTCCAAAAAGAAAATAATACAATGAAACCATTACTATTATATGGTTATAGGCTATTATGAAATAGGTATCATGAATATTAACATCGAATGTATCATTAGCTAAACCACGGGTAAAAAATCCTAGTATCAGCACTAGTAAAGCGACAATCCAGAAGCAATGATAAACTTTAATTTTCCTTAAACTCATATTTATTTATGCAATCAAAAAGCATAGCAACTTCTTTTATATTCAAATTATTCCTTTGACAAATAAAGTATATATTTTCTGAATATCATATTACAACTTATAAAATATGTAAGAATAGGTTTAATATAAAAAAACTTCTTTTCATTAAAAGAAGTTTAGAATTCAGTAATACAGATAATACTTTTTATTTCAACATCATTTCTTGGCCTCATGCAAAAAATTGCCCCGCAAACGCACAAATTAATTCCTTGGCTTTGGGTCAAGATAGAAATTAAAAAGGTTTCTGCGAGGCGGTAAAAATCAACAATCAACTCTAATCGGGTTGAAAAGGTTACCTCTTGGTATAATTGGAATATTCTGAAAGCGTTTGAACTTGTGTTGCTTGCCCTAAGAACTTAGCCATCATATCAAGATTTTCGGTGGTAGTGAAATAACGCTTTGCCTGTTCGTTCCAGCTGTATTTTATGGTAAGATCAAACTTTTCGGCATTTAGCATTTTTATTTTCAAAGGTTTTTCGTTGATTGCCTGTACCTGTTCTACTTTTTTAGTCTTTAGGTTGATGGTCATATACATACGGCAGTCTTTCATAAAATCGGCATCTTTATCGGAAGGATTGGGATTCTGCTTGTAGCTTATAACCAATTGGCCTGGTGTTTCTTTTTCAATCCTGTAAGTTGCATCATCAGTCTGGGCCATTGGCTTATCTTTTTTCTGGTTCTTGCGGAAGGAATTTGTGTCGGAACGCGAACCCGATTTGCCATCAACAGTAAGTACTGTCCATTGTTCTTCTACAGGCATTGACGGATCAAATTGAGCCCTGATTACTTTTTGGCTTGCTGAAGTTATAGTAGTCTGCTGAAGCTCATAAGCATAATTTTTAGGAAGTTGCAGGTTTTCCGGATTTAGAACACCTGCATCAATACCGTGTTTTGCAAAAGCATCCAATACTGCATTTTTTTGAGCTGAAACACCCATTGCAGACAATACTATAAAAAGAGCCAACAGCAATTTCATTCCATTTTGTACTCCCGATTTTGTTTCTCCATGAGCCATTTCCATTCTGCCCATTGCATTACTTTTTTTCATAATTCTTCTGTTTTTTATTATTTTGATGGGGCAAAATTAGGAGCAGCGTTTACGCTTATAGGGAGATTACTGAGCGAAACGTCTAAACTAAAAGGTGAAATGTCTGTAGAGTAAAGTGAAGTGATTTGGGATTGCTATCTGGAAATACATCTAACCTAAAAAAACAAAAAAGCAGACCTTAGCCTGCTTTATAAATCGTTATGAAAATTACACTCCTAATAATCCAGCCACTCCTTAAACAAAGGTGCTTTTGTGCGGCTAACGATAACTTCTTCCGGAGCATTTTTGATTTTAAGTTTTAGCTTGCCATTAAAGTAATTCTGTACCTGTTCAATAGAATTAGCTTGTACGATATACTGGCGATTGACTCTGAAAAAATTTTTGGGTTCCAATTCCTGTTCCAAAGCTTCCAAAGTTTGTGGCACTACGACCTTTTCATTAATAAAAAGATAGGCATAGCTAATGTTCAGATGCGAATAAAAAAAGGCAATATCTTCCACATTGATTTTTCGGTAGGCATCACGATACGGCAGCAGGAAACGTGTTCGGTATTCCTTTGGCTGCATTTTAGCAAGCAATCCTTCCATAAAATCGTGTGGCAATTGCGGTGTTTGCGTAGTCTGTTCAAACTTAGTTAAGGCGACTTCTAATTCGTCCTTATCAATCGGTTTTAGCAGATAATCAACACTATTATATTTAAACGCTTTGACTGCATATTCGTCATAAGCAGTTGTAAATATCACGGGGCATTTAACCTCAACGCGATTAAAAACTTCAAAACTCAACCCGTCAGCCAGCTGTACGTCCATCAGAATCAGATCCGGGCATTCGTTTTCAGAAAGCCAGTCCGCAGCTTTAGCTACACTGCTCATAATGCCTGCAATTTTTACATCAGGTCGGATTTGAGACAATAACCTCAGCAGACGTTCTGAATTTAGCTTCTCGTCCTCAAGTATCAATATGTTTCGTAATGCGCTCATGAGATAAGTGGTACTTTAACGGTAAAAGTTTTGCTATCCTGCTCTATGGAAGGTTTTCTATCGCTTAATAAGGCATAGCGGTCAGTGATATTTTTTAGCCCAATGCCCGTAGAATTCATCTTATTTACCAACGGAAGCAAATTGTTGGATACGACCAATTCTTCATTCTCATTAGAATAAATGTTTATTATAAGCGGATTTTCTTCTTCTGTGCGATTGTATTTAAGGGCATTTTCGATGAAGAGCTGCAATGTTACCGGCGGAATCATCATTCCAAGTTTGGACGCTTCAATATCAATTTTAAAAACACAGCCCTCTCCCATCCTATGCCGTATGAGAAAAAGATAAGCTTCCAGGAATTTCAGTTCTTCAGCTAAAGGTATCAGCTTTTTTTTGGAGTTGATAAGCAGATAGCGGTAAACTTTCGTAAAATTTTCTGTGTATTCATAACCTAGCTGCTGGTCTTTTAATATCAATTCCGAAAGTACGCTAAGGTTATTGAATACAAAATGCGGGTCGAGCTGCAATTTAAGTGCCTGTAACTCTATTTCTGATGCCAATTGCTTGTGTCGTGCCGCATTGATTTCATGTTCCGCTGCTTTTAATGTGGCTTCTTTCCAGTTGCTTAGCAAGAAATCGCCTGTATTGAGAGCGCTAACCATTAAGGCCCATAATACAATTGAAATAATGGTATATACTCCTTCTCTTAAACCAACAGGTGGAGGTTGAGGATTGGCAGTTCCTCCAAAAATCAGATAAGCAATCGTAAGGCAGATAATCAGAAATAAGGCACCTAAAATCTGGTATAATGCTTGAATTAACAGCCGTTTTAAAGGACGAACTACCCAAGGAATTCGCTTATTCAGTTTACGGTCTATAAAAAGACTAAACCACACCATAACGGTACAAAACACCAGATTTACCAATACATCTTCTACCAACCTGTGAGCAGGCAAGGCAAAAAAAGCACTCCAATAGGAATAAGGAAGTATGATAAAAACAGTCGCATAGGATATAACAAATGTAAAGGCAACCAGAAGTATGCTCTTCACACTGTTTCTTTTCATAAAACTTGTTTTTTCCTGATGTTCCATCTTCTATCTTTAGGCCTAATCAATTTCGGGCTATTAGTTGATTTTTCTGATTTTTGTTACAAAAAAAGCACGGGCTGAAATTCAATCCGTGCTTTATATAAATATACTTTTGGCCAAGAGAGCGCTATTCCGCTTCTTTTTTTAATCCTTTTATGTCTTTTAAAAATATTTTCTTGCCTTTGAGTTCGATAAGCCCGCTTTTATTAAAGTCGGATAACAGACGAATACAACTTTCGGTAGCCGTCCCAATCATACTGCCAATCTCCTCACGGGTGAGCTGCGTTTTAAGACTACCGTCTTCATGAGTCCCATAGGTTTCCTGCAGGTGTAAAAGCGTTTCAGCCAAACGTTCCCTTACCGTTTTTTGTGCCATATCAACCACATGGTCGTCTGCTTCTTTAAGGTCGCCACAAATGGCCCGCATCACATTCATCGAAAATGCATTATTCTTGTTGAATAACGGCATGATTTCGCTCTTTGGTATAAAGCATACTTCCATATCTTCTAGCGCAATAGCACTCAAATTGGCAGGTTCGTCGCTTATCATGGAACGCTGCCCTAACAATTCTCCCTTCGATACCAGTTTGATGATTTGGTCCTTGCCATTGGCACTCAGTTTAGAGAGCTTACAGACTCCATCCCTAACGCAAAAAATGCCATTTACATTCTCTCCTTCCTCAAAAATAGGCTCTCCTTTTTTGATGATATAGGACGACTTGCAGTCCGCTATTTTTAGCAGTTCCTCTTTATTGAGGGCCTTAAGCGAACTAAACTCTCGAACGATACATTGTTCACACTTACTCATGGACGGGATGGGAATTAGTTTTGCAAAGATACGTAAAAGCATGATAATTATCATAGTTTGTGCCTAAGGCATTTCCAAACTTTGCATCAGGTAAATGAGCAAATTATGGACACGCACAGTTGTTTCCACTGCGGTCTTGAAGTTATTAAAAAAGAAGAAATCGTTTTTGACGGGAAATCGTTCTGCTGCAAAGGTTGTCAGACGGTGTATGAAATTTTCACAGACAACGGACTTTCTTCCTATTATGACTTTGGAAAAATGCCGGGCACCTCGCCTCAGGCCGTAAATGGAAAGTATGATTTTTTAGACAATGAAAAAATAACTGCCAAATTATTGGAATTCGAAGAAGAAGGCACAAGCATCGCCTCTCTTTATATTCCTCATATTCATTGCAGTTCCTGTATCTGGATTTTGGAAAACCTGCACCGACTCCATCGCGGCATAGGTTCCTCACAAGTCAACTTCTCTGAAAAGAAAGTACGGATTATTTTCAACCCAAAAGAAACCAGTCTCAAAGACATCGTTTTGATGCTCTGCACCATAGGTTATGAACCTTATATTTCGTTGGAAAATTACGAAAAAGGCAAAACGGCATCAGACCGCAGTCTTATTTATAAATTGGGTGTGGCTTTTTTCTGCTTTGGAAATATCATGCTGCTTTCTTTTCCTGAATATTTTGAAACTGAAGAATTCTGGCTTGACCAGTATCGCGGTTTTTTCCGATGGCTCATTTTTGCACTGTCGCTTCCCTCTTTCCTTTATTCCGCCAGCGGCTATTATGTTTCTGCTTATAAAAGCATCCGAAACGGCATGTTCAATATCGATATCCCGATTGCGTTGGGAATCATCGTGATGTTTGTTAGGAGTACCGTAGATATTGTCCTGGGTTACGGACAAGGATTTTTTGACAGTCTTACCGCCCTTGTTTTCTTTATGCTTGTAGGTAGGCTATTTCAGCAAAAAACATACAGTTTTCTTTCTTTTGAAAGAGACTTTAAATCGTATTTCCCCATCGCCGTTACGCAAATCAAGGCACAACAGGAGGAAGTTTCGGTTCCAGTATACGATATTCAAAAAGGAGACAGATTACTTATCCGTAACCAGGAACTGATTCCTGTAGATGGAATACTGATGAGTAACGACTGCCAGATTGATTACAGTTTTGTAACCGGAGAAGCAGATCCCATCCATAAAAAATCAGGCGATAAGGTTTTTGCCGGTGGGCGGTTATTGGGACAGGTAATTGAAATGGAAGTCTTAAATTCGGTTTCCCAAAGCTATCTTACCCAGTTGTGGAGCAATGATATTTTTCAAAAGAAAAATGCCGTACAACGCAGAAGCATTACTGATGCCATTAGCCGTTACTTTACGCCTGCACTGTTGCTGATTGCTTTTTTAGGTTTCAGCTATTGGATTTTTAAAGATGCAAATACTGCTTTTAATGTATTTACCGCCGTATTGATTGTGGCTTGCCCGTGTGCATTGGCGTTAACTGCTCCTTTCACATTGGGCAATGTATTACGAATTATGGGCAGACAGAAATTATACCTCAAAAATGCCGGTGTTATCGAACAATTGGCTAAAGCCGATATGATTGTATTTGACAAAACCGGAACCATCACAACCAGCAAGGCATCTGATATCTCATTTAAAGGAAAACCGCTTACTGTCATTGAATTGTCCTACATCAAAAACCTGCTTCGGGGTTCCAACCATCCGTTAAGCCGCAGATTGTATGATTTCCTGCCCGTTGCAGAACTGCGTATTGTACACGGTTTTGAAGAAATTACAGGGAAAGGCATCGAAGGTATAATTGACGGAAACTGTATCAAATTAGGAGCTGCTCCTTATGTTGGATGTGAAACTTCAAAAACAGCACAAACAGCCGTACATATTGCCATCAATAACGATTATAAGGGAAGCTATATTTTCGACAACCAATATCGCAAAGGTTTAGAACAGCTATTCAGCAGCCTAAGCAAAAATTATGATATAAAAATCCTTTCGGGCGATAATGATGGCGAACGTGAACAACTGGAACAGATGTTACCTAAAGGAACCGAACTACTATTCAATCAAAAACCGGAACAAAAACTCGAAGCCATCAGAAAATGGCAGGAAACAAGCCATAACGTAATGATGATTGGCGACGGATTAAACGATGCCGGAGCACTGGCACAAAGCAATGTGGGCATTTCGATTTCTGAAAATGTCAACGTATTCTCGCCTGCTTGTGACGGTATACTTGATGCTACAGAATTTTCAAAGATTGGCTATTTCCTTAAACTTTCCAAAAAGGCCATCACTACTATCAAGATGAGCTTTACGCTTTCACTGCTTTATAATGTTGTTGGATTGGGCTTTGCGGTTAGCGGAAAACTGTCGCCTTTGGTCGCCGCTATTATCATGCCGCTGAGTACGGTAACCATCATCAGCTTCGTCACATTGGCAAGCAATTATTATGCAAGAAAATTAAAATCCAAAACCGGCAAGGTATGATAAATATCATGTTTTTCCCGAAGTCGTCAAAGTAATTTTGTTCTTATAAAATCTAAGGTATGAGTGTCATCTATTTATTAATCTCCATCAGCATTGTCGTGGCTGTTGGCTTCTTTATTGCCTTTGTCAGGGCAGTCAAGGGCGGACAATACGATGATGACTATACTCCATCGGTTCGGGTTCTTTTTGACGATGAAGTCGTTTCGAAAAAGCAGGAACCCAAAACCGAAATCCGGAAAACCAGTCCGGAAACCAACCCTTAACAATCTGATAATCCAATAAATCCAAAATCAAGCATGGAAGTACAACAGTTTTACTATGACAACAAGATCGTAAAGAAATTCCTTTACGCAACCATCATCTGGGGTGCGGTAGGGATGCTTGTGGGGCTTTTGATTGCCTCTATGTATCTCTTCCCTAACCTTACGGAAAACATTTCGTGGCTTAGTTACGGAAGGCTGCGTCCGCTGCATACCAATGCGGTTATTTTTGCCTTTGTAGGTAATGCCACCTTTGCGGGTATTTACTATTCGATGCAGCGTCTCCTAAAAGCGAGAATGTACAGCGATGTACTGAGCAAAATCAACTTTTGGGCGTGGCAATTCATCATCGTAGCCGCCGCAATCACCCTGCCGTTGGGCTACACTTCTTCTAAAGAATATGCAGAACTGGAATGGCCTATTGATATTGCAATTGCTATAGTTTGGGTGGTATTTGGTATCAACATGATAGGAACGATTCTCAGAAGAAGAGAACGCCATCTCTATGTAGCTATCTGGTTCTACCTTGCTACTTTCGTAACCGTGGCCGTATTGCATATCTTTAACAGCCTTGCTCTTCCGGTAAGCGCACTAAAAAGTTACTCGGTTTATGCCGGAGTTCAGGACGCGCTGGTACAGTGGTGGTATGGTCACAATGCCGTAGCTTTTTTCCTTACGACACCTTTCCTCGGACTAATGTACTATTTCGTTCCAAAGGCAGCCAATCGCCCGGTTTATTCCTATAGATTATCTATTATCCACTTTTGGTCGCTGATTTTTATCTATATCTGGGCAGGACCGCACCACCTACTTTATTCTTCTTTGCCGGATTGGGCACAGAATCTGGGTGTTGTATTCTCCATCATGCTGATTGCTCCGTCTTGGGGTGGTATGATTAATGGTTTGCTGACCTTACGTGGTGTTTGGGATAAAGTACGAACAGAACCGGTATTGAAATTCTTTGTCGTAGCCATCACGGGTTATGGTATGGCAACGTTTGAAGGACCAATGTTATCCCTTAAGAATGTCAATGCTATTGCCCATTTTACAGACTGGATCGTAGCTCACGTACACGTAGGTGCCTTGGCATGGAACGGATTCCTGACATTTGGTATGATTTACTGGTTGCTACCACGTATGGCAAAAACATCATTATATTCTAAGAAACTGGCCAACTTCCATTTCTGGATTGGTACTTTAGGAATTATACTATACACACTGCCAATGTATGTTGCCGGTTTCTTACAGGCTTCAATGTGGAAACAGTTCAATCCTGATGGTTCTTTAGTATATGGAAACTTCCTTGAAACTGTAAAACAGATCATGCCTATGTACTGGATGAGAGCTATTGGAGGTACTTTATTTATCATTGGACTTTTTGTGATGATCTATAACATCGTGAAGACCGTTAAACAAGGAAAAGCAATCGAAGATGAATTGGCTGAAGCTCCTGCCCTACAGAAAATTACAAACAAGAGATTAAAAGGCGAAAAGTTCCACCCATGGTTGGAAAGAAGACCTATACAGCTGACAATTTTGGCAACCATCGCCATCCTGATTGGAGGTATCATACAGATTGTGCCAACGATTATGGTAAAATCAAACATTCCAACAATCACATCTGTCAAGCCCTATACTCCACTTGAACTGGAAGGACGTGACTTGTATATCCGTGAAGGTTGCGTAGGCTGCCACTCTCAAATGATCCGTCCGTTCCGTTCTGAAGTCGAGCGTTATGGCGAATATTCCAAATCGGGAGAATATGTCTATGATCACCCGTTCCTTTGGGGTTCTAAGAGAACCGGACCAGACTTGATGCGAATTGGAGGTAAGTATTCAGACAACTGGCATTTCAATCACATGTGGGATCCAAGGAGTACTTCGGCAGGATCAATCATGCCAGCCTATAAATGGCTTTTCGACAACAAGCCAATGGATTATTCCGACATCCAGAAAAAGATGGAAGTCATGGTACAGTTAGGTGTTCCTTATTCTAAAGAGGAAATTGCCAATGCACAGGCTATAATCAAAAAACAGGCGCTCGCCATTGAGAAAAACCTGTACGCAGATCCTGATTTCAAGAAAAGTTATGAGGAAAGCCAAAAGGCAGCCGCTGTCAAAGGCGAAACCTTTGTACCAATGCACCAGAGAGAAATTGTTCCGATGATTGCCTACCTGCAGCGTCTAGGAACAGATATCAAAGTCAAAGAAGCAAAAACCAACAACTAACGCCATGCTGAAATTTATCAAACATAATATGGAGACCATCTCGGGTATCGAGATCTATCCCATCATTTCACTGCTAATCTTCTTCTTGTTTTTTGTAGTCCTTTATGCCTGGACGTATACTTACAAGAAAGAAAAGATTACAGAACTGAGCCATATTCCTTTTGAAAGCGAAAACGAAATCGATAACCTTAAAAACGACAAGCCATGAAAAAAATCTTTCCGGTATACCTGAGAGTACCCATTATTTTCTTTGCCGTATTTCTGGCTATGGAGTATTTTATCGATTCTGGTGACAGGCCTGCTTTTGTGAAATATCCAATGATTTCTGTCTTTCTGGTCGTATTCCTATTTCTGCTTATCGCTATTGAACTAGTAGTGGCGGCTGTAGATAATGTGACGTATCATTTATTGACTGACGAACAGCGCAAACAGCTGGAAGAAGCCAATGAAATAAAAATTACCGATAGCAAACTGTTCCAAAAAATCAAAAAATGGTTTGTAAAAGATAGCCGACCTATCGAACAGGAGGCTGATATTATGCTGAACCATGACTACGACGGGATTAAGGAACTTGACAACGACCTTCCGCCCTGGTGGACCAAATTATTCTATGCCTGTATTGTATTTGCTTTTATCTATCTGGCAAAATATCACATTTTCGGTCATGACGACCAGGCCAAGGAATTTGAAACCGAAATGGCCGAAGCCAGATTAGCTGTTGAAGAATACAAAAAAACAGCCAAAGACCTGATTGATGCCGAAACGGTAACACTACTTACCGATGCAGGCGATATTGCAGCAGGAAAAACAATATTTGAAACCAACTGCGTGGCTTGCCACAGACCGGATGCCGGAGGTGCAATTGGGCCTAACCTGACAGACGACCATTGGATTTTGGGAGGCGGTATCAAAAATGTTTTCCATACCATCACAGAAGGTGGTCGTGATGGTAAAGGAATGGTAGCCTGGAAAGGCACATTAAAACCTTCTGAAATCCAGCAGGTCGCTAGTTATGTACTATCGCTGCAAGGTTCAAATCCTAAAGACCCTAAGCCTGCCGAAGGTGAAATATGGGTAGATGAAAGTGCGCCAAAGGCAACAGACACTAAAACGGAAGAAGCAAAAACGGTAGCCCAAAATTAAGGGCTGCCGGCTAAAAATTAAGATTATGCCAAAATTGCAGGATGAGTCTTTTCGCGATGCGATTGGGACGGTAGATGATAAAGGAAAAAGACTGTGGGTTTATCCAAAGATACCTACAGGAAAACTGTATGATAAACGAAAGATTGTCAGCTATTTTTTACTGCTTTTTTTGTTTGCGGCACCTTTCGTAAAAATCAACGGCAACCAGTTCCTGCTGTTTAATGTGATGGAACGCAAATTCAACATCTTTGGATTTCCATTTTGGCCACAGGACTTTTACCTGTTTGTGATTTCCATGTTGGTGGGTGTTGTATTCGTGGCGCTATTTACAGTAGCTTACGGAAGGATTTTCTGTGGCTGGATCTGTCCGCAGACCATTTTTATGGAAATGGTTTTCCGCAGGATCGAATTCTGGATTGATGGCGACCGCGGCGCTCAAATGCGACTTGACAAACAAAAATGGGATGCAGAAAAAATCCGAAAACGGGTATTGAAATGGAGTATCTTTTTTATTATTTCCTTTCTGATTGCCAACGTGTTCCTCGCCTATCTCATTAGCAGTGACGAATTGATACGGCTGGTCAAAGAACCGCTAGCCAATAACCTGAGTACTTTTATTGCTTTGCTGATTTTCACCGGAGTTTTCTACTTCGTTTATGCATGGTTTCGTGAACAGGTCTGCATCATTGCCTGTCCTTACGGTCGATTGCAAGGCGTACTGCTGGACAACAAATCGATTATTGTGGCTTATGACCATGTGCGTGGTGAAAAAGAAAAAGGCAGAGCCAAAATCGATAAAAGAGAAGACCGAACTCTTAGTGGTAAAGGCGATTGTATCGATTGCAGGCAATGTGTTAATGTCTGTCCTACCGGAATTGACATTCGCAACGGAACTCAATTGGAATGCATCAACTGCACGGCCTGTATCGATGAATGCGATGCCATTATGGAAAAAGTCAGCCTCCCAAAAGGTTTGATTCGTTACGCTTCCGAAGACGAGATTACAAAAAACAAAAAGTTTGAGTTTACCGCCCGTATGAAAGGCTATACCTCTGTTTTGTTGATTCTTACCGGAATTTTTATTGGACTGCTATTCCTTAGAAATGACGTGGAAGCTACGATATTACGACTCCCTGGACAATTGTTTGAACATAAGGGCGAAAACATCAGTAATGTGTATACCTACAAGATTGTCAATAAAACCATAAATGATTTTGAAAATATTCATTTCGAACTGCTCAGTCCAAAAGGAACCATAAAAACCGTAGGAAAATCATGGTTTGGTATTGCCAAGGAAGGAATGGCACAAGGAACACTGTTTGTAGAAATCCATCCGGCTTTTCTTGAGGGCGACCGCACAACTATTGAAATAGGTGTTTTTGAAGGTGATAAACTCATTGAAACGGAACGTACCAACTTCCTTGGCCCGAGAAGCTTTAATTAAAATAATCGCACCGTCGAGTTCACAAAACATGGTGGTGCTAAAAAATAGAAATCATGAAAAAAATAAACTGGGGAACCGGAATCTTTATTGCTTTTGCAGTGTTCATGTCGTTTATACTCTTCTTTGTCTTTTTGGTTCAGTCAGACCACAAATATGATAATGAACTGGTCATAGAAGATTATTACAAATACGAAACAGGATTACAGGCACAGCTAGACAAAGAAGATAATGCCTCAAAACTCGAACAGAAAGTATCTTTTGAAGCCGGAGAAAATGGGATTACCATTACATTTCCTAAAGGTTTCGACTATAAAAACATTACAGGTAAAGTGTCCCTTTACAGGCCGTCAAGCCAGAAATTAGACTTTGAGATTCCAATCGCATTGTCTTCTTCCAATTTGCTCATACCTAAAAGTGATTTGGCTGGCGGCCGATGGGACATTGTTGCCGACTGGAATTATAACGGCACCGGTTATATCAATAAAAAACAGCTCACGCTTGATTAGATCCCAATGTTGTATTCTGCTTTTTTCTTCGGACTTATTTCCAGCTTGCACTGTGTAGGGATGTGTGGTCCTATTGCCATGATGCTGCCACTCGACCGTAGCAGTCAGGCTAAAAAGACAGCCCAACTCCTGCTCTATCACTTGGGAAGGTTAACGGCTTACAGCAGTCTGGGACTTGTTTTTGGTTTGTTAGGAAAAGGATTTTATCTGGCCGGAATGCAACAGCAATTGTCTATTATTGTTGGTGTTTTGATGATATCGATTGCTGTCATTCCGGAAAAGATTTTTATGAAGTATAATTTTTCTCGGCCCGTTTATAACATTATCTCCAAAGTAAAGTCTGCATTGGGAAGACAATTCAAGAAAAAAAGCAACAGTTCCTTGTTTTTGATTGGTCTGCTAAACGGATTCCTACCCTGCGGATTGGTTTATGCCGCTTTGTTTGGCGCACTTGCCATGCAGAACGCACCTTTAGGAATTGCCTATATGGCGCTCTACGGATTAGGAACTATCCCAATGCTAAGCGCTGCGGCCTATGCCGGCAGTTTTTTAAGCAACGGCTTTAGAAGCAAACTACAGAAAGTGATTCCTATAGTTACCGTAATTATAGGAACCCTATTTATTCTTAGAGGAATGGGATTGGATATTATGTATGTGTCTCCTGGAGATATGAGTTTGTTTGTGAAGAGTATGCCGGATTGTAGGTAGAGCTGCTGAGGTTTGATTTAAATAGGCACTAAGGTTCTAAGGGACTGAGGCTAAGGTTTGATTTATTTTTAGGAAAAGAGATTTTTTTATAAACAATTTTACTTCTCGCTTATTACCACACAAAACTTAGGAAATTAGCCGCTAAGGTTCTAAGTTGCTAAGCCGCCGAAGTTTGTTTGATTTTAGGAAAAAGAATTTCATTATAAATAATGTTGTTTGTTGTTTATTACCACACAAAATTTAGAAGCTTAGCAGCTCTTCAACCAGCTTTCTCAAACCACCATCGAAAACAACTGCGTTTCCGGCATCCTACGCTTTAAACGAAGATCAAACGCCATACAGGCATTGCGTAAGAAAGGTTTTCCGGCTTCAGTAATGGTAAGTTTGTTATTTTCAATACGAAGCAGGCCGTCATTTTCCATTTCGGATAATTCTGTGAGTATGGTTGGAAGTTCCGGGAAATGGGCATCAGATTGGCTCCATTCGGTTTCAAAACGGCACATGAGGTTGAGTATGTGCTGTCTGATAATCAGATCTTCCTGGGTAAGAATATGTCCTCGGTTTACGGGCACCTGATTCCATTCAAGTAATTGGTAATAATCGTCCAAATCTTTTACGTTTTGGGCAAACCCATACCAGCTATCGCTTATAGACGAAACACCCAAACCAATCATAAGTTGTGTCTTGGAATGGCTGTAGCCCATAAAATTACGGTGCAATTTTCCTTCTTCTGAAGCTTTATAAAGCGAATCGGTTTCAAGGGCAAAATGATCCATCCCGATTTCATGATAACCGTTAGAATGCAACAACGCTTTTCCTATTTCATATAACTTACGCTTTTCTTCATCTTTTGGAATATCCTCATCTTTATAACCTCGCTGTCCATTACCTTTAATCCATGGTGTATGGGCATAGCTGTAAAATGCCAGACGGTCTGGTCTTAACGAACGGGTCTTTTCGATGGTATCGACCACATCTTCTATGGTTTGAAATGGCAGGCCGAAAACCAAATCGTGTCCGACAGACGTATAGCCAATTTCCTTTGCCCATAAAGTCACCTTTGCCACATTAGAAAAAGGTTGGATGCGGTGGATGGCTTTCTGCACGGTTTCAGAATAATCCTGTACGCCAAAGCTTACCCTGCGAAATCCGAGGTCGTATAATTTTTGAAGATGTTCTTTTGTAGTGTTGTTTGGATGGCCTTCAAAACTAAACTCAAAGTCTTCCGCCCTGGTTCCTGTTTTTAATATACCATTTACCAAATCTTCCAAATGCTTTACCGCAAAAAAAGTAGGTGTCCCGCCACCCAAATGGATTTCTTTAATGACAGGCTTTTCATCCATTTCATGACAATACAACTGCCATTCTTTTAAAACGGCTTCCAGATAAGGCTGTTCGACAGTATGATTCTTGGTAATGCGTTTGGTACAGCCACAAAATGTGCAAAGGCTTTCGCAAAACGGCAAATGAATATAGATACTAATACCTTCTTTTGCATTGCTTTCACGAAATGATTTTTTGAAAGATTGCATCCAGGCTTCGTAACTAAAATCACTGTTGTCCCAATAGGGTACGGTTGGATAGCTCGTATATCTTGGGCCGGGAACGTTGTATTTCTGCATAAGAGAATTGCTTGGCATAATCGGTAATTTTATGCCAAAGCTACTTCTCCTGTTATCGTTAAATAATGATAATTGTCATGTTAGCTGATTTTAACAGCATGGCTCTGAATGGAATATCCTAATTCAGGAAGTTTTTGCGGTATTCGTTTGGGCTAACGCCTACTTCTTTTTTGAAAAGCCTTGAAAAATAAGGAGGATTGTCAAAACCTAATGCATAAGCCGTTTCAGAAACCGAATTTTCTGAGCCTTGCAATAAGTTTTTGGCTTCTGAGATCAAGAAAATATGAATCAGTTCAATTGCCGTCTTCCCGGTTTCCTGCTTCAAAAGATCACTCAGATAGCGAGGCGAAAGATTAAATAAGTCAGCCAATGACTTGACAGTCGGGAGACCTTTTTCGTGTACCTTTCCTTTTTCAAGATACGATGTCAGCAAGTCATTAAATTTAGAAACTGTCTTTCCTGACAATTCCGTCCTGTTAATAAATTGACGCTTATAGAAACGCTGTGAATATTTCAGTATGGAATCGATATGGGCAATGATAATTTCTCTACTGTATTCGTCCTGATTATTATAGTATTCCAACTCAATTTTGCTGTGTAAGTCCCAGATAATCTGTTCTTCACGTGCCGAAAGATGGAGTGCTTCATTGGCTTCATAATCAAAATAGCCGTATTTTTTTATCTCAGAATGCAGATGATAGCCATTTAGAAAATCTTCGTGAATCCAGATGATAAATCCTTTTTCTTCAAGTTCCACATTGTTGATTTCGATTACCTGTCTTGGTTTCATGAACATCATCGAACCGTTGTCATGGTCATATTTGGTCCGTCCATAAAGCACATAACCCGATTTGATTTTCTTAAAAGCAATCATATAAAAATCGGTAGTGAACTCGCTTTGTCCGATTGAACATTCGGACAGCTTTTCGCACATTACCAGGCTAATCAACGGGTTTTCCGGCGGCGGATAACCTATAGAACGGTGCAGTTCGCTTATGGTTTTGAAATGTCTCATAAAACAGTAGAAGAACTACGCTTTTAAAGGCGCAGTTCTTTTTAAAATTAGGTACGTAAATATACTAAAAAGCAGATTAATTTCCGTGTGCCTGAACAGACACATCTTTCCATTCTTCCCATTCGGCAAGACGCTGCGCATACACTTCTTTAACCCAAGGATAGGCCACTTTACCTAAGAAAAGACGTAATGGAGGATTTGCAGCATCGACCAGTTTCAATATCGCCTCAGCAGTTGCTTCCGGTTTTCCGAAAGAATCCGTATCGGCCATTCCAGCATGGAAAGCAGCTCTTACATTATCATAGGCTTTAATTGTTTCTGACTGTATTGCAGAAGAACCTGCCCAATCTGTAGAAAAACCATTTGGCTCAACCAAAGTTACGTTAATACCAAATTCCTTAACTTCCGTAGCAAGTGTTTCGCTTATGGCTTCTACTGCAAATTTGGAAGCATTATAGATCCCTAAAGTTGGCAGAGTGGCAACACCCAATACACTAGACAACTGTATGATATGTCCGTGGCCTTGTGCTCTCAAAATTGGAAGCGCAGCCTGGGTAATCCACAACAATCCAAATACGTTAGTCTCGATTTGGTCTCTGACTTCTTTCTCAGAGTTTTCTTCAATGGTTCCGAAAAGTCCGTAACCCGCATTATTGATAATGACGTCCAGTTTTCCGAAATGTTCTTTGGCCTGATTGATTGCGGCAAAACTCTGCTCACGGTTGGTCACGTCTAATTGTATTGGCAATACTGCATCGCCAAATTGTGCTTTTAATTCTTTAAGCGAATCCAGATTTCTTGCTGTTGCAGCAACTTTATCGCCACGTTTAAGAAAGGCTTCTGCCCATATTTTCCCAAATCCTCGGGAAGCTCCTGTAATAAATATGATTTTTGACATCAGTGAATGTGTTTAGATTAATAACAGGACAAAGTTAGGTCAGCAGGGTTCCGGAGGGCTTATACAAAAGACGGTAAAGCATATACATTTTGTTTTGAGACATGAGCCATACAGCAAAGTAACTTTGAGCTTTCCAGCAAAGTCGACAGGCTGTTTGTATACGAATTTTGTCCTATAAAAATTAATCAAATAGTATAGCATATGAAAACGATTGACAAAATCTACATCAATGGCGAATTTGTAAAGCCAAAAGGGAATCAGGTATTTGACCTTATCAGTCCAACAACCAACCAACTAATAGGACAGGTTACTTTGGGAAATAAACAGGATGCACAAGATGCTATTGCAGCAGCCAAAGAAGCATTCAAGACTTTTTCTCAAACGACCAAAGCAAAACGTATCGAATATTTAAACCGTTTGCACGAAGTTGTTTCCAAACGAAAAGACGAACTTATTGATATAATGGTTGAAGAATACGGAGGCACGCTACAATTTTCTAAAATGAGTATGGAGTTTACATTGAGCGCCTTTACTTCTGCTATTGCTACCTTAGAAAAATTCGACTTTACAAAAAAGATGGGCTTTTCTGAAGTGCAATTAGTTCCGCTAGGCGTGGTGGGTATCATCATTCCTTGGAATGCAAGTAACGGTTTTATTGCCGGAAAACTGGCTACAGCAGTAGCGGCCGGATGTACCATGGTCATCAAACCTAGTGAAATGAGCGCCCTACAGACACAAATCATGACAGAATGCCTGCATGAAGCAGGATTGCCAGCCGGTGTATTTAATATTGTAAACGGATTGGGCGATGTGGTTGGTGCCGAAATCAGCAGTCATCCGGATATAGCTAAAATTTCGTTTACGGGATCGAGCAATGTAGGAAAGATTATTGCCCGTGAAGCTTCGGCTACTCTTAAACGTTATACTTTGGAACTTGGAGGCAAATCGCCAAATATTCTTTTAGAAGATGCCGACTTTACCAAAGCTATTCCAACGGCTATTGCAGCCGCCTTTATGAACAACGGACAGGCGTGTGTGGCAGGAACCCGACTTTTGGTACCTGAAAACCGATTGGAAGAAGCCAAAGAATTAATACAAAATATGCTCCCTTTATTTCCCGTTGGGAATCCTAAAGAAGAAACAACGGCTGTTGGCCCAATGGTAAGCAAAAAGCAATACGAACGCGTGCAGAATTACATCCAATTGGGTATTGACGAAGGCGCTGCATTATTGGCAGGCGGACTCGGACATCCCGAAGGATTGGAAAATGGAAATTTCGTAAAACCTACCGTTTTTTATAATGTAGATAATAAGATGCGTATCGCTCAGGAAGAAATTTTTGGTCCGGTATTATCCATTATTACCTATAAAGATGAAGCCGAAGCGGTTGATATTGCCAATGACACCATCTACGGATTACAGGCTTATGTAAGTTCAGCCGATAACGAAAGAGCCCGACGTGTTGCTTCTCAGATTAATGCCGGGCGTGTATTGGTCAACGGATTAAACCACGATCCAGAAGCGCCGTTTGGTGGTTTCAAGCAATCCGGTATAGGAAGAGAATTTGGGGTTTATGGTTTGGAAGCCTATTTGGAACCAAAAGCCTTAATTGGATAATTATAACTAATATGTTTCAGGAATACGGTTAAAACGGCTGTATTTCTGAAGCTATTTTTTTTAACTTTACGCTCATGACAGCAATCAGAGAAGACCTTCCGCAAGTATTATATTCCTGCTATCACCAACGCAGTAGAGAAGGCGAACATTTTATTCCCGAACATGTTTTTAGCTACCAGATATCGGGAACAATGTCGGCTTGGGATGCTAAAAATGCTTATGAAAGTAAAGAGGGCGATTTTCGCCTTAGCATTCGAAATCGTTTGGCCAAGTTTGCGAAACAACCGCCTGAAAACGGAGAATTCAAACTTCTCTCCTTATTCTTGGATCGTGAAACGCTTCGTGAAGTCAGTCGGGAAATCAATTATACGGCAACAAAAACCGTTATGGAAGGAGCCGTTCTTCCCATTGCTTACAATCCGCTTTATGTGAGCTTTATGGAATCCCTACTCGCCTATCTTCAATTACCTCAAGAAAACAATACCGAGCTTTTAAAGCTAAAGACCAAAGAAGCCATTTATCTGCTGATTAAAATCAATCCGGAGCTAAAGGACATTTTATTTGATTTTAACGAGCCCGGCAAGATAGACCTTGAAGCTTTTATGAACAGGAACTTTCATTTTAACGTACAGCTCAAGCGTTTTGCGTACTTAACAGGACGAAGCCTTGCTACGTTCAAGCGCGATTTCCAAAAAATATTTCAGGACACACCAAGCCACTGGCTACAACAACGCCGATTACAGGAAGCCTATTACCTGATTACAAAAAAATCCAAAACGCCATCTGAAGTTTATATCGATGTAGGCTTTGAAGACCTGTCGCATTTCTCGTTTGCTTTCAAAAAGAAATACGGAGTATCGCCTTCCAAGGTATAGTGAACATAAAAAAAGAGACGGTTAACCAGCCGTCTCTCTTTTTATCATAAACCTTAAGCAACCATTACTTTTTATTACACGTCAAAACTATGGAAAATAAAAATGAGAAGATTGACAAATGTGCAACCGTTGGGTTTAAGATGAGATTCGTAGAAATTGGAAGTATATTTGTTTTAGCACTCTACTTTTATCGATACTATTCAGTATATTTTTTAATGAGGTGACTCCTAATTCAACACCTTCTTACGGAAATCCGTAATTTCAAAACAATCCTACACTAATGTAAGAGGTTTCCAATTAAATTTTGGCTATTTCTCTCTAAAGCAGCATAGAACAAGGATTCGCCACTTTTACTCTCTTAAAAAAATTAAACATAAAATAAACTTCGTAACCTTAAAGTCACGCTTTCTTAAAACAGCATCTTCATACGTAAAAGTTCGTTAACGAAAAGGTAATATAAAGCTCAAGAGCCTTGATTATCAATCCTATAACTTTGGCTTCTAAACTTTTAACTTTTATTGATGAAAACAATTCTACGAACAAATTACATCAAGTCACTGGGACTAGCAGTACTTGGGTTATTTTTCGGCACTGCATGGGGGCAGGCCACATTGCCAGTAAACAGGACGTCCTGGGGAACAGAGCCAGCCGGATGGACAAACAACGGATGCGGGCATAGAACTTCTAGCTCTGCTTGTTCCAACAACAGTGCAACGACTTTTGATACGACAGGTGATAACAGGGTACTTTTTATTAATGCTGCTCCTGGAACCTTGTCGATGGTTTTAAAAAATCAAGCAATGTCCGGGCAATCCTATCTGCTCGTTGAACAATCTGCAGATGGTAATGATTATACAGAGTTAGGAAGATATGGTACCGCTACTGGTGCGACAGGTATTACCAATGCTCAGTGTTCTGACATCGACTTACCTTTGCTTTCCTCTACACGATACATTCGATGGTCTTATAACAAAGCCAGCGGTAACTGCGATATGGACGATGTCATTGTTACAGCAGCACCAGTCGTGCCTGCATTCACGCTTAGCGCTACCTCTATTTCCAATTTTGGCAATGTCAATGTAGGATCCTCTTCTAACAGTTCGTCTGTTACAGTTGCAGGTACTAACCTTACAGGCAATATTACTGCAACGGCTCCTACAAATTTCCAGGTAAGTACAAACAATTCTACATGGTCAAGCTCAGTAAGCTATACTCCTGCTTCAGGCACAGTAAGCAGTAGACCGCTTTATGTACGTTTCTCACCTCAAAGTACAGGATCTAAATCTGGTTCTATTACGGTGGCTACTTCAGGAGCATCTAATCAGGGCATCTCCGTTTCAGGAACAGGAGTGATTACTTCTACTACATGGAACGGTTCAGCATGGAGTAACGGAAACCCAACTGCTACAATTGACGCTATTATCAGCGGAAACTACAATACAAATACTTCAGCACCACAAGGCCCTATTGTATCTAAAAACCTAAGCGTTACTTCTGGTACAGTTGTTATTGGTGCTAACGGTTTGGAGGTGAAAGAAACATTATCTAAAACAGGCGGAACTATTGATGCTGCCGCAGGTGACATTACTTTTTCAGGTACTACAGCACAGTTACTTCCAGCTAACTTTTTTGTAAACAATACGATCCAGAAATTAACCCTAAATAATACTGCTGGATTAACATTAGGTGGTACGACTAACCTAACAGGTGTTCTTGATGTACAATCAGGAAGTTTAGCAACTAATGGTAATCTAATATTGAAATCAACAACTACTGGTTCTGCACGAATAGCTGCTGTAACTGGTTCTATTACAGGAGAAGTTACCGTAGAACGTTACATTGCACAAGGAAAACGTGCTTTCAGATTCTTAACTCCGGGAGTTACTACTACCAATTTTATCAGCAATAACTGGCAAACCGGAACTCATATCACAGGTTCTGATACAGGCGCAAACGGATTCGATACTACTTTGACAGGAAATCCATCAATGTATGTATACAACAACAATACTGTTTCTGGTAGCGGATGGAGTGCGATTGCAAATACTGATGCTACTAATTTAGTGGCCGGAAACGGTTACAGAATTTTGGTTCGTGGTGACCGAAATGTAGACTTAGGACAGGTTTCAGCAGCTGATATGAATGCAGCCGTGACCTTATCCGCAAAAGGAACTTTAAAAACCGGACAAGTTGTTTTTGATGCTGCGAGTACTCCAGCCATCAATGCTACTGAAAATGCTACAACTAATGGTTATAGCTTAATCGGAAATCCATACGTAAGCCCGGTAGATTGGCATGCCGTAACTAAAGCGGGTGTAGAAGATGTATATTATGCATGGGACCCGAATATGGGTACTTCTGCACAAAGAGGTCGTTATGTAGCCTATAGCCAGACTGTTGGAAGCAATAACTTGCCAGAATCAGCTGTTAACCAATACCTTCAGCCAGGTCAGGCATTTTTCGTAAAAAATTCAGTATCAGGCGTAGCCGGTGTTGTAACTTTTGAAGAAAGCAACAAAGCTTCCCAGTTTACAAATGTTTTCAGAACCAACGCTATAGAAGAAAAATCAGTATTCCGTATTGCTGTATATGATGCTAATGAAACTGAAACTTATCCTATCGACGGTACAATTGCCGTATTTGGAAGCAACTATGATAATGCTTTTGGATTGGGTGATGTTGAAAAACTTTACGGTTCAGGCGAACACTTAGCTTTTGGAAGAAACGGTAAAATAGTAGCTATCGATGCTTTGGCTCCTGTTATGGCAGACGATGAATTACAAGTAAAAACACTTCAATTCACAGCTGGAAAATCATATACTTTCAAAATCAATGCAGCTAACTTCCCTCAAGACATGGAAGCGTATCTTATCGATCAATTTGCTAATACAGAAACACAGTTGAACCTATCAGGAGTTAATTCAGTAAATTTTGCTACAACATCAGAAGCTAACTCTTACGGAAGCGATCGTTTCAAAGTAGTATTCCGTTCTGCTGCTTTAGGAAATGGAGAATGGAACAGCAGTACTGTAAAAGTATATCCTAATCCAATCCAGAACAACCAGTTCAACATTGCATTACCAAACAACGTTACCGGAAAAGTAGCTATCACGCTATTCAACCTTGTTGGACAGGAAATCTACAAGACTAACGCAGAAAACTCAAGCATCATAACCGTAAACCCATCATTGCAATTAAGCAAAGGAATCTACATTCTTCAGGTATCTAACGGCACTAGCTCGGTTAAACAAAAAATTGCAGTAAAATAAATCCCTATCAAGATGAAAAACTTCAAAACATTACTTATAATCCTGATGCTGTCGGCTGGAGTTCAGAACATGAATGCCCAGGAAGATTTTGACGATGATACGCAAGACGTTCCTTCAGCACCAATCAACGACTATATTGTTCCTATGCTTTTAGCGGGAGTCTGTTTAGGCTACCGATTGATGAAAAGCAGAACCAAAGAAGCATAAATTTCTTTTAAAGAATAGTAGTAAAAAACGGCTGTAATTTCTACAGCCGTTTTTTTTTAGTTTTTAGGAGATGCTAAGGTTGTGAGCTGCTGAGTTGCTAAGTTTATGTGTTCTATTGTAAAAGAGAGAACTATTGAAACTTTTCATATCTCATTTCATTTAACTAAGTCGGGATTAAAGAGGTACTTAAGGCGCCAAGGTGCTTAGTAGCTCAGATACTATTTTTTTTCCTTCTTCCATTAAAAATAGGCTTCAGAAAAGCAATTAAATTTTAATTGATGTAGGTAACACAATCATAATTTTGATTTTACAGTAATAAAACACCTACGTAAAGTCCAGCGGCAATATATTGACAATCTTTGTATGTATCTGTAAATGAACAAACAAAAAACAGATTCCTCAAAATTACAGCCCTATGAATACACTTTTACACAAAAAATTCATTCTCCCATTTCTTTTTATTCTTTTCCTACTTTATTCCGCTACAAATCATGCTCAGATTCTAGCTTGGGATGCTAACAATACCGGTGGTGGATTTGGTACCAGTCCCTGGACGCCGGCCACCCGAAACGCCAATCTGCAAACTTCCGGACTTATCCGAGGTTCCGGTATTGCAACCGGAGGTAATGCAGCCGGAGGCTGCTGGGGAGGTTCCGGAGGTTGGTCAACAGCCCAATCCGACTCCAACAGTTTTTATTTTACTTTCCAGGCGGCTGCAGGCTATAAGGTAAGCCTTAGCTCTATCTCTACAGCAACCCGAAGATCCAATTCGGGTCCATCCGGATGTGTTGTTTATTATTCTATAGGCGGTGGTCCTTTTACCAGCGTAGCCTCTTGGTCAACCTCATCAACAAGTGGTACTACCGGAACGCCTAACTCGGTTTCTCTTGCAGGAATCAGCGCTTTGCAGAATATTGCAGCGGGTGTAGTCGTTAAATTCAGAATTATTCCACAAGGTTCGACAGGAAACTATTACATCACTGGTGGAACAAACTCGTTAAAGATTGATGGCAGCGTTGTTGCTGCCGTAAATCCTTTGATCACTCCTTCAACTACAACATTGGCTTCTTTTGGAGATGTCATGGTAGGAAACAGTTCATCGCCAACAAGCTTTACATTTAATGGTGTTGGACTTACGGACGATGTAAGTATTCTGGCTCCGGCAGGATTTGAAATCAGCACAGATGGCATCAACTGGTATCCGGGTACTGACATCAGTCCGGTTGGTGGCACATTGAATAACATACAAGTTTGGGTTCGTTTTAGCCCTACAGCGGTGGGACCAGCTTCAGGAAATATCGTTTTTTCATCACCGGGAGCTAGCGACAAATTAGTTGCCGTTAATGGAGTTGGTATTCCGGCAGTAAGCTCTATTGTTGTTGACGATGAGCCTTACGGGCCTTACTGTAACGGAATCAGCAATACGTTTGATTTGGATTTTACACCGGCAGGGAACTTTAACAGTACCAATTTTTATGCACAGCTTTCCAATGCTGATGGAACTTTCCCAACAACACCAACCAATATCCTAGGAGTATCTGCTACCAGTCCTATAACAGTAACCATTCCTGCCGATATAACTCCAGGTTCTAATTACCGAGTAAGAGTTTATAATGAAGATCCATTTACTTTTAGTAATAACGATAACGGACATAATATTACAGTTACAGGAGCAGCAACACTTTCCGGAGTTACACAATCCAACATCATGTGTAGTGGAGGTGCAACCACAATCAACCTGACAGGACTGATTCCAGAATCGACTTCTTCTATCAGCTACAGCATTAATAGCGGTAGTGCTCAAAACGTTGCAGGCATTATTTCCGATGTAAGCGGTAATGCAAGTTTTACGGTAAGCCTTCCTTACAGTAATAACGGACAATCTTTAGTTATAGGAACCATCGAGAGAACAGATGTGGCATCTTGCCCTAATACGCTTACCACAAATAATTCGGTTGTAGTAACAGTATATCCTTCTCCTACTGTAACTGCCGCAACTACTACGGCTTTATGCGGAACCAACGGCAACGCTGTTATCAACCTGACCGGCTTAATTGCAAGCAGTACTTCAGATATTACCTATACTATTGCCGGAGGAACAGCTGTAACTATTACCGGAATTATAGCTAACGCTTCTGGAGAATCCAGTTTTGAAGTGCCAATTTTAGCTACAGATAATGGCCTTGCTCTAGAAATAACTTCTATTACCAGAACCGATGTTACGCCAAATTGCGAAAGCACACTAACAGGAATAAGCACACTTTTGGTTATCAATCCGAGACCAACAGCAGCAATAAGCGGCGATCAGTCAATTTGTGCAGGATCGGTTTCATCTGATCTTAGCATTGCTTTGACAGGAACAGCTCCTTGGACTCTTACGTATACCGATGGAACTTCAACTTTCCCAATTACCAATATCCAAACATCGCCTTATACTTTTACGGTAACTGTTGCAGAAACAAAATCCTATACGGTAACTGCTGTTGAAGATGCTAATTGTGTCGCTCAAACTGCAGACATCAGCGGAAACGCAACCGTTACTATAGCGGAAGCCAGCAATGGTGGAACAATATCGGGAAGCACAACGGTGTGTTTCGGAACAAACAACGGAACACTTACCTTAGAAAATCATTTAGGAAGTGTTGTAAAATGGCAATCTTCAAGCGTAGCTGATTTTAGTGGTACTATTACCGATATTCAAAATACTGCTACAACCTTAGATTATACCAATCTTTCAGAAACCACATATTACCGTGCTATCGTACAAAATGCACCATGCGCAGAAGCCAATTCAGCCATTGCGACAATTACGGTTAACCAAACCGAAGCCCCAACAACAACAGCGCAGACTTTCTGTAATGCTGCAACTGTGAGCGAACTATTCCCGAATACATCTGGTATTCAATGGTATGATGCTCCAACAGGAGGCACTGCCTTATTATCAACCGAAGCATTGGCAACGGGTGATTACTATGCAACTATAACTATTGACGGATGCGAAAGTGCAAGGACATTGACTTCTGTTACCTTAAATACCGTTACGGCTCCAACCACAACAGCGCAGACTTTCTGCAATGCTGCAACCGTGAGCGAACTATTGCCAAATACTACAGGTATTCAATGGTATGATGCTCCAACAGGGGGCACTGCCTTATTATCAACCGAGGCATTGGCAACGGGTGATTACTATGCAACTATAACTATTGACGGATGCGAAAGTG
>CAZFGA010000001.1:198222-214017 GCA_964518395.1 uncultured Flavobacterium sp.
CCAGAACACTGACTTCTGTAACTTTAAATTCTGTTTCTCTGCCAAACGGCGATGAAAATCAGGATTTCATTGAAGGCGAAACATTAGCTGTTCTGGAAGTTACCGGAACAAATCTGAAATGGTTTGCTACTGAAACAGCAGCCGAAAACGGAACTCCAGAATTAGGACTGAACGAACCACTTGTTGACGGAGCAACCTATTATGCTGTACAGACAATTAATGGATGTAGCAGCAACCCATTAGCAGTAACTGTTTCAATGATGTTAAGCAAACCAGAATTTGACCTTAAAGACCTTAAGGCTTATCCAAATCCTGTAACCGATTTATTATCTATTTCTTATACAGAGAACATTCATTCTGTTGAAGTTTTCAATCTATTAGGACAAAAAATAATGGACAAGGCACCAAATAATACTCAGGTAACCATCAACTTATCCGATGTAGAAACCGGAGCATATCTTGTTAGGGTTTCATCCGGAAAAGCACAAAAAACTTTCAAAATCTTAAAGAAATAATAGAAAACAATTTCTTAAAAAAAGCCTGCTAACCCAGCAGGCTTTTCTATACAGTTAACATAAAATAAATGAAATCATAACATTGACTGGCGCCAACATAACATTTTTATAATTCAAACAAAGGCTTCAGTTAATCTGCCAATCCTAGATTGCGCCGGTTTTAAACTGACTCAAATGAAATTACAAAAGTTCAAACATTTTCTGGCTATAGCTGTTCTGGCTCTTATGTCTTACCAAGACTCTTTTTCTCAATGTTTTCAAATCGAAAGTATCTTAGTCGATGCTTGCGGTGTACAGGAAGGATTGAATGAAATGGTACGATTTAAAGTGGGCAACACCGCTATAAATACAAGCAATATGAGTGTGTCCTGGCCAAACAATCCATGGCAGGGGCTTATACGAAATTCTACCACTGCTGCAAAAGTAGCAACTCTTAATGCAGATATTCTTGATGCCGGCGGATGTGGTCAATTAATAGAACCTACAGGCGGAGTTTTACCAGCCAATGCCAGTGTGATTTTAGTTACCAGTCACAATTTTGATACAGACCTGAATTCATTTGGAGCCTTAACCGATAACGTTTATATCATTTTTCAAAATAACCCGACTACAGCCTCGGGACATTTTGCCAATTCCGGAACCGGAATCAGGACACTGACTATTTCTTTTGGTTCCTGCTCTGATACTGTTTCGTATGATCGTGCCCTCCTAATCGATACTAACGGTAATACTGTTGCTGCCGATGGCGCTATTGTACAGTATACTCCTGCCGGAGCGGCAACCTATATCAATAATGGCTGTTCCGCACCCGTACCTCCATTTACGGTTGATGCAGGACCTGCAACTATGTCGGCTTGTGCCGGAACTACAATTTCTTTGAACGGAATTGCTCAAGGCTATCAATCAGTAAGATGGTCAGCACCTAGCGGGACTTTTTCTACTCCTAACAGCTTGGCCACAACTTACACCTCAACCGCTTCTCAAGCAGGAACAGTTGTTACTATTACCCTAACCGCAATAAACAGCTGTAACCTTGAAATCAGAGACACCATCAATCTTACAATAACCAATAGTACGACGCCTAATTTTCCTACTGCGCTTTCTATATGTACTGGTAGCACAGCTCCGGTGTTAAACAACACTTCGCCTAACGGTATTCCTGGAACATGGAGCCCGGCAGTTGTTAGCAATACTACAAGCGGAAACTACGTATTTACTCCAAATGCAGGACAGTGTGCAACTAGTGTAACTTTAAGCGTGACTGTTTCCAACAGCATTATACCTAACTTTCCAACAGCACTTTCAATATGCACAGGAAGTACCGCTCCTACTTTAAATACAACCTCACCAAACGGAATTACAGGAACCTGGAACCCGGCGGTTGTTAGCAATACCACAGGCGGAAGCTATGTGTTTACTCCAAATGCTGGACAATGTGCTTCGAATGTAACTTTGAACGTAACCGTATCTAATAGCATTACGCCTAACTTTCCTACTACACTTTCATTATGCACCGGAAGTACGGCACCAGTATTAAATACTACTTCGCCAAACGGAATTACAGGAATCTGGAATCCGCCGGTTATCAGCAATACGGCAAGTGGAAGTTACGTGTTTACTCCAAATGCAGGACAATGTGCTACAAATGTAACCTTGAGCGTGACCGTAACAAACAGTATCACTCCTAGCTTCCCTACGGCACTTTCAATATGTACCGGAAGTACGGCTCCTACTCTAAATACAACCTCACCAAACGGAATCACAGGAACATGGAATCCGGCGGTTGTTAGCAATACTGCTAATGGAAGTTATGTATTTACACCAAATGCAGGGCAATGTGCTTCAAATGTAACTTTGAACGTAACCGTATCTAATAGCATTACGCCTAACTTTCCTACTACACTTTCATTATGCACCGGAAGTACGGCACCAGTATTAAATACTACTTCGCCAAACGGAATTACAGGAATCTGGAATCCGCCGGTTATCAGCAATACGGCAAGTGGAAGTTACGTGTTTACTCCAAATGCAGGACAATGTGCTACAAATGTAACCTTGAGCGTGACCGTAACAAACAGTATCACTCCTAGCTTCCCTACGGCACTTTCAATATGTACCGGAAGTACGGCTCCTACTCTAAACACAACCTCACCAAACGGAATCACAGGAACATGGAATCCGGCGGTTGTCAGCAATACAACCAGCGGAAGTTATGTGTTTACTCCTACTACGGGACAATGTGCTACAAACATAACGTTAAACGTGACCGTAGCAACCAGCATCACACCAAGTTTCCCTACTGCGCTTTCCTTATGTTCTGGAACTACGGCACCCGTATTAAACACTACTTCTCCAAATGGAATCACAGGAACCTGGAATCCGGCAGTTGTAAGCAATACCGCAAGCGGAAGCTATGTATTCACACCTAATGCAGGACAGTGTGGAACAAGTACAACTTTAAACGTAACCATTACCAATAGCATCATTCCAAATTTCGCAACTGAATTGTCATTGTGTAATGGAGATGGCATACCGGCTTTGGCCACAACATCTCCAAATGGAATCACGGGAACCTGGAATCCGGCTACTATCAATAATACAACAAGCGCAAGCTATGTCTTTACTCCAAATGCAGGTCAATGTGCATCGAATGTAATATTAAACGTAACGGTAGGACAAATTGACTTTAAAATTGAAAGCGGATGCGAAGGCGGAAACTACATGTTGACCATAGCTCCTCTGTCTGATTTTGATATTAACGATGCCGATTATGAATGGAAAAACAGTCAGGGCATCCGAGTAGGAACCGATTCGTCTCTAAACGTAACCGAATTATTGCACTCTACTCCTGTTGAAGAAGAATTCCCAATAACGTATAGCGTAGAGGTTACTACAGCCCAGGGTTGCACATTAACACGAGAAGAAATCGTTTATGGTATTTTTTGCAGTATCCCAAAAGGAATATCTCCTAACAACGATGGTAAGAATGACGAATTTGACCTAAGTGGTTTAGGCGTAAAAGAACTGACTATTTTCAACCGATATGGTGTGAAAGTATATGGATATAAGAACTATACCAACCAATGGAAAGGACAATCTGATGACGGAAAAGAACTGCCGGATGCAACCTATTATTATGCTATCAGCAAAAGTGACGGACAAACGATAACTGGATGGGTTTACCTCAACAGACAACGATAAAAACAATTAAGCAGCTGTTTATTAAACATTTAACAAAGAAAACCAATCCTGCTAAAGTAGAACAAACATTACTTTTCGTAGGTTTTGAAATAATGCTAATCTCCCATACTATGTCAAAAAACTTTAGCAATACTGTCAAAAAAAATACCCTTTTATTTTTGGTCCTGTTTTTTTTGATGAGCATATCCGATACTACGGCGCAGATTTATTATCATAATTTTGGCACAGCAACAATTTCGGCGCATCCTTACACGGTAGCACCAACAACTTTAAATACGCGTTTGTCAGGTTCTTCATGGAGTAACAGCCTTAATACCTGGACAAGTACGGCGGGAGCTACAGGAGAGGCCCTACGTCTTACTACGTCAACAAATGCTACTATTACGCTGACATTTAACGTGGCGGCAAACTTTCAGGCAAACATTACCTCATTCGATTTCTGGAGACAGAGAAGTAATTTCGGACCACAAAACTGGTCGATGACCATAAACGGTATCAATGTTGGAAACGGTACTATCGATGCTACAGGCGCTGCCATAGGAACAACCAACGTTGCAAATACAGTTTCCGGACTTACCGGAACGGTTACTGTAGTGATTTCGCTTACCGGATCTACCGGAAATGGCACGTTTCGTTTGGATGATTTTACATTAAACGGAAGCGTAACTTCCAATTGTACGGCTCCAACTATTACTTCTTTTACGCCTGCTTCAGGACCACAAAATACATTAGTTACCATCAACGGTAATGGCTTTACAAATGGCAGCGGAACTTCTGCCGTAACATTTAACGGTATTCCGGCAACGAGCTTTACCGTAGTTTCCAATACGGTTATCAAGGCTTATGTCCCTGCCGGGAATGCTTCAGGTCTCATTAGTGTTACAACAAATGGATGCGAAGGATTTTCTACAGGCAATTTTACCAAGATTTCGACAACCAGTGTCGGAAATTATTCAAGTGATATCTATATCTCCGAACTTTATGATGCGCAGGTGGGTGACGGCGGAGTCATAGAAATATATAACGGAACAGCTTCTACTGTCAATCTTGCCGGATACACCATCCGAAGATATGGCGATATTGGCGGTTCTACTTTTTATACGATTGTATTGAGTGGTTCCATACCTCCGGGAGGAATTTTCTTAATCGGAATTGGAACCGGTACTATTCCTTGCGGTATTACTTCCAATCAGACCTATCCTACCGGATTTAATGCCAATGATGAATTTGAATTGCTTAAAGGTGGAGTTGTTATCGATAATGTGCACGCTCCAAACAACGTAGGGTATTCTGTTATCCGAAATCCAAATGCGGTAGCTCCAAAACCTGTTTTTAATGGCAGTGATTGGAATACCCAAACCTCCGAAAGCTGTGCCAATATCGGAATTCATAATGTAAGCAATCCTACTCCACCAACCTTATCAAACCCGACAACCAGAGTTATTTGTGAAAACAATACGGTTACTTATACGGCTTCTCTTGCAAACAGTACAGGCTTTACTTTTCAATGGAAAAGACTTGATGCAACCGGAAACTGGATCAATATTACCAATACGGCACCATTTTCAGGAGCGAACACCAATACACTTACCATCACTCCGGCACCTCTGACGCTTGATGATAGCCAATATTATTGCCAGGTTACTTCTATACAACATACTTTAGTTAGTAATGCAGCACAGTTGGAAGTAAATCCGTCAACGGTTCCTGATTTCCCAACATCGTTGACCTACTGTACGGGTGCAACTATACCCGCACTTAGTAACACTTCGCCTAATGGAGTTACAGGTACATGGAGTCCTGCAGCCATCAGCAATACGGCTAGCGGAAGCTACGTATTTACGCCAACAGCAGGATTATGTTCCCCTAGCGTTACATTGAATGTTACTATTTCGAGCAGCATTACTCCTGATTTTGCAACAACCCTCACTTTGTGCTCAGGAGCTACTGCTCCGGCCTTGAATGCTGCATCACCTAACGGAATCACAGGAACATGGAATCCTGCCACAATAAGCAATACGGCAAGTGGAAACTATGTGTTTACGCCAGATGCCGGACAATGCGCAACCAATGTAACATTGAATGTGGCCATAACCAATACAATCACACCCGATTTCCCTACCACGTTGACATTTTGTAACGGAGCTACAGTTCCTGTATTAAATACAACTTCTCCTAACGGAATCGCAGGAACATGGAATCCTACAGCCATAAGCAATACAGCCAGCGGAAGTTATGTGTTTACGCCAAACACTGGACAGTGTGCGGTCCCAACAACCTTAAATGTAACTATAAATAACAATATCACGCCGGACTTTCCTACTGCATTGGCATTTTGTAATGGAGCTACAATTCCTGCATTGCAGGCAACTTCTCCAAACGGAATCACAGGAACATGGAGCCCTGCCACGATAAGCAATACCGCCAGCGGAAGTTATGTATTTACGCCAGATGCAGGACAATGTGCTACAACAACCACTTTGAATGTGACTATTGATACTAACATAACACCGGATTTTCCAACGACATTGGCTTTTTGCAACGGAGCTACAGTTCCTTCTTTGAATGCAACTTCTCCTAACGGAATCACGGGAACCTGGAGCCCTACCACAATAAGCAATACGGCTAGCGGAAACTATGTATTTACACCAAACGCGGGACAATGTTCTTCAAATGTCGCCTTAAGCGTAACCATCAATAACAACATTACACCGAATTTCCCTACAACATTAAACTTCTGTAATGGAGCTACGGTTCCTGCTTTGAATGCAGCTTCTCCTAACGGGATTACGGGAACATGGAGTCCTGCCACGATAAGCAACACGGCTAGCGGAAGCTATATGTTTACGCCTGATGCAGGACAATGCGCCACAACGGCTACCTTGAATGTGACCATCAACAACAATATCACACCGGATTTCCCTACAACATTGAACTTCTGTAACGGAGCTACAGTTCCTGCATTGCAGGCAACTTCTCCTAACGGAATTACCGGAACATGGAGTCCTGCCACGATAAGCAATACCGCCAACGGAAGCTATCTGTTTACGCCAAACGCGGGACAATGTGCTACAACAGCTACATTGAACGTAACCATCAACAACAATATCACACCGGATTTCCCTACAACATTGAACTTCTGTAACGGAGCTACAGTTCCTGCATTGCAGGCAACTTCTCCTAACGGAATCACAGGAACCTGGAGTCCTGCCACGATAAGCAATACCGCCAGCGGAAGCTATCTGTTTACGCCAAACGCAGGACAATGTGCAACGACTGCTACCTTAAACGTAACTATCAATAACAATATCTCACCGGACTTTCCAACTGCATTAGCATTCTGTAATGGAGCTGTAGTGCCGGCATTACAGGCAACTTCTCCTAACGGAATTACCGGAACCTGGACACCTGCAATTATTAGCAACACGACCAGTGGAAGCTATCTGTTTACGCCAAGCGCAGGACAATGCGCTACAACAGCTACGCTAAGTGTAACAATCAATAACAATGTCACACCAGACTTTACTCCTTCTTTGGTTATCTGTACAGGAAGCACCGCTCCAACTTTAAATGCGACTTCTCCAAACGGAGTCACAGGAACATGGAGTCCGGCAACGATAAGCAATATGGCTAGCGGAAGCTATCTGTTTACGCCAGATGCAGGGCAATGTGCGACTACAGCAACAGTAAATGTAACCGTTACAAACAGCATCACGCCTGATTTTGCAACCGCCTTATCTTTCTGTCATGGTGACGGAATACCATTCTTAAATACGACTTCACCAAACGGAATTACGGGTATATGGAGTCCGGGTACAATAAGTAACACGGCTAGCGGAAGCTATCTGTTTACACCAGATGCAGGACAATGCGCTACAACAGCTACGCTGAACGTGACTATCAATAACAATATTATTCCAGACTTTCCTACAACATTGAACTTCTGTAACGGAGCTACGGTTCCTGCATTACAGGCGACTTCTCCAAATGGAATCACGGGAACATGGAGTCCTGCAACCATTAGCAACACAGCCAGCGGAAGTTATGTGTTTACTCCAAATGCGGGACAATGTGCCACAACGGCTACATTGAACGTAACTATCAATAACAATATCACACCCGATTTCCCTACAACGTTGAACTATTGTAACGGAGCAACTATCCCGGCATTACAGGCGACTTCTCCAAATGGAATCACGGGAACATGGAGTCCGGCAACTATTAGCAACACAGCCAGCGGAAGCTACGTGTTCACCCCAAATGCGGGACAATGTGCTACTACGGCTACCTTGAATGTGACTATCAATAACAATATCACGCCAAATTTCCCAACAGCGTTGAATTACTGTAACGGAGCTACTATTCCGGCATTACAGGCGACTTCGCCTAACGGAATTACGGGAACATGGAGTCCGGCCACGATAAGCAATACGGCCAGCGGAAGTTATGTATTTACACCAAACGCAGGACAGTGTGCTACAACAGCCATACTAAATGTAACTATCAATAACAATATCACGCCTGACTTCCCTACTACACTGACTTTCTGTAATGGTGAAACAGTTCCTGCATTACAGGCAACTTCTCCTAACGGGATTACAGGTACCTGGAGTCCGGCTACGATAAGTAATACGGCGAGTGGAAATTATGTATTCACTCCAAATGCAGGTCAATGTGCTACTACTATGACTTTGAGAGTGACCATCACACATCGAACTGTACCAAATTTCCAGACAGCAATGACAATCTGTAATGGAAGTACGACTCCTGCTTTGAATACGACTTCTCCAAACGGAATTACAGGAACATGGAGTCCTGCAACCATAAGCAACACGACTAGCGGAAGCTATGTGTTTACACCTAATGCGGGACAATGTGCTACAACGGCAACTTTAGCCGTAACAGTCACTAATCCTATTTTGCCAGATTTCCCAACTGCATTGACTTTCTGCAGCAGTGATACAGTACCGGTACTACAAGCAACATCTCCTAACGGAATTACAGGAACATGGAGTCCGGCCACGATAAGCAATACAGCAAGCGGAAGTTATGTGTTTACACCTAATGCCGGACAATGTGCTACACCAACTACCCTGAACGTTACTATTAACAGTTTGATATTACCAGCCATTACAGGCCCTGGTGCAGTGTGTATCACAAATAGCATACTGCTTTCTCATACTACTCCGGGCGGAACGTGGTCAAGTAACAATACCAATATAGCAACAGTTGATGCAACCGGAAATGTTACCGGAGTTAGCGCAGGATCTGTCATGATTATCTATACTGTAAACAATGGCACTTGTACTACTTCGGTTAGAAAGCCTATAACAGTAACCTTACCACCAAAACCGATTCTTAAAGATGGTTTTATCTGTGTTGACAACCAGACAGGTGCTTTTATTTCTAATGTCAATCTGTATACCCAGATTCCTAATGCCAACCATAGTTTTGTATGGACTCGAAACAGCACGGTTCTTCCTACAACAACCAATACGCATGTTGCAACCGAACCCGGAACCTATGAGGTAGTTGTTACTAATTTAGTTACCGGATGCACGGCAACGGCAACAGCAACCGTAGGCACTTCATCTATTGCAATAGCAGAAGCTACTGTAGGAAGAGATTTTAATAAAAATCAGATTATCACGGTTAACGTTACGGGTGGTTCAGGGCAATATGAATTTCAACTAAATGGAGGTCCGCCGCAAACAAGCAATCAGTTTACGAATATTTACGAAGGCGAATATGAGATTACCGTTAGAGATACCCAAGGATGCGGATTGATTACGCTTACTGTATATGCTTTGAATTATCCTTATTATTTTACGCCTAATGCAGATGGTTATAATGATACATGGAACATAGACGGACTTGCCAATCAGCCAGAGGCTACAATCTATATTTTTGACCGCTATGGAAAACTAATCAAGCAAATTTTTCCTTCGTCGGCAGGATGGGATGGTACTTATAACGGCCATGCACTGCCTGCAACGGATTACTGGTTTAAATTGCTTTATAAGAGTCGTGACGGGGTTAATAGAGAATTTAAGGCGCATTTTGCCCTGAAAAGATAATTCCCGTAATTAAATTTCCGTTTCTTAAGTTACTTAAATACCACAACATGAATTTCATCAAACCAAAAAGGTACGAAGATGTCGTATACAATATGGATCAGGTGTACAAAATTGAAAAGCTAATTGACGAGTATGAATTTCATTTTAACAATGGAAGGGTTATTAATGTAAAGGCATCTCTTGTAAGTAATAAAATCAAAAAGCTATTCGACACCAAGTATAAAAAGAAAAATCTTACAGAATCTCTAAAACCATCTAAATAATTTCCATAACTTGACTGAAATCAGTCTAAATTAGGCTTTTTTTTAACCTATTTTAAGTCCTTTAATTTGATAAAGAACAAATTTTAAAGTAAGTTTGTAGAACCCTAATCTATTACTTAAAATTACAAAAAAATCCCTTTTACCACAAGGGTGAACGTTATGGAATATAATAAGACACATGCTCTGGACAATGGCGTTTCAGTAGTACAAAGCGTTATGCGCAAATTTAAGGTATACGCCGACCGATATTATAAGTACTCTTTTCCAGATGAACCCTTTTTCAAAGAGATTGCTGAGAAGTGCATCAGTGAAGCTTTTGGGGCCAATCATAAAGAATCTTTCACAAAAGCAAAAATCAGAGAACTTTGGGGCTATGTCAAAAAGCAGGCACTGAACTATATACTCAATATTGAATCAGAACTGGACAAAGAATTTCCAAATCACGGACAGCTTAGTTTTTATGCGTTCAAACTAAATTGCAAGACCGACAGCCTAAAAGATAAGGTCACCGCTTTTAAGTCACAGTTTACAGATGCAGAAGATTTCATTTCCCGTTAATGCAAATTGATTTCACCATTATATAAAGCTCCCATTAGGAGCTTTTTTATTTTATGTCAGTTAACTGTCGGAGACTCTACATCAAAGTATTGCGGCTCTGCGCTTTTGCGAGCAATTATTTTTCGCGCAAAGGCGCAGAGTCGCAAAGATAATAAAGATACTTTATCTTATTTTACTTTACATAAATCCCTTAGTAGCATTGATAAAATAAGGCGAATCATTCCATTGGATCTTACGATAATTGAAATCTTTCCTAAGCGTATCCGGGAGGCATTCCCATATAGCCCGACTCATTTTTTCCAGCAGCAATTTTTTCGAAAATGTATCTGAAACAACCAAACTGATTTCACGGATGGGCTTAGGTTCTTTAAATGGTTTGAACAAATGTTTTTCATTTTCATTAAGTATGGAGAGTTCAGGCAATATAGCAAAACCGAGCTGTGCACGAACTAAGTTTTTTAGCGTCTCTATAGAACTGATATCATAGGAGAACTGTTCACTTATTTTACGGTCTTCCTTTATATCACATATATCGAGAAGTTGGGCATTATAGCAGTATTCGTTTTGCAGCAGCAAGAGTTCCGGTTTATCGCTAGCCTGGAGTTCGTAAAAATCTCTACCAACAAAAGGATGGTTTTCGTTAAGATAGGCTACAAAAGGTTCGTTGAAAACATGGTGTTCTTTCAAATTCGGATTTCCTGTGGGGGTTGCCATGAGTGCCACATCTAATGCTCCTGTCTCAATGTCATGCATTAACTGACCGGTTGAAGCTTCGCGGATAACAAAATGCATTTTTGGTGCGGCTTCTTTCATTGACTTTATAAATAACGGTATCAGGTAGGGCGAAAGTGTAGATATCACTCCCAACTTTACTTCTCCTTCAAGATCATTTTTCTCATTGATTACAAAATCACGGATTTCATTGACTTCACGTAATATCTTTTTCGCTCTTGCAATTATCTGTGTTCCGAGTTTTGTAGGCGTTAATGGCACTTTTGTACGATCAAAAATTTTAATTCCTATTTCTTCTTCGAGATTTTTCAGCTGAATGGTAAGTCCGGGCTGGGTAACACTACAGACTTCTGCAGCCCTTGCAAAATGGCGCTCTTCATCTAATGCTACAATATATTTTAATTGTTGGATAGTCATACATTATAATTTTATTTTATAAATATAAAAAATTATCAATTTGATTTATGATTAACCCCGCTATAAATTTGTCCAATCAAAACAAAACAATTATAACGTAATAATTTACATCATGAAAAAATTAGCAATAGCAGTTGTTAGCTTATTAAATGCAACACTGGCAGTAAGTCAAATCGATCCATCATTAGCAGGTAGCTACAGTATCGAAAAAAACACTCGTGAATTCTTAAAAGCCGTTCACGGAAATTCAGGTCCACAACTTTATGAGCTTTCTATCGAAGATGCCCGAAAAGTACTAATCAGTGCGCAGACTGGAGATTATAAAAAATTGCCTGCCGATATTGAAAATAAGACGATTACTCAAGACGGAAAAACTGTTCCCATCCAAATTGTAAAACCGAAAGGTTCTAAAGAAAAACTTCCTGTACTAATGTACTTCCACGGTGGCGGATGGGTTTTAGGAAATGCTTTTACGCATGACCGCCTGATAAGAGAATTGGCTGTTGGAGCAAACATTGCCGTAGTTTTTGTAAACTATACTCCTGCTCCCGAAGCCCGATTCCCAATTGCTAATGAAGAAGCTTATGCTGCAACCAAATGGATTAAAGAAAATGGCGCTTCTATTGGTCTGAATGCATCAAAATTAGCTGTAGGTGGCGATAGCGTTGGCGGTAACATGGCAATTGCCGTAACACTTATGGCAAAAGAAAGAAAAGGTCCTAAAATTGATTTCCAATTGCTTTATTATCCTGTAACCGATGCTGATTTCAATACGGCTTCCTATCAGCAGTTTGCCAACGGGCATTTTCTTACACTTAATGCGATGGTCTGGTTCTGGAATATTTATGCACCCGAAAAAGCTACAAGAAACCTGATCACAGCTTCTCCTTTGAGAGCCGATATTGAAGAATTAAAAGATTTACCAGAAGCCTTGGTCATTACAGCAGAAAACGACGTATTGCGCGATGAAGGCGAAGCCTACGCTAAAAAACTAAATGCGGCAGGCGTAAAAGTTACAGCTACACGATATATCGGTACGATTCACGACTTCGTTATGCTAAACCCAATTACAGAAACTCCGGCTCCAAGAGCAGCAATCAAACAGGCCGTTGATGCCCTAAAAGAAAAACTAAGCAAATAATTAAATAACGAATAACAATTAAAATTTAGAAATCATGAAATTTACAAGAAAAGCAAACGCAAATTGGCAAGGTACAGGAATGGAAGGAAAAGGAACCATCAGTACACAAAGCACAACTCTAAACAACACCCAGTTATCTTTTAAAACACGCTTTGCAGAAGGCGTTGGCACAAACCCTGAAGAATTAATCGCTGCGGCTCATTCCGGATGTTTTACGATGCAGTTAAGCTTTTTATTAAGCGAATTGAATTATGTTCCTACCGATCTAAATACGGAGGCCGTACTTACTTTTGAAGACGGAACAATTACTAAAATCCATTTGGAATTAAATGGTGTTGTTCCCGGAATTTCTGAAGAAGAGTTTCAAAATATTGCTTTAAAGGCTAAGCAAATTTGTCCGGTATCTAAGGTTTTGAATGCGGAGATTACTTTGGGAGTTTCTTTGAGGGACTAAGGTGCTAAGCGGCTAAGTTGCTAAGGTACTGAGTCGCTATGTAGTTGAGATTTTTGAATAAAAAAACCGTGCTTTTTACAGCACGGTTTTTAACTTTAAAACTATCTAAACATTACATGGCTGTGATGATAAATTCGCTTCTTCTGTTCTGCTGGTGTTCCTGTTCTGTACATTCAACACCATCAGCACATTTATTAACTAACTGGGTTTCGCCATAACCTTTACCGGTGATTCTTTCTTTGGCTACTCCATCCTGAATCATCCAGTCGATGGTAGATTTTGCTCTGCGGTCAGAAAGCTTCTGGTTGTATTTATGCGTCTGGCGGCTGTCCGTATGAGAACGAACATCTACTTTCATATTCGGGTATTGTTTCATCACGTCAACGATTTTAGCTAAATCAATAGCTGCATCCGGACGGATATTCCACTTATCCAAGTCAAAGTAGATAATCTTGATGCCGAATGTCTTAGCTAAATCGGTTCCAACGGTAATCTGCTTAACCGGCTTATCCAATTCGATAGAAAGGTCTGTTTCTCCAGATTCTTTCGGGATAATGGCTTTTAGTTCGTTTGGCGTATAGTCTTTGCTTTCCGCTTTTACGTAATAGACATTGCCACATTCTACATCAAAGCTGTATTTTCCTTCGTGGTCAGCATAAATGGTTTTGATTACCTTAAATGAAGCATCTGACAACGTTAGTCTTGCATTAGCGATAGGAAGTCCGGTTTCTTTGTCCGTAATCCTTCCTGATAGCAATTGCTCGCATTTCAGCTGTCTTGTTTCCTGAAATTTGTAGATATCGTCATAGCCTTTTCCGCCATCTCTGTTAGAAGAGAAAAATCCAAATCGGGTTTTGGTATCGATTATAAAAGCAAAATCGTCTTTTGGTCCGTTAACCGGTGTCCCAACATTTTTGATTTCACCATAACTTCCATCCTTATTGATCTGAGTTACAAAAACATCCAAACCTCCTAATCCAAGTTGTCCGTCTGAAGCGAAATACAATTCGTTTTCATCTGTAACATAAGGAAAGGTTTCACGGCCTTCTGTATTGACTTGCTTGCCTAGATTTTCCGGAGTTCCAAAACTACCATCAGCATTAATTGCCACTTTAAACAAATCGGATTGTCCGAAAGTTCCCGGCATATCTGATGCAAAATACAAGGTTTTATCGTCTGCACTAAGGGCTGGATGCGCCGTACTGTAATTGTCACTTGTAAAAGGCAATTCCATTACGTTTACCCATTTTCCGTTTTCAAGATTAGCTTTATAAATCTTCAATAACGTTACCTTATCGCTGTTCTTTCCTCTTTTCCCTTTGTTATAGTTATTTCTGGTAAAGTACACCGTTTTTCCGTCTTTGGTAAAAACCGGAGTAGCTTCGTTGAACTTCGTATTCAGGGAAGTATTGAATTGTTCCGGTTCCAACATCGAACCATCCGAACTGATTTCAGAAGCATACAATTTAGTAAACGACTGATTGGTCCATTGGTGTTTTCTGTTGAAAAGTCCACCTGTATCTCTTGCCGAAGCAAAAACAAGCTTGTTGTCAAAAAAAGCGGTTCCATAATCGGAATATTCTGAGTTGATGTTGATGTTTTCTACCTTATATCGACCCGAATTGGCTTTAATATCTTCAAGATAATCCTTGTGCTTGGTGTACAGTTGCGCTCTCAAATCGGCCGCATTCTTTTGGTTGAACTGTGCCAACATTTCATTAGCCTTTGTATAATCCCCTACCGATTTCAAGGTCTGCGAATAGCGGTAATAATATTCGGCATCAACCGGCTGGTTCATTGCAAAAAGTTCTGCATACCATTTGTTGGCTTTATCAAGTTCTGCGTTGAAATAATAGGCATTTCCCAGCTTTTGAAACAGGTCAACTGATTTGTATCCTTTCTCCGCTACTCTTTCATACGTTTTGATTGCATCGACATAAGCATATTTCTCATACTGCTTATCTGCAGCCGCAAGCTTGGCTTCTTGTGCCTGGGCAGTCAATAAAGAAAAGACTGCCAAGACTGTATATAATTGTTTTTTCATAGTTGCTGCTTTTAGAAGAATCTTGGAGAGGTTACTTTGTTGAATCTGTTGAATAATTCGAAACGAAGGAAAACCTCGTGCGAACCTGAATTGTAGTTTGAAAGTTTTGTCGTTTCCATATCATATCCATAGCCTACGAATAGTCCTTCTGTTACCTGAAACCCAGCCATGGCACTCACGGCTGCATCCCATCTCCAGGCTACTCCAAGCGTCAGCTTATCATTGAAAAGAAAGTTTCCTGAAAGATCAGCCTGAAGTGGTGCTCCTTTCACGGCTTTCATTAAAAAGGCCGGTTTGAATTTGATGCTTGAGCTCAAATCGAAAACATAACCTCCAATCAGATAAAAATTCATTCTTTCCTTATTTACAGCTACTGAATTGTCATCGTATCTG
>CAZFGA010000002.1:0-20516 GCA_964518395.1 uncultured Flavobacterium sp.
AGAAAATTACTAGTTTGTTTGTTTTAACCATGATTCCCTTTGCTTTTACGGCTTGTTCCAAGGATGATGGAGGGTCAGATTCTGCGCCAATTGCGGGTACGCATAAATTGATTTTGAAGGCAGAAGCTTCTTCGGGTTTTACTATCAGCCATCTTTTATATGAATATGATAATAGTCTGACTACAGTATCTGGTGTAGACAGAGCTGCATGGACAAGTCCGGAAATTGCCTTACCAGCCAATGCAAGTGTCGCAAATTTTACTGTGAATGGAGTGGGAGCAGATGCCACTTCGAGATTGAAAGCACAGGTATTTGTAGATGATGTTTTAAAAAAAGAGGAAACGGGAACAATTTTGAGCGTAGGGACAGCACAACCTCAGATAATATCATCGTTTTAGTTGGCAGCTACCTACACTGTCATGGTTTTAGAACTTATTGCTGTTTTTAGCAATAAGTTCTGTTTTTTTTACAATCCTTAAACCATTAGAAGAATATTAAATCGTGGAGCTATTGCATTTTTATTTGATAGTTCTGCCATTAAAGCCTTATTTTTGGGTTTTGATAAATACCAAATATAAAAGCTGTGGATGAGGTTGTAAAAATTGTCAACGATATCAAGGCCGGAAACATAAAGCCTATTTATTTTCTAATGGGTGAAGAGCCTTACTATATCGATAAGCTCACGGAATATATGGAGGCTAATCTTCTTTTAGAAGAAGAAAAAGGTTTTAACCAAACCGTGCTTTACGGACGTGACGTGTCTATAGATGATATTGTTTCTACTGCAAAACGCTATCCTATGATGGCAGAGCGCCAGGTAGTCATTGTGAGAGAAGCACAAGAGCTTTCACGGAGCATCGATAAGTTGGAGGCCTATGCAGAAAACCCTATGCCTACTACGGTTTTGGTTATTGCTTATAAATATAAAACATTAGATAAAAGAAAGAAGCTGGTCAAGCTTTTGGATAAGAAAGGACTGGTTTATGAAAGTAAAAAACTATATGAAAATCAGGTTGGCGACTGGCTTAAACGTGTACTTGCCGGAAAAAAACTAAATATTGAGCCTAAAGCAGCAGCTATGCTGGTTGATTTTCTGGGTACAGACTTAAGTAAGATTGCTAATGAGCTGGACAAATTGGCCATTATACTGCCACAAGGAAGTACCATAACACCAGAACTGATTGAAGAAAATATTGGTTTCAGCAAAGATTTTAATGTGTTTGAACTCCGTAAGGCAATTGGCGAGCGCAATGTGAAAAAAGCCTATCAGATAGCACAATATTTTGCAGATAACCCTAAAGACAATCCGCTTGTACTAACAGTAGGACAGACTTTCGGATTTTTTATCCAATTGCTTAAATATCATGGTTTGAAAGACCGTAGCCCTAAAAGTGTAGCTTCTGCTTTAGGCATTAATCCTTTTTTTGTGAAAGAATATGATGTAGCAATTAAAAATTACCCTATGAAAAAGGTGAGCCATATTGTGGCTTCTCTTCGCGATATTGATGTAAAAAGCAAAGGAGTCGGTGCCAATGGGCTGCCGCCAGGTGATTTGATGAAAGAAATGCTGGCAAATATTTTTAGCTGATAATGCAAATAAGTTATTTATCCAGATAGTTTATATAAAAATGCGTTTCGTATGAAACGTATTTTTTTGTAATAGCTTGAATGTAGATAGTATATTTGTTTTCGGGTCTCGTTTGTTTCTCATTTATTTTATGTTAATTTGTTTGACAAATATCAATAATGTGGGTGCAGAAATACAAAATCTTCATAATGTCTGGCTTCCAAACAGAACTATTGGAACGACACGATCGCATCAAATTTCGTTTGATGATTTGACAAATTCAATTATCAGTACCGGGCCATTTTATTTTTATATTATTGATTTTTTTGATATGTCGCTTTCGCATATCAGTCCGGCTCTTTATGATATGCATGGGTTTGACCCAGAAAATACTTCATTTAATGATATATTATCGGCAATCCACCCCGAAGATTTGGAGTTTGTCATAAAAGCCGAAGATTTCCTGACGCATTTCTTTTCAGAAAACATAGATCGTGATAAATTAATGAGCTATAAAGCAAGTTATTGTTTCAGGGGTAGATTGCATAATGGAGAATATGCCTTATTTAACCACCAAGCTCTGATGTTGACTATGGATGACAATGGAGGATATGGAAAATCGCTGAACATTCATACCCGTTTAGACCACCTGACTAACTTCAGTACTTCTAAGATATCGCTTATCGGTTTATACGGTGAACCTTCTTTTATGAACATCAGCCTTACTGAAAACAAAAGCGGAATCATAGAGTTTTCAAAACGTGAAATTGACATCATAAGGCTTTTAAGTGATGGGTTAAATAACACAGAGATTGCTAAGAAATTGTTTATTAGTCCGCTAACGGTTAAAAAACATCGCATGAACATATTAGCCAAATCCGATTCCAAAAATACTGTTGAGCTTATAAAAAAAAGCATTCTCCAAGGATTGATTTAGGTTTTGCAATATTGAAGAATACTCCTTTTGGAGTATTTTACAAAGCTTGTATTTACACTAGTTTTGTTGTAATGGCTATAATTCCATTATATGAAAGCAAGTTTTTTAGTCTTTACAATATTGCCTATTCTTTATAAAACAATCTAACTTAACAAACCCGAACATTATGAAAGCTAAAATAGTGGTAATTTTATTGGTTGCATGCTCATTCAACCTTTATTCGCAAAGCAAATCTGAAATCATTAGAGAGATAAATAATCTGCTTCAAAATGTAAAAAACGTCCGAATTAAGACTAGCGATAGTAGTCCGATGTACATTACGCATACCTACATGAATTTTTCGGAACATGCCAGTAAAAAAGGATGGGTTTCATTTACCAGTACGACATCATGGGGAAGTGGTTATGAAGATCTTACTCTTACGTATTCTTTTAATCCTAAAAATATAATTGATGTTAGCTTAAATGATGAAACTGACAAAGAACGAGGTAATAAGGCATTTTTATTTGCACTTACGTTAGAAGGTAAGGATGTAGAGGTAACTTCGGTACAGGGTGGCAATACCACACGAGACAAATCAGATATGGTGGTTATGTATATCATGATGAAAGGCAGTGACGGGTATGAGATTTATGACAAGCTTGGAGAACTCTTTCAGAAACTCTATGAAATCTCTTAGATTTCAACAGATCCAGGTATTTGCTATCATAGCTCAATCATGTTCAATATAAAAATAGTATTGGAAAAAGAAAGCAAATGATTTGAAAGCATAATAATATGAAGCTTAAAGGACAAGAAAAATATTTTTGGTGGCACTTTGGACATATTACCGATTCCAAGAATATCCCTACTGAATTGTCAGCTTTTACTAGTATTGATTCATTAGTTGATGACGGATATATAGGTATGCTTGCAGCAAAAGTTTCTATTGTTAATTATATTTACTTAAAAGAAACAAGAATTACTGACGAAGGCGTGAGGTTGATTAGTGGTTTTAAGCAAATGAAGAGCTTGACACTTATGAAACATGAAAATATTACTAAAGATTGTCTGCCTTATTTAAATAAATTGACAGACCTTGAATATCTTGATGTCTGGAAAACTAAAATCCGACTGGAAGATTTAGGTGCCTTAACCAATCTTAAAAATCTTAAAGAACTTTACGTATCTCCCAACGATGAAGAAGATGAGTCGGATCAGGATACTATTTTGGAAAAAATAATCAAGGCTGAAGAAACGTTACCAAATTGTATCATACGCACTTATTATGTATGATGTCATCTTTGTTTTTAATTCTAAAGTAAATAACTTGCTGTAAACGAAACTTGTTGTATGTGCATTTAAGAGGAAAAGAAAAACATTTTTGGAAATGTAACTTTGGCATTTCTAAACTGGCTGATATTCCGTTAGAAATCAGCGGCTATAAATCTATTGACTCAGAGGTAGATGATCAGTTTTTATTTTACCTCACTTCCAGAGTGCTTATAATTCACGGGATTTATCTCAAATTCACCAACATTACTAATGAAGGTGTAAAACATATCAGTAAAGTTACAGCTCTTTCAGAACTTACTTTGAGAGATCACAAAGACATCACAAACGAATGTTTGCCCTATCTGAATAAATTAACCGATTTGGAATACCTGGACATCTTAAAAACGAAAATCACTTTAGAAGATTTGCCTACCTTATCGCAGTTACAGAATTTAAAAGAACTTCATATTTCTTCTGAAAGTTCTGATGAGGAATATCTTCGAGGACAGATTATTGCCATAAAAAAGGTACTTCCTAATTGCATCGTATATATCAATTATAAGTCATACGAGTAAGATTATGATCCTTAAAAAAAGAAAGCACTCCAGGTTTTTCTGGAGTGCTTTTGGGTATTAAGATCTACTACCACCGCGATCTTAATAATTGGGCATACATAGAAAGAAAAAATACTAATTTTATTATTCTGTTATATACCCGATTTAAAAGAAACCTAAACTAATTCATCATATTAATCTTGCTTGATTATTTTGATAGTTTTTACAGCATTATCAGCAGTTACTTTAACCAGATAAGTACCGGATGGCAAGGCAGACATATCAATTTGTCCCTTATCATCATTTATTGTTTTTGCAATGACTTGTTGTCCTATAAGGTTGAACACAGCAACATCAGTAATGTTCTTGTCATAAGACAAATTCAGGATATTTTTAACCGGGTTTGGATAAGCCTTAAAGGATGTAGTATCAAAATCAGGGTTAGATAAAGATACATCAACAGAGATGTTGTCTACATAAATTTGTGCTCTGTCTGTGATTGAGTAGGCATTGAAACCTAAATAATAAACACCACTGGTTTCTACCGTAAATGTAGTAGAAGATTCAAGCTGGGTGTCATTTGTAATAGACGGATAATCTACCAGGTTTCTTGTCATTGCAACATGATCAGCAGCAGTTCCAATGTTCACTTTCATGCTTTCAACCCATCTGGTGTTACCGCTGTTTGCATATTGGAATTTCAGCGTATAGTTTGTTCCTGCTTCCAATTGTACTCCATTGGTATAGAACCATGCATTTGCCGGATTAGAAGAATTGTAACCATAATTTAACACTTTAGAATTGAATCCACCCCTGTTAATGGCATCTGTTTTCCAGTCATTTCCAGTACCAGCATTTTGATTTGAAGTACAAGCAGGCAATGCAGGTGTGGTTACATCCTCGAAATCAATTAGATAAGGAACTGTTTGAGTGCCGCATGTTGTTCTAAAGCTAAATGGACCTCCCCAGGTACTCTTATCCCCAGCTCCACAGTCTCTGCGTACAAAGAATTGGTAAACAGTATTGGCAGAGAGTCCTGAAATAGTATGTTGGTTGGCAACACCTGAAGCCACTGTTCCTGTGCCTTGTGTAAATCCTCTTGGTCCGTATTCAATATCGAATAAAGTTCCACTGCTTACCCACGACAATTTTGCTGTTGCAGTTGTCAGGTCTGCGGCTGTTCCCCCTGTTGGAGCAGGACAGGATGGAGGAGTCACTACTTCAAAAGTATAATCTTCTGCCTCTCCGTTTCCTGAATTAAAAGTACAAGCATCAGTAGGGCTGTTATTGTTGTAATCCATACGAATTCTCATTCTGTAGTTCCCTACAGGAGTCAATGCAGGAACAGTAATTGTTCCGGTTGCGGAAGAACCGTAAGCAGTAGTATTGAAAACCCTTTCGTTAGCATCAAAAGTCATATTATTGTTCCAGTCAATCCAGATAGCAAAACCTGATCCGCCACTATAAGCCGCACTGAAGTCTACAGAAGCACCTTCATATTGCTGTACTTTCATAGCTGTATGGTTAGAATAACCATCTGTTCCAATGTTTGTACCTGTATTGTTAATATTTGCTGCTCCACCTGTTGTCGTAAAACTAGTGATATAGTAGCTTGTAGAAGTTGCAGTTGGTCTACAATAAGCCGTTGTGAAACGGAATGGTCCAGCCCAAAGGCTCTTAGCTCCAGAACCACAATCTTTACGAACATAGAATTGGTAAGCTGTATCTGCAGTTAAGTTAGAAATGCTGTATGGGTTGGCTACGCCAGTTGCCATAGTCCCAGTTCCTTGTGTGAATCCTGCGGTTCCATATTCTACATCAAACAATGTTCCGTCACTCGTCCAAGCAAGCAAAGCAGTTGTTGGAGTCATGTTTGCGATGTTTAGGTTTGTTGGCGGGATACAAGATGGCACAGCAATTACCTCAAGAGTGTAATCTTCTGCTTCACCGTTTCCTGAATTAAAACCACAAGCATCCGATGGGCTGTTATTGTTATAGTCCATACGAATTCTCATTCTGTAACTTCCTATAGGAGTTCCAGCCGGAACGGTAAAGGTTCCTGTAGATGCTGCTCCGTAAGCTGTAGTGTTGAATACTCTCTCGTCAGCGTCAAATGCCATATTTTTATTCCAGTCTACCCAAATGGCAAAACCTGAACCGCTGCTGTATGCTGCGCTAAAGCTGATAGATCTGCCTTCAGATTGTTGTACTTTTAGAGTAGAGAAGTTAGAATAACCTCCGGCTCCAATTGTGGTACCTGTATTGTTGATGTTTACATATGCTTCTGTAGTAGAGAAATCTCTGATAAAGTAAGAAGTTGATGTAGCAGTTGGTGAACAGTATCCTGTTCTGAAACTGAATGGTCCGGCCCATGAGCTCTTATCTCCAGATCCGCAATCTGTACGCACATAATATTGATAATTCGTATCTGATGTTAATCCTGAAGCATTATACGGATTTGGAACAGAAGAAATCAAAGTTCCAGTTCCTTGTGTGAATCCTGTAGGTCCGTATTCAACATCAAAAAGGCTTCCTTCGCCTAACCACGAAAGTTGTGCTGTTGTAAAGGTCATGTTTCCTGCACCCAAATCTGTAGGAGACATACATGTTGGAGGAGTAATTACTTCAAGCGTATAATCTTCCGCTTCTCCATTGCCGGAATTAAACCCACAGGAATTTGTTGGATTACTATTGTTATAATCCATACGGATTCTCAAACGGTACTCTCCAACAGGTGTCCCTGCCGGAATTGTAAAGCTTCCGGTTGAAGAAGAACCATAAGCTGTCGTGTTGTATACTCTTTCGTCAGCATCAAAAACCATGTTTTTGTTCCAGTCTATCCACATTGCAAAACCTGAACTTCCAATATAAGACGAACTGAAGTTAACCACTCCGGTTTCGTAGTGTTTTAGCTTCATTGCAGTATAGTTTGAATAACCACCGGTTCCAATACCCGTATTTACATTGTTGATATTGCTAATTCCACCTGTAGTTGTAAAATCTTTTATGTAGTAGCTCGTAGATGTTGCAGCTGGAACACAGTATCCTGTATAGAAACGATAAGGTCCTGCCCAAGCACTTTCGCCTCCTGCACCACAATCTTTACGTACATAATATTCGTAAGAAGTTTCAGGAGTTAAGTTTGTGACATTATAAGGATTTGCAACAGATGAAGCCATAGTTCCAGTTCCTTGTGTGAATCCTGTAGGTCCGTATTCAACGTCAAACACTGTTCCATCACCCAGCCAAGAAAATTGTGCTGAAGTAAAAGTTGTGTTTCCTATTCCAAGATCTGTAGGAGGCAGGCAAGAAGGCGTTGGGATTACTTCAAGCGTATAATCTTCAGCTTCACCATTTCCTGAGTTAAAACCACAGGCGTCAGAAGGATTATTGTTGTTGTAATCCATACGAATTCTCATTCGATAGTTGCCTAGTGGAGTTCCGGCAGGAATAGCAATGCTTCCTGTAGCGGCAGATCCGTACGCCGTAGTATTGAATACTCTTTCATCAGTATCGAATGACATGTTATTATTCCAATCTACCCAAATAGCAAAACCAGAACCACCGCTATAAGCCGCACTGAAATTGAAAGAACCACCTTCGAAGTAGCTTACTTTCATAGAAGCATTACCAGAATTATTGGTATAACCGCCTGCTCCAATACCGGAATTTGTATTATTGATATTACTTATTCCTCCTGTAGTGACAAAATCTTTTATAAAGTAGCTGGTAGATGTAGCAACCGGAAGGCAATAACCGGTGTAAAAACTATACGGTCCAGCCCATATACTTTTATCACCACCTCCACAGTCAGTGCGTACATAAAACTGATATTTCGTATTTGAAGTAAGTCCTTCAGCATTATACGGATTTGAAACAGATGAAACCGGAGTACCGGTACCTAATGCAAAACCTGAAGGTCCATATTCTATATCGAATATGAAGCCCTCGCTCATCCATGAAATTTGAGCTGAGGTAAAAGTAACGTTCCCAGCACCAAGATCCGTTGGTGGCATACATGATGGCGGGTCACCAATCTCTAAAGTATAATCTTCAGCTTCTCCATTTCCGGAGTTGAAACCACAAGGATTGTCTGGATTAGATTTGTTAAAATCAGCAAGAACTCTCATGCGGTAGCTACCATTGGCATTACCAGCAGGAATTGTAACTGTCCCTGTTGCAGAAGAGCCGTATGCAGTAGTGTTGAATACTCTTTCAGAAGCTTCGAAAGTCGTATTTCCATTCCAATCAACCCATATAGCTAACCCATAAGTTCCAGAGCTGTAAGCTGCAGAAAACCCAAAGGAACCACCAGCTGCCTGACGTACAATTTTTGTAGTAGCATCCGAATAACCGCCTGCTCCAATACCGGAGTTTGTATTTGAGATGTTAATAAAACCACCTGTAGTGGTAAAGTCCTTAATAAAACGACTGGTTCCAGTTGCTGCTGGTGTGCAATAGGCTAGTGAACCTGTGGCAGCAACTTTTTTAGGCTGAAGCATTTCCGGCCCGGAATAGGCGTAGAGAAAAATGCCCATGCCTAAGCAATACAACAATGTCAGCCATTGTTTGGTCCGGAACTTCTTCCGGTGGGGATGAGTAAAGTTTTTCATTTTTTAAGTATATTTGATTAAATTAAACAGGCGCTATCCCAGCGCTATATTTTTGATGTTTTTATTATGTATAAAAGCCATAACAGAATGATGGTAGTTCATATCTGTATGGCATAGACATTTTTTCTTGTTCTATGGGACTTTATGCTAAAAAGTAAGGAGCTCTCCAATTTTGATGATGTATAACGCAATAATTTTTCATTTAATAAACTATGATGATTAAATTTTTTTATGAAAAATGTTAGGAGAGCACCTTAACATCTTAGCCGACCTTTCATAATTATACTCAACTAATAAGATTTAAAATCTATACCCCCGTATGGCAAATCTTAATTGTTGATTATAAAAGATCATTATCTTCAAAAATGTATTTTCGGTTTATTATAAAAAGCACTTCCCTGAGGTATTCATAAAACTAAACGATGAAAAAAGGAGGGAAGCACTTTATGCTAGTAAAAGAAAGCTGCTCTTTCATTTTTTTGGTTATAAAATTGCTGTTAATCAAAATAACTATATCTGAAAAAAATTACCCAAGCAGCCATTCTTTCTTTGTGCCTTATTTATGTCTTCATTTTATTCTGCTATATAATAAGTATTGAAATTTTTTAATCAGGTGTTTTTTAAAGTGCCTCCGGGCTTTATTTTGTATTAACTAAACCTAGTTTATGAAGAAACTTGCAGAGGCACTTATTAAAAAAAAATTAGTATTTAGTATTTAATTAATTTTCATTGGTTAATTATAACAAGTCAAAGATTGTTTTTTGTCATAGATATAACAATACGAAAAAAGTAAATGACAGTTATGAATGAGAATTTGATTGATATGACTCAATAAATGTATTTTGGAATATAGGTAGGAGTCTATGTTGTGAGATTATGTGTAAGATTTTACAGTAGATTAATTTTAGACAAGTGGTACACTTTTAAATTTAAAAACATATTAAGTTTTATTTTGTAAGAATTTATTTTAGATTGAGAAAATAATTATATTTGAATACATCTTTTTGTAAATTAAGTATTTATGATAGGCAACAGAAAAAATATGTTAACCTTGATAGTATTGGGATTATATTCCAGCATGTTTTCACAGTCAGAGGGTATAGTTAGCAGTTCTGCTAATTATTCGGGTTATATGAGTTGCAATACGGGAGAAGTATTTGTGGTTTTCAAGATTCAAAATGAAGATCTGGTATCAAAACCTTTAGAAGTTACTCCAAAAGAACAGGAAAGTTTATTGGAGGAAGTTGATGATATTATTGTATATCCAAATCCAGTATTAGCCATTTTGAATATAAGTTCTATAAGTGGAAAGCCCGTGGGAGAAATATTTATTTTTTCTTCAGAAGGCAAGATGATTTTAAATCAAGAAGTGATAAATAATCAAATAGATTTATCTCGTTTGGCACAAGGAACCTATATGCTAAAAACAGATGTTGCCAGTCCAAAAACTTTTAAAATTATTAAGCAATGAGGAAAATAGTTTACTTTTTATTTTTAGTGAGTTTTAATTTGTTCTCACAAACGCCACCACCACAAGGAATAAGCCATAGAGGAACAGTATACAGGTCTAATGGGCAGATTGTTAGTAATGCTAATGTAACAATTAAAGTCGAAATACTAGACTATACAACCAATCCATTTCTAGGCACACCAATATTCGCGGAAACATTCTCTCCTATACATACGAATGTTTACGGACAGTATAGTATTAACATAGGGAATTCTACTCCTGCTAATAATGTCTTATTCAGCCAAATTAATTGGGGAAATAACACCAATAAATACTTGAACATTTTAATAGATCCAGATGGAGGCACTAATTTTACCATATCAGGGGGCAATCAATTATTGAGTGTTCCTTATGCCTTGTTTTCACAAACTTCTCAAAATACCAATACAGCAATCAGGGTATATAATACGATAAGTGAGTTAAGAACAAAAGTGGGAATTCCAGGTGAAATTGTTTATATAAAAGGACATAGCAATTATGGAGATGGTGGCCAGGGAAATTTTATCTGGCGTGATCTTCTCGCAACCGATAACAAATTCCCAGACAATGACGGTACCATTGTTAGACCTGCTGGAGTTGCTACCGGTGGCTGGTTTAGGCTTATTGACGGAAGGATTAACATTAGATACTTTGGTGTCATTGGTTTTGACATACAAGATGGTGAAAGAATTCAAAAAGCCATTGATTTTGCAGCTAAAAACGCAGAAAATTCAAATGCAAATGGTGCGTACTACACCAATAAAACCTACGCTGGATCTGTAGTGTATATACCTACAGGAAATTATTTAATTAAAAACTCTTTAATATTAAAAAGCGGCGTCAGTATTGAAGGAGAAAGTACAGCAACTACCATCTTGACAGCATCCAAAGATCAAAAAAATGGGAATATGATTGAAATGGATTCCGGAAGGATTTTAGGTGTAAATATTTCAAATTTAACCCTAACGGGTGGAGTTAAATATGATGAAGATAATACAAAAAATGCTATATATTTAAAAGCAAAACCCGCAGGGACTAATAATGATGGAGGACTATGGAACGCAACATTTAAAAATATACGCATCAACCAATTTAATGGATCTGGGATAATATTAGAAGGAGGTGGTGGAGAAGGTTATGATTATAAGCTTCCTAATCAAGATCTTATATTTGAGAATGTCAATATTGCGCGTCAGACAGATGCCTCAGCCTGTTTATTGATTCAAGGGCAGCAAGGACAAATGACTTTTATAAATTGTGGATTTGATGGACGCTACGTAGGTTTTGATAATCCGAATGCAACATCAATGACCATGAGTAAATATTTTAATGTTGTAATTGAAAGTAAAGCCCATGTTCAGTCTTCCGTAGTAAAATTTATTACCTGTACTTTCCAGTATTCGGAATATGGCGCTTTTATAAAATTTGGTGAAAACATTACTTTTGATAATTGCTGGTTCGAGATGCTTGATCGTGCAGTTGGTATAGTCCAAAGTAATAATACGGTACCGCCTCTTCCGAGTAGAGGAATAAATATTATTAATAGCCGATTCGCAAATGCTTCGGGATTTGGATCCTACTACAATAAGGTAACTACAGCAAATGTTATAGGCGGTATTCCTACAGGAAGTTGTATCTATACGGAAGGTGCCCAGGTGAATGTACAAGGAAATTATGTAGCCGTTTCTGAAATTTATAACGAAAACAATTTATTTATTAGAAACTACAGTGCCGATTCCCAAATAAATGCATCTAACAATTCTTTTCAAGTTCCGCAATTAGGAATGACATACGGGATTGATAATAATATCATCAATAGCACAGCAAATGCAATCAATGCAGGCGGATATAGATTTGTTACAGTTAATAGTTCTGCTTCACAAATCAATGAAATAAAGTCAGTTTTGAGTGCAGGTGAAACCGTAACAATACGTTCCAATGGTAACTATGTGAAGTTTGATACCTCAAAAAATATCTTATTGACCAAAGTAAGTCCAGTTTCCCTGGGTTATGGAGAAACAGCTACTTTTATGAAAGTAGACGGAACTTTTGTAAATGGAGGAGTTACTTATAGAGAGTTTTGGCAGCTGATTAGTATTAATAAAGTTAATTAAAAAATACTATTTAATACGTTTAAAACTGGAAGTCAACCTTGCAGTTTTTTTATTATTTTTAAACCCAAAACCATCCTATGACCTACAAAAAAAGACTAAAACTACTCCCCATTTTTCTTTTTCTATGGTTCAGCATACATATCATCTACACCATAATTGACGGAAACAAAGACGAAGGGAAATCAGCCGATATAGCAGTTATTTTAGGAACAACAGTAAATACAGATGGTACTTTGTCAGAGCGTTTGGAAAAGCGTTTGGAATGCGGTCTGAAACTATATCAAGAAGGACGCGTAAAAAAAATTATAGTCAGCGGCGGACTAGGAAAAGAGGGCTTTTTAGAAGCCGACAAAATGAAAGAATATCTTATAGAAAAAGGAATTCCTGATTCTTTAATTATTGCAGACAATAAAGGCAATAATACTACAGCCACTGTCGCGAATACGATTCAGATGAGAGACAGCCTACGTTATAACAGCCTGATTGTTGTTTCCCAATACTTTCACGTGACGAGAACCAAGATGCTGTTCAAGAAAGAAGGTTTTAAAACTGTAAGCAGCGTAAGCCCGGATTATTCCGAATACAGGGATTTTTATTCATTATTCAGAGAATTTTTTGCTTATTATTACGACCGATTAAAATAAGGATATGGAGCCTATAATAAAAACACTTCCCGTTACGCAACTTATTGGAATGCAGAAGGAAATGTCGCTAGCCAATAACCAAACATTTGCACTTTGGAATGCCTTTATGCCCAGACGTAAGGAAATTATAAACAGTTTGGATACGGACTTATTTTCGATGCAATTATATGATACTGGCTATTTTGAAAATTTCAGTTTTGACAGGAAATTTACGAAATGGGCAGCCGTTGCAGTAAACAATTTCGAAACCCTTCCTGATGGCATGGAAAGTTATACCCTAGAAGGCGGAGAATATGCTGTTTTTACACATAAAGGCGGACCCGAAACAGGTCCAGAAGCATTTGGTTATATTTTCAATACATGGCTTCCCAATTCAGACTATATGCTTGATACCAGAGAACATTTTGAATTGTTGGGTGATAAATACAAACATGGCGATCCGGAATCGGAAGAAGAAATCTGGATTCCTATAAAATCCAAAGCAATCGATAAGACAAAAATAGCAGTAGCTCTTTTTGATAAACTGGCTGAGGTGTATCAAACTAAATTTATGGATGTAGAATTATATGCCGATTCACTGAATTTGTTTTGCAATAACATGGCAAAAGCAGATGCCTCAATCTTGGAACTTGCCTGCGGTCCGGGTAATGTCACCAAATATTTACTCGAAAAACGTCCGGATTTTAAGATACTGGCTACCGACCTGTCAACAAAAATGATTGAATTGGGAAAAGCCAATAATCCGTCAGCAACATTCAAACTGATGGACTGTCGGGATTTGGGCAAAATCTCTAATAATTATAATGGTATTATAGCAGCATTTTGCCTGCCTTATCTTTCTAAAGAAGAAACCCAAAAACTCATTACAGATGCCTACCATATACTGAAACCAAATGGCCTACTTTTCATAAGTACCATGGAAGATAACTATGAACAATCAGGATGGGAAAAAGGAAGTTCTGGCGATGCCATATACATGCATTATTATCCGGCAGATTTTTTACTTACGACACTACAAACAAATGGTTTTACCATTATTGACGAACGCCGTAAAAAATATGATGGGCCTAAAAATAATCTTGTAACTGATTTATTGTTGATTGCGAGAAAATAAGGTGAAAAAGGTACTAAGGTTCTGAGGTGCTGAGTTTTTACCTTGATTACTTAACGCCTTAGAGCCTTAGCACCTTAGTTCCTCAAAGCCTTAGCAGCTTAAAAAACATTTTCCTTTCGGCAATCCGATCTTTTTCCCGACCTTTGTAATTCACTTCTTTAAAAAGAACAAACAAATATATTTATGGGAATGAATAAAAATACCATTCTGGGCTGGGCAACTTTTGTTATGGTCTTGATGGGATTGCTGTTAATTGGCTTAGGCATATTTCGTTATGATGACGTAGCCGGCTGGGGTTTTGCAGCAGTAGGAATTGGCTTTTTTGCCATTGCATGGGTTTTTAGTTCGCTGAAAGGACGCGTATAAAACACTTGCTATCAATATAAAAAATCCGCTATTCAGCGGATTTTTTTATGAATGGGCCAATTTACCAGGCGTAATGCCAAACTTATTTTTAAAAGCAGTCGTAAAATGCTGCACATACTGATAACCGCAATACGCAGCCACTTCTTTAACCGGTTTGTTCTCTTCCAACAGCATACGTTTTGACTGCTGCATACGTATTTCATGCAGATAACCAAAAACTGTAGTCCCGAAAAGCATTTTAAAACCCTTTTTGAGTTTGAAATCATTAAGCCCCACTTTATGGGCAAGTTCCAACAATGAATAAGGCTGTGAAATATTTTGTTCCAGCAACTTTTGAGCGTGGTAAATCTTTTCGACATCTTCCTTTTTTAATTTTTCTGAAGTAGGTGTTGCCTGTACACTTTCAAACTGCTCAATCTGAAGCATAAAAAGTTCTAAAATCTTAGATTCCAGGAACAATCGCTTTAAAACGCCTTTACGCTGGCATTGGCCGATTTCTGAAAGGATAAGATTCATTTGAGCCGTTATGGGCATATTGTGCGGACTCAGATAATTATTGAATTCCTGCTTATCAATACTTTGGATAAACTTGTCGATTGTCTTGCTTTCAGAATCAACAAAACGGCCGAAATAATTTTCTGTAAAATGAATCTCAAAAACATCGTTAGGAACATCCTGCTTACCACCGCGAAACTTTCCTTCAAAATTGCTCGAATAATAAAAGTTATGCTGTTGAGGTCCAAAAGAATAATTAACCTTAGAATTGAGCGATTCGACTTCAGCATTTCCTGCAAGAGAAAAATGCATTTCAAACACGGAACTTTCGCTCTTAGCATTCAGGCAGACTTCCTGATTTAGTTGAGTACGGCGACGCAAGGTATGAACACCGTCAAACCATATTTCTGAAATATCGGTATATCCAATCCTATTATCGAACAATAGTGTCTCCTGTTCAACAATATCCGTTAGGCCGTCATATGCTGCATGGAAATCTTTCTCAAAAAGAATCTCCTCCATATCGCTATCATTTATGGTAATTTTCATTCTTATCCGTTTAACGTAAAACAACATCCGTCTTGCGTAACTAAAATAAGCAAGAATAACTGACATTTGTACAAAGATAATTATTTAGAATCAATCTAAACAAATAAAAAATCAAAAATGGCGACAGTACCAAAATGGCTGGGAGATACCATGGAAGTTGTGTATCAACGGTTCATGCATGAAATGGTTATAACCGATATAGAATATTTAGATGAAAAATTAAAAAGAGTACGTTTTGAAGGCGATTTCAGGAAGATAAAATTTACGCCTGGCAATGTAATCAAGGTACGGGTTAATGATACAGAATACCGCCATTATACTTTGTCTGCCTTCGATGCCAAAGCAGGATTTTGCGAAATAGTTTTCTATTTGCATGGTTCGGGGCCAGGAAGTTTATGGGCAGAAAGATTGAAAATGGGAGATAGAGCAAAACTATTAGGACCCGGAGGAAGGCTGCATTATTCAGAAAACCGAGAAAATCATTTTCTATTTGGCGATGAAACTTCCTTAGGCTGGATGAAATGCATGGAAGAAGAGGCCGAAAGCAGGGGAGAGTTTTTCTTTGGTTTTGCAGAGCTTGATGAAGCCCATCAGGATTGGGCAAGTAGGTTGGGAAGCTCGGTCAAAATTGTTGATAAATCAGCAGATTCGCCTGCAAAGCCTGTTATAGATATTGTAAAAGAATGGGAAGAAGATTTCTGGACAACTGCCGGAGGCACGGTTTTTTACCTAACGGGACGTACAAAATCAATTCAGGCTTTCCGGAAATTCTTACTGTCAAAAGGAATAAGCAGTAAAAAAATAAAAACAGAACCCTATTGGGCAGAAGGGAAAAGCGGACTATAACAGCCCGCTTTTTTTATTCAGTAAATTTAATTAGTGCGCAGAAACGGCTTTTAGGCCTACAATCGAAGCAATCAATGTCACGATAAAAAAGATCCTCCAGAAATTGGCAGGGTCTTTAAAAACAAATATTCCAAGCATTACGGTTCCTACGGCACCAATACCTGTCCAAACAGCATAAGCCGTTCCAAGCGGAAGATTTTGTGTGGCTTTAATCAACAGCGACATGCTGATAATACACGCAACAAGAAAACCTGCATACCAGGCATAGGCTTCATTGCCTGTGGCTTCTTTGGCTTTACCTAAACAAAAGGTAAAGGCAACTTCAAACAATCCTGCAATGATTAAGATAATCCAGTTCATAAACTTTTTTCTTTAAAAATTCCATGCAAAGGTCGTTTCTTAGGATGAAATCTTTTTTTACAAATGATAAAAAATGGGGTTGAATTTAAAAAAGCTGCTAAGTCGCTAAGGTACTGAGGTGCTAAGTTTATGTGCTTTATAGTTAAAAGAGAAGTTATTTAAAATAGGCTTTCAGCATCTTTCATTTAGTATAATTCTTAAATCAGTGTAATTGTTGTAATCTGTGGCTGGAAAAAAAGAGGTACTAAGCTGCTAAGGTAATGAGGTGCTAAGTTTGTGTATTTTGTGTGTGAAAAAATAATTTTATTTTATTTCAGCTCTGATTCGGCTTAGGCTCACTTGTGTGATTCCTAAATATGAGGCAATGTAACCAAGTTGTATTCTTTGGACAAAATCCGGATTGTGTTCCAGTAGTTCCAGATAGCGTTCTTTTGCAGATTTAAATAATTTGGAAATAAGCCGTTCTTCGGTTTGTACTAAAAGGCGTTCTGCAAATTTGCGTCCCCAGTTAGCTATTTGGATGTCTTTAAGAAAAAGCTGTTGGAGGTCTTTGTTTTTTATTTCATACAATTCGCAGTCTTCAAGCAATTCTACACATTCATAACCAGGGAGATTGGCCACGTAACTCTTCATAGAAACTATAGGGTCGCCTTCTTTACCAAACCAAAAAGTGATGTCTTTTTCTTCTTTTGGAGCAAACGCCCTAACCATACCTTTTTTTATAAAATAAACAGAAGTCTCGGTCTTGTCAGCTTCCAGGAGAGTATGTCCTTTTGGCAATTGAATTTCGTTGCTATATTTCAAGATTTTTTGAGCCGCTTCTGGAGAAAGCGGATGTATTTGGTTTAGTATTTCGAGAAGTTTCATTCAGGATAAATCTTTCTGCAAGGTAGTTTTTTTTTTTTTGAAAAAGGAAAGAGGTGCTAAGGGATAAAAGCTGCTAAACTTCTGAGATTATAAGCTTCTGAGATTTAAAATGTTAATAGTTGCATTCTACTTATCCACTAAAAACTATCAGCTATGGAGTTTCTAATAGTTATTTTGAAACACTAACATTAAATTATTGAATTATATTTATCCACTATCCACTATCCACTAAAAACTATCAACTACTAAAATAGACGTTAATTTTGTTGTAAAAGAATAGCCTTAAATCCCAGAATGAAAGAAAAAGATTATTTTTGAAAGGGTTTGTATAACTTTTAAATCACTCCGGAATTGATGAAAATTACTTCTCTTGTTGCTCTCTTATTATTTGCTGTTCAGTTTGCTTTTAGCCAGTCCGAAAAACCGGTTCATGGAAAAGTTATCACTGAAGGATTTCCTATTGGAGGTATAGAAGTTATCAATCAAACGAATAGTGCCGTGGTTGTGACAGATGCTTCAGGGAAATTTTCTATTCCGGCTAAAGTTGGCGATGTCTTGATTTTTGCCGGAAAAAACTATACTGCCAGAAAAATTAGACTTAAACAGAAAGACTTTGAAAAAACAGGTATCGAAACAGCTATGGATCAGGAAACGATACAGTTGATAGAAGTGGAGATCACTAAAGAAGTAGATGATGTAAAGCTTGAGCCTCCAGTTGTAGAACCGCTGCGATCTGTAGATAATATACTCAATAATTCGCCAAATAATATGATGGTGTATAATGGCTCCATAAAAGACGGACTTAATTTTGTGGCTATAGGTAAAGCAATCGGAAAACTTTTCAAAGGAAAGAAAAAAGACAAGGTCATAACCCACATAGAAATGAAGGAGTATGTTTCTGATAATTTCAATAAAGACTTTTTTCTCAACACTCTACAATTAAAAGAGTACGAAATAGAAATTTTCCTTGAATTATGTTATGCTGACCCTAAGACAGCAAACTACATCAATAATAATAATGTATTGGAAGTAACTGATTTTTTGAAATCAAAAAAAGAAGAATTCAGAAAGTTTAAAAAATAGTTTGCCACTGGGCAAGAATTTTCCAAGCCTTATTTAAGTCTTACAACTGCATCAGAATAATATCTTTTTGGCTTTGCGCCTTTGCGTGAAAATAGTTGCTCGCAAGGGCGCAGAGCCGCAAAACATATGACGTATAAACTTATCGGGATATTTTTCGTGCAAAGTTTCTAACCTAAAATAAATTAAAATTTAAAATGAGAATTCTATCAGTAAGGCAAGAGCCTGAATATAAAGATATAGCCATACAATACCTTCAGCAAAGCTGGCCTGAAGTTTCACCAATTATGTATGAAGATTGCATTTCAAACTGTATTGGTGCCGAACAATTTCTGCCACAATGGTATCTGTTGGAAAAAGACAATGAAATAATAGGCTGTGCAGGATTGATAACCAATGATTTTATCAGCAGAGGAGATTTATATCCTTGGCTTTGTGCCTTATATATTGACGAAAAACACAGAGGTAACGGCTATGCAGTCCTATTCTTTGAAAAAGCAAAAGAGGACACAAAAACAGGCGGATTCAAATATCTGAATTTGTGTACAGATCATATTGGCTATTATGAAAAATATGGATTCCGCTATATTGGACAAGGTCATCATCCCTGGGAAGAAGAATCGAGAATTTATCAGATAGAAGCTTAAATAAAAAGAACTATCTTCCTCCAGAGATTTTTTTAAAAAGGGTTTTCATCACTTCATAATTCTGAACCTGAGAAAAGTACTCTCTTTTATTTGTCTTTTATAATCCTGACTGCTTATCGAAAATATGCCGTACATCCCCCTTTCATTTTATAGCGTTTATTTATATTTGGCTTCTAAATCAAGTACTACCTTTAAACTATCTTAAAATGAAATTGAAATTTACGCTTTTATCTATTGCTTTCTCAACAATAGGTTGCTTAAATGCCCAAACCGGTTTTAATACTACCGCTGTAAACTGGACCTTGCCTCAGGGCGGCTATTTAAGTTCGATAGCAGCACAAGGTTTTAATGCCATTGCCGATGGAAGCACAGGCAATATAGACGGCGACCAGACCTGGACCACAATGGACATAAACGGTGACGGCAAACCAGACCTGGTAGTCACTTCACAGGAAGTGACGATAGGGAATTATGGTGTTGATACCGTGTTTGGCCTGCCTTCAACCCCTCATTGGAAAGTATATCTAAACAATGGAAACGGTTATAATACTACTGCTATAAACTGGACCTTGCCTCAGGGCGGTTATTTAAGTTCGATAGCGGCACATGGCTTTAATGCCATCGCCGATGGAGACACAGGCAATATAGACGGCGACCAGACCTGGACAGTAATGGACATGAACGGTGACAGCAAGCCTGACTTGGTAGTCACTTCACAGGAAGTGACGATAGGGAATTATGGTGTTGATACCGCGTTTGGCGTGCCTTCAACGCCTCATTGGAAAGTATATCTAAACAGTGGAACCGGATTTGCCACTACCGCTGTAAACTGGACCTTGCCACAGGGCGGCTATTTAAGTTCGATAACGGCACATGGCTTTAATGCCATAGCCGATGGAAGCACAGGGAATATGGACGGCGACCAGACCTGGACGGTAATGGACATGAACGGTGACAGCAAGCCGGATTTGGTAGTCACTTCACAGGAAGTGACGATAGGGAATTATGGTGTTGATACCG
>CAZFGA010000002.1:20616-186899 GCA_964518395.1 uncultured Flavobacterium sp.
GATTTGGTAGTCACTTCACAGGAAGTGACGATAGGGAATTATGGTGTTGATACCGCGTTTGGCGTGCCTTCAACGCCTCATTGGAAAGTATATCTAAACAGTGGAACCGGATTTGCCACTACCGCTGTAAACTGGACCTTGCCACAGGGCGGCTATTTAAGTTCGATAACGGCACATGGCTTTAATGCCATAGCCGATGGAAGCACAGGGAATATGGACGGCGACCAGACCTGGACGGTAATGGACATGAACGGTGACAGCAAGCCGGATTTGGTAGTCACTTCACAGGAAGTGACGATAGGGAATTATGGTGTTGATACCGTGTTTGGCTTGCCTTCAACTCCTTATTGGAAGGTGTATCTTACCGGCTCAACATTAGGGACAGACCTTTTTACTGCTAATAAAAAAGAAATAGTAGTGTATCCAAATCCTTCTAATGGAAAATTTTTGATCAAAGCGGAAACTGAAAATATAAACGTAGTAATTACCGATTTGGCAGGTAGGACTGTATTAAATCAAAATGGAACGACAATTGATCTATCGGGTTATCCGCAAGGTGTTTACCTGATGAATATTCAAATTGAAGATGAAATGTTTGTAAAAAAAATCATATTAGAATAAAACATAGGATTAAAATAGGCAGGGGTCTCATGACTTCTGCCTAAAATATTGGAATTTGTATTGGAGAATTGCAAAATATTCCAATAAAATAAACTCCTGTTCTCAAGGATTGAATGCTAATTATACCGAAAATCATCACTTGCTTTTTTTTTATTTAAGACTATCTTTGTAGCTTGTGAACACGAATTAACGTATAAAATAAATAAAACTCATGTCAGACGATAAGAAGGTAATTTTTTCGATGCAGAAAGTAAGCAAGACTTACCAAAGCAGCGATAAGCAAGTATTAAAAAACATATACCTTAGTTTCTTTTACGGAGCTAAGATTGGTATTCTTGGACTTAACGGTTCTGGAAAATCATCTTTATTAAGAATCATCGCCGGAGTTGATAAAAACTATCAGGGTGATGTGGTTTTTGCGCCAGGCTATACGGTTGGCTATTTGGAGCAGGAACCGCAATTGGATGAAAACAAAACCGTAATCGAAATCGTAAGAGAAGGTGTGGCTGAAACCATGGCTGTTTTGGATGAGTTCAACAAAATCAACGACCAGTTCGGATTACCTGAAGTTTATGAAGATGCAGATAAAATGCAGAAACTGATGGACCGTCAGGCAGAACTTCAGGATAAGATAGATGCTTTGGGTGCCTGGGAAATCGATACGAAACTCGAAATTGCTATGGATGCTTTGCGTACTCCAGAGCCGGATACGCCAATAAAAGTACTTTCGGGAGGAGAAAGAAGACGTGTGGCATTGTGCAGACTTCTATTGCAACAACCAGACGTACTTTTGCTGGATGAGCCTACCAACCACTTAGATGCAGAATCTGTATTGTGGTTAGAGCAACACCTTGCTCAATATTCTGGAACTGTAATTGCCGTAACCCACGACCGTTATTTCTTGGATAACGTAGCGGGATGGATTTTAGAATTGGATAGAGGTGAAGGTATTCCATGGAAAGGAAATTATTCTTCCTGGCTTGACCAAAAATCAAACAGAATGGCGCAGGAAGAAAAAGTGGCTTCCAAAAGAAGAAAAACATTGGAGCGAGAGCTGGAATGGGTGAGACAAGGAGCCAAAGGTCGTCAGACCAAACAAAAAGCGCGTTTGCAAAACTATGACAAGCTTTTAAATGAAGACCAAAAACAACTGGATGAAAATCTGGAAATCTATATCCCGAACGGACCTCGTTTGGGAACAAACGTAATCGAAGCAAAAGGTGTAGCAAAAGGTTATGGCGACAAACTTTTATATGAAGATTTGAATTTCACTTTGCCACAAGCGGGAATTGTTGGTATTATCGGACCTAACGGTGCGGGTAAGACTACTATTTTCAGAATGATTATGGGCGAAGAAACTCCGGATAAAGGTGAGTTTACTATTGGAGAAACAGTTAAGATTGCTTACGTAGATCAAAGCCACTCCAACATTGACCCTAATAAATCCATCTGGGAAAATTTCTGTGACGGACAGGAACTAATCATGATGGGAGGAAAGCAGGTAAACTCAAGAGCTTACCTAAGCCGATTTAACTTTGGAGGAAGTGACCAAAATAAAAAGGTAAATACACTTTCTGGTGGAGAAAGAAACCGTCTGCATTTGGCAATGACACTAAAAGAGGAAGGAAACGTATTACTTCTGGATGAGCCAACAAACGACTTGGACATCAATACGCTTCGTGCTTTGGAAGAAGGTCTTGAGAATTTTGCGGGCTGTGCGGTTGTTATTTCCCACGACCGTTGGTTTCTAGATAGAATTTGTACACACATTCTTGCTTTTGAAGGAAATTCTGAAGTTTATTTCTTTGAAGGAAGCTTCTCTGATTATGAAGAAAATAAGAAAAAACGCTTAGGAGGCGACCTAACTCCAAAACGTATCAAGTACAAAAAATTAATACGAAATTAAAAAATAACAAAATCTCGGTTCATACCGGGATTTTTTTATTATATAAGTATATTTGGATAAAAATTATCTATGCCCCGATATAGAATAATTTCATATGCTCTTACCCTGTTCTTTTTCTGTAATCTGTCTTTTTCGCAGGAGAAAGACTCATTAAGGAAAGTAAGGGTTACGATTTATGATCTCATATGCAAAGCAGATGGCCTACTGATTGACCTGAAATACATGGAATCGTTACAGATTTCAAAACAGGCTCTGAATCTGGCTTATAAAAACAAGCAATACGACTATGTTGCGATGTCCTACAATACTATTGCCGGCTGCCATGAAGAACTGCTTAATACAAAAATGGCTCTTGCCTATTATCAGAAAGCACTCCAATTTTCTGAAAAGACAAAAAACGACACGATAAAAGACTGGGTTCACAACAATATTGGCAATCTCTATAACTTTATAATTAAAGATTACGATAAAGGAATCTACCACTACAAAAAATCACTACAATACGCTAATAAAGGTGAAGATACCACTGAAATTATCTTTACGGAAATGAACCTTACATGGGCTTATTTCAACAAAAAAGACTTTGAACAAGGATATCCTTATCTCAAAAATGTAGAAAAACATCTTGACAAGTACGGGGACATTGAATCGAGAGTGATTGTAAACAACCTTTTAGGCATGTATTACAGCGATAAGGGTAATAATAAATTAGCCAGTTTTTATTTTAAGACTGCTATTGATTACGGAATTCGGTACAAACAACAGAATGCTTTAGCCGATACGTATGCCGAATATTCAAAACATCTTTTTAAAGTCAAGGATTATAAAAATGCCTATCTGAACAAAATTGATTATGAAAAGCTGAAAGACGATTTGCACAATCATGAAAAAATGAAAAGTGCTCAGATAGCAGGTGTTCAGATTGAGCTAGATGAATCCAGAAGAAAAATTGATAAGATTGAACTGGAAAAATATGTACAGCAGGAAAACCTCAAGAATTCCAAAATCATTGTTATTTTGTTTCTCGCAGTCGTTATTATCTTATTGCTATTACTTTATACTTTTTACAAGAATAGTATTTACAGAAAGAAGGTCAACCAACAGCTTTTGGAGAGTAATGCTGAGCTAAAAATCGCAAAAGATAAGGCCGAAGAATCTTCTAAATTAAAAAGCCAGTTTATTTCTACCGTAACTCACGAATTAAGAACACCTTTGTATGGAGTTATTGGAGTTACCAATCTGATTCTGGACGAACACAAAGAATTAGAAAACAGCCAGCATATTAATTCCCTGAAATTTTCGGCACGTTATCTTCTTTCTCTGGTCAACGATCTGTTACAGATCCACAAAATAGAAGATAAGAAGATTGTTCTTGATGAATTGCCTCTCAACATTATGGACGAAATTGAAAAAGTCAAAGAAGCCTTGCAGTTTATTGCCATCAAAAACAATAATAAAGTCATGATTGATGTAGGCATAGAAATACCGGAATACCTTATAGGCGATAAGCTGCGTCTGTCTCAAATTTTAGTAAATCTTACCAGCAATGCTTTGAAGTTTACACAAAACGGAACCATACGATTAGCAGCTGCTTTAGAGAAAAAAGAGGGCAATATACATTACGTCAAATTTGAAATTGTAGATAACGGCTGCGGTATTGCGATAGAAAATCAAAATAAAATCTTTGAAAAATTTGTACAGATTGACCGCAAGGAAGGTGATTATCAGGGAACAGGACTTGGATTGTCTATCGTAAAACGCCTGTTGGAACTTTTAGGAAGCACTATCCATTTGGAAAGTAAAGAAGGAGAGGGTACAACTGTAACCTTCACGATTCCTTTTGAATACGATGCGAATGCAACAAAATCTTATATTGAAAATATTGACGTGGATACAACAAATAGCTCTTCCCATAAAATTCTTGTTGTAGAAGATAACAAAATCAACCAAATGGTGACTAAAAAAATCATCGAGAAAAATAACTACCAATGTGTAGTTGTCGATGACGGTTATGCGGCTCTCGAAATTCTTGATAAAGAAAACTTTGATGTAATTCTCATGGACATCAATATGCCGGTTATCAACGGATTTGAAACCACACGCATGATCCGGGATAAAGGCATAAAAATTCCTATAATTGCACTTACAGCATTTGATAAAGATGAAATTACTGACGAAGCAAAATTGTCGGGTATGGATGATATTCTGATCAAACCTTTTGAACCACTCCGCTTATTTCAGATTATTAATAGCCAGATTGCAAAGCAAACGTTGTAAGTCTTATTTCAAATTGATTTCGGCATAAACCGGAAAATGGTCTGATGGATAACGGCAATTTTTAGAATCGCTTAATGTACCAAACTTAGTCACTTCCATCGTATTTCTATTGATAAAGATATAATCAATTCTTGTGGTTACCGGTTTGTTGAATTCAAAAGCATTAAAAGTACCTTCCGGACCAAATACAATTCCCCTGCATACTTTTTGTGCATCTTCCATTTGTTCTTTGATAAGCTGTAGCGGTTGCGTATCGGCTTCAAGATTAAAGTCACCCGTAAGCACGACTGGCAGATTATCTCTATTGATTTTTTTGATTTTTTCTAAAATCAGCTTCGCGCTTTCTGCTCTGGCAATATCGCCTACATGGTCAAAGTGAGTATTGAAAATCCATATTTTCTTTTTGGTTTTCTTATTTTGAAACAAACCATAAGTGCAGACTCTGTTATAGGCCGCATCCCAACCTTTGGATGGCTTTTCTGGAGTTTCAGACAGCCAGAATGTATTTTCTTCCAACAGTTTAAACTTATCAGAATTATAGAAAATAGCACTGTGTTCTCCTTTTGATTTCCCGTCATCACGGCCTTTGCCAATAAAATCATAGCCGGTAAGCGTGCTGTCAATATAGGTCATCTGTCCAGGTAATGCTTCCTGTACGCCCATAAAATCAGGAATGTAAAATTTCACCTGATCCGTCAGGAATTCCTTTCGCTTTGACCATTGATTATCACCATCACTTTGTGTGTCTAGCCTAATGTTATAGCTCATAATTTTAAGGTCTTGCGAAAATACAGCTTGTCCAGCAAGCATAAGAAAAAGAAAAACAGATTTCATGGTAGGGGGATTTTATCCGAACTACAAATTTAAAACAAAAAACGCTGGTTAATACCAGCGTTTCTTATTCTTTTTTGAAGCATCCGATTTTCTCGAATTGTTTCCTTTTGACTTGTTTTTATGACGAAAATCAGGTTTTGCATCCGGATTTGGTTCTTCTTCATCTTTCCAGGGATAAGGGTGCTCACCAATTGTTTTAACATTTACCTTAATCAGGCGTTGTATATCTTTCCAGTAAACTTCTTCATCTTTGGAACAAAATGATATAGCAATACCACCATTTCCGGCACGTCCGGTTCTTCCAATTCGGTGCACATAAGTTTCAGGAACGTTAGGAAGATCAAAGTTGATGATATAAGGCAGTTTGTCAATATCTATTCCTCTTGCGGCAATATCAGTAGCTACAAGAACACCAACTTCTTTACTCTTGAAACTATCCAAAACACGCTGTCTGGCGTTTTGTGATTTGTCACCGTGAATGGCTTCTGCAGCAACTCCTTGTTTTCGTAGTGCCTTAACGACGTTATCAGCACCATGTTTGGTTCTTGCAAAAACCAAAACATCAGAAATCTTTTCATTTCGGATTAAATGGTAAAGCAATTTTCGCTTGTCACTTTTATGAACGAAATAAACATGCTGTTCTACAGTTTCTGCTGTACTAGACGGAGGAGAAACGGAAACATATTCCGGCTGGTTCAAGAAAGTATCTGCCAGTTCACGGATAGCCATTGGCATGGTAGCCGAAAATAAAAGCGTTTGCCTGTTTTTTGGCGTAAGCTTTACAATTTTTTTTACATCATGAATAAAGCCCATATCAAGCATTTGGTCGGCTTCGTCCAATACTAAGGTATGCAAATGATCAAGGTTAATAAAACCTTGTTTGTGAAGATCCAATAATCTTCCCGGTGTAACGATAAGTATATCAACGCCTTGTTTTAAAGCATCTACCTGTGAAACCTGTGAAACACCACCGAAGATGGTTAGCTGTACAAGGTTGGTATATTTTGCATAGGCATCAAAACTTTGCCCTATCTGTACAGCCAGTTCTCGGGTAGGCGTAACAACCAAAGCTCTGATCTGTTTTGTTTTTTTAGTTGAGCCTACAATACGATGTAGATGATGAACGATAGGAATAGCAAAAGCACCGGTTTTTCCGGTACCGGTTTGAGCACAGCCTACCAAATCATTTCCAGCCAGGATAATCGGAATCGATTTTTCCTGGATAGGGGTGGCTTCTAGATAGCCAAGTTCGTGGACGGCTCTTTGTATACTTTTAGAAAGAGATAAATCTTCAAATAACATAAAATCAAATTTAGCATTTGCATTAGTCGCAAATATTCGGCAAAGATAGTCTTTATTATTAAATGGATTTGTTATGATTTTTTACCGCTAAAAAAGAACAAAGCCCCAATAAATGGAGCTTTGAACGTCTATTAACCAAAAATAAAACAAACCAACATGCAACTACTCATGTTTTCTTCTATAAGCAATATAAAATACTTGTGGCAGGACAGTCAATGAAAAAATCATACAGAAGAGCAAGCCGCCTACGATCATAATGGCTAAAGGTTTTTGGATTTCAGAACCCATCCCTGATGAGAGCGCCGCAGGCAATAGACCCATAGACCCCATCAGCGCAATCATCACGATGGGACGAATTCTGCTGTAAACTCCTTCGGAAATGGCTTTTTTCAAAGGCATTTTAGCCCGAAGATTATCTTTCATCACTGCAATCAATATGATTCCGTTAATGGTATTTACTCCAAAGAGAATAATAAAGCCGATACCCGCAGAAATTCCAAATATGGTTCCTGTCATCCATAGCGAAAGGAAACCTCCTGCAAAAGCATATGGAATCGTACTGGTTGCGATCAATGTGTCTTTCATATTTCCAAAATTGAAATACAGTAAGAACAGTATGAATAATAATACTACCGGAACTATAATTGCCAATTGTTTTGAAGCACGTTCCTTACTTTCAAATTCACCGGCCCATTTCATGGTATTTTCCTTTGGAAGTTTGACTTCGGCCGCTACTTTTTTCTGGGCTTCTGCAATAGTGCTTCCTAAATCACGTCCTTCAATACTGAAACCAATGGCGATGTAACGGCTGTTTCCTTCTCTATAAATAAACGTAGGTCCGGTCTGATAGCTAACGGTCGCAATTTCACGAAGTGGCACCTTTTTACCATCCATTGCAGGAATCAGGATGTTTTCGATTTTTTCTTTAGAATCTCTGTATTCTTTTTCAAAGCGAATCCTTACATCAAACATACGTTCGTTTTCATAAAAAGTTGTGGCTGCCTGCCCGCCAATTGTCATCGCAATTACAGCCTGAGCATCCGATGTTTTTACGCCATAACGCGACATTTTTGAATCATGAAGTTGGATCCGCAATTCCGGAAGCCCAATGTTTTTGTAGACATTCACATCTTCAATACCTTTGACAGGAGTAATTGATTTGGCTACCTTATTGGCATATTCTTCCAATTTGAACAAATCATCACCAAATATTTTGATAACCAACGGACTTTTTACTCCCGCGACATATTCTTCAACATTATCCTGAATGGGCTGGCTGAATCCGAAATTGATACCTGGATATTCTTCAAGCTTTTCTTTGATTTCAGCTATCAGGTCATCTTTTGAAATTTTCCTTTTCCATTCGTCCTGATGCTTTAATTCCATGTGGAATTCAATATTGAAGAAACCTGTAGGATCAGTTCCGTCATTTGGCCTTCCGGTTTGGGAAAGAATGAATTTTACTTCGTCAAATTTTTGCAACTTCGTCTTCATTTCTTTGGTTAGGCGTACAGACTCATCCAGATTGATACTGTTTGGCAAGGTGGCACGGATGTAAATTGCTCCTTCATTCAGTTTAGGAATAAACTCAGATCCGTAGAACATAAATCGTCCAAAACAAACGGCAAGCAGTAGTATAAAACCATATACAGTAGCCCTGCGGTGCTTTTCGCTCCATTGGAACATTTTGTAAAGATTCTCCCTAAAGAATCGGGAAATCATGTTCTCTTTTTCAACAATGTTTTTAGTCAGCAAGACCTTGCACATTGCCGGAACATAGGTAAGACTTAATATTAGTGATCCAACTAAAGCATAACCCAAAGTAAACGCTAATGGAGAGAACATTTTTCCTTCTACTTTCTGGAAAGAGAAAATAGGCAACAGGGCAACAATCAATATGATTAGGGCAAAGAAAATATAAGTAGCGACGCTTCCCACGCTTTTCTTGATGAGTCCCATCTTGGACATATTGTTGAAACGCTGCATTCCTACCTTGTGTGCTTTCTTTTCGAGCGAGACAAAAACCTGCTCAACAATTACGAGCGTTCCTTCCAATAGCAATCCAAAATCGAGGGCACCCATAGAAATCAGGTTGGCCGGAAGTCCTTGTATACGGAGCATGATAATGGCAAACAAAAACGAAAGTGGAATTACAGAGGCAACAATAACAGTCGTACGCCAATTGTACATGAAGATAAAAACGATCAGAGATACAAGAAGTACACCTTCAATCAGGTTTTTTGTAACCGTATGAACCGTTGTATTTACTAATTCTGTCCTGTCAATAAAAGGTTCGATAGTAACACCTTTAGGTAATATCCGTTCATTCAGTTCGTAAATTCGGGTGCGTAGGTTAGCAATAACCTCACTCGGGTTTTCTCCGCGAAGCATGACAACAATTCCTTCTACCAAATCATCACTGTTGTCTAATCCAACTTGTCCTAATCGGGGTTTTGAGCCCACTTTTACTTCGGCCACATGTTTTACCAAGATAGGAGTAGAACCTTTTACTTCGATGAGTATATTTCCTATATCGTCAATATTGTCCAGTAAACCAACACCACGTACTACATATGCCTGATCGCCACGTTGAATAACATCACCACCCACATTGATGTTACTTTTAGAAACAGCTTCGTAAACATCAAGAGGCGAGAGATCGTAGTTGACAAGTTCTGTAGGATTGATTTTTATTTCATAGATTTTTTCTTCTCCACCAAAACTTACTACGTTAGCAACGCCCGGAACCGAAACCAATTCACGTTCGATTACCCAGTCCTGTATGGCTGTAAGTTCTTTTATAGGCAGGTTGCCTTTTACTACGTATCTAAAAATTTCACCAGTAGCTCCATAGGGAGGGTCAATCTCAGCATCTGCACCTTCCGGAAGACTAACGCTGGCCATTCTATTTGATGCGTACTGCTGTGCATAAAAATCTTCAACGTCTTCATTGAAAAGAACGGTAACTACAGATAGTCCGAAAAGAGAGATAGAGCGAACTTCCGCCTTTTTCGGTATGGTATTCATCTGCTTTGAGATAGGCAGCGTGATAAATTTTTCTACTTCTTCAGCACTTCTTCCCGGCCATTGTGTGATGATACGAGCCCTTGTGTTTGTCACATCGGGAAACGCCTCAATAGGAGTGTGCATATAACTTACGATACCTCCTGCAAACAACAACACGGTTGCAAAGAATACGATAAGCGAATTTTTGAGCGAGAACGCTACTATACTTTGTACTAGCTTTTGCATTATAATGTTATTTTAAGCTTTCATAAATCAGCAGCTGATTTTTAGAAATAATTTTTTCATTTTCCTGGATCCCCTTGTCAAAATAAACTACTTCACTATTTTTAGTTACTGGATCTACCTGTCTGATTTCTAGATTACAATCGTCTTTGTAGATAACCACAAAATTTTGGTTGTCGTCAAAAATGACAGCTTTTACAGGTACGGCAAGTAAGGATTCAGCAGAAGTATTAGGTTTGTTCAGGATAATATCGGCTGACATGCCTGGTTTTAGCTTTAAGTCAGTATTTTTCATCACAACACGGGCTTTTAAAACACGCTCTTCAGCGTCAAAAACCTGAGAAAGTGCGGTAATCTTTCCGGTAAAAACTTCATCAGGATAGGCCAACGTTTTGATTTTGACGTCCATATTTTCCTTAATATTCTGCATGTCTGTTGCATAAATATTGACCATTACCCAAACCTCATTCAAATCTGATATAGTGAAAAGTGGTTCGCTGCCTGAAGAAATCTGCATTCCTGAGCTCATGTTTTTGGCAACTATAAAACCATTTGACGGAGCCTTGATTTGAAATACAGATTTTTCAGGACTGGCACTATACAATGCAAGGTTACTTTTTATATTTTCGAGTGAAGCTTTTAATACTTTGACTTCGCTTTCTGCCTGAATCAAATCCTTTTGTGAAGCAATTCCGTCTTCAAACATTGATTTTACAGAAGTAAGCTGTCGTTGAGCCACAGCCAATTGTGATTCAACAGATTTATTTTCAGATTGTAACCCGTTAAGTTCCGTACTCTTGATTTCGGCCAATACTTGTCCTTTTTTGACATAATCGCCCAAGGAGAAATAAGTGTTGGTTACAACACCATTAATCAGGCTTGTAAACTGCACTACATTATCAGAATTGTAGGTGACATTTCCGGTCAGCGTAAAAGTTTCTGAAACAGGTTCTTTTTTTATTTCTTCAATTGTGATTTTCTTTTTAAGGTCGTCGTTGAGACAGAATTTTTCATTTTTTTCAGGAGCTGCTTCTTTCTGGTTACAACTGAAAAGCAACGCCAATGGCACTAAATAGATATATTTCATAGTATGTGATTTCTGAATTAGAGAAGATTAAAGTTCTTTGCCTATTACAAACTGCAGTTCTTCGAAATGTTCATTCAGTTCTTTTTTAGAATCCAGAATGATGGTTTTATTTTCAAGATACGCATTGACAAAGTCAAGATATTCCAGCATGCTCGTATTTCTCAGGGTGAAGTTTCTCTGATGGCTTTCCAAAAGCATGTCTAAGTCTTTTTCATAAGAAGCCTCAATGTTTTCGTATAATTTTTTAGATACGACCAAATCTTCATAAGCCTGTATGACTTCGTTTTGTGCTTGATTGTTTTTTTCTTCTTTCATATATTGACTTTTTTGGATCTCAATTTTGGCGGATTTGATATTTCCCTGGTTTCTGCTAAAAAAAGGAAGATCTAAAGCAAATCCCACGCCCACAAAGTCATTCATTATATTTCCACCTCGGTCATAACTGGCTAGTAAAGTAACATCTGGAGTGCGCTGTGCTAATTCATATTTATACTTTCGGTTATTGTATTTTTCTTCAAGAACCGAAACTTTTACGTCCGGGCGGTTTTCCAAAGCGGAAGAAGCTAATTCAGCAAGATTGATATTTGCCATTTTATCCAAATCCGGTACAAATTTGTCTATACTGATTTTAAGATAACTTTGAGGAGGAAGGTTCATAAGTGTTTTCAGTTCTTTCTGAAGCTGGTTGTTTTCTTTTTGCAAATCACTCAGCTGTTTTACAAATTCAAGTTCAGAGGCTCTCAGACGTATAAACTCGCTTTTGCTGATATTGCCTTGTTTTGCTTGGTTAGAGTAGGCGGTAAGAAGTTTTTGGATGGAAGCCAGCTGCTTTTTATATAAGTTTTGTTTTTCCTGAGTATACTGTAGCTGCGTCAGGTTGTTTCGGAATTCTACTTTTAGGATACGGAGAAAATCCTGGAAATATTCCTGCGCTATTTCCACACCCACTTTTTCCATTTCAATCTGCTTCTTTCTTTTTCGTGCGGTATAAATAAGCTGTTCCAACCCGACAGTTACTTCGGAGGTTTTTCCCCAATTCCCTGAAATAGGAGGGAGCTGTTCTGATTTTGCGTTCGACCACAAGTTGATCTCACCCACTTCCAATCGGGGATTAGGCCATAACTTGGCTTGGATTACTTGTGCTTCGGCCTGATCGATATTCAGTTTTTCAGACAGAAGCTTTAGGTTATTTTTCAAAAAAATAGTTTCGGCTTCGGCTCTTGAAACCGATACGGTGTCTATTGCTGTAGTATTTTGTGCTTTGCCGGATAAGCAAAAGCCCATAAAAATGGCGGTAAAAAAAATGCGTTTCAAATTGAGTCTATTTTATGATTGCAAATCTATAGTGCAAACATTATAGGCTTATTTGACCTACATTAGAAGTAGGTTAATCCAACATTAGAAAACGATTAGAGTTTTGGAAACAGCAATGTAATGCGGGTTCCGGAGTTTTCTTCAGAGTCAATGGAGAACTGTATGTTATTTTGTTTGAAAATAATGGTTGCAAGCGAAAGACCAATACCGCTTCCTTTGATATTGCCTACATTTTTGCCTCGATAAAAGGTTTGTTGTATGTAATGGAGGTCTTCTTTTTGGATCCCTTTTCCATAATCCTGTATGATTATCTGGAGTTGATTGTTAACTTCAGAAAGTGAAATTTTTATAGGATTTCCGTCCGAGTATTTTACGGCGTTTTCAATGAGATTGTACAACGCCAGTTTAATTTGTACTTCGCTGCCTTTTACGGATAATAATCCTTCATTTTCTACATCCAAGTCAATTCCTATTTCCTGACTTTCGTATATTTCAAAAATTTGGTCGTTGATATCCCATAATGTTTCGTCAATCCGAAAAGTTTCGTTTTCCTGATGAATGGTTTTTAGTCCAGAAAGCATCATAAGGTTGTTCAGGATTTCTTCAATATGATAGACATTTTCTAAAGCTTCGGAAGTTACTTTTTGATATTCTTCGGGTGTTCTTTCTTTTTGGGCAAAGACTTCCAGGTTTCCGGAAATTGAAGCAAGAGGTGTCTTAAATTCATGGGAAACGTAGTTTATAAAATTCTTTTGTATGGCAAAAGTATCAGAAAGGCGACTCAAAAGATTATTAAATGTTGTAATTAAATCCTGTATTTCATCATTTGTATTAGAAGATGAAATAGGATTATCTAAAGAGCTTAATTCCATTGAATTAACCTGACTTATGACTTTCGTTATAGGACGATAGGCAATATTCGAAAGCAATCGGCTTAAAAGAAAAATCAACAGTAGCCCGGCAAATAAAACGACTATCATGATGACCAACAAACGATTGGTTTGTGATTTGAATACTTCGCTTTTGGTTTTTACGAATACCACAAAATCTCCCTGGTTGTCATTATAAAAAATTCCGTAATAAAAGTGATTGTTGGACTTAAAGCTTAGTTTTTTGTTTCTTCGGATAAAGCCCAGATTTTCAGGACTTATATTTCTGTCGGCTTCCTTTTCGCCATACACAATAATATTATTCACATCGTAAACACGAACAATATCGTTTTGTATGTTTTCTTCAAATTGTTCTTTAATTGCAGAATGCTCATAATGCGGAAGCTCATCTTTTTCAAGATAGTAGATGGCAGAAAGCAGGCAGGTTTTTTGCAATTCTTTAAAAACTACTTTTTCAGAACTGTTGTAGAAAGCAAAATAAATCAACACCGAAGCGATAATGAAAACAAATCCAAAAGTAAGGGATGAGATTAACGTTAAGCGATTTCGGATTTTCATAAGCTATTCTTTGAGCATATAGCCGGTTCCTTTGATGGTATGGATGAATTTATGCTGGTTTTCGTCTATTTTATTTCTAAGATAAGAAATATATACATCTACCACATTGGTATTATTATCATAATGGATGCCCCAAACGGCATTTAGGATTTGTGTTCGGGATACAACCTTGTTTTTATTTTCCAATAAAAAGAGCAGCAATTTATATTCTCTTGGTGACAAATCGATTACCTGTTCATTTTGAAAAACCGAATGTTCGTCAAGATTTACGGTCAGGTTATGGCAAAAATAAACCTGTTCTTTTTCTTTGTAATTGAATTTGGTTCTTCTGGTCAATGCGTTTATCCTCGAAATTAATTCCTTAAAATGAAAAGGCTTTACCAGATAATCATCAGCCCCGCTATCTAAAGCAGCTACTTTATTGTCTGCATCATCAAGTGCACTCAAGACTAGAATAGGCGTATGGTTTTTTTTGAAACGGATTAATTTCGTGAGCTGTATTCCGTCAATGCCGGGCAGCATAATGTCCATTAAGATGATATCCCATTCGTTTTCCGACACCATTTCACGCGCAATTTCTCCTGTAATGGCAAGGGTAACAGAAAATCCGTTTTCTTCCAGTCCCTTAATTACAAAATCGCTGATTCGTTTGTCGTCTTCAATGAGAAGTATATTCATCTATTTTTCTATTTCGCTCTTCGCTTTCATAAAATCAGTTACAAGATAACCAATTAATTTTCCAACCAGATGGCTGTTTTTGGAATCTCCCAAATCGGGCGCTCCTTCGCAAATATGAAGATAGCATGCATTAGGATCCTGGCTAAAAAAGTGGATAAACTGACGTAGTTCCTCTACAGAAAAGCCGCTCAATGTCATGGCACTGCTTGGTATTCCTGGAATGGAATCCAGATCTATTTCGATACCGTAAAAATCATTTCGTATGAACGAACAGGCTCTTTCCATTTCCAATCGGAAATCTTTTTCCCTGCGGATATTGATTTCGTCATAGGTATTGATTCGAACACGATCTTCTAATTTTTTGATTTCATGCAGCACGCTTTTGGAAGTGTAGCTTTCATGAAGTCCAAAAACAAAATATTTTTTAAGAAAACCTTCTTCATAAGCATACGAAAAACCATTGCCGCTGTGTCTCCCTTCCAATATCCTAAAATCAGAATGGGCGTCAAAGTTAACAGCATTGATGGCTTTTCCTTTTGCAAGCGCAGTACCTTTAATATTTCCGTAGGCGTTATTATGTCCTCCGCCAATAATAATCGGAATTTTTCCCGCCTTTACAATATTGAAAATAATATGCGAAACTTCCTTATCAATTTTTTCGACTGCTTTAGAAAGCTGTTTGCGTTCTTCAATGATATTAAAATCCAGATTTTCTACCTCTTTCATATCTTCGGCTACATCCAAATGCCCCAAGACTAATATCTGGTTTCCCTTACTAAAGCGGTTGTGCTGGATATTGGCGATGCTTTTTATGGTACTTTCCCATGCAGAAGCAGCTCCCGGTCGTCCGTAATTGGCACGTACACCAATATCTTCAGGTATTCCAAACAAAACAAATTTTGCATCGGAAGTTTTTAGATATTCTGAAGCATCCGCCCCTTTTGGGATGGTCTGCATTTTTTCGCCAAATTTAACCTCACCGCTTCGAAAATTAGTTACTCTTGCTAAATCGTGGACAGTGAAGGGAATAAGCTTTTCCATAAAAAAAATTTAGGTTCAAAAATAATATAATTATATAAACTTACGTTAAGTGTCTTATAAATCCCCCAAAAAATTATTTAATTTGTTTAAACCATTACCACTACTATTATGGAAAATCAAAAAAGCAATTCGAGCTTAAAAGCGATTATCGTCGTTTTGGCAATTCTGCTTGCGGGGAGTTTAGTCTACATGTACAAAATGAGCAGTGATGCAAAATCAACTGAAACTCTTTTAGTCAAAGACAAGGAAAGTGCAATGAATGATCTTGCCGCTCTAAAAACCAAACTAGATGCTGCAATTTCAGAAAACACGTCCATATCGGATGAGTTGATTGCAGAAAGAGAAAAAGTTGTCAAATTGATGGCTGATCTCGAAAAATCAAAAGGAGACGTGGCTTCTCTGAAAAAATACCAAAGCCAATACAATGCCCTTAACGCCAAATTTAATGCATTAGCGAAGGAAAACGGATTACTGAAAGATCAGAATTCGCTTTTAACTACAAAAAATGATAGTATTTCTATGGCATTAGGAGAAGCTAAGAAGTTTAACGACACGTTGGTGATCCAAAATGAAAATCTGGCCAGAACGGTTGAAAAAGCATCTAAGCTGACAGTAATGAATTTAAGAACTGAAGCTATTAAAGAAAGAAGTTCTGGAAAACAAGTTGTAACTGAAAGAGCAAGAAGAGCTGATAAGCTTAAAGTTTGTTTTGCCATAGCGCAAAATGAAGTTGCCAAATCAGGAAACAAATTGTACTACGTTCAAATCATCGATAGCAAAAATAATGTGCTGGGTGAGAAGAAGACTGAAGCTTTTGGCGATATGTCATTGACATATAGCTTCACTACTACAGTAGCCTATGAAAATAAAGCAGTAGATGTCTGCGAATTTTTAGATGGCAATGGCGTAGACTTTGAAAAAGGCACCTACTTTGTAAACATTTTTGACAAAGGAACGCTGGTTTCAAAAACAAGCTTTACGCTGAAATAAGACAAACAAAACACCAAAACTTAAACTGCATAGAAAAAGGAGCCATTAGGCTCCTTTTTTGTTTTATAAATATTTTTGTTTACATTTGAATATCTTCCACGCCATAATAAATATTTAAAAGCCAATAACATGCAAAGATTTAAGCGCCATTTCTATTTGCTTTCCACAGGACTTTTCCTATTTCTAGGATGTCAGACAGAAGAAATCCCTACTGAAAACAGGGTGAAAACACGAACCCGACAGGTAACAAAAGTCTCCTTTTCAACTTTCAAAAAACAAACGGGACTAGCCAATTTCAAGACCACTTTTAAAATTCCTGAAAACAGTAACGATCTTAGAGCAAAACATTCCGGAGACCGTTATGTCCCTGAAGATTTTATCATCAACACCGACCCGATTATCCAAACGGTAGCAGACAGTAAGATTTCCTATTCTTTTTCAATAACTCCCCAAAAAGGCGAAACGGAAAACAACAGATTCTATCTCGTAGTGTATAATAAAAATGGAAGCTGGTTGGAAATGATTATCCGGTCAGATTATTTTATTGACAAGGATGGAGATCCTGTCCAAAGCGGTTTTAAAGAAATCTATTCCAGTAAAGCCAGAGGAACAGGTTGTACTACTGTCTTTTCGTGGATACTTAAATGCAACCGCAGGGGTGAGTGTTCTGGTGGCGTGTGCGACAAATGTTCTATTTGTCTACGAGGATTTGCAGACAGGATTTGTCCGCCAACAGATAAAAAAGATTACTATGATGGAGGGTTTACCAAACCCGGTGAGAATAGTGGCGGGGGAGGTGGCGGAGGAACCAATCCAAATCCTGATCCGGAAACAAACCCCGATCCTGATGCAGAAGTGATTGTTGAATTGCCATTACTGCCTGACCCTAGAAATAATGATCCGTGCAAAGAATTGAAAAAAATGATGCAGAACACGAAAATCAACGATGCCTATACTGGACAAAACGGACTAAAATCAAAGGTTAATGAAAATATAGAATATGGATTTGCATTCAAACGTACTCCGGGATATGATGATGCAGAACCAATACCTCGAAACTATGCTAATCCAAGTACATTAAATATGACCAATTTTGTTGGGGGTAAATATTTTGGAGCAGGCCACACACATAAAAATTATGTAACATCTGACGATGTTCCAATGTTTCCACAACCTGATTTTGACTATTTATTCAAGGTAGCTGCATTATATGACTGGGAAGGAGCATTGCCAAGAATGCGCGACTATTCTATTTTTGTATTTACGCTCACCGTACCACAAGGTACTTATGCAATTAAGATCAAGGATTGGTTAAAATTCACCAATGTGATGAATAATAAGGAAAGGAAAGAAGATTTAAAAGAATTAATAGAAAGGAGCTACAATGAAATAGATAACTCAAATATTGATAAATTAATTAAAAAATTGTTAAAAACAATGAATTATTTTGATCTAGGTGTTGGGTTATATCAAGCTGAAGAAGATTTAAGTAATTGGAGTGAACTTAAATTATCTGATCCAAACAATGTTAATAGCCAAATAAAGAAGAACCCTTGTAATTAACTAAAAAACAAAAAGATGAAAAACATATTTATAATTATTGTAGTGACATTAGCTTCAATTTGTAAAGCGCAAAGTCCAATAATTCCTTTAGAAAATAGTGGATATGCTGATATAAGAGGAGCGTATTATAAAGATACCCGTAATTTTTTAAATCAATTTGAAGGAACATGGCTCTATTCTAATAACGGGACAACCTTAAAAATTATTTTAAAGAAAAAAGAAAGATTCCATAAAAATGGAGATATTGTAAACTTTTATACTGATTATATAGTCGGTGAGTATCAATATATAAAGGACGGTGTTGAAATACAAAATACCCTGAGCAACCTAAACATCAATTATTCGGAGATATTCAAATATAATATTTATGGAAATATTCCTACCAAAAAAGTCAAATCTCCTTCGGCATGTCCTGAATGCCAACCTGGTGAGTTGAGGCTATTAACATTTTACACAGAACCTAGTAGGAGAAATGTTGAGGGACTTGATTCACAAATGGTTTTTCGCAGGTTTACAGAAAATGGCATTACCAAACTAAAGGTTTGGTTTTATGGAACTTCCAGTTCATTCGGATTTACAACAGACGGGCAACGAACAGATATTGCATCTTATCTTTTACCCTATGGAGAATATGTACTAATAAAACAGCAATAAAATTATCGTATATATGCTGTGAAAAGGATAGTAAGCAAAATTCTGTATAGTAATTATACTTTTTTAAAAGGAGAATTAGAATGGAAAAGAAAATAGCGAATAGTTTTTTTTGGGACTACTAACTATTCTCTTTATCTGAAACTTAACTATTGAAAATGTTTCTTAAATCAATTTCCCTTCAATAATCACCTGCTCAATCAAGTTAGTTCCAAAAGCATACGGCAATTGGTAAAAAGAAGTTATAGGTTTGGTGATAATCAGGTTGGCACGTTTTCCTTTGGTAACAGAACCGTGGGTTTCTGAAAGTCCCATAGCATAAGCTCCGTTGATAGTAGCAGCATTGATTGCTTCTTCCGGTGTCATTTTCATTTTGATACAGGCTGTAGCCACAACAAAATTCATATTGCCTGATGGTGTAGTTCCCGGATTAAAATCGGTTGCCAGGGCCAACGGCAGTCCGGCTTCGATCATTTTTCGTGCTGGCGTATACGGAATACTGATAAAATACGAGCAGGAAGGCAGAGCTACCGGCATCGTATCTGAATTTTTTAATATTTCGATATCTTCATCGGTTACAATTTCTAAATGGTCAACACTAAGTGCATTGTGTTTTACGCAGGCTTTGATACCGTTGATGGCTGTAAATTGGTTGACATGGATTTTAGCAGGCAGTCCGTATTTTTTGCCGGCTTCCATAATTCTTTCGGTTTCTTCAATAGAAAAATAACCCGTTTCAAGAAAAGCATCGATATAATCTGCCAGGTTTTCTGCGGCTATTTTTGGTAGCATTTCATTCACGATAACATCAATATAACCCTTGTGATTTTCCTTATATTCTGTTGGAAATGCATGCGCACCCAAAAAAGTTGATTTTATGGCAACCGGATAATTTTCCTTTAATTTTTTGATAACCCGAAGCATTTTTAATTCACCTTCTACAGTGAGGCCATAACCCGATTTTATTTCTACGGCACCAGAACCTTGTCTCATTACTTCTTCAAGACGTTCTTTGGATTGCTCGTAGAGTTCTTCTTCTGAAGTTTCATTTAGTTTTTTAGCCGAATTTAAAATACCACCACCACGGTTAGCAATTTCTTCATACGACAGTCCGTTGATACGGTCAACAAATTCCTGAACGCGATTTCCGGCATACACAATATGCGTATGGCTGTCACACCATGCAGGAAGTACTGTTTTTCCAGTAACATCAATGATTTGAGCGTCGGGAATCTGAGATAGGTTTTCCATCTTTCCAAAGTCGCTAATCAGATTGTTTTCTATAAGCAGATAGGCATTCTGGATAGCCGGAAGTTTTGACATTTCTGCTCCTGAAACTTTATCAACGTGGGTATCTCGTACTTGAAGTAATTCTTTTATGTTAATCAACAGTGTTTTCATGGTTCTCGATGTTTTCAAAAATGACTTGATGGAATAGGGTTTAGTGTTGTTTTATGCATCCAAAATCAAGCGGAAATATTTTTGTAAATGTAAAATGGAATTTTAAAAACTCCTATCTTTATAACAAATTAAAATGTCTTGAGAAGAATACGATACAAGGAAGTCAGGAAAGTACAGCCCAATTATTTTGAATATACCGGTATCCATAATACAGATTCGGTTGAAATGCAGTTGTTTGTATATGATGATTTAGGCTATGAAGAATATAAGAAAGTTTCTATTGACCGCGTACGGAAAGAAATAGAAGATCCGTTACAGGTAGAGGACGTCAAATGGCTTAATGTACACGGGCTTCATGATGTAAAACTCATTCAGGACATTGGCGAACTTCTGAACGTCCAAAATTTTATTGTTGGCGACATACTCAATGTTTCGCGAAGGACTAAAATGGACGAACTCGACGATGTTCTTTTTTTTAGTATCAAATCGATCCTTCAGGAAGAAGAATCGTCAGTAGTTAGGGTAGAGCAGATCAGTTTTTTATTAAAAGACAATCTGTTGGTTTCTTTCCAGGAAAAAAAGAGTGATTTTTTTACCCATATAAGAGAGCGTATCAAAACGCATAGCGGTATTGTAAGAAAAAAGAAAAGTGATTACCTGCTATATCTTTTGCTGGATGCTGTTATGGAAAACTTTTTTATTACAATTGAAAGCTATGAAAACGGCATTGAAGCGTTGCTTGTGGAAGCCAAAAATAGTTATAAATCTGTTTTTTTGGAAAACATAGAAAAGGAGAGAGAAAATCTGAATTTCCTAAAGCGCTCTATTGTACCGTTACGTGATGCGTTATTTAATTTGAAAACACACCAAAACGATGAAGGCTTTGGAAGTATTGAAAAATCAAATTATGCTTTTTTTGAGCGGCTTCATCAAAAGAGCCTTGAACTATTGGAACAGATTGATTATGATTTGAAGTCACTAGATAGCGCATCAAATGTGTTCTTTTCTTCCCAAAGCCAGCGCATGAACCAGATTATGAAAACGCTGACTATATTTTCCGTGATTTTTATGCCGCTCACTTTTATTGTAGGTGTTTACGGAATGAACTTCGAGAACATGCCCGAATTAAAAATGCAAAATGGTTATTTTATTGTTCTCGGTGTAATGTTCCTGACTGTTCTTGGTATGATCTACTACTTCAGAAGAAAACACTGGTTCTAAACTATCCATTAAAAACTATCCACTCCCAATTATAGTCTATTATGAAAAAATTTAAAAGCGATATTTCAGGCAAAGAATTTCCGGAAAATGAAAGAGTTGCAGCGAAGGTTGTCCGAAAATCAATACTGGATTTTATCAAGCTGGAACATCCTGATTTTGAAAATGAAAAATGCATGTCGGTTGATGAACTGCGTTCTTTCAGAGAAAGATATATTACTGAAATGCTTTTAAAAGAAACAGGCGAGCTTTCTGAAATGGAGCAGACCGTATTGAGGGCGTTAAATGACAATACTATTCTGGCTGATAAACTGGACGATGAAATCCAGGAATTTACACTGGGGCAAAAAATTGCCGACAAAGTAGCTACTTTTGGAGGAAGCTGGACATTCATCCTTTCGTTTATTGCTTTTCTTTTTTTATGGATTGCCGGCAACGTATTTATATTGTTAAACAAAGGCTTTGACCCGTATCCGTTTATTCTTTTGAACCTGATTTTGTCCTGCATTGCAGCATTGCAGGCACCTATCATTATGATGAGCCAGAACCGACAGGAAGAAAAAGATCGCGAAAGAGCCAAAAAAGATTACATGATTAATCTGAAATCGGAATTGGAAATAAGGATGCTTCATGAAAAAATCGATCATCTTTTATTACATCAGGAACAATCATTGGTTGAAATCCAAAAAGTTCAGATGGATATGATGGAGGATATTTTGAAAAAGATTGGAAACAAAAAAGGGGAATAAATCAAACCCCGAATATTTACTGATTAAGTGAGCTGTCATTAAAATCAGAAAATAGTAGCACAACAAAAAAATAAAAAATGCTTGCAAAAGATTTTGATTTGCTTAAACAGAAATATAAAGAAAACTGCAAAACTGAGAGTTCTAATTCAGCCATTTTTGAATTGTATTCCTATATACTAAAAAACGAGGTTGTTGACAGTGACGTATGGACAGTTGGAGGTGGAAATGATGCGGTAGTCAGAATATTAGAACGATATTTCTCAGAGAAAGACTGGAAAGAACTCGAATTAGAAAACTGGACTACAAATCAATTGGAAATTTTTATGGAGTGCATTGTGGAAGGAAGTGCAGAAAAGGACAATGATAGGTTTAACTCTACCATAATGAACAGGTTCTATCTCCTAAAAAAGCTATTAGTTATTGGAGAACAAAGAGACCGGTTTAGGAATGATATTTTACTGAAATTAATTGATAACATTGAATTTATAAATAAGTGCAAATCAATAACATTTGAGGAAGCCATAGAGATTGCAAATTATTTCAACTATTCTGAAAGAATAAAAGACGAAAAATATAAAGATGATATAACAACAATTACATTAAAAGCAATGATGGAAAAATCAGGCAATTAATGTAATTGTTATTGCAACTAGTTTTTATTGATTATTCGGATATTCCTGTATCCAATGAAATCCTGTATTGACAAGTCGATAATCGTCTAATGATTTTTTAGTAAACTCTGCCTGTATATCTTGCTGCCTAAATTTTCCCTTTAAAAGAAATGTTTTTGGTGTTTTTTCTTTATAATGCAACACGGAAACTTGTGTTGTATCCTGATATGATTTGAATTCTATCGTATTTTTAAGCGTATCAATTTTTATAGCATAATAACTGGTGCTGTCGGCTTCGGTACGAATACTGCCGTAGCTTCCGGATATATGCAGCCTTTTCCATAATATGTTTTTGTCTTCAACCCTTTTTAATGAATCGTTTTCAGAGGTATAAAAAGCGTTTGTATGATAACTGCCTTTTAGTGGCGTTTCCGGTGCCCATGAGCCATTAGTGTACATATTATCAACCCCCATGAAAATAATATAAGCGCTGAAACCGAGAATTAAAAATGCTTTTCCAATACCTCTTGCCCTGGCTTTCCATTTGTTTTCAAAAACCAGTTTGCAGTGGTCGAGTGTTTCAGTCTTGTTGAGAATGAAAAAATTATATAGCTTTTTCAGATTAGGCATTAGAATAATGATGGAAATGAGTAGTAAGTGGCTCGAAAATAACTTCACAGGAACATCAAAGCAAAAATTCATCAATACAACATTGCTCATTACCGCCACGCTAAGCAGGGCGCCCAATGTTTTGGTTTTGTGAAAGAGCAATAAAAAACCGGCTCCTGCTTCAATAATTCCGGTAAAGCCTCCATATATTTTGGAATGTCCCATAAATGTCCAGAGTAAGCCCATTGGTGTTGCATCACCAAAATTTTCTTCCAGGCGACCATAATCATGAAAAACAAACTGTCCTTCAAGAAGCTTGAATAAGCCATAGATAATGAGGTATAATCCAACATAATAGCGGGCATATACAATGAGCCAATAATATTGCCTGTCGTAATTGATCCTTTTTCTGTTAATAAAAAAGACAACAGTTGAAGCGAGTAGAGAGAGCAGTACGTAAGTAAAGAGCCTAACATAATCAAAAGTAGTATCGCCACTGCCAGTGTTAAGTATCTGCTGCAGGTTTTCAATTTGTAGTATTTTTTTTCCAACCCATAGGTTGATGATGTTAATAACATCCTCATACCAGCCAGTCAGTATATTGATTCCGGGAATCTGTCCGAACGGGAAAGGAAACATGTAAAAAAACAGATAGAAAATAAGAAACAAGGTAAAAAACTTGCGTGTAGTCGACCATTTTTTATCGGTTAGGGGATGAGTTGTGATCATATCTATTTATTTGATGATGACGAATATAGATAATTCTTAAATAGAAAAAACTTACAAAAGCAATGTAGGGAGTTAAATTAATTACAAACTTTAATTTTAGTATGCAGATATTTTATTCCAAAACCTGATAAATTAAAAAACAAAAGCCTGAAGTCTACTTCAGGCTTTTTAAATATTTTTCTAACCCTGGCAGGGTTTTATACCCTGCCAGGGTCGGTGGAAAGATTATTTCAAGCTTCCAACCATGTCTTCCGGTTTAACCCAAGCATCAAAATCTTCAGGTGAAACATAGCCAAGACGAACGGCTTCTTCTTTTAGAGTTGTTCCGTTTTTATGTGCTGTTTGTGCAATTTCTGCTGCTTTGTAATATCCAATCTTCGTATTTAAAGCCGTTACAAGCATTAATGAATTGTCAACCAATTCTTTGATTCGCGTGTAGTTTGGCTCAATACCCTGTGCACAGTGCTCATCAAAAGAAACACATGCATCACCTAACAAACGTGCCGATTGTAGGAAGTTTGAAGCCATCAATGGTTTGAATACGTTTAATTCATAATGCCCTTGCGTGCCACCAATTGTAATAGCAACATCATTACCCATTACTTGTGCGCAAACCATAGTTAATGCTTCACATTGCGTAGGGTTTACTTTTCCTGGCATGATAGAAGAACCTGGCTCGTTTTCCGGAATAAGGATTTCTCCAATTCCTGAACGTGGCCCGGAAGCAAGCATTCTTACGTCGTTTGCAATTTTATTTAGCGAAACGGCTAATTGTTTTAAAGCACCGTGTGTTTCTACAATAGCATCGTGAGAAGCTAACGCCTCGAATTTATTTGGAGCCGTAACAAAAGGATGTCCTGTGAATTTTGCAATATATTCAGCTACTTTCACATCATAACCATCAGGAGTGTTCAATCCGGTTCCTACTGCTGTTCCGCCTAAAGCCACTTCAGATAAGTGAGCCAATGTGTTTTTAATAGCTTTCAAGCCATAGTTCAATTGAGCCACATAACCTGAAATTTCCTGCCCTAAAGTTAATGGAGTAGCATCCATTAAGTGCGTACGACCAATTTTCACTACATTTTTGTAGGCTTCCGCTTTTGCGTGTAGCGTATCTCTTAGTTTTTCAACGCCAGGAATTGTTACTTCAACAACTGCTTTATAGGCAGCGATATGCATTCCTGTTGGATAAGTATCGTTAGAAGACTGTGATTTGTTTACATCGTCATTGGCTTTTACAAACTGATCGCCTTCGCCAATCTTACCGCCGGCTAAAACCTGGGCTCTGTTTGCAATTACTTCATTAACGTTCATGTTACTTTGTGTACCGGAACCTGTTTGCCAGATTACCAAAGGAAATTCTCCTTCCAGTTTTCCAGCCAAAATTTCGTCACAAACCTGAGCGATAGCATCTCTTTTTTCTATAGGCAATACTCCCAAATCGTGGTTAGCGAAAGCGGCAGCTTTTTTTAGATAAGCAAAACCTTCTATTATTTCTTTTGGCATGGAAGCCGACGGGCCAATTTTGAAGTTGTTTCTTGAACGCTCCGTTTGAGCTCCCCAGTATTTTTCTGCAGGAACCTGCACTTCACCCATTGTGTCTTTTTCTATTCTATATTCCATTGTATTGTAATTTGTTTGTTGTTATATAATATTCATTCTGTTATACTCAGTTAGTTTTTGAACTAAAATCTTTTTAAGCTCTTTATGTGTTGTTTCAAGATTGTTTGCTGATAAGTTTATGACAGCTCCAAAAAAACGATAATTCATGGACATTGCTTTACGGATAAGTTTGTTTTTTTGTGAAGCGATAAATTTTTCAGGATTTTTCATGACAATAATGACAAAATTCTGGTTCGCGATTGAGGCTTCAGTAATAGACTTGATTTGTTTCCATGGAATAAATTGGACACCAATATCCCAGGAATTATTTGTGATTCCTTCCGCTGAAATGATTAATTTGTCAGTTTGTGAGGACAATTTTTTTATGGCTATTATGGAAAGAAACCCAAAGAAAAGAATTGATATGATACCTACGATTAATATGGTAAGTGGAAATTTCAAAAAAATTGAATCTATTTCCTGATGTTTTACTACCAGCCAAATCCCCAAAATAACGAACAGGAAAGAGCCTAGTAATGCGAGTACCATTTTTTTTCGACTCAGTTTTATGATTATAGTTTCAGAAGAAGTATCCATCTTGATATAATTAGCTGACTGACAGAAATTCGCGTTCCTATGTAGTATAAGCTATAAAAATGCTTTTGAGAAATTTTTAATAGCTTTCCGAAAGCCAGCCCAAAAATAAGGATTATAAGTAGGTTTAAAAAATGATTTAAAAATTATTTTTACTGTTTTTATTGGTCAAAATGAATATTACACCTATCTTTGACAGGTATTCAAAAAATTCCGGAAAACATGTTTGAATTTCAACAGTATTTAGGTTTCTTACTTTTCTTGACTATTTTGACCATCGGCTTCTGGTTGATGATCTTTTTAGTAAGCTTCCTTCCTTATTGGATTGGTGGCGCTCTTTTTGAGAGATACAAAGAAAGAAAGAACAAAAAGAAAGAGTAATCCAGTTAAATCTGTACTCAAATAAAAAAGGGAACCAATTTGGTTCCCTTTTTTTATGATAAAGCCTCCGGTATAGGAGGCTTTTATATTATCCGCCCATGTATTCTTCACCGCCATTATCACCGTCGGTTCTCTTAGGCTGTTTTTCTCTTTCGTTTTTCTTCTTGTTGAAACGGTAGGTAAAAGCAAGCGTAATTTGTCTTTCTCTCCATTGCATTTCAGAATAGGCATTTTGTGTTGCCAGATTTGTCTCTGTAATTCTTTTTCTGGAATTAAAAAGGTCATTTACGTTTAAGGCAATTGTTCCTTTATCTTTCAATACGTCTTTGCTGAAGGCTAGGTTGGCACTGATAATTCCTTTTGATCTTCCCTGAGCATTGGTTTGTGGCGCATTGTATGTAGTATTGGCCTGCCAGTCGATTCCCAAAGGAAGGTTGATTTTTGAGTTGATTCGGGCAAACCATGAATAAGCCGTGTTGCTGAAATCGATTGTCTGTGAATTATTGGATAAGTCAGTATACGTATAATTTCCTTTAGTCTGATTTCTGAATAAATTGAAGTTACTGTTTAGTCTCCACCATTTGTATGGGCTGTATGCTAATGTAAACTCAAAACCAAAACGATCTTCAGAACCTACGTTTACAGGAGAAGTTACCAAAGTAGCAGTTCCGTTGATGATTTCCGTATTTCTTACATATTGTACGGCATCTTTTGTTCTGTTGAAATACATGGAAGTATTAAATGTCAACTTGCCAAATTTGTTCAGATAACCAAAATCAAAAGCATCTGTCATTGATGGGTCTAAATCAGGATTACCTCTAAACAGGTTAATGTTACTCGATAAGCTCGAAAATGGGTTGATAGAACGGGAGCGAGGTCTTGAAATCCTACGGCTATAGCTTAACGAAGCACTGCTGTTTTCAGTAAATTCATAGGTTAGGAATGCACTCGGAAAGAAATTGTTGTATTTCTTATTCTTGTATATGTTTTGGGTTAATTGGTTGATGTCTATATTAGAATCTTCCCAACGCAAACCTACCAAATACGACATTCTGTTGATTTTTGTACCAAACTGGCTATAAAAAGCATTTACCTTTTCTTTATACTCCAATGTATTGGTGAATTGTGGATCGTTTTCCCAGCCACCTGTACCGTAGTTGAAATTTTCAACTGTATAGTCAGTTAAAAGGTCGTTGAAATTTCCACGGTATCCGGCTTCAAACTGGCTTTTTTCACCAATTGGCAATACATAATCTGTCTGAAGCAGTGATCGGTTTTGTTTTTGGATATTACCCGTTCTTTGCTCGCTTATTGGAGTGCCATCCAATACATTTCTACTCGGAATATCAGAATCATCATCATCATCACTTTGTGAGAACGAAAGGTCAACGGTTAACTGATGTCCGTCTTTTTTAAATTTCTTGATGAAATTTGAAGAGAAATCAACGTTTTTATCTTTATCTGATTCCATACTGAATCGGTTGGTGATACTTTGCAGGTTCATCGCAGGGTCATATCGGTATTGGAAAACGTTATCCGGGTTTTCACCAGAACTTCTTCTATACGATAAAGTGTTTGTCCAAGTAATCGATTTGTCTAGGTACCATTCCAAACCTAAGACTCCATTATAGCTTTTGTTTAATCTCTCGTTGTTTCTTCTTTCTTTTAAGTAACCGGTAATATCTCCATTGTCATCCAAATATTCAGTATCTGTCATGGAATTTCCAGGTCCTTTTCTATAGCTATAACCTTGTGTAGTAAAAAGATTGAATTGTTCCGTTTTATAATTGATTGTTCCTGTAAATCCGTGATTGGCAGGATCTCCTGTTGTAGCGGTTACTGTACCATTAATTCCTTGATTTTTTCCTTTTTTCAGGATGATGTTAAGAATACCTGCACCACCTTCAGCATCGTATCTGGCTGAGGGATTTGTGATAACTTCTACTTTGTCTACAGCATCAGCAGGAAGCATTTTTAAAGCATCTGCAATATTGATACCTGCTAAACCTGATGGTTTTCCATCAATCAGGATTCTCACGTTATCATTACCACGAAGGCTCACATTTCCTTCAACGTCAACAGAAACAGAAGGAACGTTGTCTAAAACATCACTTACCGTTCCGCCTTTGACAAGCATATCCTGTCCTACGTTATATACTTTTTTATCTAGTTTAATTTCTACAGTCGAACGCTCGGCACGGATTTCTACCGCATCAAGCATTTCGGCTTCGGCTTCTAAAGCAACAGTCCCGAAATTTTTATCTTCCTGTATTGCCAGCTGTTTCATTTCGATTGGCTTGAAGGAAATGAATTCAAATTTCACATCATAAGTACCTGCATTCGCTTCTATCGTAAACACACCATTCTCATCTGTCATTCCTCCGGTTATAACATCGGGACGCTTAGAATTTTGTAGCGTTACCGTAGCATATCCCAAAGGTTGGGATGTTGATTTTTCGGTAATTTTACCTGTGATTTTTACTTTTTTAGCCTGCGGTCTTTCCTGTGCATGGCTGAGAAGTGAAACGGATAGCAATAGGAGGGTTATTGCAAATTTTAGATTTTTCATTAACTAGAATGTTGATTATTTAGCTTAAGACAGCAAAAGTAGGCTTTGGTTTAAGCCTGATTTCATAAAGGTTTGTTAAATAAAGCCTTTTGATATTATTAGAGTATTTCCAGTATTTTTTCTGGCGGTCTGCCTATGGTGGCTGTTGTGCCATTAATGACGATTGGTCTTTCAATCAGAATTGGATTTTCGACCATAATTTTAATGATTTCTTCATCGGACAAGGTTTTGCCTTTGAAGTTCTGAATCCAGATTTCTTCTTTTTGGCGTACCAAATCAATAGGTGATATCCCCAGAAGTTTTAGGATAGATTTGAGTTCTTTGGCAGTAGGTACTTCTTTCAGATATTGTATTACTTCAAATTCTTTTCCCGACTTTTCAAGCAGGCTAAGACCTTCTCTTGATTTTCCGCATCGCGGGTTATGGTATATTGTAATCATATAGTTCTGATTTAAATAAACCGCAAAGAAAAGAAATGCAATTTAAAAATGGGTGATTATATCGTAACAATTGAATAAATTAGGGGACTAATAAATTTTTAAACTAAAACTGAAGATATGTTTATAGCTCAAGGCTTTAAGAGTAAAGGAAATGCTTTTTGGAAATATATTATAGGCTCGATTGTAGTAATTGCTGCTTCTACAATGGGGCAATTCCCACTTATGATTGCCATTGCGGTAAAATCTTTTGAAGATAAAAAGGATTTTCCAACGGATCAGACAGCCATGTTGACCTATCTTGATTCAAACCTGACGCTCTTCCTGATGCTGATTTCGTTTGCTTTTGCTTTATTGGCTTTGTTTTTTGTCGTAAAATTTTTGCATCGACAGAAATTTATTGAAGTAACTACCTCACGGCCAAAAATGGACTGGAAACGTTTTTTCTTTTCATTTGGCCTTTGGATGGTAATTACAGTTGTTATAACTGTTGGTACTTATTTTGCCTCGCCACAGGATTATGAAGTCACTTTTCAGCCTGTTCCGTTTGCAATTTTGGCGATTATCGGGATTGTTTTAATTCCGATACAGACGAGTACCGAAGAGTATATTTTTAGAGGTTATCTTATGCAAGGTTTTGCGCTTTTGGCAAAAAATAAATGGTTTCCGTTGCTGATGACTTCCCTGATTTTCGGACTGCTTCATATCATGAATCCGGAAGTTGAAAAAATGGGCTACATCATTTTGATATACTATATAGGTACGGGCTTGTTTTTAGGAATTTTAGCTTTGATGGATGAAGGTATTGAACTGTCACTTGGATTCCATGCAGCCAATAATTTGATTGGTGCTTTGTTGATAACATCTGACTGGACGGTTTTTCAAACACATTCCATTTTAAAAGACCATTCCGATCCAACGGCCGGATTTGATGTTTTACTTCCTGTTTTTATAATTTTCCCAATTCTTTTATTTATCTTTAGTAAGAAGTACCAATGGAACAATTGGAAAGAGAAATTGACCGGAATCATTCCGGATAGCCTAACAACTGAGAATACCTACCATAGTAATCAATCTGAAAATAACGATGGACAATCCAACCTATTATAATGTACACAATCGCTTTAAGCTGAATGGCTTTCATTTAGACAAGGATGATTTATGCCGAGTAGCCTACAGTTTTATAAAAGAAGGCGAAGCTTTTGAAAGACCGGTTGGAGCTTTTTTGTTAGATTGGTTTGATGAGAAAGATTATATCGAAATGATAACTTCCGGAACCACCGGAGCTCCAAAAAAGATAAGAATAAGCAAACAGGCAATGGTAAATTCAGCCCTTGCTACAGGAAACTTTTTTGAATTGGCTCCAGGAAATAAGGTGCTTCACTGCCTCCCGGCAAAATATGTTGCAGGAAAGATGATGTTCGTCAGGGCTTTTATCCTCGGATTGGATATCGATTTTGTAGAGCCTACTTCCACGCCTTTAGAAAGAAATGAAGAAATCTATGATTTTGCAGCTATGGTTCCAATTCAGGCGCAACATTCTTTGGAACAGCTGGGACAGATAAAGAAATTGATTATAGGAGGTGCCAAAGTGAATTCTGTTTTAGCCGAAGAATTGAAAAAAATACCTACAGCGATTTATGAAACGTATGGTATGACAGAAACCATTACACATATAGCTGCCAAACGAGTAGGAGAAGAAGCTTTTCAGGTTTTACCAGGCATAACCGTTGCTGAAGATGAAAGACATTGTCTTGTTGTAAAAGCACCAGCAATTTCTGAAGAAACAGTTGTGACAAATGATGTTGTAAAAGTGTTGAACGACCACGAGTTTATTTGGCTTGGACGTATTGATAATGTTATAAATAGTGGAGGAATAAAACTATTTCCGGAGCAGATTGAAGAAAAATTGTCACATAAGATTGACCGTAGGTTTTTTATTGCTTCACAAGAAAATGAAGAATTAGGAGAAAAACTAGTTCTTGCTATTGAAGGCGATCCTTACGTTATAGATGATGAAGCTTTTGGTGTGCTTGATAAATATGAAAAACCAAAAGTTGTATTGTTTATTCCTAAATTTTTAGAAACCCCAACAGGAAAACTATTGCGGAAAGAAAGTTTAGCCAGTATATGAAAAGAGCGCCCTCGGCGCTCTTTTTAATTGTATTTTACTTTTATAAGAAATCTGTAATCATCAAATGTCGCAGCTTCATTTTTTTTAATGGACTGGGTTTTCCATTCATTGGTCGCCTCTAATCTGGTTTCTTTGCTACCTTGCTTTAAGATAACCGGCATTTTAAAATTGGTCACATCTGTAATCCATCTGAATTTTACTTCTTTTTTCTCGACAATTACTTCCAACTCAGGTATATTTTTGTGTTTAAGATATTGTTCAAAAATTGGAGTCAGGTTTCTTCCCGTTTCGGTATTGAAAAAGGCAATAACCGTTTCGGTGTCAATAATCTTATGACGGTAGGTTTCGGAATATTTAAGAAGCATCTTCCACCATTTTTGATCATCATTGACAATATGGCGAAGCGTATTTAGGAGAAGTGCTCCTTTATAATACATATCGTTGGATCCTTTATGATTCACACCATAATTGCCAATAATTGCACTTCTGTTAGAAACGCGATTTTTTTGTCCGTTTATATATTCCATAGCTTTTTCATAGCCATAGAGACATTCTATAAAAACTGTTTCCGAGTAGGTTGTAAATCCTTCATGGATCCACATGTCTGCAATGTCTTTAGAAGTTATGCTGTTTCCAAACCATTCATGGCCGCTTTCGTGTATGGTGATATAATCGAAAAGCATACCTATTCCGGTACCGGAAATATCACTTCCCATATAGCCTTTACGGTATTTATTTCCATAAGCAACAGCACTTTGGTGCTCCATACCTAAATAAGAAGTTTCAACTAATTTATAACCATCTTCCGCAAAAGGATACTTGCCAAATTTAGATTCGAAACAATCCAGCATTGGTTTTACTTCTTCAAAATGTTTTTTTGCTTTTTCTTCATTTTCAGGAAGTACATAATAATCAAGATCCAGTCCGTTGTGGCTGTCATGGATATGGGCGTAATTGGCTATATTGACCGTAATATCATAATTGTTAATCGGGCTTTTTACTTCCCAATCCCAACGCGTATATCCGTTTTTCAGATTTTCACTTCCCTTAAATCGGCCGTTGGAAACATTCATTAATCCATCCGGAACAGCAACTTTTATTGTAGCTCCAAAATCAGGCTCGTCGCTTTGGGAATCTTTTACAGGATACCATAAACTGGCTCCCGTTCCTTGTACGGCAACACCAATCCAAGGTTTTCCTTGGCTGTCGGTCTTAAATACAAAACCGCCGTCCCATGGCGCGTACTTTGCAATTAAAGGATTACCTGAATAATAAAAACGTATGGTTTTGTCGGTTCCGTCAACAGTTAGAGGCTTTGGAAAGGCAATAAAAACAGCATCAAATTCTCTTTTATATTCGAGAGGCTTGCCTTCAAAGAGAATACTGTCGACTTTCATGTTTTCGAATAAATCGACCTGAATTTTTTGTGTACTTTTTAAAGTTTTAAAAGTAATATCATTGTATCCCTTAATTGATTTTTCTTCGGGATTTATGGTAATGTTAAGGTCGTAGCGCTGTACGTCATAACAAATCCTTTCAAAAGAAAAACCACCACGAAGCGAGTCTTTTCTGGTATATCCCTGAGCAAGGCTTTTTTGAAGCCCAAGCAAGCAAATTAAGAAAAGAAGACATCTTGCCATTGTGGAAGTTTTGAAAGGTTAAGGTTTCTGTGACTTGATAATCGTAAAGGTGCGGATTTTTACTTCTCCGGTATTGCTTATTACTTCTTCTTGTTCAGACACAATAGTTTCAATTCGGAATCCGGCAGTTTCAAGTAATGATTTTGCCTTTTCAGTATTATAAAGCTCGAATCCGTATTTTGAAAAAGGGATTTTTTCCAATACTTCTTTCGGAATAAAGGCCAGTATAAATGTACCATCCGGTTGTAATACCCGGAAAATTTCGTTTAGATATTCCTCAGGATTTTTCCAGAAATAGATAGTATTGGCAGTAAAGATACTGTTGAAGAAAGAATCTGGGTAGGATATCTTTTCTCCATCAGTAAGCTCAAAAACAGCCTTCTTGGAAGTTATAAATTCAGAATTGAGTTTTTGGGCTTCTTCAACCATCAGTTCTGATACGTCAATGCCGTAATAACTCAGATTGGCTTCTTTTTCAAATAAGTATTTGATATGGATTCCGTTGCCGGGCCCTATTTCTAAAATCTTCGAATGCGCTTTGGTTTCAACCTGGTCTATAGCATGGCGAATCATGTTGTCGTTGGCAACATTCATGCTATAGGCTGTCTGAATGCCGTTTTCGCCATTCGGATGGCTCAGTTGTCCAGCTAGTTCCTGAAGTTCTTTTTCTGAAAGATTTCCCATATCGACTAATTAGACTTGAATTACGCCAAGGTTAAATTGTTTTTCGATAGGAGCATGGTTGGCGGCTTCGATTCCCATGGATATCCAGGTTCTGGTTTCTATAGGATCAATAACGGCATCTGTCCATAAGCGTGAAGCTGCATAATATGGAGATACTTGTGTGTCGTATTTCGCTTTTATCTTATCAAAAAGTTCTTGTTCTTTTGCTTCGTCAATTACTTCACCTTTTGCTTTTAGCGATGAGGCTTCAATCTGCATTAATACTTTGGCTGCCTGAGTTCCGCCCATTACGGCTAATTCAGCACTTGGCCATGCAAAAATCAATCTTGGGTCGTATGCCTTTCCACACATTGCATAATTTCCTGCACCATAGGAGTTTCCAACAACAACAGTAAATTTAGGGACAACAGAGTTTGAAACTGCGTTTACCATCTTTGCACCGTCTTTGATGATGCCTCCATGTTCGGATTTGCTTCCAACCATAAACCCGGTCACATCCTGTAAGAAAACCAAAGGAATTTTCTTTTGGTTGCAATTTGCGATAAATCGGGTGGCTTTGTCGGCGGAATCGGAATAAATTACCCCTCCAAACTGCATTTCGCCTTTTTTGGATTTTACGACTTTACGTTGATTCGCTACAATTCCTACTGCCCAACCGTCAATTCTGGCATATCCGGTAATGATAGTCTGGCCATAACCTTCTTTATACGCTTCAAACTCAGAGTTATCAACCAAACGTTTGATGATTTCCATCATGTCGTATTGTTCCGATCTGGATTTAGGTACGATACCGTAGATTTCTTTTTCGTCCAAAGCGGGCTTTTCTGATTGTATTCTGTTAAATCCTGCTTTTTCGTAGTCGCCGATTTTATCGACGATATTTTTTATTTTGTCTAAAGCGTCTTTATCGTCTTTAGCCTTATAATCTGTAACTCCTGAAATTTCACAATGAGTAGTGGCACCGCCAAGCGTTTCGTTGTCAATACTTTCTCCTATGGCAGCTTTGACCAAATAGCTTCCTGCTAGGAAGATACTTCCGGTTTTATCTACGATTAAGGCTTCATCACTCATAATAGGAAGGTAGGCTCCTCCGGCAACACAGCTTCCCATAACAGCGGCAATCTGCGTAATGCCCATACTGCTCATAATCGCGTTGTTTCTAAAGATTCTTCCGAAATGCTCTTTGTCTGGAAAAATTTCATCCTGCATTGGAAGGTATACTCCGGCACTATCTACCAAATAAATGATAGGCAGCCTGTTTTCCATGGCTATTTCTTGGGCACGAAGGTTTTTCTTTCCTGTAATAGGGAACCAGGCCCCTGCTTTTACGGTAGCATCATTAGCTACTACAACACATTGTTTTCCTTTAATGTAGCCTATCTTGATTACAACACCTCCAGATGGACATCCGCCGTGTTCAGCATACATTCCATCCCCTACAAATGCGCCTATTTCAATACTTTCTTTTTTAGGATCCAGAAGGTAATCAATTCTTTCCCTGGCGGTCATTTTACCTTCTGCGTGTAATTTTTCTATTCTTTTTTCGCCTCCGCCCAGTCTTACTTTTGCGAAACGTTGTTTTAAATCAGATAATAAAAGCTTGTTGTGGTCTTCGTTTTTATTGAAGTTGATGTCCATAATGTATAGAGTGTATTTTGCTTATTTTTTTGAGATTGCTAAAATACGAAAACGTTTGCAATAAAAAAGAAATAGGACAGGAGGAAGTAGTCTTCAATATTACGAAATCGTAAATTTTAATAACTACTTATTTATGATTTATTAATATTGTCTTAACATTGAACAGGTACATTTGCACCATTAAATAAAAAACCTATGTCTTTAAACAGTATTTTCCAGTTTTTAGTTCCTAAAGATAAAAAGTTCTTTCCTCTTTTCGAACAAGCTTCACAAAATTTAATCTTATTGGCAGAAACTTTGCACGAGGCAGTCAATGCGCCAAAGCTAGAAAGAGAGAACTATTTCAGAAAAATTGAAGAGCTAGAAGCTATCATTGAGGAAATTACACATAAAACTCACTTAGAGCTAAGCAGAAACTTTATCACTCCATTTGACCGTGAAGATATTTTCGCTTTGGTAAAGTCGATGGATGATGTGGCAGATTATATGCACGGCGCTGCTAGTAGAATGCGTTTGTATCAGGTTGAAAAAATCACGAAATCGATTCGTAAATTGACAGAAATCAACTTAGAAGCCTGTCAGCATATTGGTGTGGCAATAAAAGAGTTGAAAGATTTGAAAAATCTTAAGGCTATTGCTGATGCCTGTAAGAAAATCAATAAGTTGGAAAGCAAAGCGGACAACGTTTTTGATAAAGCGGTTGCCGATATCTTTGAAAATGAGACTGACGCTAAAAATATCATCAAGTATAAAGAAGTTTTGTCTGCACTTGAATCAGCATCGGATAAATGTAAAAGCGTAGCAAACGTTCTTGAATCTGTGGTAGTTAAGCACTCCTAAATCATTTTTGACTCAACAATCTTATGGATTTTACAATATTAATTGTCATAATCGTTCTTGCATTAATCTTTGATTATATCAATGGTTTCCATGATGCAGCGAACGCGATTGCAACTATTGTTGCGACAAAAGTGCTTACTCCATTCCAGGCTGTTGTTTGGGCTGCGTTCTTTAACTTCTTGGCATATTGGGTTTTTGGATTTGGTGTCGCCGATACCGTGGCAAAAACAGCCAATACGATGGAAATTAACCTGACGGTTATCTTAGCGGGTATTATTGCTGCTATTTGTTGGAATTTATTGACCTGGTGGTTGGGAATCCCTTCCAGTTCTTCACACACTTTGATTGGTGGTTTTGCCGGAGCAGCTATTGCCCATGCCGGTTTTGACGTAGTTACCTGGTATAAAGCTGCAAGTGGTGGTGGAATGCCTTCTGGAGTTGTAATCATTATTGCCTTTATTGTCCTCGCGCCCTTGCTCGGAGCACTGGCATCCTATCTGATATCGATATGGCTTCTCAACTCATCTAAAAAAAGCATCTATCCTAAAATATTTACAGGAACTTTGATGCTTGCAACTATAATATTTGTTGCTTATCAGATGGTTCCTTATGAAAAAATTAAAAAGCCACGTTTTGACTCGCATTTTTGGAGTGTTGTTTTCGAAGCACATAATATTAAATGGTTTTTAGTAGCATTTATTATACTTTCTGTAAGTACATTTTGTATGTTCTTTAGCAGAATGAGCCATAGTAAATCAGAATCCTGGCTTAAAAAGATGCAGCTTCTTTCATCTGCTGCATTCAGTTTAGGGCATGGTGGAAATGACTCACAAAAAGTAATGGGTATTATTGCTGCTGCTGTAGCTGTTTATATCCACACTAATGGTCTTCCGCAGGAAAGTATGCCGGAATGGTTGAATGTGGTACTTCCTGATGAAACAGGAGATTTCCATATGCCGGCATGGATTCCGCTTGCGTGTTATTCTGCTATTGCGGCCGGAACGTTGAGTGGTGGTTGGAAAATCGTTAAGACGATGGGTTCAAAGATTACAAAAGTAACCTCGTTTGAAGGAGTAGCAGCTGAAACAGCTGGAGCCTTAACCTTATATTTTACAGAACATTTAAAAATACCGGTAAGTACAACGCACACGATTACGGGTTCGATTATTGGAGTAGGTTTGACAAAGCGTGTTTCTGCGGTTCGTTGGGGAGTTACCGTAAGCCTGATTTGGGCTTGGGTACTGACAATTCCAATCTCGGCTATTTTGGCAGCGGTATTTTATTATATACTAAACATGTTCTTGTAATTTTTGATTACGGTATATTATACAAAAACCATTGCTTTTGCAATGGTTTTCTGTTTTTAGCAGATTCTTAACCTGATGTTGGAAACTAAATTATTATTTTTAATAAAAACAAAAAAAAATGAAAACAAGGAACTTTATTATTCTTTCAATATTGGTGACCAATATGGCTATGGCGCAGCTTAAAAAAGTGGATTATAAAGACAATGTGCAAATTTTGAGTGGTTTTTCTGCCATACCTAAAAAATCACTGGCAAATAAGCCGGGAGTTCTTATTCTCCCTGCATGGAAAGGAGTTGATGAACATTCCAAAGAAACGGCAGTTAAGTTGGCCGATATGGGATATTATGCTTTTGTGGCAGACATTTACGGAGTTGACCAAAGACCAAAAGATACGAAAGAAGCAGGTGCCAAGGCCGGATATTATAAAACAAACATTGAAGAATATCAGAAAAGAATTTTGCTCGCTTTGGCTGAATTGGTAAAACAAGGAGCCAATGCCGATAATATTGGGGTAATAGGATATTGTTTTGGAGGTACAGGTGCGTTGGAAGCAGCAAGAGCTAATATGGAAGTGAGGGGAGTCGTGTCATTCCATGGAGGTTTGGGTAAAGATGCTTCGCGCGAACTAATTGCCATACAACCAAAGGTTTTAGTGCTGCATGGAGCTGATGATCCTTATATTTCTGAAAAAGAGATTAAGGATTTCCAAAATGAAATGAGGATAACTAATGCCGACTGGCAGATGAATTATTATGCGGATTCGGTTCATGCTTTTACTGAAAAAAGTGCAGGAAACGACAATTCAAAGGGAGCCGCCTATAATGAATTAGCAGATAAGCGTTCCTGGGAAGCGATGAAATTATTTTTCAAGGAAGTCTTGAAATAGGGATTATGACAGCTTAGCGGCTTTGTGCCTTAGCGTGAAATAATTGCTCGCAAAGGCGCAGAGTCGCAAAGTATAAAAATGTATACGTTTTTTTGCTAATCATGTGTGATTTCAGCGTCTTCCTGTTTGTAGATAATAGGCAGCGAAATAAAAAATGACGTACCTAATTCCTTGCCGGGACTTTTGGCAAAAATTTGTCCTTTGTGTAATTCTACAAATGACTTACAGATAGATAGCCCCAAACCATTAGAACTTTCCTTACCGGTTGGTTTAGAACTTAGTTTAGCGAACTTTTTAAAAAGTTTGTCAGCATCTTCATCATTCAATCCTTGTCCCTGATCTTTAAATTCAATTTCTACAAAATCATCAATTTTCTTAGCAATTATCTTAATCGTAGTATTACTGTAGGAGTATTTGATGGCATTGCTCAAAAGATTATGAAGCACATCTGAAATTTTTGTCTTGTCGATATTGATTCTCGGAAGCGAGTCTTCTATTGTCAATTCAATAATCTGGTTCTTTTTGTTGGCCAACAATTCGAAATTATTGATTAATCGGTCCAGCATTTCTTTCAGATCGGCTTCTTCGATAGAAAGTCGCTGTTCTTTTTCTTCGTCTTCAGAAAGCTTAAGCAGATCAGTCAGCTTATTTTGGATGGTAGCGACACTATGTTTGATCATGTCGGTCATCTTTGGTGTTTTTGTGGCGTCAAGTCGTAAGATATCATTCGCAAGGCTTATGGATGCCAATGGATTTTTGATTTCATGCAATGCGATGCCCATGAGCTCGTTCTGCGACTTGATAATTGTATTGTAGCGAAGCCTGCTTTCCAGTTTATTGATAACAATATCTGCAAGCGTCCTGAGCATGTCCATTTGATGTTCCGTAACTTCTCGTGTAACGTTGTCAATTACGCAAACTGTCCCAACAGAGTAGCCTTCAGGAGATTTTAAAGGCGCTCCGGCATAAAAACGTATACCGTTAGGGCTACTGACGAAACGATTTTCTGATAAATCAGGAATGGCATGGGTGTCATTAAATACCGTGATTTTTTCATCCAGAATGGCCAGCGAACATAAACTGTCTTCTCTTGGAACTTCCGTTGCCTGAAAGTCACCAATGTTTGCCTTGAAGTAAACGCGATGTTCATCAACAAAAGTTACAAAGGCATTTTTGGTATTGAATATCTGTGAAGCCAATAATGCAATTTTGTCAAAAGTATCCTCAGAATGCGTATCAAGAACTTGATAATCATAGAGTTTTTGAAGTCGTAAAGCTTCGTTGTTTGGAATATATGAAATTGGCTTCTTGTAAGTCATGGTGTCTTCTCAAATCAAAGTTCTAAAACTAAATTTTGATTTAAGATAAAGATAGGACTTCTGTTTTGAGAAATTGTTACACTTAAACCATAATTTCTTAAAAAAATATTAAAATGTAGAAATTCAAAAAAGCGAATTATATCTCATTGCCAGTAAATTGGGCTGTTTGAGGTATAATCCGCTTTTATTTTTAAGATGGCTATTCTTCTTCCTTTTGTCCCATCATCATTAAAAATGATTTCAGGAACTCATCAATTTCACCATTCATTACAGATTCAACATCGCTGGTTTCATACTCCGTCCTTACGTCTTTCACAAGCTTATAAGGATGCATGACATAGTTTCGTATCTGCGAACCCCATTCGATTTTCATCTTTTTGGCTTCAATTTCATCACGCAGCGCTTGTTTCTTCTTTAATTCGATTTCGTATAATTGCGATTTCAGCAACTGCATAGCTTTGGTCTTATTGTCTAATTGAGAACGGGTTTCGGAATTCTCGATAATAATACCCGTCGGATGGTGGCGAAGTCGTACGGCTGTTTCTACCTTGTTGACGTTTTGTCCACCTGCGCCGCTTGAACGCATGGTTTCCCATGAAATATCAGCAGGGTTAATTTCGATTTCGATGGTATCGTCCGCCAAAGGATAAACATATACAGAAGCAAACGAAGTATGGCGCTTACCATTACTGTCAAAAGGAGAAATCCTTACCAGTCGATGTACACCATTTTCGCCTTTTAAATAACCAAATGAATAATCGCCTTCAAATTCGAGCGTTACGGTCTTGATTCCGGCAACCTCTCCAGCTTGGAAGTTGAGTTCCTTGATTTTATAGCCATTCTTTTCGCCCCACATCATATACATTCGCATTAGCATCTGAGCCCAGTCACAGCTTTCTGTTCCGCCGGCTCCCGCAGTAATCTGCAAGACAGCACTTAACGAATCTCCTTCGTCAGATAACATGTTTTTAAACTCGATGTTTTCGATATGTGTATTGGCCAGATTGTATTGTTCGTCCAGTTCATCGGCGGTCATTTCGCCTTCCCTGTAAAACTCATAAGCCAATTGTAATTCGTCAGCAAGAGAAACTGCTTTGTCATAATCTTCAACCCATTTCTTCTTGGATCGTAGCATTTTAACGTGAGCTTCGGCTTCTTTGGGATTATTCCAAAAGTCAGGGGCTAAAGTTTTTTCTTCTTCGTTGGCAATTTCGATTAATTTCTTATCGACGTCAAAGATACCTCCTCAACGCACCAAGGCGCTCCACAATACCTTTAATTTGTTCGGTAGTTGTCATAAATTTTATATTTTTATACCCACAAAAATAAGGTATACTTTTGATATTATGGAAATAAATTTAGTAAGCGATACGGTAACAAAACCGACAAATGAAATGCTACAGCAGATGTTTCGTTCAAAAGTAGGCGATGATGTATATAAGCAAGATCCAACCGTCAATGAATTGGAAGAGATGGTCGCTAGTATATTTGGAATGGAAGCCGCGCTTTTTTTTCCTTCCGGTACCATGGCAAACCAAACGGCAATAAAATTACATACCAATCCGGGCGAGCAGATAATCTGCGACAAATGGTCACATATTTTTCATTACGAAGGTGGTGGAGCATCATTTAACAGCGGTGTTTCCTGTTGTTTGGTTGATGGAAAACGAGGAATGATTACGGCAGAACAAGTTAAAGACGCTATTAATCCTCCTGAGTTTTATCATAGTCCGCTGACCAGTTTGGTAAGTATAGAAAATACTACAAATAAGGGCGGGGGAGCCTGTTATGAAATAGAAGAGCTCGCCAGGATAAAAGAGGTTTGTAAAGAAAATAACTTAAAATATCATTTGGATGGTGCCCGTTTGTGGAATGCTTTGGTAGCCAAAAGACAAAACCCAAAACATTTTGGAGAATTATTTGATACGATTTCCGTCTGCTTGTCAAAAGGACTTGGAGCGCCTGTAGGTTCTGTGTTGTTAGGAAGTAAAGAGACAATGGACCGTGCATTAAGAGTCAGGAAAATATTTGGTGGAGGAATGCGCCAGGCTGGCTACTTGGCTGGGGCCGGAATTTATGCCTTAAAACATAATGTTAGCCGTTTGCAGGAAGATCATAATAAAGCAAAAGAACTGGCTTATATACTTAAACAATTGTCTTGGGTGCAGAGTGTTGAACCAGTGGAAACCAATATCTTAATATTTGCTGTAAAACCGCAGTATAACGAAGACGTAGTAATTGAAAAATTAAAGCAGAAAAATATTTTTATCAGCTCGTTAGGTAAGGGCAAACTCCGAATCGTTACACATTTGGATTATAGGGATGTGATGCATACCTACGTTATTGAGACACTGCAAAAACTTACTTTTTAGCAGTAGGCGTAGGCTTTAAGCAGTAAGCGATTGGCGTACAGCTTAAAGCCTATTGCTTAAAGCTATTTAAACATATCCATACCCGGAATATTTGGCATGCCGTCTTTTGCTACAGCACCTAATTCTGCCTCATTTACAGCAGTTGCTTTTTGAATGGCTTTGTTCATAACTAGCACCAGATAATCTTCAAGCTGTTCTTTGTCTTCCAGTAAACTATTGTCTATTTCGATTGATTTTACTGTACGGTTAGCCGTAAGCGTAACTTTCAAAAGCCCGTCGTTGCTTTGTTCGTCAATTAAAACAGAATCAAGTCTTTTTTTAGTTTCTTCTATTTTTTGCTGGGTTTCTTTTAGTTTACCCATCATGCCCATTAAGTCTCCAAACATTGTTGATAATTTTTAGGATTTGTAATTGCGAAATTATTAAATTGCATAGTTATATTCAAGCGAGAATTAGATGAAAAATAAATTAATTTTATGTTGCCTTTGTATTATTTTTGCAACTTCATATTCGCAAAATACATTCCGTAAAATGTCAATAACAATACCCCCGCCAACAGCAAAAAAAATACCTAAAACGCTAGAAAAGCATGGCGATAAGAGAGTAGACGATTATTTTTGGTTAAATGATAGACAAAACAAAGATGTTATTGACTATCTGAACAGTGAAAATCAATACTATGAGGAGATGACTGCTCATACCAAAGGATTGAAAAATTTGCTGTTTGAGGAAATGAAAGGCAGGATCAAGGAAGACGATTCCTCAGTGCCTTATTTCTTTAATGGTTATTGGTACATAACGCGCTTTGAAACCGGTAAAGATTATCCTATTTATTCCAGAAAAAAAGGCAGCCTTACGGCTAAGGAAGAAATCCTTTTTGACTGTAATGAGATGGCCAAAGGGCATTCTTATTTTCAATTAGGAGGATTAAGTATTAGTCCGGATAATAAATATGCTTCTTTTGGAGTAGACGTCATAGGAAGAAGAATTTATACTATTCAGGTAAAAAATCTCCAGACAGGAAAGCTATTTGATGATAAAATAGAAAATACAACAGGTAGTTCGACATGGGCTAATGACAACAAGACTTTGTTTTATACCCAGCAAGACAAACAAACCCTGCGTTCGGATAAGGTTTTCAAACATAAATTAGGCAGCAAGCAATTGCAAGACGTTTTGGTTTATGATGAAATAGACGATACGTTTAATGTTTCTGTAAGCAAAGAAAAATCAAAAAAATATATAGTAATCAGTTCTTCAAGTACCCTGACAACTGAATTCAGGACATTATTGGCAGATGATCCGGATGGGGAATTTAAAGTTTTCCAGCCAAGAGTGAGAGGAATGGAATACAGCATTGCTCATTATGGCGATAGTTTTTACATCCTGACCAATAAAGATAACGCGACCAATTTTAAATTGATGAAGACGCCTGAAAAAGCGACTTCTCAGGAAAATTGGAAAGATTTGATTCCACATCGTGAAGACGTGCTGTTGGAAGATATCGAAATTTTTAAAGATTATTTGGTTCTTGGTGAGCGTTCCAACGGATTAAATAAGATAAGAATTATGCCGTGGAACGGAAAAGGAGAGTATTACCTTCCGTTTGACAGTGAAACCTATACGGCAAATATTTCCACAAATCCTGACTTTGACACGCAGGTTTTGCGTTACAGTTACCAATCGCTTGGAACTCCATCCTCTGTAATCGATTTCAATATGAAAACTCAGGAGAAAGAAGTTAAAAAGGAGCAGGAAGTTTTAGGAGGAAAATTTGACAAGAAAAATTATGTCGAAGAAAGAGTTTGGGCTACTGCAGCAGATGGCGCTAAGATTCCTATTTCTATGATTTATAGAAAAGGAATAAAAAAAGATGGTAAAAATCCATTACTTTTATATGCTTACGGCTCTTATGGCGCTACGATGGATCCTTATTTTTCGTCTACAAGGCTTTCGCTCTTAGATAGAGGATTTGTTTATGCTATTGCCCATATTCGTGGTGGAGAAGATATGGGAAGATTATGGTATGAGGACGGAAAGTTGCTTCACAAGAAAAATACCTTTACAGATTTCGTAGATTGCTCAAAATTTGTAATCAAAGAAAAATATACCAGCCCTGAACATCTTTATGCAGAAGGCGGCTCTGCCGGTGGATTATTGATGGGAGCAGTTATAAATATGGCACCTGAATTATATCACGGTGTTATAGCGCAGGTTCCTTTTGTAGATGTTGTGACAACCATGTTGGATGATACAATTCCGCTTACTACCGGAGAATATGATGAGTGGGGAAATCCAAACGAGAAAGAATATTACGATTATATGAAATCTTATTCGCCTTATGACAACGTCAAAGCGCAGAATTACCCAAATATGTATGTATCAACAGGACTTCATGATTCTCAGGTGCAATATTGGGAACCAGCCAAATGGGTTGCCAAATTGAGAACATTGAAAACCGACAAAAATTTGTTATTCCTTGATACTAACATGGATGCGGGGCACGGAGGCGCATCAGGTAGGTTTGAAGCATTGAAAGAATTAGCTAAGGAATTTAGTTTTTTGTTAGATTTAGAAGGAATTGAAAACTAATTAGATTTTTTTTGTTAAATTTGCAAGGATTTGAGGTCAATAAAAAGTCAATGAGTTGCCTTGATTAACTATTTTTTTATGAAAGAAGAAATAAAAGCTTATAATAATGTATTGGAATTAATAGGTAACACCCCACTTATTAAGCTCAATAAAGTCACAGAAAATATAGAAGGAAATTTCTACGCAAAAGTAGAAGCTTTTAATCCGGGACACTCCACTAAAGATAGAATTGCATTATATATTATTGAAGAAGCCGAAAGACAGGGAATTTTGTCACCAGGTGATACAATAATTGAGACGACATCGGGAAATACGGGGTTCAGCATCGCAATGGTGAGCATTATAAAAGGCTACAACTGTATTTTGGCAGTAAGTTCTAAATCATCAAGAGATAAAATAGATATGCTGAGAAGCATGGGAGCCAAGGTGTATGTTTGCCCTGCCCACGTTTCTGCAGATGATGAAAGGTCGTACTACAATGTTGCAAAAAGACTTCACGAAGAAACAAAAGGATCAGTCTACATCAACCAATATTTTAACCAGCTAAATATTGATGCTCATTACAAAACAACCGGACCTGAAATCTGGGAGCAAACCAACGGAAAAATTACGCATTTAATTGCCTGCAGCGGAACAGGAGGAACTATCTCAGGAGCTGCAAAATTCCTTAAAGAAAAAAATCCAAACATTAGAATACTAGGAGTTGATGCTTTTGGATCTGTATTGAAAAAATACCACGAAACAAAAGAGTTTGATTCTAATGAAATCTATCCATACAGAATTGAAGGTTTAGGAAAAAACTTAATCCCTACTGCAACCGATTTTGATTCTATTGACAAATTTATAAAGGTAACCGACGAAGAAAGCGCGCACGCTACAAGAGAAATAGCCAAAAAAGAAGGCTTGTTTGTAGGTTATACTTCGGGGGCTGTTCTTCAGGCAATCAAACAATATGCTGAAGAAGGCGAATTTGATAAAGACAGCAACGTAATTGCTATTTTCCCTGATCACGGTTCAAGATATATGAGCAAAGTGTTTAGTGATGACTGGATGAACGAACAGGGATTCTTTGACAGCATAAATGTTGAAGAAGCACAGAAAATAGAATTCATAAAATAACCAATTTTATAAAGCATAAAAAACTCCAGATATATCTGGAGTTTTTTATTTTGATTAGGTCAGGTTAGTCTTTTGTTACTTTTCCTGAACCGCTAATGTTTTTCTTGATACTCGGATTCCCTTTATATTTTACACTTCCTGAACCCTGGATGTTAGCAGAAAGATCTTTTGTCGTATTTGTTTTGATATATCCGGAACCAGAGATGCTAACGTCTGTAGTTACCGAAGTAAAATCAGAAGCATCTAAATTACCGGATCCATGAATGTTTGCTGAAAAGGCATTAGCTTTTCCGTCCAGTTCTATCTGTCCGGAACCGTTGATTTCAGCCTTAGCTTTGCCGGTATTGAGATTTAGTTCAATTTTTCCGGATCCGTCCACCTTTACAAAAGCCGATTCGGCGTCCACTTTATCTAAATCAATTTTACCAGATCCGCTTACGGAAGCAACAAAATTATTAGATTTTATAGCAGCATCAGATTTGATACTCCCGGAACCGGATAAACTTACTTCCTCTAACTGCTTGATTGGAACTCTTACAACTGCGCCACCTTTTAGGTTAATTTTTTTATTGCTTTTGATATAAATCTTAAGCGTATTTCCCTGTACTTCAGTAACCAGATATTCTAGCGTTTTTTCATCTCCTTCTGCCGTGAGGCTGTTAGAATTACCCGCTACCAAAACTACTTTTGTAGAGCCTCTCGATTCAATTTTAGAAAAAGTACCGACAGTTCTGTTTTCTGTCTTGGTTTGTGAATTTGCCACAGCAATAAAGAATAAGCCGAATAGCAATAAGAATTGTGTTTTTTTCATGATGATGAATTAAATGATTGAAACGTAAATTTAAAAAATTCCTACAAATAAAAAAACTCCTGAGAATTCAGGAGTTTTATATAAAAATGTAATTCTAAGCTTATTCTTCCATTGTATGATAAACGTTTTGTACGTCATCATCTTCTTCGATTTTTTCCAATAGCTTTTCTACATCGGCAATTTGATCTTCTGTAAGCTTTTTAGTTACCTGTGGAATTCTTTCGAATCCGGAAGAAAGAATTTCAATTCCTCTGTTTTCTAATTCTTTTTGGATGGCACCAAAACTTTCAAATGGGGCATAAATCAAAATGCCGTCTTCATCTGCGAAAATTTCTTCTGCACCAAAATCAATGAATTCCAATTCCATTTCTTCAATATCGATACCTTCGGCAGGAATCCTGAAGTTACAAGTATGGTCAAACATAAATTCTACAGAACCTTGGGTTCCCATAGTTCCATTACATTTGTTGAAATAACTTCTGATGTTGGCTACAGTTCTGTTATTATTGTCTGTTGCTGTCTCGATAAGAATTGCAATTCCGTGCGGAGCATAGCCTTCAAATAAAACTTCTTTATAGTTTGCCGTGTCTTTGTCGGTTGCTTTTTTGATAGCTCTTTCAACATTGTCTTTCGGCATATTTACAGCTTTGGCATTTTGCATGACAGCTCTTAATCTTGAGTTTGACTCGGGATTAGGGCCGCCTTCCTTAACCGCCATTACGATATCTTTTCCAATTCTTGTAAATGCTTTAGCCATTGCTGACCAGCGCTTCATTTTTCTATTTTTTCTGAACTCAAACGCTCTTCCCATTTCTAAAATTTTTTATACGTTGCAAAAGTAAGTTTTATCCTTTTTTATTTCAAATCTATTTTTAATCTTTTGGAACATGTTTCGAAATAAATTGCTCTCCAGCTTGTTCCCATTCCGTATTAACGGCGACTTTGTTTTGGTAAAATTTTGAATTCAGCTTATTGTATTCGCTGATTTCATTGTTTGCTGATTTCACGAGACTATTGAAATTGTCAATTTCCTGCTTTGTCCTATTTTTTTCAGGTTTCTTTTCTAAAGCTTCTTTAGTGTCTTCCAACTGTTGGTTCAGCATCAGAAACGAAACTACTTTTGGAGTCAGTTCGATGGCTTCTTTTTTGTAAAATTCAAGCGCTTTTTTTGTAGCAGTGATTATGCTTGTATCTTTATTAAAAGGTGTTGCTGTTTTTAGTTTTTCCAAGCCTTCATTGGCATACAGTTCTAATGAAGAAGCCTGCTGTTGTATGGCATTCAGATCTTTTTTTTCAATCGCTTTCATCAGGTTGATATCGGTTACATTCACTTTGAAAAAAATCAGGTACATTTCCGTATGGTATTTGAAGACGGCATTGGAAGCCTTCATTTTTTTACCCAAGTCAGAATTATCATCTGTAATCTGGATATTGTATTTTTTTCCGAAAAGCTTTTGGTTCGTATTCAGTTTTTCGACTTCGTCATTGATTTTTTCGTTTACCATGTCACGAGTCATGATATAGGCTTCCATAAAATCATACGACTGTTCAGCGACTTCCTGCATGTCAATGATTTTTTCGTATTCGTCATTGATATACTTTTCCGAAATAGACAGATAGGATAGGAGCTGGTCACGATATTCCGTGTCGCCCTTATAGCCGTTTTTTAGCCCCGATATTTTTTTAGAAGCATTTTGTATTGATTTCAGCAAGGCTTTTCGGGAAGCATCGATTCTTCGGGCACTTTTGCTATGGGCAACAGCCTTTGTGTAATTCCATGTATTTCTCGAAATAGCGGCTGATTCTTTTCCGATGAAGTTCAGATAGTCAATTGGTGTTTTAAAATCCTGAGCTTTGGCTGTGGTTACAATAAGTAAAGTGAAAATGGCGAGAATAATTTTTTTCATGGAGATTTAGTCTTTTTTTGTGGCGTAATAATCGGAAATTAAATCGATGCCTTCCATAACATAAGCATTAGTCTTTAAATCCTTGATTCGGTATTCACTGATGCTTTTCTGAAATTCGTCAAATTTTAAAATTTCCTTTTCGTAAGATGTATTATCAATTTCAAAATTAGCAGGTGTTTCAACAAGTTTCTTTACAGAATCAAAGACCGTATCGATACTGTGCACATCTTTGAATATGCTTTCAAAATTGAGGAGTATTGGGGCTTTTGGAGAATTGTAAATGGAGTTGATTTTGGCATTAACTGTATTTATTTCATTAAAATAAGTATTGCTGCTGATTCTTTTTTTGCTTTTCGCAATCAGGCTTTCAAAATCGCTTCTTGAATAAGGAGTGAATTTAGTTTTAGTGGCAATAATATCATTTTTTAATGCGGTTTTACTACTTTTTTCCCTTGAAATTATACCGTCATAAAGTGTAGGAATTGCTACGTCGGGAACAACTCCGGTTAACTGGTGGCTTTTTCCGGTAATCCTATAGAATTTTTCAATGGTCAGTTTTACAAAGTCTTGCTCATTTCCCTCTTCAATAGGAAGAATTTGTTGCATAGAAGCTTTGCCTAATGTTGTAGTGCCCATAATAATTGCACGGTTGTAATCTTGCATTACAGAAGCAAAAAATTCGCTTGCGGAGGCAGAATTTCCATTTACAAGCACCACAATCGGACCGTTGTACACTAAACCACGATTGAAATCCTTGATGATTTTCTGTTCTTTTTTGTTATTAACCAAAACCGAAATCGGACCGGCATCGATAAACATTCCGGAAAGTTTTATGGCTTCTTCCATAGAACCGCCGCCATCGTCCTGCAAATCCAGTATGAGTCCTTCTACATTGTCTTTTTTCAGCTTTAAAATTTCTTTAGCAACATCATCAGAAATGCCTTGTACCGTATTTTTATCAAAATCGGTATAAAAGCTTGGAATGTTGATATATCCGATACGAGTGCCACCTTTTGATACAATATAACTATAGGCCGCATGATCGTCGGCTTTCATTATTTTTTTCTGGAGCGTGACATCATATAGTGTCCCGTTTTTCTTTCTGAGCGACAGTGTAATTTCTTTGTGGGTGTCTGAAAAGATGATGCTTCCAATAGTTTCTAATGAACTGCAGGAAACAAGAAGTTCTTCTCCTTTTTTTGGAGCTACTTTGATTACCTGATCTCCTTTTTCAATGATTTCGGTTCGTGCCGCAGGACCGCCCGGAACAATTTCCTGAACAATCAGCTCTTCATTCTCATTCAAGCTGACATACATTCCGAGTGAAAGATTGTCGGTAGAAAGTTCAGAAAGAAAAGATGATTTGGTGTCGTATGAAAAGTAGGAGGTATGCGGGTCGAAATACGAACAAAAAATAGAATAAAAACTGCTTCGGATGTTCTTTTCGATACCTTCTTTAGAATCCAGCCTATTGGTAATTCTACATAAGGCGGTTTCAAAAATCTTTTCCCTTGATTTTTTTTCTAAGCTAGCAAAGTTCTGTTTTAAGGAATCATAGTTTTTACTGGTTTTTGCAATATCTTCTAAAATATCAAAGCGTAGCCTTTTTGCAAATACCTTTTCAACATCTTCGGCTTTTACGTAAAAAGGAAAATTCTTTTTAGTAAAGCGAATGGTGTCGTTTGAATTGTAATCCAGTTTTTCCGTTTTTAATTTTTCGATAGCCAATTTGCTTCTTTCCAAAGCAATCTTGTACGTCTTGGTGAAATCTTCGAAAAAAGAACAGTCATTGCTGGCAATATAGTCATCGAATTTGAACTTATACTTTGACAAATAATCATATTCCGTTTTCAGGAAAATATTTTTGTCAGTATCCAATTCGTTCATTAATGCTTCAAAAACATAAACCGATAGGCTGTCGTCTACCGGTTTAGGATTGAAATGCTCACTTTGTATGAGATTATTTATATTTATAAGAACGTTGCAGGATTTACCGCTATCTTGTGAATAAGATACATAAGTAACAAACAGTAAAAACAGCCAAATTCTATTCATATATTTTTATTTTTTATAAAAAGGCAATTTAACAACTTTTGCCGGAACATCATTTTTTCTGATGCGGATAAAAATCTCACTATCTACTCCGGAAAATTCTGTTGTAACATAACCAAGTCCAATTCCCTTATTCAAAGATGGTGCCATAGTTCCTGAAGTAACTACTCCAATAATGTTTCCGTCTTTGTCTACGATTTCATAATCGTGACGTGGAATTCCTCTTTCTGTCAATTCAAAACCAACAAGTTTTCTCAAAACTCCTGCTTCTTTTTGTTTCAACAGGTTTTCAGAATTGGTGAATTCTTTATTGAATTTTGTAATCCAGCCCAAACCAGCCTCGATAGGAGAAGTAGTGTCGTTAATGTCATTTCCGTAAAGACAGAAGCCCATTTCAAGACGAAGTGTATCTCTTGCAGCTAATCCGATAGGTTTGATACCGTATGATTTTCCAGCTTCAAATACTTTATTCCAGATTTGTTCAATACTGTCGTTTTTTGCATAGATTTCAAAACCACCAGAACCTGTATAACCCGTAGCAGAAATAATCACATCTGATACGCCAGCAAAATCTGCCACTTCAAAGTGGTAGTATTTTATTGCTGATAAATCAACAGAAGTAAGAGCTTGCATCGCTTCAACAGCTTTTGGGCCCTGGATTGCCAGCAAAGAATAATCATCAGAAATATTTCTCATTTCTGCGCCAACATCATTTTTAGTCGAAATCCAATTCCAGTCTTTTTCGATGTTTGAAGCATTTACAACCAATAAATATTGGTCTTCTTTCATTTTATAAACAATCAAATCGTCTACAATACCGCCATTTTCGTTTGGAAGACAAGAGTATTGCGCTTTACCTACTGTTAATGTAGAAGCATCATTTGTGGTTACTTTTTGGATCAAAGCCAAGGCATTTGGACCTGAAATCAGAAATTCTCCCATGTGTGAAACATCGAAAACCCCAACTCCGTTACGGACAGTTTCGTGTTCAACAGTTACTCCCTCATATTGTACTGGCATATTGTATCCTGCAAAAGGAACCATTTTAGCTCCAATACTTTCGTGAACGTGCGTTAGCGCGGTATTTTTCATTTGTGCTGTGTATAAAAATTAAAGTTGCTAATTTATTGTTTTTTTTGCAGTTTCAAAGGCGAAATACCCTGATTTTTTAGGAATATTATACCCTGAACACGGTACTACATGACAAGGTTTTTTTATATTTGAAAACAATCACAAAAAATATGAAATCTAGCACCAGAAGAACAGTACTTCTTTTTTCCATCCTTTTTTCCATACAGTTGTTTGCGCAAAAACAGGTTGCCATTACGATTGATGATATTCCTAATACGAAGAGATTCCAAACAGACGGATTTCAGTCTTTATTATTGAAAAAATTGGATTCGCTGCAATTGCCTATTGCTATTTTTATTAATGAGCACAAAATCTATGAAACGGATTCGGTTTCGAAAAATTTCCGTTTACTGGACGATTGGGCCAAGCGAAATTATATTACATTAGGTAATCATAGTTTCAGCCATTTACGCTATTCAGATGTTGGTTTTGCCACTTTTGCAAATGATATTGATAAGGGAGAAGCTATTTCCAAAGAATTGGCTAAAAACTATGGCAAACCCCTAAAACATTTCCGGTTTCCATTTAATGATTTGGGAAAAGACAGCCTACAGCATAAAGAAATTGAACAGTACCTAACACAAAAAGAATATAGGATAACACCGTATACAGTAGAAAGTGAAGATTGGGCTTTTAGTGCCGTATATGAATATTATATCGCCAAAAATGATATTGTCAGTGCCAAAAGTATAGGAGATAAGTATGTCAAGAAAACTATCGAATTTTTCGAATTTTTTGAAACGCTGGCAACACAACAATACAAAAGACCAGTCCGACATATTTATCTGTGTCATGACAATGTACTAAACGCAGACTATTTGCCAAAAATCGTAAAAGGGCTAAAAGCTAAAGGTTACACCTTCGTGAGTTTGGATGAAGCATTACAGGATAACATATACCAGCAAAAGGATATTTATTATAAAAAATGGGGTGTTTCCTGGCTTTATAGATGGATGAAATCTCAAAAAGAAGCTACTGCTATTATGAAAAAAGAACCGAGCAATCAGGAAATAGAAAGCCTTTATGATAAGATATTAAAAGAATAAGTCAATAAAAAATCCCGATTTATTTAATCGGGATTTTTTGTGAGGGATAACCAAGAAATTACTTCTGGTCGATATACGTTTTATTTCCGTTTTTGTTGATGTAATATTTTCCGCCTTTAGGTCCGGTATACACTTTCTTACCGTTGTAATATTCTCCAGAGGCTTTGTCTTTTATATCGGCAGCAGCTTTTTTAGTTTCAACCTTTGTATCTGCTTTTACCTTTGCAACATCTGCTTTTGCTTCTGTTTTTGTTACTGCGGCTTTTTCTTTCGCTTTTGCAGTTTCAACTTTTGCATTGGCTTTAGTCTTCGCAACATCGGCTTTTGCTTCTGTTTTTGACTGTACGGCCTTTTCTTTGGCTTTAGCTACATCTTTTTTGGCAGACTCTTCTGCTTTTTTTGCTTTTGCATCTGCCTTTTCAACAGCTTTTTTGCTGTCTGCTTTGGCTTGGGCTACTTCTGCTTTCGCTTTCTTCTTAGCCGTTGTTTCCTGAGCACTCATGAAGCCGGAAAATAACAAAGCAATACCTAAAACAATTAATTTTTTCATACTTTGTGTTTTTTAATTTGAATTAAAATTAGTAAATTAATTAATACAAATGAATAGATTTGTAGTACAAATTAAACATTTCAAATCATTATGAGATTTCTACAGCTAATAGTGTGCCTAATTATTGTCTCGTCTTGCAAAAACCCTCAGGAGGTGGTATATAGCGATGCGTTATTATCAAGCAATCGTAAATATATTGACGAAAATGCGGCGATTTTGGAAGCAGCAAAAGCCAATATCAGCGATACAGCTTTTGTAAGCCTGAGAGATTATGGAAAAGATTTCTTTTATGACATGAAATATGCAACAGAAGATAATTTCTTAAAAACTAAAGTATATGATTGTCCTGAGTGCTATCTTCGATTTAAAACTGTGAAAGCTTTAATCAAGGCAAATCAGGCATTCATAAAACTAGGATACAAAATCAAAATATATGACTGCTACAGACCATTGGACGTGCAGAAGAAAATGTGGGCAATTACGCCAAACCCAACTTATGTGGCCGATCCTGCAAAGGGTTCGATCCATAATAGAGGTGGAGCAGTAGATATAACGCTGACGGATTATAGCGGTAATGAATTGGATATGGGGACAGGGTTTGACCATTTCGGGCCAGAAGCAGCACACGATTATAAAAATCTTTCGGCAGAAGCCATAGCCAACAGAAAGCTGTTAAAAGAAATAATGCTAAAAAACGGATTTAGATCGTTTGCTTCAGAATGGTGGCATTACAACCTAATGAGTGCTTCGTCTCTGCCGCTATCTAATTTTACCTGGGATTGCAAGAACTAAACTAGTTCAGGCATTTGAGATGGTCGATAAAGAAATTTTCAGGAAATGATTTCTCTCCGTTTAATTCTGAAACCAGTTCTCTTTTCATGATATAATCCACAGTTTCTGTAGCATATTTTATGCGAATCAGGGAAATTGGCGATTTTTCCAGTTCTTCCATAGTGTTTTTCATAAATAAGAACTTTCCGGTAGAAATTCGGATATTAGAACTTTGCGCTTCATCACGAATCATAGAGCCACAACTTCCTTCGTCGCCAATTAGCATGGTAATTATTTTGCCGTTTGCCAATTGCAGATATACTCTTGAATTTTTGTCGAAGCAATAGGTTTTGATAAAATCTTTACTTTTTTGAATGAATTGAAAATTCAGCAGCGGGGTTTCATTAGCATTAATTAATGAGAAAAAGATATAGCTGGAAGTGCCGGCAAAATTTTTCTCATAAACGATTTTTTGCACCGTTTCTTTATAGCTACCTATTGAATCTGTAAAATTAGAACTGTATTCACATTTTTTCTGGGCATAAAGTCCCATTTGTAGCATTAAAAAAGCAAGTAAGAGTAATCGTTTCATTCCTGTATTTTTATTTTGGTGCAAAGTAATACTATTTTGTCATTATTCATATTGGTAGTAAAAAAACAATAAAGATTTCCGCCATCATTTATTTTCCACTTCTTTCTTATATTTTCCACGCTTTCCGGAAAATTTCGCACGGTTATGTTTGCTTTTTTATTCTGGAGTGATTGTTTCATCTCGGTTTTGCCATACTTTATGACTTCATCTATCTGGAATATTCTTCCTGGAAAATCAAGCAATTCATCAGAAGTATAAAGATGGGAATGCGGATGAAGCTTATCCAATTGGAATTTAGTACTTACCGTTTCAAAAAAACCGGATTTCATTATGGAACTGTTAGGTTCATAAAGGTATTTTTTAGGCAATCCGTAAAAAGCATTTTCATTTTCGCCTAGTATAAAATCCAATTTTTCATTTTTGTCTTTGGTCGTATTTAGGGTAATGATTTTTGTATTGCCGGTATACTCTTTTGAAATTTCCCAAAGCAATTCTTTAACTTCATTTTCAACAGCTATAATATGGATAGCCTTTACATTGGTAAGTTCGGTTAATCCGGCTGCAATATCTAAAATTGGAGCTGTTTTTATCAATAGATTGTCAGAATAACCAAAGTAAAAATCTTGTAGTTTCGGAACATTTGGAAGACAGTCTTTTAAAAGAAAAACTTTTCCTTTTGCATCACTGCGCCGTGAAGGATCAACATATATCCAGTCAAACTTCCTATTTAGTTTCTGCAGGATTTCGGAACTGTCGCCTGCAAAACATTCAATATTTTCAGCATGAAGCAGTTTAAAATTATGGCTTGCAGTTTCAGACAGTTCAGCGTTCATTTCGCAATGCACGACCGATTCCATTTTTTTTGAAAAATAATAACTGTCCACACCAAAACCTCCTGTTAGGTCAATAAGGTTTTTTCCGGAAATAATCTCTGCTTTATAAGAAGCCGTTTCTTCTGAAGAAGTCTGCTCTATTGACAATTTTTGCGGATAAACAATGTTTTTAGTAGCATACCATGTAGGAAGCTTCTGTTCTGCCTTGCTTTTTGCCGCAATTTGGTTTAATAGCATGGCAAAGTCGATTTCAGGAAACGGATTTTTCTGGAAGGCCAGTTTTGAAATATCTTTTCCGATATTGGCTTCTATAAAATCTTGAATTTCGGGTTTTAGAATTACAGAAATCAAATGTTTCGGGTTAAAACTTTTACGATAGGATTTTGAGGGAAAAACTCTTTGGCAACTACTTTTACAATGGTGTAGAGTGGTACTGCCACAATCATACCCAATACTCCAAAAATAAAGCCGCTCGCCAGTATTACAACAAAAATTTCCAAAGGATGAGAGTTGACGCTATTCGAGAATATTAATGGAGTCGTGATGTTATTGTCGATAATTTGGGCAACCGTATAACCAATCAAAACATATAATGTAGTCGACAGCATTTCGCCTTGCGATTCGGGGTCCATGTGCCCAAGCATGGTCAGTACAGCAACCAGAACTGTTGCGATAAGCGGGCCTATATAAGGAATGATGTTTAGTATGGCCGTAATAAAGGCAATTATAAAGGCATTTTCTACGCCAAAAATCAGCAATACAATAAGATAGCAAATAAATAAGATAGTCACCTGACCAATAAGACCAATGAAATAGCGGCTAAGCAAGTGGTTTATTTTTCTAAAAGAATTCAGGATTTTGTCTTCGTGTTCGTTAGGAAGTATCTTTTTAGCGTTGATGATAAATAGCTTCTGGTCTTTCAAAAAGAAAAAAGTAATAAAAATCACGGAACCTATAGCAACCCCAACATTTCCAAGTATTGAAACTAGAGAATTTATGAAATTGGGGATAAAGTTTAGGTTTAGTTTAGAACTCAGGTCGGATTGCTTGACCATACTTTCAATATCGATATTGTGGTCTGAGAAATAACTTTTCAGTCTTTCGGTTAAATCAACCAAATCAGTTTCAAGTCGGGCTGTATCTAATAGAGAAAGGTTTTCTCCCTGTGAAACAATCAGCGGTACAAACATCATGATAAAGCCAGCCAAAAGCAATATAAAGAACACAAGTGTTACTATAACGGCTACAATATGGTTGAACTTTAATCTTTTTTCCAGGAATTTGACTATCGGATTTCCAATCATGCTCACAATTAATGCAATGAACAGGAAAAGAATAACGGATTGGATTTTAAATAAAAGAAATAGCAAGAGCAAAATTCCGGTTATTATTGCCAGAGCGCGTAATATTCCGTTAGCAATTGTTTTTGAGGTTACCATATTCTTTTTTTTTTAGAATTTAAATTTAGTCAAAAAATCGAAGTTTTTCTAAAAATAAATTTTCGTTTCTAATTATTGAAAATATAATAAAGGATATTGGCTCCCATTTTTAACGCTTTTTCCCGAACTTCTTTTGGATCATTATGTACTTCCGGATCTTCCCAGCCATCACCTAAATCGGTTTCATAAGTATACATAAGCACCAGCCTGTTGTCTATAAAAATTCCAAAGGCTTGCGGTCTTTTGTTGTCGTGTTCGTGAATTTTCGGGATTCCTGCAGGAAACGAATAAGGCTTTTGAAATATGGGATGATTGGCAGGAATCTCAACAAGAGCATTGTTTGGAAAAACTCTTTTTATTTCTCTGCGAATATATTCGTCCATTCCGTAGTTGTCATCAATATGTAGAAATCCGCCTGAGGTTAGGTAATTTCTAAGATTGATTATTTCAGTATCGCTGAATACAACGTTACCGTGACCTGTCATGTGCACAAACGGATAGGAGAGCAGGTCAGGGCTTCCCGGTTCAACTGTTGCCGGTTTTGAAGTAATTCTGGTATTTATATTCTGGTTGCAAAATTTAATCAGGTTGGGCAAAGAAGTTGGGTTTCCGTACCAGTCACCACCGCCATTGTATTTCAGTAAGGCAATTTCTTGCGACCGTACAGCAAAGGAAAAACACAACAAGAATGCTAAATATATTTTTTTCATAATCTCGAGCGGATTTATTTTTCGTTTATAAAAACAACGCTATGGCAGGCAACAACAGCAGCTGTTTCGGTTCTTAAGCGGGTATTTCCTAAAGTTACCGGAATATAGTTGTTCTCAATCGCCAATTTTATTTCTTTTTCAGAAAAATCGCCTTCAGGACCAATCAAAATAGTTACATCCTGATTAGGTTTTACCGTTTCTTTCAATGATTTTTTCTGAGTTTCTTCACAGTGGGCGATGAGTTTCAGGCTTTCATTTTTTTGCTGTTTTATAAAATCCTTAAACGAAACAGGTTCGTTTAATTTGGGAAGATAATAATGCAGTGACTGTTTCATGGCAGATAATATAATCTTGTCAAAACGGTCGGTCTTGACTACTTTTCTTTCGGAATGGTCACAGATAATAGGTGTGATTTCACTGATTCCTATTTCGGTTGCCTTTTCCAAAAACCATTCAAAACGGTCGTTCATTTTTGTTGGGGCAACAGCTAAGTGAAGTTGGAAATTGGAAGCTTCTCCTTTTTCAGAATCAATAATTTTTACCAAACATTTTGAGTCGGAAGCAAAGGTTATCTCTGTTTTGAATAAAAAACCTAATCCGTTGGTTACATATAAATTATCACCTTCTTTTTTGCGTAATACTTTAACTATATGTTTGCTTTCTTCTCTATCAAAAAAAAAGGTTTCGGTATCAGCAGTGATTGTTGGGTTGTAAAACAATTGCATAATTAAAACTGGATTCGGGCTTTGGAAACGACTGAATTATCTTCAAATTTTTTAGCAAGATATTTATGATATCCGACAATTCCAATCATAGCGGCATTATCAGTAGTATATTCAAATTTTGGGATAAATGTTTTCCAGCCGTATTTTGCTTCAGCGTCTTTTAAAGTTTGACGAATTCCGGAATTGGCAGAAACACCACCGCCAATGGCAATCTGATTGATGCCGGTTTGCTTTGTTGCCATTTTTAACTTGTCCATCAGAATTTCGATGATTGTATGTTGAATGGAAGCGCAGATATCATTCAGATTTTCTTCGATGAAATTTGGGTTTAAAGCTACATTCTTTTGTATGAAATACAGTATAGCGGTTTTTAATCCACTAAAGCTGAAATCAAGTCCCGGAACTTTAGGTTTTGTAAACACAAAAGCTTTAGGATTTCCTAATTTGGCATATTTATCAACTAAAGGCCCGCCCGGATAGGGAAGTCCCAGTATTTTAGCGCTCTTGTCAAAAGCTTCGCCAACGGCATCATCCGTCGTTTCTCCAATGATTTCCATATCAAAGAAGCTGTTCACTTTCACAATCTGTGTATGTCCGCCGCTGATTGTCAGTGCCAGAAAAGGAAATTCTGGTTTGTCAAAGCCTTCTTCATCAATAAAATGAGCCAGGATATGGGCATGCATATGATTAACGGCTATTAATGGAATTTTTAAAGCCAATGATAGGGATTTTGCAAAGGAACTGCCTACCAGAAGTGATCCCATAAGGCCGGGACCTTGTGTAAAGGCTATTGCATTTAACTGATTTTTATCGATATTTGCTTTGCGAATAGCCATTTCAATAACGGGAACGATATTTTGCTGGTGAGCTCTCGATGCAAGCTCGGGAACGACACCGCCATATTCGCCGTGAATGCTCTGATTTGCAACAACATTCGACAGGACTTTATCGTCTTGCAAGATGGCTGCTGCTGTATCGTCGCAGGAACTTTCAATAGCTAATATAAAAAGAGAGTTATTTCCCATAAAAGGGCACGGATTTTGAATTATATTTGACAAAAATAAAACAATTAAGAGTATCAAAAAATTTAAAAAAATAGTATTTCGTACCTTACTGGGTATAATTCTACTTTTGCTGTTACTCGGCATTGCTCTTTCACTGCCTTTTGTTCAAACTAAAATCGCACATTACGTTACCGAAACCTTAAATGAAGATTATGGTACAGACATTAATGTTGACCAGGTTGCTATTTCGATTTTTGGCGGTGTAAAACTAAAAACGGTATTGATTAGAGACCATCACAAAGATACTCTGATTTATGCCAATTCTATCAAAACTAATATTTTAAGCTTCAAAAAACTGAAATCAGGAGATTTGCTTTTTGGAGATATATATGCGGATAAGCTCTTTTTTAATCTTAAAAATTACAAAGGAGAAAAAGAATCCAATATCAATGTTTTTGTCGGTTTGTTTGAAACGGGAAAAAAATCACACAAACCTTTCCAGTTGAATGCAGATAATATCTATCTGACTAAGAGCCACTTCAGGGTTACAAATGAAAATGCCGTTACCAAAGTAAGTGTTGACTTTACAAAAATGGACGCCAGTGTACGCAAGTTTAAAATTTACGGAAGTGACATTACTACTGAAATACGAAAACTTGCCTTTCATGATCATAGAGGGCTGAATGTAAAGGATTTGACGGGTAAGTTTAGCTATTCGAAAGAAAGTATTCTCTTGAAAGAATTGACACTCTTAACCAAAGAGTCAAATTTGAAAGGAAATGTAGTGCTGACCTACAAAGAAGGAGGATTGGCAGATTTTGTAAACAAAGTTCGTTTCGATGTAGATGTGGATTCTGCCTCAATTTCCACAAACGACCTGAATCATTTCTACAATGAATTTGGTAAAAACAAGAAATTTAATTTTTCGACCATCTTAAGTGGGACGATGAATGATTTCTTTACCCGCAATTTAAAACTGATTGTGGATAATCATTCGCAGATTGTTGGGGATATTAATTTCAAAAATTTGTTTAACCCAGATAAGGATGCGTTTCTTATTCGTGGAGATTTTAAAAAGCTGTCATCGGATTATGCCAACCTGAAATCAATTTTGCCTAGAATATTAGGAGACAAACTTCCTTCTTCGTTAGAATATTTAGGAGATTTTGACATTACTGGTAACGCGCAAATCACCCATTCAGACGTAAAAGCAGATATTTACCTGACAACTTCAATTGGTGAGCTTGCCGCAGATCTTCAGCTATATGATATTGATAATATTGACAATGCTTCCTATGAAGGAAATATAAATTTCGACAAATTCAACATCGGGAAGTTTTTGAGACAGAAAGACTTAGGGCCGGTTTCGTTGGATTTAGAGGTAGCCGGAAAAGGATTTACCCGAAAATTTTTGGATACAAAAGTGAGCGGGAAGATTTACAGCCTAAGCTTCAAAAAATATAATTATAAAAATATTGAGGTAGACGGTACGTTCAAAAATCCGCTATTTCAAGGTAAGGTTGTCGTAAATGATGAAAACCTTAAAATGGATTTCAAAGGATTACTTGATTTGAGCAAATCTGAAAACCGATATGATTTCCATGCCCTGATTGATTATGCTGATTTGAATAAGCTGAATCTTGTCAAAAGAGATTCCATTTCGCTTTTTAAAGGCGATGTTACCATGCAGATCACAGGAAATAGTATTGATAACATGTACGGTGATATTTCTATTTCGCAGACTTCGTATCAAAACCAGAAGGATATTTATTTCTTTGATGATTTTACAATCCAATCCCGTTTTGATGAAAATAGGGTACGTTCTATAATAATCAATTCTCCGGATATTATCAAAGGCCAGATAGTAGGGAAGTATGAATTCAGACAGGTGCCTAAGATTATCGAAAACGCTATTGGAAGTTTATATACCAATTACAAACCAAATAAAGTCAAACCGGGGCAGTTTTTAGATTTCAGTCTTTCCATTTACAATAAGCTTATTGAAGTTTTCCTGCCGGAAGTTTCGATTGGCACGAATACAGTCGTTTCCGGAAAAATGACTTCAGATTCGAATGAATTTAAAATGAATTTCGACTCGCCTGAGATTGAAGCTTATGGGAATTATTTTGATAAAGTCTCTCTTGAAATAGACAATCAGAATCCGCTGTACAATGCTTATATTGAAATGGACAGCATTAAGACAAAGCGTTATAAAATCTCGAATTTTAGTACAATTAACGTTAAGCTTGAAGATACCCTGTTTTTCAGAACAGAATTTAAGGGAGGCAATGAAGCAAAAGACTTTTACAACCTGAACGTTTATCACACAATTGACGAAAAAAATAATAACGTAGTAGGGATTAAGAAATCAGAAGTCAATATCAAAGACTATATGTGGTTTTTGAATGAAAATGATGCGAACGATAATAAGATTGTTTTTGATAAGAAGTTTAAGAATTTCTCTATTGAGAACATTCTAATGACACATAACAACCAAAGAATTGAGCTTGGCGGGATTATTAAGGACAGCACCTATAAAGATCTTAAATTGAGCTTTAAGGAAGTTAGCCTCGGCAAACTGCTGCCCGCGATGGATAGCTTGCGTATTGAAGGAAAACTGAACGGGGAAATCGATTTTAAGCAGAACAAGTCCATTTATCAGCCTACGTCTACAATTACGGTCGATAGCCTTAACGTAAACAAAATTGCACTGGGTAATCTTTCTGTGCAGATTCAAGGAAATGAGAATCTGAATAGGTTTAGTGTAAACTCAGTATTGGAAAATGACAGTGTCGAAAATTTTATAATTACGGGTGATATAGGAATTCTGAACAAGCAGACGCTTTTTGATGTGGATTTTAAATTCAACAGATTCAACCTTGGGGCACTGAGTCCGCTGGGTGGCAATGTCATTTCCAGGATTCGGGGATTTGCTTCAGGTAATGCCAATTTTGCCGGAACTTTAAAAGATCCGCAAATCAACGGAAGGCTTTTCCTGGATGAAGTAGGACTCAAAGTGCCTTATCTGAATGTCGACTATGAATTTGATGAACGCTCAATTGTTGATTTGACAGAAAACCAGTTCCGTTTTAACGATGCTAGGATGACTGACATCAAATACAAAACAAAAGGATATCTGACAGGAAGTATCAAACATCAAAACTTCAAAAAATGGGTACTCGACCTCAATATAGAATCAGACAGATTGCTGGCATTGGATACGAAAGATTCCGATGATGCCATGTATTTTGGTACCGCTTTTATTGCAGGAAAAGCATCAATAAAAGGACCAACAAACGGATTGCTGATTACTGTAGATGCGGAGTCCAAACATGGAACTAACATCAAGATTCCTGTAAATTCAGCATCGGGTGTAGGAAACAATACGTTCATAACATTCCTCAGTCCTAAAGAAAAATACAATCTGGAAAAAGGTATAGTAGAAAAAGTCGTAAACAATTCAGGATTAGAATTGCAGTTTGACTTAAAGATTACGCCTGAAGCAGAAATAGAAATTATTATTGACAGGAACACCGGACATGCCTTAAAAGGGAAAGGTGATGGAACGATGCGACTTGAAATCAGTACGCTCGGTAAATTTAATATGTGGGGTGATTATCAGGTTAGGGAAGGAGAATACAATTTCAAATACGGAGGAATTATCGACAAGAAGTTCCAGGTTAAAAAAGGAAGTTCTATTTCCTGGGATGGTGACCCATTGCGAGCCCGTTTGAATATTGATGCCATTTATAAGACACAGGCGAATCCGGCAGTTTTACAGGACAATGCTTCCTTTAACCGTAAAGTTCCTGTAGAAGTGGTGATTGGATTGACAGGAAACCTGATGAATCCAGATCCTGACTTCACTATTAATTTCCCAACTGTAAGCTCTGTATTAAAATCAGAATTGCAGGTAAAATTGGACGATAAGGATACCCGTGTCAATCAGGCGCTGTCGCTTTTGGGTACTGGAAATTTCCTAAGTTCGGAAAATGCCGGAACAGCAGTATACGGAAGCTTGTTTGAAAGAGCCAGCGGTTTGTTTAATGACTTGTTTCAGGATGAAGACGGTAAGTTTACCGTTGCCTTAGATTATCAAATGGCAGACAGGACACCTACGGCAGAAACCAGCAGCCAGTTTGGAATTGCTATTACAACGCAAATTAATGAAAGGATTTCTATTGACGGAAAAGTAGGTGTACCCGTTGGCGGCGTAAACCAATCCGTTATCGTTGGTAATGTAGAAGTGAAATACAGGGTTAATGAAGACGGAACTCTAAATCTAAGAGTATTTAACCGTGAAAATGATATTAACTACATAGGAGAAGGAATTGGCTATACACAAGGTCTTGGGGTTTCTTATGAAGTGGATTTTGATACCTTAAAAGAATTATGGTACAAAATTTTCAATATCAAGACCAAAGAAGAAAAAGAAAATACAAATGCTGACCATATGCCGGATTCTGATCTTTCTCCTGATTTCATACAATGGACTCAGGATAGAAGGAAAAAACCGGATACCCAAAAGGCTGAAAAACCAAAAACCGAACAGCCTAAAATTCCAGACATGGACTAATACAGATTACTCTTATGGACTTTGCGGCTCTGTGTCTTTGCGTGAAAATAATTGCCCGCAAAGGTGCAGAGCCGCAAATAAGTTTATCGGAATAAGTTCCTATAATGGATTAATCTTTTATCAACTTGGCGATTTTTACCCTATAATTTACAAAAATTACCAACTTTACAGCAACTAAAATAAAAACTTATCAACGAAATCGATTGAAATTCTAATTGTTTCCTAAATTATTAAAAACCCTATTCTTAAAGTAATATTTGTTTGCTAATTTTACAGTATTAACAGCAAATAAATGTCAAAAACAATAAAAAAAATCGGTGTACTGACGTCCGGAGGAGATTCTCCGGGTATGAATGCCGCTATCCGTTCGGTTGTCAGAACCTGCGCTTATCATAACATTGAATGTATCGGAATTTACAGAGGATACCAAGGTATGATTGAAGGCGATTTCAAAGAAATGGGCCCTCGAAGCGTAAACAATATCATCAATAAAGGTGGAACAATCTTAAAATCTGCCCGCTCAAAAGAATTCATGACAGAAGAAGGCAGAAAGAAAGCCCATAGTAATTTGTCTGCTGCCGGAGTTGAAGCTTTGGTGGTAATTGGTGGTGACGGAAGTTTTACGGGAGGTCTTGTTTTTAACAAAGAATATGATTTCCCTATTATTGGAATTCCAGGAACGATTGACAATGATATCTTCGGGACAACCCACACATTAGGATATGACACTGCTTTAAATACTGTAGTAGAAGTTATCGATAAAATCAGAGATACGGCAAGTTCACACAACCGACTTTTCTTCGTAGAAGTTATGGGGCGTGACGCAGGCCATATCGCCCTAAATGCAGGAATTGGTGCAGGAGCTGAAGAAATATTGATTCCGGAAGAAGACCTGGGCTTGGATCGATTATTAGAATCGCTACGCAAAAGTAAACTATCTGGAAAATCTTCAAGTATCGTAGTTATTGCCGAAGGAGACAAAATTGGCAAAAATGTTTTCGAACTAAAAGACTACGTTGAAGAAAATATGCCGGAATATGATGTTCGTGTTTCTGTTTTAGGCCATATGCAGCGTGGTGGAGCGCCATCCTGTTTTGATCGTGTCTTGGCAAGCCGTTTAGGTGTTAAAGCAGTAGAATCGATTCTTGACGGAAAGAGCAATTATATGGTAGGACTCCTGAATGACAAAATCGAACTGACTCCCTTAGAGCAGGCTATCAAAGGACATTCACAAATCGACAGGGAATTGTTGAGAGTGTCTGATATCATGACGACTTAATTCTTGAGTCGCAAATTCCCCGCAAACAAGTAAATAAACAAATTAAATAATCGGCAGAAAGCGCGCGCTTGAGCCCAAAGCAAGTAAAAAAATGTCAAAAGTAAAATTAGGAATAAACGGTTTCGGTAGAATTGGCCGAATCGTTTTCAGAGAAACTATAAATAGAGATAATGTTGAAGTAGTAGCCATAAATGATTTATTAGATGTTGAACATTTGGCTTACCTTTTAAAATATGATTCAGTACACGGTCGTTTTGCAGGAACAGTTGAAGTAAAAGAAGGAAAACTTTTTGTAAATGACAGACTGATACGTGTAACAGCAGAAAAAGATCCGTCAGTATTGAAATGGGATGAAGTAGGAGTAGATGTTGTAGCAGAATGTACCGGAATTTTCACAACTCTTGAAAAAGCAAATGAGCACATCAAAGGTGGTGCTAAAAAAGTTGTAATTTCTGCACCTTCTGCAGATGCACCAATGTTTGTTATGGGAGTGAACCATACAAAAGCTACGGCTGCAGATACAATTGTCTCTAATGCTTCATGTACAACAAACTGTTTGGCTCCGTTGGCAAAAGTAATCAATGATAATTTTGGAATTGTTGAAGGATTAATGACAACAGTTCACGCTACAACAGCAACACAATTGACTGTTGACGGACCTTCTCGTAAAGATTTCCGTGGTGGTAGAGCTGCACTTCTAAATATTATTCCGGCTTCTACAGGTGCTGCCAAAGCAGTTGGAAAAGTAATCCCGGAATTGAACGGAAAATTGACAGGTATGTCGATGCGTGTTCCAAACGCTGACGTTTCTGTAGTAGATTTGACCGTAAAACTTCAAAAAGAGACTACTTACGAAGATATCATGAAAGTATTAAAAAATGCTTCAGAAACAGACTATAAAGGCATTATCGGATATACGGAAGATGATGTGGTTTCTCAAGATTTTATTTCAGATTCTCGTACATCAATCGTGGATGCTAAAGCGGGTATCGGACTAAATTCAACTTTCTTTAAGCTTGTTTCATGGTATGATAACGAATACGGATATTCAAGCAAATTGATTGATTTATCTGTACATATCGCGCAACTGTAATTAATAATTGAATTGTCCCGTCATTACCTGTGGCGGGACTTTTTTATTTTCAGAAACAGTCAATACATATTTCCAAACCATTTTTTTCTTACTTTAGTTTTTTTAAATCTTTTTTGGCCAAATTCCAAGATAGGTTTGTTATAAAATAAAGGTGGATAAGAAGCTCTTTTTTTGGCTTCGGCAAATTATGAAACAAACTAACAAACCATAAATGAAATTATTAGTAGACAGTGGCTCGACAAAAGCAGATTGGATTGCCTTAGATGATAATGGCAATAAGTTGTTTACCACACAATCTTTGGGGCTAAATCCTGAAGTATTAGATAAAAGAGAAGTTATTGAGCGTCTGGAGGACCGTTTCGATATTTATCACAACCGTAAGAACGTAACGCATCTTTTTTTCTATGGAGCGGGATGCGGTACAAACCGTATGAAAAATTCGCTTTCTGAAACGTTCAAAGAATTTTTTCCTCATGCGGAAGTATCTGTTAAAGAAGATACGTATGCGGCTGCTTATGCGACAAACCCAACAAATGAAAAGGCAATCATATCGATCTTAGGAACCGGTTCTAACTGCAGCTATTTTGACGGAGAAGAATTACATCAAAAAATACAATCACTTGGTTATATTGCGATGGATGATTGTAGCGGTAACCGTTTTGGCAGAGATTTGATCCGAGCTTATTATTTTAACAAGATGCCTAAACATTTGGCCTCTCTTTTTGAAAAAGAATATGACCTGGATCCTGATACAATCAAAAACCATTTATACAAACAAGCCAATCCGAATGCATACCTGGCAACGTTTGCAAAATTCCTGATTCAGCATAAAGATGATGAATTTATCCAAAAATTAGTATTCGAAGCAATGCAGGTTTTTGTAGACAATTATATTACCCAATTTGAAGATTGCAGGGAAGTACCTGTTCATTTTGTAGGCTCCATTGCTTTTTACCTGAAAGACGAATTGAAACAAGTGCTTGATAAAAACGGTTTGAGACTGGGCAATGTTTTAAGAAGACCAATTGACGGACTTATAGAATATCATATGATCAACTAAATCATACGAACAAAAAAGCCGACTCATTTGAGTCGGCTTTTTTGTTTTATCATAAAGAGCTATTATCTCATAGCAATCATTGAAATTTCAACATTCACGCCTTTTGGCAGTCCTGCAACTTGTACAGTTTCTCTTGCCGGAGCTGTTTTTTCATCAAAATAAGCGCCATATACAGCATTTATTCTTGCGAAATTATTCATGTCCATAATAAAAATGGATGTCTTTATTACATTTTCAAAAGTCATTCCGGCTTCTTCCAAAACGGCTTTCATATTTTCCATTACCTGTTTGGTTTCTGTTTCAATATCATCTAAAACCAGTTCGCCGGTTTCCGGATTGATAGCAATCTGCCCTGAAGTAAAAAGGGTATTGCCAAATGCTACAGCCTGATTGTATGGCCCTATTGGAGCCGGAGCTTTTTCCGTAAATATTATTTTTTTCATACTGAATTTGATTAACGTAGTCTTCTGTCTGGTTGTCTTCTCTTATCCCACTTGATGTCGCTCAATACAGAAGATTTGATTCCGATAAAGAATCCCCAGGAAGTGTAATCTCCAATAGGAATCCAGTTGAAATCCATTCTCCAGCTTAATAAGTCTCTTTCAAAGCGAAGCTGCGTAAAGGTAACGCCTTTCTGAACAAAATCATAACCGGTTGATACGCCTACTTTCCATCGTGGTGTCAGGTCAACATTTCCGGAAATCATCACGGAATTGTTCGTTATTTCATTCTGTCGGGCAGAATTACTATATGTCAGGGAATAAGCCAGATTCAGGTTCCAAGGAAGAAGAGCATGATAGAATCTTCTCTTTTTTTCTGCTTTTTCCGTATCCTCGTCATTAAATTGACTTTGCCTGTTATCGCCAAGATCTCTTGCGGTTCCAAATAAATCGTCCTCACGTCCTCCGTTTCTTAATCCTTGATTTTTCAAAGGATCCGATCGGTCATTTTCGTTTGTTCCATCCGAGCTGGAGAACGAATAGTTAATGGTAACATTGGCACTTGATAAACGGAATAGACTTCCTCCGTTATCAATATTGAACCGGTCTATTCTTCTATTAGCATTGTCTAGTGCATAAGGATCAAGAGTAGCGGCGAAGTTAACATTCATTTTTTCTTTAAAGAGTGCAGTACCTCCACTTACACGTAAAGGAGCCAATTTAAGGGAGTCGGCAGTCATATCGTAAGAAGTCGAAAAATTCAGGTTATTCAACAGCATAATTTTTTTAGCCTCCGTTTTGGTGCTGTCTTTATCTGTTACCTTGGCTTCAAATGTGTTACTTAAGCTGAATCCGATATTGTTCGAAATATTTTTCCCGGGTACTCCATAAATTCCTCCTTCGAAACGGGTGTATTCTTTTAGCATGGTACCGGTTCCGTCCGGATCGTAGGTATCATAATATTTAGAAAAACTTGGCGTATAGCTATAAGAAACAGAGGGTCTCATGACGTGGCGAATGGCCTGGATTTTTTTCTTTTCTCCAAAATTAAACGTACCATAAACAGTTGTACCTATACTGGTAGAAAAATTATAAGTTCTGAATGCATCAAATCCTCTAACATCAAGGTTGTCAATTTTTTGTGTTACCGGATTGAAACGTTTTTCAATAGTTTTCATATACCAAACCTCATTGTAGTTTCCACCTGCAGTCACACTAAAGTGTTTGAAGATTTTAAAATTAGTGCTTACAGGAATCGAGTGTTGGAAACCCACACGGGCATCCCTGAACATCTGCGGCTTGAAAAACAAAGAGTCTCTTGTTGTAATCTGGTTTTGAGCGTTCAGGTTATATTGAAAGTTGATGTTTTTTATAAATCCCTTTTTAGTTTCGTCTTCAGAAGCAAATGGAAAGATTCGGTCTACACTACCTTGAAATGTTGGCAAAGTCATATTGATCGTTTCAGTCTGCGTATTTTGGGAATGTGTAGCTGTTATGGACATATTCACCTGCGGAACCGAATTGAAGGTTTTGGAATAGGAAACGGATGAACTTAAGGTGTTATTTAATGCTGACCCTACGTTAGCCTGATTCATAGATCGTTGATAGTATTTACTGCTTCCTAGGTTTACTGAGGCAGAAAATCTGGAATTAGGATTGGCCTTAGGATCTTGTGTATGCGACCATTGGATGTTATACTGAGTTGCTTTGGTATAATCAGGAAAACCACGTTCACTTTGGATTTGATTTTCAAAACGAACATTCACATTGCCTCGAAATCTGTATCGCTTCATATAGCTTGATTCAAAACGCATGGCATAACTTCCGTTAGTATAATAGTCGCCTAAAATGGCAAGATCATAATTGTCGGAAAGAGCGAGATAGATACCTCCGTTTTGTAATGCAAAACCTTGTCTGTTTGTGTTGTTAGGCGAGGGAAGGATCAAACCCGAGGTTCCTTTGTTTGACATTGGAAAAAAAGCAAAAGGGATTCCTAAAGGAGTCGGGACATCAGCGATGACCATATTGGTAAGTCCTACAACAACTTTTTTTCCAGGTACAAGTTTTAGCTTTCGTGCCAGAAAATAATACTCCGGATTGTCAATGTTTTTTGAAGTTGTTATTCTTGCATTCTTAATAAAATAAACAGAATCATTCTCTTTTTTCGTGATTTCACCCTTAATATTCAACTCGCCTTGAGTAGATCTTGAGTTCCAAACCAATGCCTTTTTGGTTATGGTGTTGAAACGAATCGAGTCGGGTTCGATAACGTTGTCTCCTTGCTTAAAAACAGGTCGTTGGGTATAGTTTCCAAGAGAATCCTTAATTCGTCCGGCATAAACTTCGTTCTTTTCATAATCCATAACAATGATTCCGGCTTTAAGCTCAAAATCCTGATAATAGAGTTCTGCTTTATTATAAAGAGTTAGCTGCTTTTTCTTCTGATCCATTTTTTCATAGTCTACAGCCTTGCGCTTTATTCTGCTTTCTAGGAATGTTTTCTTAGCAGGCTTTGTAGTGTCTTGGTCTGTAGAATTGACAGGTTTAGCTAGGTCAGACAGGCTTATGTTAGCAGAGTCTTTTTGTGTATTTGGCTGTTTTTCAGCGGCTATTGAGGTAGATTTATTTTTTCCTTCCTGAGAATAAACTTCTGCAGTTCCTAATGTTAGGAAAATTGCTGATAAAACGATATGAAATAAGTTTGTGCGCAAAGGTTTAAATACTATTTTTGTAAAAATATGGCTTAATTTTTGACGTGCCAAACTTACATATATTTTTCCATCAAAAATAGGGAAATATCAAAATTATAGCCATAGCATTTTTATTAAAATTAACTTTAGCAACATATGTACATCCATAAGAAATTCAAACACTCGTTCGCCATATTAGCCTGTATTGTATCTTTTACTGCTTTTGGACAATCAGGTGATAAATTTAAAGTAGTTCTTGATGCCGGACATGGTGCAAAAGATTTTGGAGCTGTAAAGAATAATTTCGTAGAGAAAAACATTGCGCTTGCAGTGGCTTTAAAAGTAGGAAAACTGCTAGATAAGCAACCTAATGTTGATGTTGGGTACACAAGAAGTACGGATGTATTTATAGAACTTGTTGAACGTGCCAATATTGCCAATAGAGCAAATGCCGATTTGTTTGTGTCTATTCACTGTAATTCCAATCCAAATTCCGAAGCTTTCGGAACTGAGACTTATGTAATGGGTCTTACTAAGGTAAAATCGAATCTTGAAGTAGCAAAAAACGAGAATGAGGTAATCACTCTTGAAGCAGATTATAAGGTAAAATATGCTGGCTATGACCCAAAATCACCAGAGTCTTTAATTGGTATTACATTAATACAGGAAGAACATCTTGACCAAAGTATTGCTGTAGCAAGTAAAATTCAGGATAATTTCACGCAACAGTTAAGTCGCAAGAGCAGGGGAGTAAAACAAGCGCCTTTTATGGTATTGCACAAAACATCCATGCCTAGTGTTTTGATTGAGATGGGATTTTTGTCTAACAAAACAGAAGGAAACTATCTTAATTCGGAAGAAGGCCAAAACGAAATTGCAAAAGCCATAGCCGATGCAATTATGGGCTATAAGAAAGAATACTATGGAGGTACATCTATAGAAAATAAGATTGATAAAGAAGCGCTGAAAGTAGAAAGACCAAAAGAAGTTGCGACTACGGCAAAAAAGGACAGCGCAAAAGCTCCGGTTACTAAAGCTCCTGAGCCTAAAAAACCAGAAGTAAAAACTACGGCAGAAACGAAAGCAGATTCAAAAGGCGTAGTGTTTAAAGTACAGATTTCTGCAAGCGGAACCAAACTCGATCTTGTTCCAAGTAATTTTAAAGGCTTGGATAATATTTCGATGATTTCTGAAGGTAATCTTTATAAATATATGTATGGCGAAACCAGTGATTATGATAAAGCCAAAGAGCTGGTACAAGATGCCAAATCAAAAGGATTTACCACTTCTTATCTTATAGCCTTTAAAAATGGCAAAAAAATCAGTATCCAGGAAGCATTAAAATAGCTTGTTGGAGAAGCGTTTGAAATTATTTAATTAAATTTGTTTAAAAACACCGAAGCTTTGAAAATATCAAGAGAAGTCAAAACCGCTATTTTAGTAATTTCCTCAATATTATTGTTTATTTGGGGATATAGTTTTTTAAAAGGAAGAGATCTTTTTAACGATTACAAGACATTTTATGCCGTATATGATGAAGTAGAAGGATTGGCTCCTTCTGCCCCCATAACGATTAATGGTCTTGCTGTTGGTAAAGTTAATAGCATTACCTTAAATGAAAACGGAAAACTATTGGTTGAACTTCAGGTAAAAACCGATTTTCCTATATCCAAATCAAGTGTTGCTAAAATCTATGAGCCAAGCTTTATTGGTGGTAAAAGCATTGCCATTATTCCAAATTTTAAAGATCCGGCTGAAGCTGAGAATGGACAGGTTCTATTAACAGATGTAAAACCGGGTATGCTTTCCTCTATAGGCGATAAACTTTCACCCCTACAACAAAAAGTTGAAAAAACGGTAGTTTCTGCGGATAGCCTATTAGTAAATATCAATAATATTTTTGATAAAAAAACACAGGAAAATCTAAAAGCATCGATTGCTGAATTGGCATCTACAATGAAGGAATTTAGCCAGGCTGCAAAAGGAGTCAATTCATTAATTGCAGACAATAAGTCAAAAATTGATAACACTTTTACAAATCTGGACCATACGTCAACAAATTTCTCTAAGCTTTCCGATTCGATAGCGCAGGCTAATCTTGGACAGGCTGTGAAGAAACTGGAAAAATCACTTGCGAATGTGGATAACATCATCAACGATGTGCAGGCAGGTAAAGGTTCTTTAGGAAAGCTGCTTAAAGATGAGGGAATGTACAGAAACCTGGAAGGTGCATCACTTGAATTAAAACAATTGCTTGCAGACCTGAAAAATAATCCGAAACGTTATGTGCATTTCTCTGTTTTCGGAAGAAAAGGAACACCGTATGTAGCGCCTAAGACCGAAACAAAAAAGGTAACTGATACTATTAAAAACTAGGAAAGCGGATGAGCTATATTGATAATATATTATTTGCGGTTTTACTGGCTGTTGGTTTTGGATATTTTATATCAAACGTTAAAAAACTCATCCGTAACATCAAGCTAGGGCAAGATGTGGATCGTTCTGACAATAAAAGTGAACGATGGGCAAATATGGCCCGGATAGCTTTAGGCCAATCTAAAATGGTTAGACGACCAATTGCCGGAATACTTCATATAATTGTTTATGTTGGATTTGTTATCATTAATATTGAGCTTTTAGAAATAATTATTGATGGACTTTTCGGTACACATAGGGTTTTTGCTTTTATGGGTACGGCTTATAATATATTGATAGGATCTTTTGAGATATTGGCTTTTTTGGTTCTCGTTGCCGTAATTACTTTTTTAGTAAGAAGGAACATTATCAAACTTAAGCGATTTATCCATAGTGATTTGAAAGGCTGGCCAAAAAGTGATGCCAATTACATTCTTTATTTTGAAATTGTAATGATGTCTCTTTTCTTGCTGATGAATGCTTCAGACCTGGCATTACAACATAGAGGAGCGCCACATTTTATTCAAGCAGGATCATTTCCAATAAGCCAGTTCATCACTCCTATATTTAACGGAATAAGTACAGACACACTTATTATTTTAGAGAGGGTTTTCTGGTGGATGCACATTGCAGGTATCCTGACTTTCATGAATTATCTTTACTATTCAAAACATTTGCACATCCTTTTGGCTTTCCCAAATACATATTTTGCAGACCTGAATCCTCTTGGAAAATTCAATAACCTGGAATCAGTAACCAAAGAAGTGAAGCTGATGATGGATCCAAATGCTGATCCATTTGCCGCTCCGCCAGCTGATGCAGATGCTGCACCTGCAAAATTTGGAGCAAGTGATGTTCAGGATCTAAACTGGGTACAATTATTAAACGCATATACTTGTACCGAATGTGGACGTTGCACCTCTTCTTGTCCGGCGAACTTAACCGGAAAAAAACTATCGCCTAGAAAGATCATGATGGATACGCGTGACAGGGCTGAGGAAGTAGGAAGAAATATTGATGCCAATAAAGGTGTTTTCGTGCCAGACAATAAAACATTATTGAACGATTATATCACTGCCGAAGAACTTTGGGCATGTACAAGCTGTAATGCCTGCGTTGAAGAATGTCCGGTGAACATTAGCCCACTTTCTATTATTATGGACATGAGACGTTATCTTGTGATGGAACAAAGCGCGGCACCAATGTCCTTGAATGCTATGATGACCAATGTTGAAAACAATGGAGCACCTTGGCAATACAGCCAACAAGACAGGCTGAATTGGAAAAATGAAAATTAATAAAATGTCAGCTATTTGCATCGATTCCATAAATTAATTAGTTTACAATGAAGACAGAAGATATCGATAAAAACTTAGTATCGGCTACCGAAAATGGAGAGCAGATTAGCCCAATATTGCCAGAAGGAATTAAAAACTACCTCATTGATATCGACGGAACTATTTGCGATGACATTCCGAATGAACAACCCGAAAGGATGCTCACGGCAGTAGTATATCCGGATGCGCTTGCAACACTGAATAGATGGTATGACGAAGGACATATCATTTTCTTTTTCACGTCGAGAACAGAAGCCCATCGCGAAATCACGGAACAATGGTTAAAAATACACGGGTTCAAATATCACGGTATGGTTATGGGAAAACCGAGAGGTGGCAACTACCATTGGATTGACAACCATCTTGTAAAAGCAACCCGATATAGAGGGAAATTTACGGATTTAGTTGATAAAGAAGTGACCATACAGGTTTTTGATGACGGAAAACACGAATAAAAAGGGTAACTAGTTTATAAAACCCGAAACGAAATAACATAAAATATGTCAGAAGTTTTATCAGTGCCAACAATGGCCGAAATGTTAGCTCAAGGAAAACAGCCGGAAGTACTCTTTTGGGTTGGCTGTGCCGGAAGCTTTGACGATAGGGCAAAAAAAATAACCAAAGCTTTTGTTAGAATTCTAAACAGAGCAGACGTTTCATTTGCTGTGCTTGGTACGGAAGAAAGCTGTACGGGTGATCCTGCCAAAAGAGCCGGAAACGAATTCTTGTTCCAAATGCAGGCCATGATGAATATTGAAGTACTGAACGCCTATGAAGCGAAAAAGATAGTAACAGCCTGCCCGCATTGTTTCAATACATTAAAGAATGAATATCCGGAGCTGGGAGGTACATATGAAGTTGTACACCACACCCAGTTTTTAAAATCTCTTTTAGATGAAGGAAGGCTTACTATTGAAGGTGGCCAGTTCAAAGGAAAACGAATTACTTTCCATGATCCGTGCTATTTAGGAAGAGCCAATAAAATTTATGAAGCACCAAGAGAACTGATTCAAAAATTGGACGTTGAGCTTGTAGAAATGAAACGTTCAAGATCAAATGGATTATGTTGTGGCGCTGGAGGTGCTCAAATGTTTAAAGATGCAGAGCCAGGAAACAAAGAAGTGAATATTGAGCGTACGGATGATGCTCTTGAAACTGCTCCACAGATTATTGCTGCCGGTTGTCCGTTTTGTAATACGATGCTTACCGATGGTGTAAAACACAAAGAAAAAGAGGCAGAAATAAAAGTAATGGATGTTGCAGAATTGATAGCTAATGCCAAAGATCTGTAAGAAGCTATAATCTAAAAAACAACTTTCCCTCATGAAAAAATCACTATTTGTATTTGTACTGTCATTATTTTGCCTTAATGCTAAAAGTCAGGATATTCTTGATGTAATAACAAAAGAAGTCTGTTCTTGTGCTAATGAAAAAAAGGAGATGTTCAAAGATACTGGAGCAGAAAAAGCACAGATGCAATTAGGGTTATGTATTATTTCAAGTTTTTCAAGCTATGAAAAAGAAGTAACTGCCAAATATGGTAATGTTATGGAAAATGAAGGAGCTATGGAAAAATTAGGTGGTGATGTAGGAATGAAAATGGTGAGCGTATGTCCGGACGTGTTGATGATGTTTGCTGATATGGAAGCTGCCGAAGCAGAAGAAACACCGGTTCTTACGGTGGAAGGAAAGATAGTAGAAATAAAATCAGAACAATTCCTTACTGTTATAGTTAAAGATAATTCAGGTAGAAATCATACACTTCTGGTATTGACATTCTTTGAAGACTCGAATCTCTTGATAGAGAATAAACTCAAGAAAAACGACAAAGTTTCCGTTGAATATTGGGAACAAGAATTTTATGACCCAAAAGCCAAGGATTTCAGAAATTATAAAGGAATCCAAGGCATAAAAAAAATATAATAATTATGTATATTCCTTTTGAAAATATGCCAGATGAATCAAAAATCTGGATATACCAATCCAATAGAAAATTCACAGATGATGAAATGGCTGAAATCGAATCAGACCTTAAAGCATTTGTTGAAAATTGGGCTGCTCACGGAACAGGTCTCGAAGCATCTTATTTGCTGCAATACAATAGATTTATCATTCTAGCCGTAAACCAAGAAGTACAATCTGCAACAGGTTGTTCTATAGATAGTTCGGTTCAATTCATACAACAATTAGAACAAAAATACAGTGTTGATTTATTGGATAAGATGAATGTTACCTTCAAGCTAGGAGAGCATATTGCTCACAAGCCATTGGTTGAATTCAAGAAAATGGCCAAAGAAAAAGCCGTTTCGGCAAACACGATTGTTTTCAATAATCTCGTTAACACTATAGGAGAGTGGCATGAATATTGGGAAGTTCCAGCAAGAGAAAGCTGGCATAGCCGTTTTTTCTAAAACCAAATTTTTTTTGAATGAGATATTTTGTTGTAGCGCTACTGTTCATCAGTCAGATTGCCTTTTCGCAGCTTCGTGAACCTAAATTAACTTTAGATAGAACCAAAGAAACAATCTGGGTTGACAGTATCTATAATAAAATGACGATGCAGGAAAGAATAGGGCAGCTTTTTATGGTTGCGGCCTATTCCAATAAGGACAGCGTTCATTTTAATGCTATTGATAAGCTTATCAGAGACCAATATATTGGAGGTGTGATTTTCTTTCAGGGCGGACCTGTGCGCCAGGCAAGACTAACCAATCGTTTCCAGTCGAAATCCAAAGTACCACTTTTTGTGGGTATTGATGCAGAATGGGGATTGGCGATGCGTTTGGATTCGGTTATCCGTTATCCTTGGAATATGACCCTTGGAGCCATCCAGGACATGAAACTGATTGAAAAAGTAGGCGAAAAATACGGTCAGCAAAGCAGAAGAATGGGCATACAGTTCAATTTTGCTCCAGTTCTCGACATTAATACCAATCCTAAAAACCCGATTATCGGTAATCGTTCCTTTGGTGAAGATAAAATTAATGTAACCGAAAGAGCGCTGGCCTTGATGAAAGGTATCCAAAACCAGGGCGTTTTTGCAACCGGGAAACATTTTCCGGGACATGGTGATACTGAAACCGATTCGCACCATACGTTACCCATGTTGAATTTTACAAGACAGCGAATCAACGATATCGAATTTTACCCTTATAAGAAATTGTTTCGCGAAGGTCTTGCCAGCGTTATGGTAGCTCACCTGAATGTTCCTAGCCTTGAACCAAGAGAAAACTATCCGACATCGCTTTCCTATAATGTAGTGACCAATGTCTTGCAAAATGAAATGCATTTTAAAGGACTTATTTTTACGGATGCATTGAATATGAAAGGCGCTACCAACTTTAAACAGCCAGGCGATATTGATCTGGAAGCGTTTAAGGCGGGTAATGATATCTTGCTTTTTGCTGAAAATGTTCCTTTGGCTTTAGAGAAAATTTGTGTTGCCATTCAAGACACTGTTATTTCTGAAAAGAGATTGGAACAGTCTGTAAAGAAAATATTGAGATATAAATATTTAGCAGGACTCAATAAGTATAAGCCGGTTGAAATTCCGTATTTGTATGATGACCTGAACAATTCTGACGCGCAAGCATTGCAATATCAGTTATATGAAAATGCGGTAACGGTTTTGAAAAACGAAAACGAAATCTTGCCAATCAAAGATGTCGCTAATGAAAAAATTGCCTACGTAAAACTTGGGGACGATACCAATACCTCTTTTTTGAATACGTTACGGCAGTATACTGAGGTCACGGAAGTTTCAAATGACAGTTTGCATTTGATGGTCGAAGAATTAAAAAAATATACGACTGTAGTTATAGGATATCACAAAGCAGATGGAGCCTGGAAAAAACATGATTTTACAGTAGACGAATTGGTCAAAATTCAGGAAATAGCGAAAAACAATAAAGTTATCCTTGATATTTTTACAAAACCTTATTCACTTATCCCAATAAACTCTTTTAGTGATATTGAAGGATTGGTAGTTTCATATCAGAATAGTGATGTGGCACAGAATGTTTCGGGTCAGCTTATTTTTGGAGCAATCGAATCTAAAGGGAAACTCCCGGTTTCAATTGGAACAGCTTTTAAAGTAAATGACGGGTTAAAGACAAAAAAACTCAATCGTCTTGGATTTACTGCAGCTGAAAATGTTGGAATGAGCTCAAAAACACTGGCGAGGATAGACCTTATTGCTAATAATGCTATCGAAAGGCAGATGACACCCGGAATCCAGATACTTGTTGCAAGAAAAGGTAAAGTAGTATATCAGAAATCGTACGGTTATCACGATTATAAGAATGAAATAAAAGTTAAGAATTCTGATATATATGATGTTGCTTCGTTGACAAAAATTGTTTCAACCTTGCCGGATGTGATGCAACTTTATGATCAGAAAAAGTTCACTCTGGATACTAAACTGGGTACTATGCTTCCGGTTTTTGAAAATACGGATAAGAAGAATATCACGTTCAAAGAATTGCTGTCACATTATGCCCGTCTTCAGGCATGGATTCCATTTTATCAAGCTACGCTAAATGCTGACAAGAAGCCTAGCGATAAGTACTATAAAAACACATTGACTCCGGAATTTTCGATGCAGGTAGCAGAGAACTTATTCTTAAGAAATGATTACGAAGATACCCTTATCAAGAAAATAGCCGAAAGTAAACTGTTGCCAAAAAAAGAATACAAATACAGCGACTTTACATTTATAATCCTAAAGGAATATCTTGAAAAAGAAACCGGTAAAAAACTGGACGTATTATCTGAAGAAAATTTCTATAAGAAATTAGGAGCAAATAGCACTACCTATAATCCGTTGAGAAAATTCGACATGAGTGTCATTCCGCCTACAGAAGAAGATAAATATTTCAGATACCAGACCATTCAGGGTTACGTACATGATATGGCAGCAGCCATGCAGGATGGAGTGGGAGGTCATGCAGGGATTTTTTCAAATACGATAGATTTGGCTAAAATTATGCAGATGTATCTCCAAAAAGGAAATTATGGCGGAGTCCAGTTCTTTACACCTGCTACTTTTGATGCTTTTAATACCTGTTATTATTGCAAAGAAGGAAATAGAAGAGCTTTAGGTTTTGATAAGCCGCAATTGCCGGGTACTTCAGGACCAACATGTGGCTGTACTTCTAAATCAAGTTTCGGACATACAGGATTTACAGGTACAATGGCCTGGGCTGATCCGGAAGAAGAACTTATTTATATTTTCCTTTCCAACAGAACCTACCCGGATTCCAATGCGCCAAATACTTTATCCAAAGAAAATGTGCGCGAGAATATCCAGAAAGTAATTTATGATGCAATAGAAAACTAGGAGCTTAACCAAACCAAAGAATATCATGCAATCATCAGCTAAAAACTCACAGGAATATTTAGACAGCCTTCCGGAAGATAGGAAAGAGGCAGTTAATAAATTAAGAAGTGTTATTCTGGAAAAACTTCCTAAAGGTTTTGAAGAAAATATAAATTATGGCATGCTTTGTTATTGCGTACCCTTTTCATTATATCCTGACGGCTATCATTGTAATCCTGAAATTCCTTTACCTTTCCTGAGTCTGGCTTCGCAGAAAAATTTCATTGCACTATATCATATGGGAATTTATGCTGATCCAAAGCTGTTAGATTGGTTTGTAAGCGAATATCCGAAACATTCCAAATTAAAGCTTGATATGGGGAAAAGCTGCATCCGATTTAAAAAAATGGATCAGATTCCTTACGAGCTAATAGCGGAGCTGCTTGGAAAAATCTCACCAGAAAAATGGATTGAGATGTACGAAACAGAGTTTAGGAAGCAAAACACAAAATAATAAAAAGCCAATCTTAATTAAAGATTGGCTTTTTTGATTAAAACTAAAACAAACCTCGCGTTTAAATAATCTGTGCGATTATTCATCAGCTCGATACATTACTTTAATGAGATACGAAAGATTCCGATAGGTTGCGTGCCATTTTACCAAAAAGATACATTTCGTTTAATTTTTATGATAAATATTAGTTGGATTTTTACGAAAATGGGCTGCTTGTTTTGAAGACAGCACAAGCGTTAATTTTAATGGAAATTCAGTTTTGCCTTACTTTTTTGAGTATTTTCGTTACTCATTTTAGGAGTAATTATGAAAATTGCAATTGTTTGCTACCCAACCTTTGGAGGTAGCGGCGTAGTCGCCACAGAATTAGGTCTTGAATTAGCCAGAAGAGGACACGAAATACATTTTATTACCTACAGCCAACCTGTGAGATTGGCGCTTCTGAATCCAAATATCCACTATCACGAAGTCAACGTTCCGGAATATCCGCTATTTCATTTCCAACCGTATGAATTGGCTCTTTCCAGCAAGCTGGTCGATATGGTCAAGCTGCATAAAATAGAACTGCTTCACGTTCATTATGCCATTCCTCATGCGTATGCCGGATATATGGCAAAACAGATGCTGAAACATGAAGGAATCAAAATTCCAATGGTAACAACGCTTCACGGAACCGATATCACATTAGTAGGAAGCCATCCTTTTTACAAACCGGCTGTAACATTCAGTATTAATAAATCAGATATAGTTACCTCGGTTTCACAAAGTCTGAAAGACGAAACGTATAAGCTTTTTGATATCAAAAAAGATATAGAAGTAATTCCGAATTTTATAGAGATTAACAAGCCCAGGTTGGATGAAAACGCACCTTGCCAAAGAGCCTTGATGGCATCAAAGGAAGAGAGGATCATAACACATATCAGTAACTTCAGGGCCATCAAAAGAATTCCGGATGTTGTAAAAGTTTTTAATAAAATTCAAAAAGAAATACCGGCTAAATTGATGATGGTTGGTGAGGGACCGGAAAAAGAGAAAGCAGAAATTCTTTGCGAAGAATTAGGAATCAGCGATAAGGTAATCTTCTTCGGTAACAGCAACGATATCGACAAAATATTGTGCTATACAGACTTATTTCTGCTTCCGTCTGAAACAGAAAGTTTTGGTTTGGCGGCTTTAGAGGCCATGGCTTGTGGTGTTCCGGTCATTTCAAGTAACTCTGGTGGATTGCCGGAAGTTAATTTCAGTGGAATTTCAGGATATTTGAGCAACGTTGGTGATGTTGATGATATGGCAAAAAATGCGTTGTCAATTTTGGCAAATGATGAGGAATTGAGTAAATTTAAACAAAATGCCCTGAATGTGGCAAAACAGTTTGATATCTTAAACATTATGCCTTTATATGAAGCCATTTATGAAAAGGCATTAAAAAACAAGTAATTATGAAAAAACTAATCTTGATGCCGTTTGTTTTTCTGCTGTTTTGTTGCAGCAGCACAAAAAAAGCAGCCGATCAAAAACCTGCAGACGTGAAAAAAAATAAGCAAACTGCCTTGTATCAGATTTTAAGCGAGTCTTCTTATCAAGGGAAAGAGGTAAAGTCGTATGAAGTCATAAAAGACAAAGCTTCATTGGAGAAATTATATGAAGCTATCAATGACACCCAAGTACCTAAAATCGATTTCTCAAAAGAAAGAGTTGTTGCATTATTTATGGGACAAAGAAATACGGGTGGTTATGCTATTAAAGTCAAAAACGTTACAGAAAAAGGAGGGAAGATCTATGTTGATGTTCAGGAAAGCAGTCCCGGTTCAGGCGATATTGTAACCATGGCCTTGACAAATCCTTTTACTATCGTAAAAATCAATTCAACGAAAGAAATTATATTCCAATAAAAAAACATCCCGAATATTCGGGATGTTTCTTTTATGATTCTATTTGTTTTTAGAATGTATAACGGATACCTAATGCGATGTCCGGTCCAAAACTATCATCTCTGAAATCGTCATGGTTGAAATAGAATTCAGGTCTGAAATCTAAAGATAACATCAAAGGAATGTCAAATTTATATTCGATACCGATATCACCGGCAGCGAAGAAAAATGTACCGCTGTCATCTGCTCCCCTGTAGTCATAGCTCCATGTACCAAGACCACCACCAACACCGGCATACCAGTTGAAACCTCCTTCGATGTTCCATACCCACTGGTATAAACCTGTTAATTTGATAGCATCAACGTGGTTGCTGTCTCTCCAACCCAAGTCTACTTCTAAACGATTGTTACTCGAAAGACCTCTTTGATAAGAAATCTCACCACCAAAACCGTCATTGTCACCCAGACGTAATCCCAATGCATTTTTTGAAATTTCTTGGGCCTGCATACTGAATGCCATTCCCGCCAGCATAAAAGCTGATAAAAACAATTTTTTCATAAAATTTAATTTAGAGTTTTATACAAGGTAGCAATAATATTGCCAAAAAACGTTAATTTTTGAATATTATAACACAAAAAAGTTTACATATTCTATAAATTGTTGATAATCAAATAAAAAAAAGCCCTTTTTTTTAATGCTATTTCATGACAAGGAAGCTTGTAAGTAAGTTTTCGGTCAATTTTGTTTCCATTTCAAGGTAATCTTCCTCTACGATTTCCTCATTTTCAGAATGACGGTATAACTTCCAGCGTTTTTTATTGTATTCCAATGCGGTCAGGTTTTCAACCCAATCGCCTGAATTCAGATAAACCGTTTTTCCTTTTTTGTTTGTCTGGTTTAATATTTTTGGTTCATGGATATGGCCACAGACTACATAGTTGTATTTGTTTTCTATGGCTAGATCTATGGCTGCTGTTTCAAAATCAGATATGAATTTGATAGCAGATTTAACACCTGACTTTATTTTTTTTGAGAAGGAATAAGGTTCTTTCCCCATTTTTGTCAGGCACCAGTTGATAAAACGATTGAGTAATATCAAATAATCATAGCCAATTCCGCCAAGTTTAGCAATCCATTTTGCATGATGAACGGAGGAGTCGAAAACATCGCCATGAAAAAACCATGCTTTTTCACCATCTAAATCTAAAACAAGCTTATCGATTATAGAAAAATTCCCAACTTTTGAATCGCTGAATTTGCGCAGCATCTCATCATGGTTTCCTGTAATATAGTAGACTTGGGTGCCTTTTGAAGTGAAGTCTAAAATTTTCCGAATTACTTTTAGGTGGGATTTTGGAAAGTACGATTTTCGGAACTGCCAGATGTCTATAATATCCCCGTTTAAGATTAAGATTTTGGGCTTAATGGAACAAAGGTAATTGTGAAGTTCTTTAGCATGGCAACCAAAAGTACCCAGATGCACATCCGAGATTACTACTAAATCAACAACTCTTTTTTTCAATTTATTGTACTTTAAAAGTTTAACAAATAAATAAAAGATACGGGACATAATACTTATGAGAATGTTAACATATAGTGATGATATAATTAAGTCTATTTTTGGGCATAATCCCTACATTTGCGTTAAAATGAAATAAAATGGCAGGAAATAGTTTTGGAAATCTGTTTAAGCTTACCACTTTTGGTGAGTCACATGGTGAAGCTTTGGGAGGAATAATTGATGGTTGTCCGGCAGGAATTACTTTAGATTTTGAGGCGATAAGCTTTGAAATGTCTCGAAGAAAACCTGGCCAATCGGCTATCGTAACCCAGCGAAAAGAAGAGGATGAAGTACAATTTCTTTCAGGAATCTTTGAAGGAAAGACAACAGGCACGCCTATTGGATTTATTATACCCAATACCAATCAGAAGTCTGATGACTATTCTCATATTAAGGAGAGTTATAGGCCCAGCCATGCCGATTATGTGTATGAAAAAAAATACGGAGTCAGAGATTACAGAGGCGGTGGCAGAAGTTCGGCTAGAGAAACGGCTAGCAGAGTAGCGGCAGGAGCTATTGCAAAACAAGTTATTCCAACAATCAAGATTAATGCGTTTGTTTCGTCAGTAGGAGATATTTTTATTGATAAACCTTATCAGGCATTGGATTTTTCTAAAACTGAGAGTAATCCTGTGCGTTGTCCGGACGAAGCCGCGGCAAAAAAGATGGAAGAGTATATCAAAGAAATACGGAAACAAGGCGATACAGTTGGCGGAACAATAACCTGTGTAATTCAAAATGTACCGATTGGTTTAGGTGAACCGGTTTTTGATAAACTTCATGCTGAATTGGGCAAAGCCATGTTATCGATAAACGCTGTAAAAGGTTTTGAATATGGAAGCGGTTTTTGCGGTGCAAAAATGAAAGGAAGCGAACATAATGACCTTTATAATCCGGATGGTACTACAAAATCTAATCTTTCCGGTGGTATTCAAGGCGGAATAAGTAATGGAATGGACATTTATTTCAGGGTAGCCTTTAAGCCTGTTGCGACTATAATGCAAAAACAGGAAACTTTGGATATACATGGTAATATTTTAGAAACGCAAGGAAAAGGAAGACACGATCCATGTGTTGTTCCAAGGGCGGTGCCCATTGTAGAAGCTATGGCAGCATTGGTTTTGGCAGATTACTTTTTATTAAACAAAATATGATTTTAATTTATTTGTTTTAACAATTTTTGAAATGTAATTTTAACAATAAAAATTGTATGCTTATAAGTTTTATACTTAATTTCGTCGGAAAATCATTTAAATTAAAAAACATGAAAAAACAATTACTTTTTGCAGGACTTTTATTTGGTTCTGTTTTTAGCGTTAATGCACAACAATTACAGACAGAAAACTTTAACTCTTTGCTAGCTGGTAATCTTGCAACTGATATTACTGGAACCACCCCAGGTCAAGGAGGATATTATTTACAAACGACTAATGGAGCTGCTGGAACAACTAGTACAAATGCTGATGCTTCGAATGCTCAGATCATTAGCTCAGGAGGTTCTATGGTTCTTAGAATTGTAGGTCCTGATGGAAATAATGGTGGTAGATTTTTATGGAAGGATGGTTTAACGACAGCATGGGGATCAAGAACAACTGGAAACAATATAATTGAAGTTGAATTCGATATTAATCCAGGCGGTGCTTCTACAAGTTCAAACACTTTTGGAATTAGTATATATGATACTACTTTTAATAAAGTTTTAGTTGGTTTTGCGGTAAGAGCATCTACAAAAGAAATGTTTTTAATTTCTTATTCTACTCCAACAGGGCAGCCTGTAGGAAATTATAACTATTCATTAGCAGCAGCTCCAGGCGTGCAATTACCTGAAAATCAATGGAGTAGAATTGGTATTTCTTTTAATAAAACAACGGGTCAAGTTAGACTTAAAGGTCCTGGAATTGTAGCTACTGGCGCAGCCTTGATCGGAAGTGCAATAAATACAGATCCTGTTGAAGTTGATATTGTAGCTTTCAGTGGTGGTACTACTGCAGCTCCTAATGCAAGTGCAGCAACTATGGATATTGATAATATTGTTGTAAGAGCTTCAAATGCTGATACTTTATTGTCTACAGATAATTTTTCTACATCTAAGTTCTCGGTTTATCCTAACCCATCTAATGGTTTAGTAACTATTTCTAGTGATGCAAACTCTGCGTTGAGTTCAGTTAGCCTTACAGATTTAAATGGACGTACAGTTAAAACTGTAGAATTGAATGGAGATTCTTCTTCTCAAATCAATATTTCTGATTTGTCTGCCGGTGTTTATATGATGAACATCAATTCTGACCAGGGTTCAGTAACTAAAAAAATTATCAAAAACTAAATTAGCTTTTAAGATAAAATAAAAAGCCAAACTTTTAAGTTTGGCTTTTTTTATTATAAGAATTTTGCTTTTAATTCAGGTGTAGGAATCATACAGGCGTCTTTTTTTCCATACCATTTGTATCGGTTACGGGCAATATAATCATATACAGTATTGGTTAAAAAATTTGGAAGTATTGAAAACCAGCTGATGATTGTGTATATGCCACCCAATTCTTTGGCTATTTTTAAAGCAGCTTCAGCTTTGTAGTAATAGGCTTTGCCAGGCTCATATAAGAGAATAGAATCTATTTTAGAAGTATCCACCCCGATATGTTTTGTTATTTCCAGGCCCATGTCAGATTGCAATGCTACAAATCTAAAAATATCTTTTTTATCATGCTTGATGATAAATTGTATGGAAGAATCACAAAGATTGCAGACTCCGTCAAACAAAATTATTTTTTTATCTTGGGGTAAGTTCATCGTATCCATTATTATTTTTTAGCCTCTACCAGTTCTAAAGTTTCTAAATCTACTTTGGAAGTAAAGATGCCGTAGTTAACCGTGACTTTGTTCTTTTCAATCTTGTCAATTGTTCCGACTGCTTTTCCGTCGACCAATCTAACACGGTCTCCAAGTTTTAAGACAGGTTTTGGTTTGTTCGCTTCTTGTTTGATAGCCTTGATTTTCTTTTCTTTTTTCTCTTCCCGAATTTCTTCTACCTTGGCTGTAACTTCTTTAATTACTTCTTTCTGGACAATTTCTTTAGCCTTTTTTTCTTTAGCCGTTAATTTTTTTCGTTTAGAATTTTCAATTTCAATCATTTTTAAAAATTCACCTATAAGATCTTTTTTATTCTTGTTATTGAAATATTTCTCAGAAATGTCATCCAATTTTTGTCCCATATAGATCAAACGCTGATTGGCATCATAAAGTTCCTGATAGCGTTCCAGTTTGTCCTGGATTTTGGAATTGATAGATTCCATCTTTTTGCTTTCTTCCCGGGCTTTACTTTCTTCTTCTTTTAAATTTTGTGAAGTCTTTTCAAGCTTGGAACGTTCTTTTTGGAGCGTAGCAATAGTTTTATCAAAACGTACTTTTCCTCCTTCTATTTTCTTCTTGGCACGATTTATCAGTCCAAAAGGAATGCCATTCTTTTGTGCAACCTCAAAAGTAAAAGAACTCCCGGCTTGACCTAATATTAGCTTGTACATAGGTTCTAATGATTTTTCGTCAAACAGCATATTTGCATTAGAAGCATACGGCAGCTCGTTTGCAAGCATCTTTAGATTGGAGTAGTGCGTTGTGATAATTCCAAAAGCTTCTCTATGATAAAATTCTTCCAAAAAGGTTTCGGCCAAAGCTCCTCCTAATTCAGGGTCTGTACCTGTACCAAATTCATCAATAAGAAACAATGTTTTGGCATTGCACTTTTTGAGGAAATAGTTCATGTTTTTTAGTCGGTAGCTGTAGGTGCTTAAATGATTTTCAATAGACTGATTGTCTCCAATGTCAGTCAATATTCTGTCAAATAAGAATGTTTCACTGCGTTCGTGTACAGGAATAAGCATACCACTTTGCAGCATTAATTGTAGCAGTCCTACTGTTTTAAGGGAAATCGTTTTTCCTCCCGCATTAGGTCCCGAAATTACAATAATCCTGCTTTCGTTGGTCAGTTCTATTGTTTGTGGGAAAGTAGGCTCATTTTTTTTCTTATTGTTGAGATAAAGAATAGGATGGTAGGCTTCCCTAAAATACATTCTTTTTTCTTCGGTAATAGTAGGCAAGATACCATTAATTCTATTCGCATATTTTGCTTTTCCGGCAATTACGTCAATATCGCTCAGGAATTCCTGATAGACTTTAAGCAGGTCTAAAAACGGGCGTATGTCGTTTGTTAACTGCTTTAAAATTCTTGTAATTTCTTCCTTCTCTTCATATTCCAAATTGCTCAATTCTCTTGAGAAACGCAAAGTAGCTTCCGGTTCGATATAGGTAATGCTTCCTGTTTTTGAATTTCCTAGAATCGTTCCTTTTACTTTACGCCTGTACATGGCCAGAACTGCCAGTACACGGCGGTTTTCTACAATACTTTCCTTGATATCATCCAGATAGCCGAGTCCGTTGTATTGGCTTAGTGCCATACCGAAACTTTGGTTGATTTTGCCTCGAACCATGTTCATATTTCTACGAATATCAACAAGGGCTGGAGAGGCATTATCTTTTATTTCACCGTATTTGTCTACGATTTCATCTATTTTCTGCGTGATATATTTGGTGTATTCTATAACAGAGGCCTTTTCGCTTAATTTCGGATAATAGTCATTAAACTTTTTAAGGAAAAGCAGCAATACGTTTACGGTATCAGAGATAGTAGCAATTTTTCGGAAGCTACCTACTTCAAGAAAACTGTCTTCTATGGCAAGAAATTTTATTTCATTGCTGATTGTCTCGAACCCGTGATTAGGTATTGCATTGTTATTAGTAAAAGAAGAAACATATTCGGACGTCTGCAACAAAGCATCCATCAGTTCCTTTTTATGTTTGTAAGGCGCAATCTGAAGGGCTTTTTCCTTTCCGATTTCTGTGTTACAGATTTCTGAAATGGCTTGCAGTACGGTATTAAATTCTAAATCTTGTAATGTTTTATCTGTTATATTGGTCATTTTGTTTTATAGCGGTTTTTATATACAAAAATACAAAAAACTAAGCTGCTGAGCTCGTCAAGTTTTTTGCTCAAATGAATTATTTTTTTAGTTTGTTTTCAGTTTAACTTTCCGAAATTTGTATTTGGAAAAAGGTATTAAGGTAAAAAAGGTAAAAAGGTGCTAAGGAGAAAAGGTAGGAAGTTAAAAAGATAGAATAGCAAAAGCCGGAAATCTTTTTAATAATCAAAACAATTATTTTTAATATAAACTAATTATCCACTATCAATTATCAACTAAAAACTATCAACTATTTCGCATGCAAGTAAAAATACATCCTTCCTGGAAAGCCGTTTTATCAGAAGAATTTGAGAAACCTTATTTTAATCAGCTGATTGATTTTGTAAAATCAGAATATGCCCAACATACGTGTTATCCAAAAGGAAGCCAGATTTTTTCTGCTTTTGATCATTGCCATTTTAACGATGTAAAGGTTGTCATTATCGGACAGGATCCTTACCACGGACCAAATCAGGCAAACGGATTGTGTTTTTCTGTTAATGACGGAATTCCTTTTCCTCCTTCCTTGAATAATATTTTTAGAGAAATCGAAACTGATCTGGGAAAACCTTTGCCAAAAACCGGAAATTTAGAGCACTGGGCAGACCAGGGCGTTTTGCTTTTAAATGCTACGCTAACCGTTCGTAAAGGAGAGGCGGGAAGCCATCAGAAAAAAGGCTGGGAGACATTTACAGATGCCGTTATCCAAAAAGTTTCAAACGAGGCGCAACAGGTAGTCTTTTTACTTTGGGGCGGTTTTGCTCAAAACAAAAGATCGTTAATTGATGCGACTAAACATCTGATTCTTACATCAGGACACCCTTCACCATTAAGTGCTAATAGAGGACTTTGGTTTGGGAATAAGCATTTTAGCAAAACAAACGAATACCTTAAATCTTTAGGCAGACAAGAGATAGATTGGTAATATTCTTTCTATTGTACTGTAAAATTGTAATATCCTGCCGTTAGATTATTCGCGGTTGTCTGTATGATTAGGAAAGTATTTTCAGAATTGTTATTGTTTGATGACAATTCAAGTCGTGATACTTCTGAAAGTCCAAAAACAAGTCTGTATTCGCCAGTTTCAGATAACGTGATTCCAGCCCTAAATTTGTAATTTTCAGAAATCGGCTCGTAAATACTTTCAGCAATTATAAAAAAATCAGCTACTGCATCACCTTGATCCTTTATTACGTTTCGAATGTTAATAGGTGTCCAGGTGGTTCCCGTCTTTTTTTCCAATCCATAGGCAAAACTAAACGAAGCTCCTCCGGTTGTCTTAAAGATGTCTAACGGAGTTGTCTGATTTGGTTCTGGCTGGTATCTTGAAAAATCAGTATTTAACCAAAGTACATCACCTACAGCATAACTGGTTTGGTGTTCAATTGTTATCAGGTTCGGAATAGAAGTATTTTTAGAATTATAAAATTCATCATCATCTCCACAGCTTGTAACGGCTGCCATACCGATTATTGCTAAAAATAATATCTTTATCGTTTTCATAGTAATTTTATTAGAATCTGTAGCCAAAATTTAATCCTACACGAGGAACAACTTCTGGGCTCTTATCAGTATTGAAAAGGTTTTTTCCCATTCCAAGAAATAATTCAAGGCCAAACTTTTCTTGGATATATAATTTATATCCTAAAGCACCGCCAATGGCTACATCTGTATAATTGTCTTTAAAAGTGTCATAATAGCCGTTTCCGGATTCATCAACAAAACGCTGTAACTCTCTGTATTTTCCTCCGTTTGCAGAAACAAATATTTCTGCAAAATAGAAGCTTTTTTGGCTATGGGATAAGGAATAGCGAACAAAAGGATTGACTTCGTATTTAGGAAGCGTACGGTCATAGCCTTTATCAAAATCTTCTTTAGCATCTTTGCTGTCCTGAATACTACCACTGATACCTACAGAAAAGTTCTCGTTTAGAAAACGTTCATAGCTAACATGGACTTTAGAAAACGCTATAACGGATAGTACATCAAACTTTATTTCATTTTGTTTTCTTGCAAATATATTTGAGCTTTCCTGTGCATTCGAAAATTGGAAAGCGAGCAGTGCTGCGAAAAGCCATTTTTTCATAGTCTTCTTTTTGTAAACCGTTTGTAAATATAGAAAAAAGATTGGATGGTTTAGATGATAGTTGATAGAGAATAGTTGATAGAGGTAGTTTATAGTTGATGGTTGACAGGTGATAGTGGATTTAAATAAGCGATATCTAAAATCAGAGGATAGATAGACAAAAATCAAAAATCTGAAAATAGATGACCAAAAATCACAAATCGAAAATCACAAATCTAAAATCCTAGTTTAGCGTTAGGGCTCCCAGAATTTCTTCGGACATAAAAGGACCGCCCGGATAAGTGGCGGTATAATCAAGGTTGAGCCAAATCTGACCACGTTCGTCAATATGGTAATGGATTTCTTTGCCTTTACTTTCTTCCTTGAATAATACTTCTTTGATAAGATAGTTAATGGCTTCAAGGTCGGATTTTTTATTTCCGATAAGTACTTCCGGATAGATATGTCCACCGGTATGAATAAGTCTTGGTGTTCCGCCTACGGCTCGTACGCAGGCAGCCATAAGGATGGCATGGTCATCACAATCGCCAGAAAAATGGATTAGTGATTCGGTGGCTCGGGCAATGTATTCTTTTCCTTTAGGGTCGCTTACATAATTCCAGCGGCGTTGTATTTCCTTAAATACAGCAAAACTCTGTATTTGTCGGCGGTATTCACTATATCCTTTGACATTTCTGAAATATTTGGTCGTAGCAAGCAATGCAAAATTCCGAACTTTTGGATTATCGTATTCAATGGCGTTCAGGATTTTTGACTTATTAGGAAATGGTAAGAGTTTTGAAATGATAATATCTTGAGGATTAGGATCTTCAGACATACTGTAAACCATTGAACGGTAATCTTCAAAAACGCTATTGAAGCCATAATTGCCAAAAAGACTTCCATAGATTAGTGCAATAAGATACAAGGCGATACAAAGAATGATGATTGTTTTCATTAATCTAAGTACCAGTTGGATAATAACAACTACAAGTATAAAAAGAAGAATTCTGTCAATGTGGAAATACCAATTTGGATCGATAATATTCTGGTGGATAATGATAAATACAGGAATGGCAATCAATATGTTCAGTACGAAAATAATGATATTGTCCCAAGGTTTTTTGACCTGAAGTTTCTCTTTGATTTTTTTGAAGTCTATGTTACCTTGTTTCTCCATATCAACCCAAAGGTCAGCTTAATCTTATTAGATTTGCACTATATCTGCAAAAGTACCTTTTTTATCAATAATAGAAAGTTCCAACAGTTGATTTTGGACATTGTTTAACGTTTTGTTATCCAAGGATTTTTGCGACCATTCTGTCAATGAAAGCCATTCCTGGATGTCCTCAATTTTTTGATTGTAGCGGGACGACAATGTCTTGTCAATACTAGGTATATCCTTAAATTCTTCTGTTGTTTGATTTATGGTTTCGAGTATGGTTTTAATGATTCCCGGTTGTGTTTCCAGAACTTCATTTCGCACAGCAATTACAAAACAAGGCCAAGGAGTAGGGCAGTCGTCAATTCTTCTGAATATTCCCTTGTCCACCAAAGGCTTTGTCATGAAACGTTCCCACATAAAGTAGTCAGCTGTTCCCGCTGTTAGCGCTTCAACGGCACCATCGATAGTATTTATGATTTCAAACTGTAAATTGTCTGTTTTCCAGCCTTGATTGTGTGCATTGACGTAAGCCATAAGCTGGGAACCTGAACCCATTCTGCTAATAGCCACTTTAGTTCCTTTCAGGTCAGAAAGTGTCTTATATTTTGAAGCACTGCCAACGTGAACTCCCCAGATAAGAGGAGACTGTACGTAGACCTGCACGATTTTACTTGGGTTTCCGGAAACTATGTCCTTGATGATGCCTTCTGTTAAGATTACGGCTATATCGGTCTCGCCACTGCGAAGCATTTGGCCCAGCTTTCCTGTTCCTTCCGGAACATCTGTCCATTGCAGGTCGATGTCCTGTGCTTCAAATTCCCCATTTTCTATGCAGAGATGCCAAGGCAGGTTAAAATGTTCTGGTACTCCGGCAATTTTTATCGTTTTCATAATGAATAACGGTTTTGTATTTGTTTGATGTGGTGTTCTAAATGGTCAACATAGTCGCTCATTAAGAACCTCAGATTAATTATGGATTTGTCATTCAGCTCAATTTCATAATGTAATGCTTCGCTGTTGACGGATTTAAAAATTCTCAGGATTTGCTTGTTCAGCGAAAGCCAGAGCTGGATTAATTCATTGCAGTCAGCAGACTGATATTGCCCAATGTTGACTAAATCTTCCTGATTGTATGTTCTGTAATGGTAAGGTTTTGGCGAATAGTGTATTTCTGTAAATCGTACCAGATTGTGAATCGCTGAATCAATCAAATGTCCTAATATTTCCTTTTTCGACCATTTGTTTTCAGGTTTAAATTCTAAAATTTCCTCGTCGGTTTTCTTAAAATAATCGAGATTTTCGACCAGTAGATTTTCGAATTTAAGAATCACTTCTTGTAACATCTAGGAATTATTTGCCAGTTTATCTAATGCATAAGCAATCAGTTCGTCTACAGCCTTGTATGGGTCTTCACTAAAAGTGCCGCTTGCACGGTTGGCAATAATAGCATTCAACGATAAGGCATTGTGTCCAAGCAATGCAGACAGTCCGTAAATAGCTGCCGTTTCCATTTCAAGATTGGTAATCCTGTTATCGTTAAAATTGAAGTTGTCCATTTTCGCGTTTAATTCCGGATCTTGGATTTCAAGGCGTAATACTCTGCCTTGGGGTCCGTAAAATCCTCCAGCCGTTGCCGTAATTCCTTTAAAAATTTTATCGCTTTCAATCAATTTTTCCAGTTTTTCACTGCATCGTATAACGTAAGGTTTTCCTTTTCGTATATCCCATTTTGTATGATGAAGGAAAGCTTCGCCTAATGCCTCATCAGTAATTGTGTCAATTTTATAAGAACGAAGCATGTTGTCTAATCCTAATCCGAATTTAGACATAACAAAACTGTCTACAGGAATATCTTTCTGTAATGACCCCGATGTTCCTATTCGTATAATATTTAGTGAAGTCAATTCTTCTTTTGGCTGGCGAGTTTCCAGATTAATATTAACCAGAGCATCCAATTCGTTAACTACGATATCAATGTTGTCAGGACCTATTCCGGTTGACATAACCGTAATTCTTTTTCCTTTAAAGATTCCGGTTTGCGTTTTAAATTCCCTTTTTTGAGTCGAAAACTCAATGGAATCGAAAAACTGAGTGATTTTTTCAACCCTATTCTGATCGCCTACAAATATGATGTCGTTTGCAATATGTTCCGGTTTTAAATTCAGGTGGTAGACGCTACCGTCAGGGTTTAGTATTAATTCTGAAGATTGTATCATTTTGATATGCTAAGTTTTTTATAGTGGCTAAGCTTTTGAGCGCTAAAGTCACATTGTTATTAAGTTATTTGTTTGTAAATCAAGAGAAATTATCCGCCGACACGCTTTGTCTTAAAGCCTTTTTCTTTTAGGATTGCCATTATCTTATCGCGATAATCACCTTGAATTATAATTGAATCGTCTTTGAAAGTACCACCTACGCTTAATTTTGTTTTCAGTTCTTTGGCCAGAATCTTGAAATCTTCATCAGATCCGGTATAGCCTTCAATAATTGTGGTTGGTTTTCCTTTTCGTTTTTCGAACTTGCAAATCATCGGTTCGGCCTGGACCCAGAGTTCTTTGTATTCGGTTTCAGTTTCTTCGATTTCTTCAGACGGTTCATGGTCTGGAAAAAGTTTTTTTAGTTGGTCATGTAAATCCATACATAAATTTTAATTGGACGCGGATATAGCCGATAACGCTGCTATTCGCGGATTTATTTTTGTAATCTCGTGTTCTAAAAAATCAAAAAGACATCAAGCAAAACTCAATGTCTTTCTAATAAAGTATAAATGTAAAACTTATTTTTTGATTAATCCCAAATCAACCAAACGTTCGTGCAGGAATTCTCCGGCAGAAATGTCTTCATATAATTTTGGATTTTCTTCATCGATACAGTTTTCAAGGCAATCCAGACGCATATCGCTTACCGGGTGCATAAAAAACGGAATAGAATATCGGGAAGTTCCCCATAATTCTCTCGGAGGGTTAACCACCTGGTGAATTGTAGATTTTAGCTTATTATTAGTGTGTCTTGAAAGCATATCACCTACATTGATTACCAATTCGTCCGGTTCAGCAATGGCATCAATCCAGTCGCCGTTGTGGTTTTGTACCTGAAGTCCACGACCTTGAGCTCCCATCAATAGAGTGATTAGGTTGATATCTCCATGCGCTGCTGCACGGATAGCATTTTCCGGCTCTTGCGTAATTGGAGGGTAGTGGATAGGACGTAAAATAGAATTTCCTTCTTCGGCATATTTGTCGAAATAGAATTCGTCTAAGCCTAAATGCAAAGCCAAGGCTCTCAATACATAAATTCCTGTTTTTTCCAACATTTGGTAGGCTTCTTTTCCTACTACATTAAAGCGAGGCAATTCTTTTACCTCAACATTATCAGGATATTCTTTTACCCATCTTGAGTCTTTATCTACATACTGGCCAAAATGCCAGAATTCTTTCAAATCGCCTTCTTTTTTACCTTTAGCGTGTTCTTTTCCAAAGGAAACATAACCACGCTGACCGCCAATACCAGGGATTTCATAACTGCTTTTGGTTTCTAATGGCAGGGAGAAGAAATTTCTGATTTCGCCATACAGCTCGTCTACCAGTTTGTCATCTAAAAAATGACCTTTTAATGCTACGAAGCCTATGTCTTCGAAAGCTTTTCCGATTTCATTTACAAATTTTTGTTTACGTTTCGGGTCGTCCGAAAGGAAATCACGCAAGTCAACACTAGGAATATTTTGCATACTCTTTAAAAATATATGTTAATAACTTTGCTAGGCGTAAAGCCTTGTTATCACAAATGTATAGATTATTTTGAGAATTTAATTTCAAAAGTTATTAACAATAGAAAATTCTGTAACATTAAGAGTTTATGCTGTTATTTTTTTATACTTTTGGGCGAGTTAAAAAATTACGCAAACCTTTTCGTAACTACCTATGAATTTCGACAGAAAAAACCTAACCAACGAACAATTATTAGATTTATATAAAAGAATTTTAAAGCCCCGATTGATTGAAGAAAAGATGCTGATTCTTATCCGTCAAGGAAAAGTTTCCAAGTGGTTTTCGGGAATCGGACAGGAGGCGATAGCCTGCGGTGTTACTGCTGTTTTAGATAAGGATGAATATATCCTTCCAATGCACAGAAATCTTGGAGTTTTTACAGGAAGAGATATCCCACTTTACCGTTTATTTTCGCAATGGCAAGGAAAGGCTAACGGATTTACTAAAGGACGTGATCGTTCGTTCCACTTCGGAACCCAGGAATATAAGATTATAGGGATGATTTCACATTTAGGTCCTCAGATGGGAATTGCTGATGGAATCGCCTTGGCTAACAAGCTAAAAAAGAATGGAAAAGTTACGGCTGTATTTACCGGAGAAGGTGCAACCAGCGAAGGAGATTTCCACGAGGCCTTGAATATCGCTTCGGTTTGGGAATTGCCAGTGATGTTTGTAATTGAAAATAACGGCTATGGCCTTTCTACACCAACTAATGAGCAATACCGCTGCGAGAATCTTGCTGATAGAGGAATAGGCTACGGAATGGAGTCGCATATTATTGATGGGAATAATATCCTGGAGGTTTTTACCAAGTTATCTGAATTAAAAGCTTCGATGATAGAAAACCCAAGACCGGTTTTGTTGGAGTTTAAGACATTCAGAATGCGTGGGCACGAAGAGGCTAGTGGTACTAAATATGTTCCTCAGGAATTAATGGACATGTGGGCTATCAAAGACCCGGTAGATAATTACAGAAAATATCTTTCGGAATTGGGAGTGCTTACGACAGAACAAGATGAAGAAATTCGTTCTGAAATCAAAAAGGAAATTGACGAAAACTGGGCTATGGTACAAGTTGAGCCTGAACTCATAGCTACTTATGAAGAAGAATTAAATGATGTTTACAAACCATATGATTTTGAAGAGGTTACTCCTTCAGATAAAAAAATAAATATCCGTCTTATTGATGCGATTTCAAATAGCTTAAAAGAATCTATGGAGCGTCATGAGAACCTGGTTATCATGGGACAGGATATTGCTGAATATGGAGGTGCTTTTAAAATTACAGATGGTTTTGTAGCACAGTTTGGAAAAGAAAGAATTATCAATACACCTATATGCGAAAGTGCCGTGGTATCAGCCGGAATGGGACTTTCAATCAACGGATATAAAGCTATCGTAGAAATGCAGTTTGCAGATTTCGTCTCGACTGGTTTTAACCCAATTGTTAACCTTTTGGCTAAATCGCATTACCGTTGGTTGGAAAATGCCGATGTGGTAGTAAGAATGCCTTGCGGTGGCGGAACTCAGGCAGGACCTTTCCATTCACAGACTAATGAGGCATGGTTTACAAAAACACCAGGCTTGAAAGTGGTTTATCCGGCTTTCCCATATGATGCTAAAGGACTTTTGAATACTTCTATTAACGATCCGAACCCGGTGTTGTTTTTTGAACATAAATTGCTGTATAGAAGTATCTATCAGGATGTCCCAAAAGATTACTACACACTTCCGTTAGGAAAAGCTTCCTTATTGAAAGAAGGTAAAGATGTAACAATCATTGCTTTTGGAGCTGCTGTACATTGGGCGTTAGAAACTCTGGCAAAGAATCCGGAGATTTCTGCGGATCTATTAGATTTAAGAACATTACAACCGTTAGATACCGAAGCGATTTATGCTTCTGTAAAAAAGACAGGAAAAGCAATTATTCTTCAGGAAGATACCATGTTTGGTGGTGTAGCCAGTGATATTTCTGCTATGATTATGGAAGAGTGTTTTGAATATCTTGACGGACCGGTAAAACGCGTATCGAGTTTGGATTCTCCAATTCCATTTACAAAAGCACTAGAAGATCAGTTCCTGGCAAGAGGACGATTTGAAGAAGCTTTAAAAGATTTGATGGCCTACTAAATTATAAAGTAATACTAAAAAAGGTGTAGATTTCTCTACACCTTTTTTATTTATGATCTAATTTGGCTTTATTCTTTTTTGAATTCGATTTCCCTACCGGATTGCTTTAATAGCATCCCTTTGGTTTCAGGTTTGAAAGTCAGTTGGATACCGGCTTTGTCAAAAGTGAAAATATTATTGTCTATGGCTTCTAAAGGAAGAGGAGATTGGCCTGTTGCTTGCGCACTAAGTCTGTTTTCCTGTCTTGCAATGGTTATTTTGAAAGGCATGCCTTCTGCTGCATAAGTTCCTGTTAGAACCTCTAGTTCTTCTGGCTTGATGTCAATAGCTTTAAATTCAGGAATTTCATAGCTCTGTCCAAAAGCAGCCTTGACAACAATATCAGTAATCAGGTCGAGTTTGTAATTTGTGGCATTTGAGGTAATGGCGTAGCTGATCTTGTCATTTTCGAAATTGGTAAAGATGGATTTGTAACCGTCTATTGCTCCGTCATGTCCCATGCCTGTGCGATTTTCGAACGAATAATCAAATAAGCCTAAACCGTATGTGTTTTTTAAGATTTTCATTTTTGAAACACTTTCCTTGCTAATGATTTTTCCGTTGAATAAGGCATCGCTGAATTTGACTAAATCGACCGAATTACTTTGAATGGCGCCTGCACCCATAGGAACGGAAGCATCTGTATTAACCTGAGGATTCCAGCCATTAGAAAAAGTATAAGATATTGCTTCGTGGTTTGTTTTGCGTTGTGAATGCCCAAAGTAAGTGTTTTTTAACTGTAAAGGTTTGATTATATTGATATTGAGGATTTCAGAATACTTTTTCTTGTGTATATGCTCTAAAATATAAGAAAGCAGTACATAATTTGAATTACTGTAAGCCGATTTTGTGTTGGGTTCAAAATCGATTCCTGTTTTTGTAATGATTTCTAACATTTCTTTTTCGGATTTTGGCTGCGTATGCCAGCTCAAATAATCTGCATTATCCGTGATGCTTCCAATACCACTGCTGTGATTTAAAAGATTTTCAACGGTTATTTTTTTAGCATTAGGAATAGCCGGAAAGAATTTATCAATTGTGGTGTTCAGGCTGACCTTTTTTTGTTCGACAGCCTTGAGTACCAAAACAGCGGTAAATGTCTTGGATACGGAGCCTATGCTGTAAATAGTATGATTATCTGCTTTAGTTTTATTTTCAATATTTTGGAAGCCTACAGTTTTGGTATAGATTATTTCATTGTTTTTTGAAATGGCAACGCTTCCCATAAACTTGTTATGGCTTTCTAAGGTTTCCAGATAACGGTCCAGTTTTTTGCTATCAAAAGATTGTGAGAAGACAGTTATAGTAGTACATAATGAGAAACACGCGGCAATTAGATTGATTTTCATATTTGCTTGTTTTTTAATCGTTTAGAAAGTTTTAGGAGAAATGTTATAATGATAAAAAGAATAAAAGCTGATGCAGCCATTATTGGAATAAACCAATTGCCCCATTGCTCGTATTGCTGGTAATTAATTGAAGAGCTGCTTATTTTTCCTAATACGAAAATATCATTGTCACGATAGAAAAAGCCGACATTTTTCGGGTCGAAGATTTTTGCAAAAATCAAAAACAAGAAAGAAAATAAGGATAAGTATAGGATAAGGAATATAACGTATGATATTCCGTTGGTAATGTTTAGTAGTAATGCCTTTATAATTTTTACCGGATTGAAAGTTCTGGTGGCTTCTTCCAGTTTCTTTTCTGCAACCAATTCTTTTAGGAAAACTTCCGGCCGTCCCAATTTGTCAAAAATATCAAGTAGGCTTTCTACTTCGTTGGTATTTGATAAGGAAAAGGCTTCATAAATATGACTGTTTATTTCCAACAGGGTTTCGTGCTGGTTTTCTCTGCTAAGACCCTTTACAGAATGCTTGACTCTGCTAATATAATCTTTGTATATCCTTTGTGCGTTTGTATCTGTAAAAGTAATTTCTTGAAATTTCATAACTAAATAGAGTTGATGGTTTGGTTTAAGTTATCCCAATAGGCTTTCATTTGTGCTATTGTAGATTTTCCTTCTTTTGTAATCTTGTAGTATTTTCTGGGAATACCAGATTGCTGTTCTACCCAATTGTGTTCTACGAGATTTTCATTTTTCAATCGGATAAGCAAAGGGTATAATGTTCCTTCTGCAATATCGATGTCTGTTACCCTTTTAATCTCGCTAATCAGATCATAACCGTAATATTCTTTTTCCTTATTGAGAATATTCAGCACAATAAAAGAAAGAGTTCCTTTCTTTAATTGTGATATCCATTTGTTTTTATATTCTTCGTTCATGAGGCAAATATAACAAAATACATAGTATAACAATGTATGTAATTTGATTTTTTTATTTCATTTCAAGAAATGACCCAAACTACTGTATGCCACAAGGGAATTGGGGAACAGTGTGAAAAATGTCTACATTTTGGGGTTGTTTATAAAATGTTAAAACCCCCTGATTATAGGGGGTTCTTCAAATGGCATAGCACTTGCTTACCGTGTTGTTGTGAGTTCTTTCTTATAGTTTTCTACGGTTTTCCACACAGGTTAATCTTGCAGATAAATAGGAGAATCTCTCAACACCACCATTACTCAACTCAATTTTACGACAATGAAAAGTGAAACAATTACTCCAAAAGAATTTTATTCTTCCAAAACAGATTCCTGTAAAGAGGAACAAAACTTGACAAGTTTTATCTTTCAGGTGAATAGCCTTATCCTCGAAAAAATGCTCTTTTTTCGATCTCCCAAAAAAGCCAACCTGTTGATATTGACAGGTACGTTTTTGCTAATGTCCATAGGAGCTTATTTAGCTTATGAGTTACAGCCGGAGTTTTATCAATTTAATATTGAAAGGTTAAATTCAACCATTGGTTTTCCTTTCCTGATTCTAGCAAGTGCTTTATTGTTATTCAAGGCGGGCTTTATGCTGTATAGTATTTACCTGTATTTTCGATACAAACCTGTAAAATCAGTTTCAGATGAATTATTGCCAACTTGCACGGTGATAGTTCCTGCTTATAATGAAGGTAAATTAGTTTGGGATACATTGCTTAGTATAGCGGATAGCGATTATCCACAGGAGAAATTACAACTATTGGCCATTGATGATGGAAGTCAGGATGATACCTGGTATTGGATGCAGGAAGCCAAAAAGCGTTTAGGTGATCGTTTATCAATTTACCAACAGTCAAAAAATCAAGGAAAACGTCATGCGCTTTACAGAGGGTTTAATATGGGAACAGGAGAGATATTTGTTACTATTGATAGTGATTCTATTGTAAAAACGGATACTTTAAGAAACCTTGTCAGTCCTTTTGTAACAGATGAAAGTTGTGGGGCTGTTGCCGGAAATGTGAGAGTATTGAATAATGAGAAAGCCATACTTCCAAAAATGCTGAATGTAAGTTTTGTGATGAGTTTTGAGTTTATCCGATCTGCTGAAAGTAAAGTAGGTACGGTATTATGTACCCCGGGTGCATTGGCTGCATACCGCAGTTCTGCTGTATTTGCATGTTTGCCAGAATGGATTAACCAAACTTTTATGGGGCAAGCATCAGACATAGGTGAAGACCGTGCCATGACAAATATGATCCTTAAACAGGGTTATCATGTACTTTTTCAAAGAAACGCTTATGTGCTTACTAATGTTCCTGAAAAATACAATGGCTTGTCTAAAATGTTCATCCGATGGGGCAGAAGCAATGTGAGAGAAAACCTGATGATGTCGAAATTTGTTTTCAAAAATTTTAGGAAAGAATCTAAGATAGGTGCAAGATTGATGTTCCTGAATCAATTTTTGACTCTTTCTATGGCGTATCCGTTCCTATTGTTTATGCTGTATTTTATATTGATACATCCGGTATTGTTTTTCAGTTCTACGCTTTTAGGAATATTGATATTTTCAAGTTTTCCGGTATTCTTTTATGCAAAGCGTCATAATTTTTCAGAATCGTTATGGGCGTATTCGTATAGTATCTTATATACTTTCGGATTGTTCTGGATTACACCATATGCCATTGTTACGGCAGGAAAAAGAGGTTGGCTTACGCGATAATTTATACAAACAAAATGCGCTTATTCTCTCTTTGAATAAGCGCATTTTGTTTTAAATAGTTTCAATATTATTAGCTCTTGAATTTTGTACTAACTCAAGTAATTCAACATCCATGTAACTGCCAGTTAAAGCATTATCAACTATAAATCCCTGACCGTAAAATTCGATTCTTTCATCAGTATTTATCCAGGTTAGCATGTAGAGTTGTGTATTTGGGATGAGTTCTATTGCTAGAGTTGAAGACCTTGGTACTCCACCGGGGTCAGACCATCTTGAATTATAATTACCTACAAAAGGATTATTTATATCTGCGTTACCATCTAAACGAGCTCTTTCGGGAGAATTAGTGTTCATATGCTGATTTGAAAACTCACCCAATAGATTTCCATCTGGTGTTTGTGTAAAGCTAAATCTTCCGAATATCATAATTGTTGTTTTTTTTGGATATTAATAATACAATCTAAAATCAAGCAGCTTACATGCCGCATAATATTTTTCATGCAATAGTTCAACAATTTCAACAACATTGTCTTCTTCCTGACAAAAGCTAAAAAAGGCATTGTCTAACGGATTACTGTTTGCCTTACCAGAGCGGACTCCATAACCCGAAACTGCTTTGGCTCCGGTGATATCCAAAAAATATTGGGCTTCTTCTCCGTCAAGATCTAGAGACTTTGTGTTGGCAAAATGCAAAATCTTTCCTTTCATTTTTCCTTCAAAAATTTCTGCAATCTCTTCAAGATTGTAATAATAGTTATTTAAGCCTATGGTATTTCCTTCTCCAGGTACAACCAGATAGATAATTTCATAATTCTTGAAATTATGGTCTTCATATAACAATGCGTTAAGGCTTTCTTCTAATCCTTCTATCGTATCACAGGTTTTGTAAATACTATCAATACCGGTTTGAAGCGCCAGTTTTTCTAAACTTCTAAAAGTTTCAGTAGTTTCTTCTGTTTCGACATCATGAACTGCTTCAAGACAGAAGATAAATTTGTCATTATCCATAAAGTAGCGTCGTAAAAAACAAAGGTAGCTTTTTATTTAAAGCGTATTATTCAATATTTTTTCTACATAAAAATGCCATCCATATACTATAATAATCATCTGAATCTGTCCATGAGTACTATTTTTCATTCACAATCTAATAGAATTGAATAAATTTACGATGCAACCGAAAAAAAAGTAGCTGGTAAAACTGTAACATATACTATAAGCAAGTATTTGCAGAGATTCCGATACTAAAGGCAAAACAATATTATTTTTTTCAATACAAATCAATAATGAAAAAAAGTTACTATCTTATAATTTTAGTATTCATTCCTTATTATATGATGTCTCAGGATAGAGCTATACGAGCCATCGATTCTTGTAAAACTATATCAGATAATAAGGTTCTTGTGTTTAACAAAGAAAACCCAGATTTTAATTTAAAGTTTAATGATGAAACAAGCTCTATTATGATTCTTTTTGGGAAAGATGATATTGACGTTGAATTTAAACGAATAAGATTATCTGAATTAAATCCTGCTGATTTAAAAGATAAACAATATGCTCTGGCACATACTTTTATTTATGATGTAATTTATAAAGGTTATCCTATTCACCGTATTTCCCTAAGATGTGATAGTGAAATTTCTGATGAGCTTATGTATTATGAAGACATAATGAAAGATCTAAAAAAAGGCAAATTGATTAGTCCCATAACCGCTATTGAAATTGCAAAAAAAAATGGTTTTGATAAGGTTCTTTCATGCGAGCTGGAAGACGATCCAAGATGGAAGGGCCCCGGTTTTTATGAAGAAAATGAAAAAAAATGGAAAGTAACCTGGACCTTAAAAACAAAAAGCAAATTAGATGTTGGTCTGGATGTAATTAAACTAAATGCAAAAAATGGAAAGGTTCTGGATAAGTATATAGAATTTCCTATTGATTAAAGACATTCAAAAGGCATTAAATCTTTCTTCTCATAAACATTTTCTTATCTTTAAGGCTTAATTTAATTCCTTATATGAAAAAAACATTCCTTTCGTTACTTGTTTTGGCTTCACTTTATTCTTGTAATAAGACTGTCAAGACTGACGCAGTTTCAGAAGAGTTTTCAGATATTCATTTTGAAAACTATAAAGAACATTTTGTTGATGAATTATGGAAACTCAATCCTGGTTGGGCTTCAAGTCAGGGCTATCACAAATACGATAGCGTTTTGGTTATTCCTGATGATGCCAATGAGCAAAAACAATTGCAGTTTTCTGCTGTCCAGCTGGATTCGTTAAAAAAATATTCTTTGGAAAACCTGTCGGATAATAACAAGACCGATTACCAAATGATTAAAAACCTTCTGGAATCTATTGTTTTTAATATCAAGGAAATAAAAGCAGATGAATGGGATCCTTCTGCTTATAACGTGAGTGGTTCTTTTGCCGAAATGCTTAATGGAAATTATGATTCGCTTGAGACGCGCCTGAAAAATATTAGTCTTAAAATGGACAATATTCCAGCCTATTATGAAGCGGCCAAAAAGAATATCAAAAATCCAACTGTTGAACATACGCAACTCGCTATTGCACAGAATTTAGGCGGTATTTCTGTTTTTGAAACCGACCTTAAGGCAGCTGTAGAAAAAAGTAAATTAAGCAAGGAAGAAAAAGAAGCCATTCTAGGTAAGTCAAAAACAACCGTAAAGGCTATTCAGGACTATGCGGCCTGGTTGCAAAAACTGGATAATAAAACGCCTCGTTCTTTCCGACTAGGAAAAGAATTATATGCCAAGAAGTTTGATTTTGATATTCAGTCGGGTTACAACGCTGAGCAGATTTATCAGAAAGCAATAAGTCAGAAAAAAGAATTGCATGACAAGATGTTTGTATTGGCCGATAAGCTTTGGAGCAAATACATGGGTAACGCGCCTAAGCCGGCTGATAAGTTAACGCTAATCAAACAAGTAATTGACAAAATTTCATTACAGCATACAACGCCAGACAAATTCCAGTCTGAAATTGAAAAACAGATTCCGGAACTGACAGCCTATGTCAAAGCAAAAGATCTTATTTATATCGATCCGTCCAAACCATTAGTAGTACGAAAAGAGCCTGATTACATGGCAGGTGTAGCCGGAGCTTCCATTTCAGCACCTGGACCTTATGATAAAAATGGGAATACCTATTATAACGTAGGAAGCCTTTCTGGCTGGTCTGCAGCCGATGCGGAAAGCTATTTGAGAGAATACAATAATTATATTTTGCAGATCTTGAATATCCACGAAGCTATTCCGGGGCATTACACACAATTGGTTTACAGCAACCAATCACCAAGCATCATCAAGGCTATTTTAGGAAATGGGGCGATGATAGAAGGCTGGGCAGTATATACAGAGAGGATGATGTTGGAAAGCGGTTATAAAAATTCGGATGAAATGTGGCTGATGTATTATAAATGGAACCTCAGAACCATCTGTAATACTATTTTAGACAATAGCGTGCACACCCGCAATATGTCAAAAGAAGAAGGTATTCATTTATTGACTAAAGAAGCATTCCAGCAGGATGCAGAAGCAGAAGGTAAATGGAAACGTGTAACATTGTCACAGGTACAACTTTGCTCTTATTTTACAGGCTATACAGAAATCTATGACTTTAGAGAGCAGTTGAAAAAACAGCAAGGTAAGAGTTTTAACCTGAAACATTTTCATGAAAAATTCTTAAGTTATGGCAGTGCTCCAGTTAAACATATCAAGGAATTGATGCAGAATGAAAAATAAGATGCGTTGCTTATGCCTTATTTTTGTATTTGTTCTTTTTTCATGTCAAAATAATAGTCAAAAAAGAGTAGGTATACAGCCTTATGGAACGTTTTCTAAAAAACATGCTGCACTAATGGCCGAAGTAATTGACAGTTTTTATGGTATAAAAACTGTCATTCTTCCTCATAAGGAATTGGATAAGCAAGCCTATGTAACTATAAAATCACCACGATATAGAGCCGACAGTATAATCAGGATGCAACAAAGAAATTTGCCTGATTCTTTAGATTTTATCATTGGCTTAACGGTAAAAGATATTTCGACCACAAAAAGAAAAGACAACGGAAAAGTAATGGAACCCGTGTCAAAATATACCGATTGGGGCGTAATGGGACTTGGGTTTTGTCCGGGGAATAGTAGTATTGTTTCTACATTTAGGCTGCATCATAAAAACCCAAAAATCCAATTGGAACGATTAAAGAAAGTAACGGTCCATGAATTTGGACATAATTTAGGATTGCCTCATTGCAAAAACAAAAGATGTATAATGACCGATGCTGTTGAAAGTATTGCTACCATTGATAATGAAAATCTTTCCTTGTGTAAGGATTGCAAACAAAAAATATAATGTTTATGCTTTGCGGCTCTGCGACTTTGCGTGAAATAATTGCTCGCAAAGTCACGGGGCCGCAAATTTTTTTATTGCGAGGGCTAATTAATTATTCAAAACTAACGCCTTGTTTTTTAAAAGCATCATAAAGCATAATTCTTGTTTCGCTGATGGCTGCTTCAGTTCTGTGGATATTGCACCAGAACTGAATTTTTAGCTGGTATTTTGTGTCAGAAATAAAGCTGTAAAAAAGCTGAGGCTCTTTTTCAGAATAAATTGTTGGAATCTTGCTGATACAGCTGATAATCGTTTCCTTAATCTGTTCCTGAGAGATTTCACCTTGAAGCGTAAAACTTAAGTCAACCAGTTTGGAGTTGTTAGTATAGGTCCAGTTTACGATGTTTTGTGACAGTATATTTCCATTTGGTACAATAACTTCGGCACCGTTGGACGTATCAATTTTAGTGGTTCTTAAACCTATGGTTTTTACTCTTCCGGATTGGGAACCCACATCAATTACGTCGCCAATCTGAATCGGCTTGTCAAAAATCAGGATAACACCCGAAACAAAATTGTTTACAATATTCTGTAATCCCAAACCAACTCCAACACCCAGTGCTCCTAAAATAATGGTAATTTTATCCAAAGGAATTCCTGCTGCAGAAATAGCCAGCAGATATCCTAAAATAAGCAAGATAAGTCGTGTAATCAATAATTTTGAATGCTGTTTTTTGTTGATGCTTTCTTCATCTTCATCATCAATTTCTCCAAAGAAGTAAGCCACATACTTTTGAATAATATGAGCAATCCACACAATTAAAAAGAATAGTAAGATATTACCAACGGTAAATGTGAAGTTGCCGATTTTATTTTTTGTAGTTAGCAAGGCATTAATCGAGTCATAAAATACGCTCGAAAGATTAAGATTGGATGCAATGACAATTATCCACAGATAAATAATAAGAAGCATGAAAGGCTTTTTGAGATTCTTTTCAAGATTTCTAAAGTCAAAAATCTTCAAAATACCTCTGCGGATCCGTATCGTATAAATTTGTAACGTAATTATTTCCAGTATAATTTTTAAGAATACGGAAAGAGCAATGACCTGTGTCAGTGCTATAACGGCTGCCAGGCTTAAAGTATGCGCTAAGGAAACACGTCCAAATACGTTAAAAATTACAGCCAATACATTCAAAATAAGGAATAAGGTTTTCGCATATTTCAAAAGACCTTTGATATACATTTCTTCCTGTATTGTTTTCAGATAAGCCAACCCAAAGCGGATGCTCGCGAGGTTGACTAAAATAAAGACACAACGCTGGAATTGGCTCACTTCTACAAAAAGATCCATAAAGCTGAACATGACAAAAATGGCGACCAGTAGGAGCCAATTTCGGAAAGCTTTTGGTGTCCATCTTTTCCTGAATAATATGGTCAGCGCAATAAGAAGTATCAGGTGCGTAAATTCAATAAAAAGGGCAGGGGCATACAGGTTTATAGCAATGACAATATTAAGAATCAGCACAATAACCGGCAATATAGCGCCTTGATTCAGATAGCGAAACTGGAAAATTTCCAGTGATTCCATCTGGTGGGCTTTTCTTAAATATTTCAGGTTAAAGCTGATCCACCAGAATAACAGCCCGCCAAGTAGCAACAGTAAGAAGGTACTGCCAAAGCTGTATCCAAAGTAATAAGTTAATGCTTTTTGTTCGGCATTAAATTTTTCCTTGAAATAAGCCTGCATCTGTTGTTCGCTTTTGGTACTGCTTTCCCACAAATGCGGATGCTCATTTCCTAAAAGCGAAACTCCTGACTTATTCAGGCGTTCGTTGACAAGGATAAGATCTTTGGAAATCTGCATTCGTTTTTCAATAACTCCTTTTTTCCAGTTATTGAGCGAATCGATATTTGTTTTTAATAGGCTGTCTGTTGCAACCCATTTGGCTTTTAATTCTTTTAGTTGCGGACGAAATTCTTTAATGAGAAGGCTGTCTTTGATAAGTTTTTTAAAAACAGTATCGTTAATAATGGCCTTGTTGCTTTTTCTAATTTTGACAATTCTCTCGTCGCTTTCGTTTAGCTTTGTCCAGTAGATTTCAAATTTTTGTTGCAGCTCCAGCAGAACTTTACGGTACATCTGCTGATTGCGCACATTGCCGTTATTTTTTGCCTCTAGATTGGCATGGATGAGTTTCATCGCATCTTTTGTCTGCTGCATTTCTCCTAAAAGAAAAAGCACTCCGGTATCAAGTGCACCTTTGGCTTTAGCATTGTCAAGTATTTCTCCGGCTTTTTCAATAGAAACCAGATAATCACTGTCAGCCAACTCATCTTCAGCAAATACTGAAGGTTTATTTTTGCTCTCGTTTGTAGGCTTTTTTTCTGTTTCCTGTGCGTTGGCCGTAATTCCCATCATGAGAAATAAAGCAAACAGGAACGTCAAGGTAGGGCTATTCGGAAACAACCTAAAAAAAGTTTTCTTTTCCATTCTAAAAACTGAACTAATGATTGATTTTGACTGATTGGAATTGATTCAGCTTATTCTAAAATTTCACGGATTTGTTCTTCCAGATCGGCAAGATTTTCAAATTTTTTAAATTCGGGTTCTTTTCCTAGCGACTCAAGTTCAGCGGTGATTTCCAATAACAATTCTAAAGCATCCGATTCGTTGCCCTGTTTGTTTTCGTCAAAATCGGTACCTGTCAGAAGTCCTTCGTTATACATTCCGACACACCATTCTTCAATAAATTCAGATAGTTTTATTTCAGCAGGATAATAGGATTTCCATTTGTCTTTAGCACAAGCAGCAGCTCCTTTTTGGTCAGACCAAAAACACATTACCGGCATGGGTTTTCCGTTTTCGTCTTCATAATTTGTAGAGTCGAGTGTAGCAAAACCAACGTTATTTTCAAGTCCGTATACTTTTTCCGTCTGGCAGATTTTTTTTATAAAATTTTCATGGCGCTGTTGCAGCTGCAATATATCCTGAATCATGGTGTGATATTTAGTAAGCGTAAATGTAGCAATTTTGGAGGATTCTAGAACTTGTTATCTCCGTCTAAAAGATTTCCGATACCGCCTAAAATACTTCCTTCATCTCTGCTTTTTCCACCTCCCTGAGGAGCAGCTGCCCAAACTCTTCCAGCCAGTCTGCTAAACGGAAGCGATTGAATGTATACAATTCCAGGTCCGGTCAATGTTGCGTAAAATAATCCTTCGCCACCAAAAATTGTATTCTTGATTCCGCCGACAAATTGAATATCATAATCGACGTTTTGGGTAAATCCAACAATACAGCCCGTGTCTACTTTAAGTGTTTCGCCCTGAGCTAATTCTTTTCGAGCCAATGTTCCTCCGGCATGAACAAAAGCCATTCCGTCACCTTCCAGTTTTTGCATGATAAAACCTTCACCGCCAAATAATCCACGTCCCAGTTTTCGGGAAAATTCAACACCAATGGTAACGCCTTTTGCCGCACAAAGGAAAGCATCTTTCTGACAGATAAAACGTCCACCATATTCTGTTAGGTCAATAGGTACAATCTTACCCGGATAAGGAGAAGCAAAACTTATTTTTCTTTTTCCGTGATATTGGTTTAGAAATACGGTCATAAAAAGGCTTTCTCCGGTAAGAAGTCTTTTTCCGGCAGAAAACAGCTTACCCATAACACCTTGGTTTTGGTTGGAGCCATCGCCAAAAATAGTATCCATTGCAATGCCATTATCCATCATCATAAAGCTTCCTGCCTCTGCTACTACTGCTTCTTGCGGATCCAATTCGATTTCCACATATTGCATTTCTTCGCCATAAATCTGATAGTCAATTTCGTGTGATGTCATTTTATATAGTTTTTTGATTTGATAATTATTGGTAGAATTTGTCGTAAAAATGTTACAATTGATTCGCCGATAATTAAAGGTATAAAAAAAGGAGCAAAATCAATTGGCTCCTTTTTAAACTATAAGATTATTTAATACTGATTGCAAAACCACCACCTGGTGCTATTGCCTGCTTCAGCTTTGTTTTTGAAGTTACCTTAACGGTTCGTATCGTATAACTTTGAGGATTTTTGTCATAGCTGGCATCCTTTCCATCAGCATAAATAGTAGCCGTAAAGGTTTTTCCTTTTGGAAGATATTCGAAAGTAACCTCAGCGGTTCTTGCATTTTCATCAGAAATTCCACCTACAAACCACTCGTTTTTGCCTTTTGCCTTACGTGCAATAGTGATATAGTCGCCTGGTTCTGCTTCCAAAATATAGGTATCGTCCCAGTCAACAGCTACATCTTTAATAAATTGGAAAGCATCAAGGAATTTGTTGTAGGTTTCCGGAAGGTCGGCAGCCATTTGTAATGGACTGTATAGCGTTACATACAAAGCCAATTGTTTTGTTAATGTTGTATGCACAAAAGAATTATTTTCAGGATTGTAAGCACTGATTTTGGTTTGGAAAATACCCGGAGTGTAATCCATCGGGCCACCCATTAATCGTGTAAATGGTAATATAGTAGTATGGTCAGCATTGTTTCCTCCAAATGATTCGTATTCGGTTCCTCTTGCAGATTCATTACCAATCAGATTCGGATACGTTCGGCTTAATCCGGTTGGGCGTACTGCTTCGTGGGCATTAACCATAATTTTATAATCGGCAGCTTTCTTAATAGCATATAGGTAATGATCAATCATCGTTTGACTGTAATGGAATTCACCTCTTGGAATGATATCGCCAACATAGCCACTTTTGACAGAGTTGTAGCCGTTATCAACCATAAACTGGTAGGCTTTGTCCATATGACGTTCATAATTTGTCACAGAACCTGATGTTTCATGGTGCATCATCATTTTTACACCTTTAGATGCCGCATAACGATGAAGTTCTTTTACATCAAAATCAGGATAAGGCGTTACAAAATCAAAAACATAATCTTTGGATTTGCCAAACCAATCTTCCCAGCCTTCATTCCAACCTTCCACAAGCACAGCATCAAAACCATGTTTGGAGGCAAAATCAATATATTCTTTTACATGGGCTGTGTTTGCAGCGTGTTTTCCGTTAGGTTTGGTTTTTGAATAATCAGTTACACCTAATTGTACGCTCTCTAAATCGGTATAGGCCCATGAGCTTTTTCCAGTAATCATTTCCCACCAAACGCCAACGTATTTCACAGGTTTAATCCATGAAACATCTTTGTATTGAGTAGGTTCGTTCAGGTTAAGGATTAATTTAGAAGCCAGGATGTCGGCTGCCTTATCGCTTACAACAATAGTTCTCCATGGAGATTGTGTTGGTGCCTGAAGATAACCTTTGTCACCAATAGCATCTGGCGTTAGCCATGATTCTAATATCATATTATTGTCATCAAGATTTAATGACATGCAGGAATAGTTGATCAAAGAAGCTTCGTGTATATTGATATACAATCCGTCCTTGCTTTTCATCATCAGCGGCGTCTGCAATCCGGTAGGAGAGAAGGTTGTCTGTGATGCATTTGGAGTTACGGCTGCCTTCATCTTTCCCCTCACTTCGGAAAGATTTGAAGTTACCGTACTGTATTCCTGAGTATCATAGTCGCCCGGAAGCCAAAAAGCTTTATGATCTCCGGCCAGGGCAAATTGGGTTTTCTCTTCTTTGATGACAAAATGATTCAGGTTTTTCTGTTCCGGAAATTCATATCGGAATCCGAGTCCGTCATTGAACAGGCGAAAACGGATTTTAATATATCGTCCGTTTACAGCTTTTTGGCTCAACGTCACTAAAAGTTCATTATAGTGGTTACGGATGTTTTTTTGTTCCCCAAGTACCGGACTCCAGGTTTCGTCAAAAGTATTTTTTTCGGAGTTGTCAATCTGGAAACCGTCCAGAAATGAAGGACTGTTTTTCAGTTCAATACCAAGTTTGCTGGTTTTGATAATTGCTTTTTTCTTGTAAGTAAGCTCATAAGTAGGTTCTCCTTTAGAGGAAAGTCCAAATTTTAATTCAAGATTTTGGTCGGGAGACGTAATCTGTTGGGCATTTATGACAGCATATGCCATAAGGAAAAAGGCAGACAATAGTCTTTTCATAAGATTTTCGTTTATTAATAATAGTAAATTCTCAAGTCTCTAAAAACGTTCTTCAAAACTTCCTCACTAAGTATATGATAAACTGAGAGCCTATAGTAGTATGTTCTTGCCAAAAATACTATAATTTCAAATAAATTAGATCGTAATAGTGCTTAGTAGCTTATTTTTATCAATCTTGTCTTAAAAGGCATGAAAAAATAAGCAAAAAGCATTTTTCTAAAATTGTTTTAACAAATACTTAGTGAAGAACTCAAAATAAATCTATAATTTTGAACTTACTTTTTCTGTAGAAAATGAGAAAATTGTATTTTATGCTGCTTGTTATGTTCGGGATCTTCATGATGCCTGAATCTTCTTTGGCATGTAGCAAGACTTCTCAGAAAAAAAACTGCACTAAAGAAATCACTTCCCACAAAAAACAGAAAGACAATTGCTGCGAAAAAAGCAGTAACCATCAAAAATGCAAAGGAAAATGTAAACATGCTTCCTGCGTTTGTCCGGTTTCTTCTGTAAATGCGGCTGTTTTTATGTATCAGGAATTTGCTAAGAATCTGTTTTCTTCAACAGAAAAAAAATTAGCATTCCATCATACAGAGGCAGGTTTTGCTTCGGGTTTTCATTCCATCTGGCAACCTCCTAAAATAGGCTAAGATTATTTTGTGACAGCCATACGTCTGTCTAATAGAGAATATTAAGCTTATAGTATACTAAAACAATTACCATGAAATCATTATCTAAAATAATGGCAACACTTGCCATGCTATTTATATTTACCGCCTGCGAGGCACAAATTAAAAACGAGAAAAAAGAAAACGTAAAAATCTACGGCAACTGCAATATGTGCAAGAGCACTATTGAAAAAGCAGGAAATGTCAAGAAGATAGCCAAAGTAGATTGGAATAAAGATACCAAAATGGCTTCTATTGCTTATGATCAGAAAGCCACCGATCTGGACGATATTTTAAAACGTATTGCCCTAGCCGGATATGACAGTGATACTTTCCGTGCACCAGACGATGTTTATGCCAAACTTCCGGAATGTTGCCAATATGATCGTGCTGTAAAAACAGCTGCCAAAACTAAAATGGCACATGCCGGACACTCAGGTCATACTATGGCTGCGACAAACGAGCAAGAAAAAAGCCAACTCAAAGCTGTTTTTGACAATTATTTTGATGTAAAAGATGCTTTGGTTAAAACCGATGGAAAATTAGCTTCTGAAAAAGCGAAAGGTTTGGTAAAAGCTGTTGGTGCAGTAAAAATGAACGAACTGAAAACCGACGAGCATAACGTTTGGATGAAAGTATTCAACGAGTTGAAAGAAGATGCGGAACACATTTCTGAAACTACAGATGCTAAACACCAAAGAGATCACTTTACAACCTTGTCAAAAAATGTTTATGAACTGCTTAAGATTTCAAAATATGACATTCCTGTTTATTACCAATTCTGTCCTATGGCTAATGATGGCAAAGGAGCAAACTGGTTGAGTAAGGAAAATGCCGTGAAAAATCCTTATTATGGTTCTCAGATGCTGACTTGTGGTAAGACAGTTGAAACGATAAAGTAAAAGGGAGAATAATGGATATAAAGAATTATAATCCTGCCAAATTTCTGCTGCTGTTAGTTATGCTAACAGCTGGCAGTGTGCAGGCACAAAAAGTAGTCCGTTACGATTTATATGTAAAAGATACTTTGGTGAATTATGCAGGTAAAGAAAAAAGAGCCATCGCTGTAAACGGTCAGATTCCAATGCCGACCCTTACGTTTACTGAAGGCGATATAGCCGAAATTGTTGTACACAATCAATTAAAAGAAAGCACATCGCTCCATTGGCACGGTGTGTTTTTGCCTAACAAGGAAGATGGTGTGCCTTTTCTGACGCAAGAGCCAATTGCGCCCGGTGCTGTATATACGTATCGTTTTCCAATCATACAGAACGGTACACATTGGTATCATTCTCATTCTGGTTTGCAGGAACAGATTGGAATGTATGGCAATTTTGTGATGAAGAAGCGTGAAAACGATAAAACATTTAGAAAAGGAATTGATGACCTTCCAACCGTTCCAATAGTTTTAAGTGAATGGACGAATCTCAATCCGGATAATGTAGACAGAATGCTTCATAATGCGAACGATTGGGCGGCTATAAAAAAGGGAGCAACACAATCTTATGTTGAAGCCATTCGGGAAGGCCATTTCAAAACCAAAATCAAAAACGAATGGAAGCGTATGCTTGCCATGGATGTCAGCGACGTCTATTATGATAAGATATTGATTAACGGTGCCAATTCTACTGATTTAAAAAGTGTGGATGGAAGGCAGCTAAAAGCCGGCGATAAAGTAAGGCTACGTATTTCAAACGGTGGTGCATCATCCTATTTCTGGCTTCGTTATGCTGGCGGCAAGATAACAGTAGTGGCCAGTGACGGTAATGATGTTGAACCTGTAGAAGTTGACAGGTTAATAATCGCCGTATCGGAAACGTATGATATAGTTGTTACCATCCCTCAAGAGGGACTTTCGTATGAATTTTTAGCCACTACAGAAGACAGGACGCAATCCGCAAGTTATTTTATAGGTGATGGCGTCAAGCAGCTTATTTCTCCGCTTCCCCGATTAAAATATTTTGAGGGAATGAAGATGATGAACGATATGATGAAGATGAATGGAGATTTGGATGATATGGGAATGAGCATGAGCCTTAACCAAATGGATATGAATGTAGTGATGTATCCTGAAATTACTGGTAATGCCAAACAAAAGGATACAAAGCAAGAAATGGATCATAGCCAGCACGGAATGAAGATGGATGAAAATCCAAATCGTTATAATGCAAATGCTCTAGGCGATATAGTGACTCTAAATTATGCTATGCTGAAATCGCCTCATAATACAGTCTTGCCTAAAGAAGCTCCGGTAAAAGAGTTGAAATTTACGTTAACCGGGAATATGAACCGATACGTTTGGAGTATGGACAATAAAGTTCTTTCGGAAACCGATAAGATTCCGGTAAAGAAAGGAGAAGTATTGCGTATTACCATCTACAATAATTCGATGATGCGACACCCCATGCACTTGCATGGTTTTGATTTCAGGATTATTAATGGCAAAGGAGAAAACGCACCACTCAAGAATGTGATGGATGTTATGCCGATGGAAACCAATACGATCGAGTTCCTTGCTAATGAAGAAGGCGATTGGTTCTTTCACTGTCATATTTTATATCACATGATGGCCGGAATGAATCGTGTTTTTGCAGTTGGTGACTATGATAATCCTTTGCTTCCGAATAAAGAAAAAGCCTATAAAATGTTGCAAGAAGAAAGCAATATGCCGCATTTTATGGCACAAAATGATTTTGCAACCAATGGTAATGATGGGGAAGCCATGTTTCAGAATGCAAGATGGTCGTTGGGAACAGAATGGCGATTAGGTTACAATGACATGCATGGTTATGAAGTAGAAACCCATTTGGGACGATATATTGGAAAAATGCAATGGTTTATGCCTTTTATTGGTTTTGACTGGCGTTATAGAAGGATGGGAGAGGATGAACATGAAAAGAACATATTCGGACAAAAAAACAAAAAGGACAGCCGAAGTGCCGTTAGTTTAGGATTTATGTATACGCTACCTATGCTTATCAACTTTCAGGCAGAAGTGTATCATGATGGTATTGCCCGTTTGCAGCTAATGCGAGAGGACATTCCTATTTCAAAAAGATTACGTGCAGGTTTTATGGCCAATACGGATTTAGAATATATGGTAGACCTAAGATATGTGCTAAATAAAAATATGGGTATCCGTACGCATTATGATAGCGATATGGGATTTGGTGTAGGTTTTATCCTCAATTATTGATACGCCCTAAAATAGAAGGCCTCCAAATCTGGAGGCCTTTTATTTTTTATTTTTTCTTAAGTACGAATACTTCTTCAATTTTCTTACGGTTTTTTTCGCTGAGCTTTGATGTTTTTTTGAGCTTATCAGTAAATTCCGCTACTTCTTCAACAGTAGCCGGACAGCCCAGGTTTTCGCCTTTAGCATTAAATGAGTCTGCCAACAGTTTACCATTGGCATCATAAATTTGCCAGAAAGGAATACCGCTGTTGTCAGCTTTAGATTTCTTCAGAATATCATCAGCTCCCGGATTTTCAAGATGCTTTTTATCTTTAGATTCTTGTACTACCAAAAAAGTAGTCACATAATTTTTGTCAAAAAAAGGTTTTACGGTTTCCGTTTCCATATTGCTTTCCATTTTCTTGCACCATTTGCACCAGGAAGCATGATACATTACGAAAACATTTTTCTTTTCTTTTTTTGCCTGAGCAAAAGCCTTTTCTAAAATTTTATCGGCGCTTTCTTGTGCAGACGTTTGGGTTACAGCACCAATAAAAAGCAGACAGAGTAATAGTGATTTTAATTTCATTGAGCTAAAAGTTATTTTGTGAGTTAGTAAAATAGTTTATACATAACAAACTTAACGATTCGCTTTCAATTTCCTTATGTGAGATCCTATAATTCTAAATAAATTAGCTGAACAAAAAGTTAAAAACCATCGCAAGATGTTAAGGTTGCCTAACTTTGTGTCTTATACAACCTAAAACAAAAAATATCTATATGGAACAATTACAAGGAAGAAAAGCACTGATAACAGGAGGAAGTCGTGGTTTAGGAAAAGCTACAGCATTAGCCTTGGCCGCAGAAGGCGTAGACATTGCTATTACGGGAAGAAATGAAGAAGCTTTGTTGGAAACTATAGCAGAATTGCAGGCATATGGAGTAAAAGCAATTTATTCAGTTTTTGATGTAGCTGATTTTGAAGCGGCAAAGAAAGGAATTGCCTATATCCATGAAGCATTTGGAGCAATCGATATACTTATCAATAATGCAGGAACAGCTTCTTTTGGAAGCTTTTTAGAAATGGAACCTTCAAGATGGCAGGAAATCCTAAATGTAAACGTTATGGGAATCTATAATGTAACTTATGAGGTGCTTCCGGGAATGATTGCCAGAAATACTGGAGACATTATTAATGTTTCTTCAACTGCAGGGCTCCGAGGTAATGCCAATACAACAGCTTATACGGCATCAAAATTTGCTGTAGCCGGATTCTCGGAAGCATTGATGATGGAAGTAAGAAAACACAATATTAGAGTTTCAGCTTTGATGCCTAGTACGATAGCTTCTGAAATGTCACTTTCTTTGAATATCACAGATGGTAATCCTGAGAAAGTATTACAACCTGAAGATTTTGCAGAACTGGTTGTTGCCCAGTTAAAACTGAATAGAAGAGCTTTGCTCAAATCGGCATCACTTTGGTCTACAAACCCTTAATAAAATAAAATCCCCTCAATTGAGGGGATTTGTTATTTCTAAAGATAGCCTAATAGCCAATAGAGTATAAAAAATACAATGATGGTCCCCAGGCATCCGCCTCCGAGCTTCTTGGCTCCCCATCCTGCTAGCAGTGTTTTAAAGAATCCGTTCATAGCTTTTGGTTTAAGGTTTTGCTTAAAGTTAGCTATTTCTTTTTGGTTTTGCTTCTATTTTAAGACAGAATTATTAATATTTTCCGCTAAGCAATTCGCCTCCAATTGGCACTTTTGTATCCAACCCTAACTTTTTCATCATTTCATACGTCGTACAGATGGCAGCTGATGTAACTGGAATTCCTATTTCTTTTTCAAGCAAGTCTACAGCTTCCAGTGATGGCATTTGTACGCAGGCAGAAGCAACGAGAACATCAACATCTTTCAGGTTTAGCTGTTTGTAAATCTGTAAAAGATTCATTGGGTCTTGTGCCGCTACTTCCAGATTGTCTGGTATTTCCAAAGCTACAAAATCAACCACTTCAAATCCCTGGTGTTCGATATAATCTACAACCAATTGTGTAAGCGGTTTCATATAGGGCGTAATAACAGCTACCTTTTTCGCTCCCAAAACTTTCAGTCCGTTGATTAATGCTCCGGCACTGGTCACGATTGGAGTAGGGAAGCCGTTCTTTATGGTTTCTTCTTGTAAATTGGATTCCGAAACGCAATGATAGCCGCGTCCCATACTCATAATAGCAACAAGACAGGCATAACCCATTACGTCTACTTGGGCATCTGAAAGTTCTTGGGCACATTTCAGGCTCATTGCATCCATGGCTTCCAATTCTTCTTTGGTTACCTTTTTCATTCGCATTCTGCTGGAATGGAAAGTAAATCTTTCAGGTGCGATAGTTTCTCTGGAACGCAACAAAGCCGGTATTTCGGTTTCCATAGTTGTGTTGGAAGATGGAACTATCTGGCCTATTTTATATTTTTTCATCGTAATTATGAAGTCTAAAGTTAAAAGTCTGAAATCCTAAATCATAAAGTCTAAAATCAAAAATCTCAAATCTAAAAAATTATTGAATTTTCTTAATCGTATTAACTAACGTTCCAATTCCTTCAACGGTAGCTTCCACCACATCACCATCCCACATCCATTCTTGCGGATCTCTTCCGGCACCCACACCTGCTGGTGTTCCGGTAGCGATGATATCGCCAGCTTCAAGAGTGAATACTGTACTTAAGTCATTAATCAGATCCGGGATTCTAAAAAGCATGTATTTTGTATTGGAGTTTTGCTTTTCAATACCGTTGACAGTCAAAGATAAATTAAGATTGTGTGGGTCTTCGATTTCGTCTTTGGTAACTAGAATTGGTCCCATTGGTGCAAAAGTATCTTGTCCTTTCGAAACAATCCATTGTCCTGCACGACGACAATCTCTGGCGCTGATATCATTGATAACCGTATAGCCAAAAACATAATCCATAGCATTTTCTTTGGCAATATATTTACCTTTTTTGCTTATGATTACTGCCAGTTCCACTTCCCAATCCAATTGTTGGGTTAGTTTTGTGTTGTGCAAGATGGCTTCACCTGTACCAATAACAGCTGTGGGTGGCTTAGAGAAAATCACAGGCTGTTGGGGTAGATCTTTTGATGTATCTAATGTTCTGGCCGATTCTGCTACGTGTTCCGTATAATTCAATCCAATACCAATGATGTTTTTTCTTGGTTTGGTAATCGGTGCCAAAAGTTTTATTTCGTTTAAAGGAAGTGAAGCTGAAGCGATGGCATTTTCAGAAGAGGTTTTTACTATTTCGGCAATTCTGCTGACTTCTTCCAATCCAAGGTCGATAAGTTCCAACATGGTTTTTGGAAATTCCTCATTATGCTTGTGGGCAAATGCTTCAAGGTCAAGAATTGTATCATTGTTAAAAATACCAAGCTTTGGTTCTGAATTTTTATGCGTGAAAGTAACTAATTTCATTTTGTTGTGGTACTATGGTTTTTATGGTTGTATTCTTTTTCTTTCTGATTTTAACTTTGAACTATCTGGAATCCTCCGTTTTCTTCATAGGCTCTTTCCTGGTATAATCCTAAAGATTCAATAACAGGAAGGTCATTAAAAGAGAATAGGCAGGCATCTTCAGTTTCTGAAAGATTCACGTGTTCGTGTACGGCCCAAGAAGGAACACAAAAAATATCTCTTTCTTTCCAATCATAACGTTTTCCGTTAATCACAGAATAGCCTTTACCCTTAGCACATTGATAGACAAATGAACCGGTATGTTGGTGTGCTTTTGTATGCTCACCAGCTCTTAGCAACTGCATGGATGCTCCCATGGTCTGCATGACATGGCCACCGGTTACCGGATTGGAATAATGCATCAATATGCCGTCATAAGGAGAGCCGTCATTTACTTTGGCAGCTTCTAAAAGGGAAGGGTAGACATTTTTCCAGGAATATTTGAATAGAGGAGAATAGGGCTTATCCCAAATTTTATCAGAAGGCAATAATCCTGATGCTCCATAGCTTAATGGTGAAAAATTAACCGGATACTTTAACTCTTGTTTTCCATCATAGACAGCATAGTCATTAGCTTCCAAGGCATTTACCAACGGAATATCCAAACCGTCTTGCCAGATACAGGTTTTTCCGTCTGCTGCAACACCGTGCTCATGCCAGGTGCTGTTAGGCGTAATTACAAAATCATTGACTTCAAACGTAATCTTGTTACCATCTACCACCGTATATCCGCCTTCTCCTTCCATAATGAAACGTAGGGCAGAAGCTTTGTGACGGTGTGCCGAAGTGCTTTCTCCCGGGCGGGTAACCTGTATGCCTGTATAAAGCCAGCCTACAGCAGCACTTACATCTTTACGTTTATCATTGACAAGATAAACCACACGGCGTCCGGCTTGCTCCGGAGTTACTAATTCGGATGATTTGAGTACAAGTTCTCTAAGATTTTCATATTTCCAAAGCATTGGAACAGAAGAAGTACGGGGCTCCCAAGGTTCAATATCATTTGCTACAGTCCATAGGGCTCCGGCTCCAAGAGTTTCCAATTCTTTATAGTAAGCTTCCAATTCCGGAGTGTCCTTAACCCGGGCTCTTCCAATTACGTCATCGTTGAATTTTGATTCCATATTTTTTATGTTTTTCAACCCTGACAGGGCTTGATTTTATTTTTTTGAGAACTCTTCATGGTTATCTATAAAGGTAATCTTTCTTGTTGGAGCAACATTTACTCTCAGGTCAAAAATATCAAAACGGTTGTAATGACCTAATATGTCGTGCATCTGTTTTGGCTGGATGCATTTGGATAGGTCAATATCGGCATATACAATTCCTTCCTCATCAATAAGCGGTTCTCCAACAACAGCACCGTTAGGACCTATTATTCCTGAGAAAGCAGAGTTTTTTCTTGTTAGTAATTCCTGTACATTTGGAACATCTTCTTTCAAAGCATCCATAATTTCTTGAGAAATTGTTGAGCAGGAAACAATTGTAAATAGCTTTCCTTCAAAAGAGTGGGCGGCTGCACGAATCTTTATCGCTTCGGCCATATTATAATCAGGAGGTGCTACCGGTAAGGAAATATAATTGGCAATATGGATCAATTCGCCTTGCGAGAGCAACGTAAACCTAGCCAAGGTATTTGTGTTTTCTCCGCAGGCTAATGTCCCAATTGGACCTATTGCTGTTGGATAAACTTTTAAGGAGGAACCATCGCCACTTGTCCAGGTAAGTTTTTCAGCCCAGGTAGGCACAAGCTTTCGGTGTCTTCCGATAAGTGTTCCTGTATTGTCAATAATCAGGTTTGTGTTATAAATTTCTCCGTAGCTGTTTCCTCTTTCGTTGATTCCTATAACAACATGCACGTTGTGATCTTTAGCAGATTTGCACAGTTGCTGTACTTCAGGGCCGTCAATCGTTATGGAACATTTGTATAAAATTTCATACCATTTACTACCTTGTACGGGAGTCATAATCCAGTTCCAATACGGATAACCAGCAATAAAAACTTCTGGAAAGGCTACAAGAGAAGCCCCATTTCCGGCAGTTTCCCTGATGAATGCCACAGCTTTATCTGTCGTGGCCTGTGCATTTAGGAATACAGGAGCTGTTTGTACTGCAGCGGCTTTAAATTTTGGAAATTCCATTCTATTGATGAATTTATGATTTATGATTTATGATTTATGATTTATGATTTATGATTTATGATTTTGAATTCTAACGTTCGGATAAAAAGGGTGTTATTTTTTGCTTCATATCGTCAGTAAAAGGCTCGGATTTGATACTTTCCCTATTTTTGCTGATAGCTACATTTACAAGCGTAACTTCACCTTCAAGACAGGTTTTTCCTTGTGGATCTTCAAAACGGAAACCGCAAACCATTGAAGCACTTCCCAGATTTGTTACCCAAAGGTATTTGGTCAGGATTTCTCCCAATCGGGCGGCTTTTTTGAATTGTACTTTTAAATCTACTGTCGGAATACCATTGGTTTCATGTATGGAGGCAAACGGACGTTCTAAAGCTTCTTCGAACCAATCTTCGACTAGGGCGTTTAGCATTTCGAGAAAACGGGGATAGAATACAATTCCGGCATAATCAATATGTTGAAAACGTATTTTTTCTTCTTTTATAAAATAATTGCTCATATTTTTTTAAATGGCTTTATAATATTTTAAAAACTTGCGGCGGTTGCTTTTTTCCAGAAAGCACGAAAACTTTCCGGTACGGTGTTTTCATTTAGTAGGCTACCATTTTCAAGTTCCGGATAGGTTTCTGCAAATGTCTGGATTTTGGTTCGGTCAACTCTCATGCTGACTACATGTCGATCAACTTCATCCGGATGGCATATTCCTGCAGAAGCCATCAGTTCCATAGCGCTTTTAACCGTTTCATGCTGAAAACGTGCTACACGTACGCTCTTTTCTTCGGGTACCAATCCCTTAACCAATCTAGGGTCTTGAGTAGCAACTCCGGTTGGACAAGTATTTGCATGGCATTCCAAAGCCTGGATACAGCCTAACGCAAACATCATTCCTCTGGCTGAGTTACAAAGATCGGCACCAGTGGCCAATGTTTTGATGATATCGAAACCAGTAATAACCTTGCCGCTACAGATAATTTTGATTTGGTCTTTAATTCCAAAACCAACAAGGCAGTCGTATACAAATGCCAATGCATCTCTTAATGGCATACCTACGTGATCGGAATATTCTTGTGGCGCAGCACCTGTACCACCTTCGCCACCATCAACAGTAATAAAATCAAAATACGTTTTTGTTTCTACCATGGCTTTGCAGATAGCAATGAATTCTGATTTGTTTCCAATACAGATTTTCATACCAATAGGTTTTCCGCCCGATCCTTTTCGCAATAGCTTGATAAAATCCATCAATTCTAATGGAGTTGAAAAAGCAGAGTGGGTAGGCGGGGAGATAATATCTTTTCCTTTGCTTACCAAACGGATTGCAGCAATTTCATCGGTTACTTTTTCTTTTGGCAATATACCGCCATGTCCAGGTTTGGCACCTTGAGAAAATTTAATCTCAATCATTTTCACATTATCAAGAACAGCTCTTTTGGCATATTGTTCATAAGAGAAATTTCCATCATCATCACGGCAACTAAAATAGCCAGTACCAATATTCCATACTACATCGCCTCCTTCTAAATGATAAGGAGAAAGGCCTCCTTCTCCTGTGTTGTGATAAAATCCGCCTTGTTTGGCGCCAGAATTAAGTGCCTGTATTGCATTACGGCTTAAGGAACCGAAACTCATCGCACTAATGTTATATAGGCTGGCATCGTATGGTTTTTCGCATTGGGAAGATCCAATTCTGATTCTAGGGTTGCTATCAACTTTCGAGAACGGAATGGCTTTAATACTATGATTGATCCATTGGTAGCCTATTTCGTAGATGTCCAATTGGGTACCAAACGGATTAGAATCGGTCTCTTTTTTGCTTCGCTGGTATACAAGACTCCTCTCCAAACGGTTGAAAGGTTTTCCATCGAGATCTTTTTCAATAAAGTATTGGCGTACGCCAGGGCCTAGAGATTCCAAAAGGTAGCGCATTCTTCCCACAAGCGGGAAGTTTCTTCGGATTGTTTTTTTTGATTGAAACATATCATACAATCCCATGATAATCAAAGGGATGAATATTAGCAATAAGAAGCTGGCTTTCCAGTTGATATAGGTCATTATACCGATAATGGCCAATACCGTGATGCTTAATACGACAAATACTTTTCTCATTAGTTTGTTTGTTTTTTAAAAGAAATTATCAAGGATAATATTAGTGAATTTTCCTCAATTTCCCTTGCCAAAAGCCTTTAATTTGTATCGCTGTATTTTTCCTGTTTCCGTCTTTGGAAGCTGTTCCAGAAAACGGATTTCTCTTGGATATTTATAAGGAGCCGCGTTTTCCTTAAACCAGTCCTGCAAAGTCCTGACATACTCGTCACAAGCCTTAGATTTGTCCGCAAGGACAATATAAGCACAAACCAGCATGCCTCGGTTTTCATCAGGCAGTCCTACTACAGCACATTCTGAGATATCTTCATGTTTGAGCAATACACTCTCAACTTCTATAGCAGCAATGTTGTAGCCTGAGGAAATAATCATATCGTCACCGCGAGCTACAAACCAGTAATAACCTTCTTCGTCTTTACGGAAGATGTCGCCTGTAAGGTTCCAGCCATCCTGTACGTATTCTTTTTGCTTGTCGGTTCGATTCAGGTATTTGCAACCGGTAATTCCTCTTACTGCCAGCTTGCCAGGTTCATTGATTCCTAATTCGTTGCCTTTGCGATCTACGATACGGGCTTCATAACCCCGTATTGGTAGTCCCGTAGCGCCTTTTTTCATATTCTCTTCGTTTGATGAGATGAAAATGTGTAGCATTTCTGTTGCTCCAATACCGTCTATGATTTTTAAGCCGGTCGTTTCATACCAGTCTTCCCATACTTTTTCAGGTAATGTTTCGCCTGCTGAGACACATTTACGCAGTGACGAAATATCATAATCTGCTACTTTGGTAGTCAAAACTCTCCAGGCTGTTGGAGCAGTAAATACAATAGAAACCTTATGATTTTGTATAGCTTCCAGCAATAATTCCGGACTAGGTTTTTCAATCAGGAATGTTGATGCCCCGAAATAGAAAGGGAAAAGCACAAGTCCGCCCAAACCAAACGTAAAACCTAATGGAGGGCTTCCGGTGAAAATATCTTCAGGAACAGGCTGTAAGGAATATTTAGGAAAGGCTTCACAGATAAGTAGGATGTCTTTATGATAATGTGAGGTCATTTTTGGATTTCCCGTAGTACCAGATGTAAAACCAATAAGTGCAATGGAATTTGCTTTTGTTGGGAAATTTTGGAATTCCTTAGGCTTGTTATGCATTAGCGTTTCCAGTTTTGATAGGCTTTGTTCTGAACCGTCAAACGTAATGACCTGTTTAAGAAAAGATGATTTGACCGAAGCCAGTGCTTCTTCCAAGCGATAATCGCAAAAAGCATGTGAGATTTCGGCACTGTCAATCATGACTTCGAGTTCTTTTTCGCGTAGCAAAGGCATAGTAGCGACTACAATACCACCAGCCTTCAACACGGCAAACCAGCAAGCTACAAACATAGGGTTGTTCGCAGAACGTATCAGTACGCGATTACCAGAAACCAGTCCCAAATCATCGACCAGCACATGGGCAATCTGGTTGGCTTTTTCATATAAATCCTGATAAGTCCAGTTTTTTTCAAAAGTACGCATGGCAATATGATGCCCTCGTCCATCTTTGATATGAAAATCCAATAGCTTTTCTACGCAGTTAAGTTCTTCCGGAAGCTGAAAATCCGGATGGCTGTAAACATAGTCCGGTTGCAGTTTTTGGGATGGCAAGTGCTTTTGTGCGAAATTATCTTGGTACATTTTAATTACGAATTATGAATTATCAACTATCGATTGTCAACTATCAACTATTTTTTATGGCTTTCCGGTTTCAATGCTTTCTTCATTCCTTCAGTAGTTTTTCTTTCACTTAATTTATAAGGATAAAGATGTGAGATTCCGGCTTCATAAGCATTTGGAATGTCTTCTGCATGATATTGCTCATAGGCTTGGGCATTTCTTACAAAACCAGGATCGAGTAGTAACGGTCTTCCCAAAGCTACCAAATCAGCTCTCCTGTTGAGTATGATAGTGTTAATCTGGTCAATGTCTTGTATTGTTCCCGCTGTAATTACCGGAACATTTATAGAATTTCGTATAGCGTCTGAAAAAGGAGTCTGGTACATTCTTCCATAAGCAGGTTTCTGATAATTTACGGTATATCCTGAGGATACGTCAATACAATCAGCTCCTGCTTGTTGAAATGCTTTTGCTATCTCCAACACATCTTCAGGAGTAATGCCTCCTTCTGCCCAGTCGCTTGCCGAAATCCTTACGGAAATAGGGCGATTTGCATCAAAACTTTCTCGTACTGCATGGAATACTTCTAATGGAAATTTAAGTCTGTTGGTGACAGTTCCTCCATATTCGTCTTTACGATTATTGGTTAGTGGCGACAAGAATGAAGCCAGTAAATAGCCATGATTAGCCTGTAATTCAATCATATCAAATCCGGCCTGTTCTGCATTTTTTGCTGCTTGACGGAATTGTGAAATAACATTTTGCATATCCTGCCTATCCATTTCTTTAGGTACAGGCATTTTATCGTTGTAAGGTAATGGAGAAGGAGCGAATAGTTTCCAAGGAGTTTCAATGGGTTCATTATGGCCTTCCCAAGGACGTTTTACGGCACCTCTTCTGCCGGAATGTCCCAACTGAATTCCTATTTTTCCTTTACTGTTTTGATGGATAAAATCGGTTATTTTTTTCCAGCTATCTATTTGTTTTTGAGTGTTTATAAGCGAGCAACCTAAAGTGATTTTTCCTTCTTCGCTTACGGCAACGGTTTCTGTTAATATAAGTCCTACGCCACCTGTCGCACGACTTCCATAATGAACCAGATGCCAATCGGAAACCAATCCGTTCTGGGCCGCATACTGCTCCATAGGTGCCATAACAATCCTGTTTTGCAAATGCATTTGGCGAAGTTGATAAGGAGTGAAGGCTGGTGGTGTTTTACTTTCAGTGTTACTTATAGACTTATTAAAATCTTTAAGGACGGCATCTGTAAAAGAGGTATCTCTGATGGCAAGATTTTCGAAGGTAACTTTTTTAGAACGTGTCATGACACCAAAGGCAAACGGCAGAAAATCCTGCCGGATATGCCTGTCCATATCTTCAAACCATTCCAAAGATACTTTGGCAGCGTGCTGAATCATTTCAACACGTTTGCGGCGACTTTGCTCATAAGCTTGAAAAGCCTCCGGTATAGTATTAGGATGCGCGGTAATAGCATCGGCCAGGGCAATAGCGCATTCCATAGCAAGTTTGGTTCCTGAGCCAATGGAATAATGGGCTGTGGCTTTGGCATCACCCAGAAGCACAACATTGTCTTTGTGCCAAACGGCATTTGTGATAATCGGAAAATTTCTCCAGTGTGATCGGTTCGAAATCAGCCCGTGTCCATCCAGTTCTTCTTTGAAAAACTCAGCTAGTTTTTGTATAGTGTCTTCTTCATTTTCAGTCATGAAACCTGCCTTTTCCCAAGTTTCAGGTGAAGTTTCAAATATCCAGGTACTTTTTCCTTCTTCATATTGATAGGTATGGGCTACAATAGGACCATAAGGCGTATTCCTGAAAAAATAGGTAAAAGCATCAAGCGGACGGGTAGAGCCCATCCATACAAATTTATTTTTTTGAAGCAAAGAAGTGGTTCCAAAATCAGCAGCTTGTCTGTCTCTTATTTGGCTGTTAATACCGTCACATGCCACAATAACATCAGCGTCTTTAAGTTCAGTGAGGTCATCTATTACATGTTCAAAATGTAAGTTTACACCTTCTTCACGACATCTTTGCTGCAAAAGTTGCAGTAATGTTTTTCGGGAACAGCCGCAAAATCCATTTCCTGTAATACGAACTTTTTGTCCATCGCGTGCGATATCAAGATCGTCCCAATAGGCAAAACGGCTACGGATTAATTCATACGATTTCGGATCACGCGAAAGAAATTCACTTAATGTCTCATCCGAAAAAACCACTCCAAACCCAAAAGCATCATCTGCCTTATTGCGTTCATAAACATCTATCTGGAATTCAGGATTGGCCTTTTTGGTAAGTATAGAAAAATAGAGTCCTCCCGGACCGCCGCCAATTACGGATATTTTCATTTTATATATTTTTTAAACTATAACCCTGGCAGGGTAAGTTTCGTTTTGTTATTGTCTTTTAATTGCAAATATTTCTCCCAATTTGGAGTAGTTTGATCCAGCGAGCCTTGCGACGGGTCTATAAGTTTCCATGTTGATTTTATGGTCATCGAGCAGTACTTTTTCGTCAAAATGAAACATCACAACCCTACCAATAACAACAGTCGCGCCACCATATTTATGCCCTTCAAGGGAATAATGATGAACTAGCTCACATTCAAAAGAAATCGGACTTTCCTTAACTCTGGGAGGAGCTACTTTAACGCATGGAACAGGAGTCAGACCGGCAAGTTCAAATTCATCTATATCTGAATGTACGGTCTGTGCGGTAGTATTCATAGCCTCAACAATATCTTCCGTAACCAGGTTTACAACAAACTGCCCGGTGGCTAATGTATTGGCGAGAGTGTCTTTTTTCTGCTGATTGGTATGGGCCGTTGCAAACATAACATGAGGCGGATCATCTCCTACGACATTAAAAAAAGAGAACGGGGCAAGGTTACGAATGCCGTTTTCACTAATGGTTGATATCCATCCGATAGGTCTCGGGATAACGGCTCCGCTGATGAGTTTGTAGATGGCTTTTTGATCGAGTTCGTCAGGATTGAATTCCATTTTATTTGCGTTTGTACAAATTAAAGGAAATTTTTAGAATTATTTTTTAGGGTATGTATTTTTAAGAGGGTAAAATTAGGAATAGTGTAAAAATGAAGAATTTAGAATTAGGAATTATGAATTGCAGAATTTTAAAATATAAATTTAAGTTTTGGTGATTATATACAAGTTTACACTTCTTTTTTCTTGTAAACTCTTCATATGTGCAAAAGTGTAACAGTTTCAGTTTATTTAAGTCTTTATTGTATTATTAACAATTAATTTTTGTATTATGCTAATAAGCAAGAAAGTATCTGATGCTATCACTGAATTGATAAACAGAGAAGAGGAATTAAAGAGTAATGGATTTTCTTTGGATTTAGACAAAGCTCTTTTAAAAATCAAAATTGACGAGGATACATGGTTAGAAGTGCCTCTCAGGAGAGAATTCGGTTTCGGTATCGAAATCAGATAGAATTTTCTAAAACTTTATTAACAACAAAAGCCACCCGTAATTGGAGTGGCTTTTTTAATACTTTAAAATTATGGACTTTAATTTTCAAAAATCCGTGTTAGTTGGTTTTTTAAGAAATCAAACATTGCAATTAAATGCTTTACTAAAAGCCTTTGATTGTCCTGTATCTTTAGAACCAAAAATTGACTTTGAAGACCCTAACTGGAAGGAGTTTGCCCCTTATTTTGCCGTAAAATTTCCATTAGATGGTCAGGATAATAAAGAAGGTCAGTGTAAATCTCCAAAGTCTTCTTGATAGCCTCAAATGCATTGATTGGGTCACCGCCTAATAATTCAGGATAACTAAAGCTGTACTTGTTGCTGAATATAGTTACTCTATCACTAAAAGTAACGCTGGTTAAGCCATATACATTTGGATTGTCTTTGTTTTCTTCAAAAAAAGCTTTAATTTCTGCCTTTAAAGAATCCTTTTCTTCTGTAACTTTCTTTAGGTAAGCATTTAAAATATCCTTGTTTGTCATATCTATTCGGTTTCTTGCTTGATTGCTTTGTTTATCTCATTATACATCCAATTGATGACGTTATTTGTTGTTGTAGTGTTTGAATAATTATACTTAGAGTTGTTCAGATTGTTAAGTATTATGTCAAACCTTTCTGATATTCGTTCTTGGGCACTCTCATTTATTTCTAGGCTCATGATTTTATCGGCTATGTCTTCTATAGCATTTTGGATTTTTTGCACATTTGCATCATATCTGCCTTGCTTTGTAGCCAGAGCCTGATTTACTCGGTTGTGATTGATAGGCTGGACATATGTACTCTGCTGTTTCTGTGGAACTTCGTAATATTTCCAAGACTTGTCCAGATTGTCATAAAATTGATAACCGACCATGTTACCACGACTGTCAAAATACTCATACCTGTTGTTTACGTTGTTGTATTTCTTTGTAAGGGTCTGTGATACACCTGCTAAGGTATAAAATAAGAGGATAAATAGGAGAATTTTTTTCATAAGTGAAATTGTTTAATTCCACCCAAACCCGAAGCAGAGGTTATGAAACAAAAAAGCGTGGGTTTGTAACTATATCCCACCTTTAGAGGCTCTGGTAAACCTTACGTAATGGAATAAGTACACCCACGCCTAAGCATGAGCGTATAATTATTACCTGTTACGTGTTTGAAATTTACCAGATTTCCTAAATGACAGAGTAATAGCTAACGCTAACTAATATTTTCTGCTCAAATATAGTGAAATTTTAAGAAAATATTATTAGTAGATTATTACACTAAATTTGTTTTTGATGTAAAATTGTAGTAACTTGTATTTCGAATTCAAGCTATCTTATTGCCTATGTTTCTTACAGAGTACAAAACAGTTTTGGAACTCATCCAAGCTTTCCCTGACGAACAGTCGTGTATCAGTCATTTGGAAAAAATCCTATGGTATAAAGGAGTTGTCAGTCCATTTGACCCGACATCGAAAGTCTATAAATGCAAGGGAAATAAATACAGATGTAAAAACACAGGAAAGTATTTCAATGTAAAGACAAATTCAATGTTCGACAATACCAAGATTGGCTTGCAGAAATGGTTCTTGGCGATATGGCTTGTATGTTCTTACAAGAAAGGAATATCTTCAATACAGCTGTCAAAAGAGCTTGGAATAACACAGAAATCTGCTTGGTTCATGTTACAGAGAATTCGTGCTTGTTATGGTATTGACAATGACAAACCTCTTGAAGGTATCGTGGAAGCTGACGAAACCTTTGTAGGCGGGAAAAACAAAAACAGACACAAGGATAAGAAAGTGCCTTTGTCGCAAGGAAGAAGTTTTAAGGACAAAGTTCCTGTACTTGGACTATTGGAAAGAGGAGGAAGATTAAAGGCTTTCGTCATACCCAATACTCAGGCAAAAACTATACAGCCGATAATAAGAAAGCATGTTGCATTTGACAGCGTGCTGATTTCTGACGAATGGATGGGATATAGGGATTTAAGTTCGGACTATGACCACCATGTGGTTGACCACGGCAGAAAGCAGTATGTCTCTTTTGACAATCCAGAAATCCACAGCAATACAATCGAGGGATTTTGGGGCATCCTAAAAAGAGGATATAATGGTATTTACAATTGGTGGAGCAGGAAACACATGCAGAAATATGTGGATGAATTCGTATTTAGGTATAATTTAAGGAAATTGAAAAATAGCGAAAGGTTTAATTTGCTACTTTTGAATTCCAATGTAAGGACAAAATATAAAGACTTGATAAATGCATAACATAACCGAAGAGGCTCTTTTAAAAAACGACAGTATCAAGAAAGCCGAATTTAACGGAGAATGGTATTTCTGCATAAAAGACCTTCAGAAACTTTTGGGCGTAGAAATAAAGGAAACAAAGACGATTCCTTTGCCTATAGGTGAAAATAATGAGCCCGTATATTACATAAGGCTCAAAGATTTGGAACTGCCAGAACAGGAACTGTCAGAATTCGACAAGCTTCTGCTCAAAGCATTGAAATTCAATCCTAAGAATAAATAAAGCCCCATGACTGGGGCTTCTTTATTAATGGATTAGTGTAAATTAATATATAATTACCTAAGTTTTTATAGCTTTTTTAAGAAAATACGAAAATCCGTAGGGAACGATTCAAAAATTTCAAGTTCCACCTGTTCTTATAAGCACGAATTATTTATTGCCTTAGTATTTTTTCCATTGCTTTTCCTTTGGCCAATTCATCTACCAGCTTGTCCATATAGCGGATTTTCTGCATCAGCTTGTCCTCAATATCTTCAACACGATAACCGCAGATAACTCCTGTAATTTTAGAAACATTGGGATTCATTTGAGGCGCTTCAGCAAAAAAAGTTTCCAAATCTGTTTTATCATCAATTATGCGCTGTAGGCTTTGTTCGTTATATCCCGTTAGCCAAAAAATAACGGTATCCAATTCTTCTTTGGTACGTCCTTTTTTTTCCACTTTATGGATATAGTGCGGGTAAACACCTGCAAAAGACATCTTAAATACTCTGGCGTTATTCATCATTGTAGTTAATTTAATATTATGCAAATTATGATAATACCGCATAATATAAAAGCTTACTTTGATTTTTCAGGTGTTAATTTAGTATCTTGCATAAAAAGAATTGCGCAGCAAATGGTAAAAAAATACGCCCTGCTCTTTATCGTTTTTTATACTGCTTTTTGTCAGGCGCAAACTGCAGATACGCTTTCTGCTCAAAAGAGTATAGAAAAATATGACGACCATATCAAGCTTCGTCTTGGGCTTAGCAACAGTTTTAATTCTTTTCGTATAAAAGATGGAGCAAGTCATTCGGATTTTACATTATCACCTAATCAGCAGTTGCGCTCAACACTAACACTGATTTATAAATTTATTGAAATAGATTTAGGGTATACACCAGAATTCATTCGTTTTAACAAAGACGATGCTATTAAGGGGCATACAAAGTTTTATAATTTTGGAACACGACTGTATTTTGGTTCGTGGATGCAGGAATTACAATATCTCAAAACTAAAGGGTTTTATGTGGATAGGGCAGATATTGGAACACAAGAAAACCTTTTGTTTCCTCATTTTCAGGTACAAAAAATAGGAGGGAGCACATCTTATATATTTAACCGAGATTTTTCGTTTCGCACAATTTTTCTCCAGAGTGAATGGCAACGAAAAAGCGCCGGCAGTTTTGTGCCAAGTGTCAGTTATTATTTTACACAGATTAAAAATAATGGTCCAAGTAAAGACTGTATTTTTGATATAGCTATTGGTCCTGGATATTATTACAATTGGATTATAAGTGATAGATTTCTTATATCTGCTGGTACCTATGGAGGTTTAGGCTATAACAAATCTAAAACTATTTATACTGATGGTAAACCGGATGAAGTTTTGGAAAGTCTTTCGTTTCAGGGTCAATTCCGACTAACGTTAGGTTATAATTCTGAACGTTTTTTTGCCGGAACCGCCACGAGTCTCAACTCATTTTCATATAATTCTGATGCCCTGATTCATGTCGACGACCAGCAGCAATTTTTGGAATTTTATGTAGGCTATCGTTTTAAAGCTCCAAAACGTATCAGCAAATTATTTAGGGAAAAATGAATATGCTGAACAATTGAAATGATGGCATAATGCATAAATTGTTAAAAAATCTTTACATTAACTTTTCAAAATATACTTTTTTATGATTTTTTTAAGATATATTTACGCTGTGCAAATATATCCCCATGAAAAAGCTATATTGTGCCTTCCTAATGATTTGCTTTTGGCAGGTCGTACATGGTCAAGGTCTTTATATACCCGATGCTAATTTTAAAGCAAAATTGCTGGCTGCTGAGGCCAACAATGAGATTGCTAAAAATCATCAAGGACAATATATCCGTATTGACAGCAATGGGAACGGGGAGATTGAAGTTGCTGAAGCTTTGGCTGTGAGTTATCTGAATGTATCTTCTTCTGCTATTACGGATCTTACCGGAATTGAATATTTTGAAAAAATAATGACTTTACTGTGTAATGATAATAAATTACTCACTATTTCTACATCAGCGTTACCTTTATTAACCTCCTTACAATGTGCCAATAACGAAATTGTTTCGTTAAACCTAACAACATGTACCAAACTGTATAGCCTTTCCTGTGCCAACAATCGATTGACAAACTTGATCTTGGATAATCCGAGTCTGAATTTTATGGATTGCCAACATAATGATTTGGTTTCATTGGAAGTCAATAATTCTCCTAATTTAGAATATCTATATTGTTCTTATAATTCCTTGACCCACCTAGATCTTTTAGGCAATGGACGTCTCCGTGACCTAGAATGTTCTTTTAATCGATTAACAGTTCTTGACGCAAGTAAGTTGATAAGACTTCGTGATTTGGAATGTAATAATAACCAATTGACGTTATTGCAATTAGCAGGAAATTTTATCAAGAAGTTATATTGCAATAACAACCGCCTGACACAGCTGAATTTGTCGGCTCAAACAGTTTTAGAAGAACTCAATTGTTCTAATAATGCTCTGACAGCTTTGAATATTAGGGGGCTAAGCAATTTAAAGCGCATATTAATGCAAAATAATCGAGTGGCCTCACTTACTGACCTGATTGGATATCCGGAATTGGTAAGCCTCATTGCAGACAATAATAAGTTATCGGCTTTAACTATTTCCTGCCCGTTAATTTCGGAACTAAGCCTTTCATACAATCAGCTGGAAAATCTTAGGATTTATGAATGCCCTGAACTGGATGCCAGAGGGTTTAATTTTAGGAATAATCCGCTGACTTTGTTAGATGTACGTGGATTTGAAAGGCTAACCTCTTTATCGTGTAATAACTACGGACTTACGAGTGCACTGACTGTTATGGCAGATGAAAGCTTGCAATCGATTAGCTTTAATAACAATAGATTACAGTCTTTGGACATTACCCAATGCCTGGGTGTTGAGACACTGAGTTTTGATTCAAATCCAATACTTGCTTCTCTTTTTATAAAAAACGGAAAACATAATGCCTCTTTAGGGCAGTCATTGTTAACCGCTCCGCTTCTTCGTTATATATGCGCCGACGAAAGTGAAATAGACCCGATAAAATCACAACTTGGAGTAAGGTCAGGCACAGAATGTGAAGTCAATTCCTATTGCTCTTTTACTCCAGGCGGTCGTTATGCCATAATAAGAAGCAGTACTACCTTCGATTCCGACAAGGACGGTTGTAGTGCAGAGGATATTGTTGTTTCTTATGCGGGTTATAAAGTCATTCAGGGAACAAAAGAAACAATATATTTTTCTGATAAGAGTGGACAATATGACCTGCCCTTGTTACATGGAACCGCTACTATAATTCCATTACTTGCTAATCCGACTTATTTTGAGGTTTCGCCTCCCAGCATTAGTTATACTATTTCTAGCCAGCAGCAACCATTAGAACAGCGTTTTTGTCTAAAAACAAAAGGAGAACATTCTGATCTTGAAGTTACCCTGCTTCCATTAGGTGACGCTGTACCTGGTTATGTTGGCAATTATGCCATTTCCTACAGAAATAAAGGAACAGGAATACAGTCGGGTAGTATTCAGTTACAGTTTGATGCTGCTTTACTGAATCCTGAGCCACTCTCTCCTGCAGAAGGAGCACAAGATCCGGGTCGAATGTCATGGTCTTTTTCAAACTTAAAACCTTTTGAATCACGTACCATTACAATTCGATTTAGGCTGAACACGCCTGCTGACAGTCCTTCGCTCAATGAGGGTGACATTCTTAATTATAAGGTTGAAATATCATCTTCTTTACCTGATGCTGTTCCGGAAGACAATAGGGCTATTTTACGTCAGAAAGTAGTTAATTCCTTTGACCCGAATGATAAAACCTGTCTTCAGGGACTTTCGGTTTCTTCTTCTATCATAGGAGAATATGTACATTATATTATCCGATTTGAAAATACAGGCAATTTTATTGCAAATAATATTGTAGTTAAAGATCTTATCGATCTGGATCGTTTCGACATAAGTAGTCTTTCTCCAATAGAAAGCAGTCATAGTTTTACTACTAAGATTAATGATGTCAATATGGTTGAATTTGTTTTTAAGGATATCGACCTTCCTTTTTATGACCATATTAATGATGGCTATATTGCTTTTAAAATCAAAACTAAGCCGTCTTTGGCACCTGGTGACAGTTTTAGCAATGGTGCCAATATTTATTTTGATTTTAATCTGCCCATCATGACGGAAACAGTGGTGACTACAATTGAATCACTTGGTGGCAAGGATTATGAATTTTCAAATCATTTTACAATTTCTCCAAATCCGGTAAAAGATATTCTAACTATTATAAATAAGGATGAGTTGCAAATGAAATCTATTGCTATATACAATATGATGGGGCAACCTGTAATGATATTCAGCAATACCACTAACTCCAAAGCATTGGACATATCGAACCTGTCATCAGGAAACTATGTTGCTAAGATTTATTCTGATGAAGGAATTTCAACCAGCAAGTTTGTAAAGTACTAGCAAAATAAAATTGGCGAAAATTGTATATTTGTAAAGAGAGGTGTTCTCTTTTCCAAAATATATAGTTCTGAATAATGAAAAAAAATCCTGTATTTCTTCTTGTTGCGCTACTGGTAGTGGCTTCTTGCAAAACAACTCATACCGTTACAGCAAAATTGCCTGATATTGAAGTTCAGGGCCATCGCGGAGACAGGGGGCATTTTCCAGAAAACAGTCTTGAAGCTTTTCGTAGTGCTGTAGACAAAGGAGCAGACGTGATTGAGCTTGATGTAGTCATTTCCGGAGATCGAAAAGTAGTGGTTTCTCATGAACCTTTTATGTCGTCTGAATATGTGTCGTTGCCAAATGGCATGCCTGTTACCCGTGAAAAGGAGAAGTCATACAATCTATATCATATGACATATGATAGTATTCGGAAGTTTGATATCGGCTCAAAAGGAAATACGCATTTTCCTGACCAGCAAAAGCTTAAGGCCTATAAGCCGCTGTTTACAGAATTGATTGACGATATCGAAGCTTATACCGCCAAAAACAGACCAAACAAACAAATACGTTATAATATCGAAATTAAGTCAGGTGCTGACCAATATGGCAAATCCCAACCACAACCAGATGTATTTGTTGACATGGTTATGGAAATTGTCAAGAAAAAAGGAATAGAACATAGGTGCAACATTCAATCTTTTGATCCTGCTATACTGAATGCACTGCATAAAAATTATCCTGATGTAATAATTGCTTTTTTGGCAGGCGATAAGGGACTTTCCAAGAATTTGGAAAAATTGGATTTTAAGCCTCAAATTTACAGTCCACATTACGGACAAGTCAATCAAGCTCTGGCAGATTCAGTACGGAAAATGAACATGCGTTTGATTCCTTGGACCGTAAATGACGAAAAGGATATCGACAGAATGATACAATTGAAAGTGGATGGTATTATTACTGATTACCCTGAAAGAGTTATAAAAAAACTTTAAATAAATATATTCAATTGTTTTATTTTCAATTATTTAAATTTATTTCAATAAAGATATATCTTAAAACAAATCTATAACCTTAAGTGTTTTGCGACTCAGCGTCTTTGCGAGAAAAATCACTTACAGATAAATAGGAAATGCCCATTATTTTTAAGCTAATTTTTGATACAAACGGAAAAGCGTTTATTTTTATAGCTAAATTAGAGTCCCATAAACTACCAAGATGTATAAAATACTATCGCTTGACGGAGGCGGAAGCTGGTCCTTATTGCAATTACTTACTTTAAAAGACAGATATCCTGATAAAACAGGCCATGCCATTCTAAAAGAATTTGATATGGTAATTGCTAATTCCGGAGGAAGTATTATCCTTGCGGCTTTGGTAGAAGACTGGCCTTTGGAGAAAGCTATTTCGCTATTCAAAGATCAGAAAATCAGAGAGAAAATTTTTAGCAAAAACTCATTTTGGGAACGTTTTTTTCCGGTTGATTATATCAAGAGCATTGGGCCAAAATACAGCTCTAAAAGAAAAGGAAAAGCATTTATAGAACTATTTTCCGAATCGGCTAAAAGGCAAATGAACGAGCTTCCTGAATTTATTGGTAAGCCTGACTTAAAACTCATTGTCTGTACCTATGATGCGTTGAATAACCGGGCCAAATTCTTCAGGTCGTATGGCAGCGGACCCTATTATGACTCGGTAAAGCTGACACAAGCTATTCATGGATCTTCAAATGCTCCAATACAGTATTTTGATTTTCCTGCCCGTTTCAAAGCAAAGAATTCTGGAGTTTTTTTTGAATTATGGGATGGTGCTTTGGGCGGATTTAACAATCCAATTGCAGCCGGAGTCATTGAAGCTATCAAATCTGGAGTACCGAAAGATTCCATCACTTTGGTTTCTTTGGGAACTTCAAATAAATCAATGTCAAATGACGATAAAAAGAAGTTTTACGACATTAAGCAGACAACCATCAAAGAACGAAGGAAAAAATATAAATTCTGGTTATGGAAACCACAATTGCAATTTTTTAAAATGGCGATTGTAAACCAGGCCAAAACCATATTATACGAACCACCAGACTGGTCCAATTATGTGGCACTTATGTTTTTATTTGGAGAAGATTATAAAAATGGTCTGAATTCGGCTCAATTGAAACGATTTGTAAGGCTTTCACCAATGATCCATACCGATAAAAATACACTTCCAGAAGTTGAAGAACTACTAAATATGTTGTATGGTATGGACATGAACCTGACGAAAGACGAAGAAATTCAAAAACTGGAAGAATGCTATGTAAATTGGAAGGAAGGAAAAATACCCAATCAACCTATTGAATATTCTATTACCAGAGAAAATGAGATGTTGCCTGGCTTTGGACATGTAAAATATAATGATGGCATAAGCGATTGGAGATCCTGAGCCTGATGCATAAACCTAAAAGCGCTAATTGCCCATGATATATATTGACCGATTGATTTTAATTTTTCTACTAGGAGGTTTTGCCTTATTGACGATGCTGGTGCTATTAAATCCGCTAAAGGTCAACAAGAAAGCGAATATATGGCTGGGATTATTTTTGTTTTTATGGGGCACTTTTTGGATTGATGAAGCTTTGGATATTCTTGGAATACAATCTGTTAGCAGTTCATTTTTATTTATTTTGAATTCCCTGCAATTTTTTACTCCGCTTACATTTTATTACAGCGTCGTTTATTTTACAAATCCTACCTTCTCATTTTCGCTTAAAGAAGTAAAACACCTTCCGCTCGCATTTTTATTTTTGGCCTTATTATCATTATCTTTTTTTAATGACACGGCAGATACAAACAGCCTTAGAACATGGCTTATAGTAATCATGCTTATACAGAGTCTGTTTTATGCGCTTTATTCCTGTGAGATAATCAACCGGCACCAGAAAAAAATACAGCAATTTTCTTCAGATACTTACCCAATCAGCCTAAATTGGCTTAAATATATTGCCTATACCATATTGGCTTCAGGTATAGTAGTCACAGTATACAACATCATTTTTATTGCAGAAAAACCAGGAACCTATTTAAACTTTGCCTTTCTGATAGCGATTTATTCGATCGCTTATTATTCATTAAAGCAAGAAGAGGTTTACCCGGCTGAGCCTCAGCAAGCAGAAAGTGTCTTTTTATTACATGAAGAAAACAAAACCCAGGAACCTCAAAAATTCAGGCTGCTGGGCGAAGAGGAAACCGAACTTATAAAACAAAGGCTATTGGTAGTTATGGAATCTCAAGCCCCATATCTTGATGGCGATTTGAATTTGATAAAGCTATCACAATTGATGGGAATAACACCGCATCAGCTTTCATATGTTATCAATACAGGATTTAATGAAAATTTTTTCCAGTTTATCAATAAGTACAGGATTGAAAAAGCAAAGCAATTGTTAGGTGATAGTAAAAATAACAACCTGTCTATTTTAGGAATTGCCTTTGAGTCGGGATTTAATTCCAAGACTTCATTCAATATCACATTCAAGAAATTTACTGATCTTACACCTTCAGAATTTAAAAAAAAGAGTTCCGATTTATAAATTAAAACTTTTGTATTTCCAAGTCATTGTTTTATAGTGGTTTAGAAGATATTTGTTTTTATACAAAAAAGGAGTTCGCTTATATAAATCCAAACATTTTAGCAGTAGCTGGAGTATACTTTTGACAAAAAAAGATAATCATGCTACAAAAGAATAACGAAACAGCTGCACATGGCAATGAAACAGAATATGCTGTCGTTACCGGAGCCAGCCAGGGTTTGGGAAGGGCTTTTGCCTATGAACTGGCTAAAAACAATATTCCACTTATTTTGACGAGTCTTCCGGGACAAGAACTTTCGGAATTGTCATCAGATATTTCAAAACGATATGACGTACCCGTTTTTTATTACGAAACGGATTTGTCTGTCAAAGAAAATGTGTTGGATTTTGCTGCCTGGGTCAATACAAACTTTTCCGTGTTTATGCTAATCAACAATGCCGGAACCGGCGGCAGCAGGAAATTTGAGGAAGCCTCGGCTGAATATATAAGCAAAATTATACAGGTAAATGTAATGGCCACTTCACTGCTAACGCATCAATTGCTTCCAAATCTGAAAAAAGTAAATAAGGCCTATATACTCAATGTTTCCAGTATGGCCGCTTTTTGCCCTATTGGTTACAAAACGGTTTATCCGGCTTCTAAAGCCTTCGTGCATTCATTTTCCAGAGGATTATGTGAAGAGTTAAAAAGCACCAATGTATTTGTCAGCGTTGTGAACCCGGGTGCGATGAAAACAAGCCCTGAGATTACCCGACGAATTGAAAAACAAGGCTTTTTAGGAAAACTGACGCTTCTTAAGCCTGATGCTGTAGCAAAATATTGTATTCAGCAACTATTAAAACGAGATACGGTAATTATGGTCAATAGAATGAGTTGGCTTATGCTCGTTATTCTTCCCATCTGGATAAAATTACCATTATTGACCCGATCGATAAAAAGGGAATTAAGTGTAGAAGTATGAAAACAGTTTTTATTACAGGTACGAATGGTTTGTTAGGAACAAACTTAGTACATGAAATACTCTCTCTTGGCTGGGAGGTTAAGGCATTGGTGCGCAATCCGGATAATTATAAAGGGGAGCTGCATTCCCGTTTGGAATTGATAAAAGGGAATTTATTTGATGATTTGTCTTCTTACATGAAAGGTTGCGGTGTGGTTATCCATATTGCGGCAGAAACCAGACAAGATTTATTACGTTATTCCGATTACCAAAAAGCAAATTGTGAAGCCACGATACGTTTATTCCAGTCCGCGCTTGAATCAGGCTCAGTCAAGAAATTTGTTTTTGTAAGTTCTGCGAATACAGTAGGGCACAGTGATTTTTTTGAACTGGGTTCAGAAGATAAAGCAGTCCGTTTTCCGTTTAAGGAATCGTATTATGCCAAAAGCAAATTGGAAGCAGAGCATTTTCTTTTACAGAACAAACAAAATATGGATATAATTATTGTAAACCCAACATTTATGCTTGGCGCTTATGATACGAAACCCAGTTCCGGAAAAATCATCCTAATGGGATGGAAGAAACACATATTGTTTTATCCGCCTGGAGGCAAAAATTTTGTAGATGTCAAAGACGTTTCAAGAGGAATTATTACTAGTATTGAAAAAGGTAAAAACGGAGAAAAGTATCTTTTGGCAAATAACAACCTGACCTATAAAGCTTTTTTTGAATTGCTGAGCGAACATTCCAATCAAAGGCCAATAATGATCGGACTTCCTAAATGGCTGCTTCATCTATTGGGTTATGGAGGCAACTGTGCAAGATTCTTCGGAATCGAAACAAATATGAGCCTGACTAATATGCGTATCTTATGCCAGGATAATTATTTTACCAATAAAAAATCGGTTAAGGAACTTGGAATGCGGTATGGACCAATAGATGGTGCGATACAGGATGCCGTGTCTTATTTTAAGTCGGAGAATGTTTTGAGGTAAGTATTCTTTTGAAAGGTAACAACTTTGTGTATTTACGTAAAAATAGCAGTTCGTAAAGGTGCAAAAGTTTGGTGTTGATACAATCTTATACCATAATATAATTGCTGTGATGAATGCGGTTCTTTTGCTCCATATTCTACTAATGTCCTTTTTGAAAAAATTCTCATTGGTAATTTCGTTTTTGATGGCAATTAAATAAAAACAATATGAAATAAATCAATTTTCTTAAAAGGGGATATAGTTAACTTAAATTTTTAAACTATAAATTGCTTAGACATTTTTATCTGGCTTGAACTGTAGAGGTATTTATCTGTAAGTTTTGTTATTCAATAAAATCCCTCAACACTTATTTTTTCCTATAATCAGGAATATTCAATCCCAAAATAATATTATGCCCAGCAATTTGCACGCTGTCCTTAATCTTAATTTTTAAAACACCACTTCCACCACGTTTTTCCTGCGGATATTTTTTAAAATGAGCAGCCAGTAATTTGTCATTTTCAAAATTGATTTCATCGGTATAATATTCGTTAGCAACATCGGGTTCTTTGATTGACAAATGGATATGTGCCGGCAAAACATCATTAGGGTAAGGAGCGGGACGGATGGTTTTGATGGTATATTTTCCGTTTTTATCGGTTTTAACCCAACCTCGTATATGACCATGTCTTTTTACTCTGTCATCCATTCCTGATCTTGGCGAATAATATCCGTTATTGTCGGTTTGCCAGTAATAAATAATGACATTAGGCGCTGGTGTTTTTCTATCTAACTGAAATACGGTTCCGCTAATAATTAGCTTTTGGCCTTTTTCATTCCAACCCGGACTTGTATCAGTAGCATGCAATTCTTTTGGCATTCCTGTATACATCAGTTCGCAACCATCACAGCCACCACCAACAATCGGATTGCTTCTATTTAGCGATTTTTCATTAACTTGTTGTCCGTTGCAGTTTACAAATAACAGCTGCATAAAAATCAATTGGCAGAGCATCATTTTTTTCATGGTTCAATTTTTATACAAAATGATAATGAAAACAATTGATTTCCAACTCAAATAGGCTAAGCGGAGTTTATTTTAGCGTAAGCTGATGTTGTTCTGAAAACCTGAGTTTGAAATTCTTTACATAATTACGGCTCAAGCGTAAAATAGTGCCGTTTGTGAGGGTAATATCATAATCGCTATTGTGCCGGGATTGGACAGATGAAATCTTATCTATGTTGATGATATGAGATTTATGAACACGTACAAATTGGGTAGGATCCAATTGGGCTTCCAGAGATTTTAAAGTTTCGGAATGCAGGTATTTCCTGTTGAGATGGTAAATATCAACATACGGAGAATTGGCAGAAAAATAGAATATGTCATTGACCGCGATTACTGATCTTTTATTATTGCCATCAGAAATTAAAATAGAATTGATAGCACTTTTCGTTTTGTTTTCTTCGATTATTCCTTCTGATAGGGCTTCATTTTTTTGATTAGAAAAAGCAAATACCGTGAATAGAAATCCATAAATGATTATTGTTTTTATGAAATAGGCAGATAAGCCAAAATTAAAAGTCTGCCAAAAGGAAAAGGTATGGGAATAAAAACCTTTTGAAAGGATCCAGACTAATGTGGGATAGGAAAGCAGGTGTACAGCAATTAACAAGCTTATAAGAAACAATTTGAAGGTCCTTTTTTCTGTTTTCTTAATTAGCTTTTGAAATAATGCCCACAACGGAAGAAACAAAACCCAATACGAACTGAACAGCAGAGATTCAGAAATATAAAATGTGCTGTTTTGAAATAGGGCATATAAATAATCGAGAGCTATGTTGGCTACAAGTAACAAGGCCAAACAGACAGCAAAAATAGATTTTAATTTCTGCCTGTTTTGAATAATAGGATATGTTATTTGAAGTGCCAAACCAAACTTTATATATCTTTTACAAAGTAACTTAAAAGTTGGTAATAGTCAATTTTTCAAGAATAGGTTTTTTTACTTTACTAAGAAAAATGACAGTGTTAAGGTATGGCTAAAATCGATTAGCGTCTAGCGTAAAATGGCTAACTTTAATATGCGGCTGGCATTAAACCCAATAAAAAAGCTGCATAACTGATTTACTTCAAACCTTAAAATGTACATTATGAAAAAGGCAAGCATTCTAATTTGCACGATTTGTATCGCCTTATTAGGCACAAAAACCCAAGCACAAGAATTTTATGTTAGAGGTGGCCTGGGCTTCGTCACCGAATCCGGTAAAACAGAATTTAACAATGCCGACCCGAACGGGCTGACAATGATCCAACAATCAACAGATATTACCGTAAATCCTGATGGAAGTATGCGAATAAAATCCCTAAATGGAACTTTAGGCGGTGGTTTTAAAGGAAATATTACAGCTGGATATATGTTTAATAACTATATAGGAGCTGAAATAGGTTTCAATTACTTTTCGGGTTATGATAAAACCATAGGAAAACTGACTAGTCCGCTGATGCAGTCTGAAGAAGTGGCCTATTTGAGAGGATTGGATATTATTCCGGCGATTTATATTACTCCGGGTTTAAGCAAATTAAATCCTTACGCAAGAATTGGAGCCATTGTTCCAACGGCGGGGAAACTTTTTATTGAAACAACAGCCAACCAAACTAATGGTGGTGGGCAAGGAACCGATATCCATGTCGAAGCCAAATCAGAAGTAGAATCAAAATTCAGTATCGGTTTTGTAGGTGCATTGGGAGTTACGTATCCTGTAGCGCCAAAATTGCAGATTTTCGGAGAAGTAGAATTCAAAAATCTGAGCATCAAGAGCAAATCGGCAGAAATAACAGAATACAGAACCACAGCTGTTACCAACGGAAATTCCGTATTAGTTCCGGGCCAGCAATTAGCAGACCTTCCTGTCAATGAGAAGAAATTTGTTTTTTCTGACACGTACACACAAGGTGCTCCCGATCCTAACTCTCCTCGAAGAATACCAACACAGTATGTAAATGCCAGTGGTATAGGAGTGAATGTAGGTATACGTTATAGTTTTGGAAAATGAAAAAGCTAGCCGCATATTGTATTTTTCTGCTCTTTGCAGGAATACAAACAGGACAGGCGCAATCTGTTACAGGGAAATGGAAAACCTTTGACGACGAAACTGGTGATGCCAAGTCTATTGTCGAAATCTATGAGAAAAACGGCAAGATTTACGGCAAGATTATAGAAATCCTTGAAAAAGGAAAAGAAGACAAAACCTGTGACAAATGCAAAGGCAGCAAAAAAGACAAACCTGTAAAAGGAATGGTGATTATTGAAGGACTGTCTAAAGATGGTGACAATTGGGAGGACGGCACTATTTTAGATCCCAGAAATGGGAAAGAATACAAATGCCGTATCAATCTCGAAAATAGCGATAAACTCAAAGTACGTGGTTACTTAGGTTTTTCTTTGTTAGGAAGGACGCAATATTGGACCCGAATTTAAAAACAAAAAAGCTCCCGAATTGGGAGCTTTTTTTATATGTTTTTTTTTCTTTTTCGTTTTCTCAAAATAGGAGAGGATGGATATTTTCTTTTTGGAGTCAGGTTGTTAAAAATCAAGGCAACAATTAAAAGAATAAGTGCTCCGCTCAATACAGGAAAGATAACATAACCATATCCCAGCTCTTTTATCTGTGTTCCACCCGTAACAGCAATTAATGCTGTGGCTCCGCCTGGCGGGTGTAATGTTTTTGTTATCTGCATCAATACAATAGATAATGATACGGCTAGGGGAGCAGCAATCCATAAAACATCAGGAACCAGCTTTTGTACCGTAACACCAATTAGGGCAGAAACGACATGTCCTCCTATCAAATTGCGGGGTTGTGCCAATGGACTCTGAATTACGCCATAAACCAGAACACAGGAAGCACCGAAGGAACCTATCAGAAATACAAAATCATTTTCGTTGAACGATCCGTATTGTAAATAGGCAATCAATCCCATTCCGACAAAAGAACCTATAAATGCCCAAAAATGCTCCCTGAAATCAACAAGTGTTTCTTTATAAAGGACATATTTTGTTTTACGATAGGTTCGTTTAATTTTTTTAATTGGCATTAGGCAGTTGTTTTGGCAGTATAAGTATACACTGTATAAGGGCAAAGTTTTTGGGCTACATATTTAGAAACTAAAGAAACAACCAGAATAGGCCAAAATAAAGCATAACTGCCTACCAATCCGCAAACTAAAAACAAGGCAGTAAAAGGTGCGCTGATGCTGGCACTAAGCATAGCTGCCATTCCTATAACCATAAAATTTAAAGGAATCACTCCCGCATCAAAAAAAACGATTGGATACAAAAGCAAGCAAAAGACCTAGAAGTGCCCCAATAAAAATACTGGGAGCAAAAACACCGCCATCACCGCCAGATGAAAGCGTAATGGACGTGATAATTGGTTTTAAAACAATACAGGCTGCTAAAGTTAAAAGTACCGAAATAGCGGGAGTTCTACTTGAATTTGCTATATTTTCTTTAACGGCATGGTAACCGTCACCAAACAATTCTGGGAAAAGGAATATCCCAACTCCAACCAGTAAAGCTCCTAGTACAACCCTGTAATAAGGTGTTTTTATTTTTAAAAACCACGACTTTATCTGTAACACACATTTGGTAAGATAAACCGAATTCAACCCGGCAATTATTCCTAATAAAATAAAGTAGGGTATAGCATGGTAATTCCATGTTGAAAGGCCAATAGCAAAAAGAGGCTTTTCATCCATAAAAAATAAAAAGAGCCATGTTACGCTTATTGCGATGACAGTTGTAAACAGGAAAGATTTGGATAGTTTTTTTGAAATGACTTCATAAGCAAACAAAAGACCGGCTATTGGGCTTGCAAATAAAGCGGCAACACCTGCAGAAACTCCGGCACAGATTAATTCCGTCTTATACTTTTTCAAAAAACTTTCTTTAGAATGTGCAATGGAACCAACGGCTGCAGAAGCAACAACGGTAGAAACTTCAATTCCGGTCGAACCTCCAAAAGCTACGGTAATTAGTCCGTTGATAAAATGGGAAGGAATTTTATAGGCAGGAAGGCTTTTACCCGGTTTGGTGCTTTCAAATACTTCCTTCATCCCTTTGTTTTCTTTGTTCTTAAAAAGATAAAGCCTTAAAAAATAGATTACAGAAAGTCCTAAAAACGGAAGTACCAAAAGCAGGATATTATACTTTTGGGCTCTGCCAAAAAAGACTCCTTCATAATGTTCTGTTACATGTTTTAGCGAAATGGCAAGAAGTGAGGCTAAAAAACCAACCAATACTGCCGCAAGAGCAAGCTTAAGCCATTTCAGCCCAAGCAGTTTTTTACGAGTTTGCATCTTATTTTCAGGATTTATGCAAAGATAGTTCATCGATAGGTTTTCTACCTTATAATTTAACGTTTTAAATAAGTTTTCTGCTCTATAAACACGGGAAAAATAATGTTTTCTAAGTACTCATTTACGGCAATGTTTATTATATTTACCGTCATTCAATCCATCTATAATTAATACGATTATGAGCTATTATCAAGTCAAGAGTCTGGAACAATATTTTAAACATTATAACAAATCCATACGCGAACCGAGGAAATTTTGGGACAAAATCGCTGATGAGAATTTCACATGGTACCAGAAATGGGATAAGGTTGTGGAATTTGACATGCAAGAGGCTGATGTCAAGTGGTTTTTAAATGCTAAAGTTAATATTACCAAAAACTGTATTGACAGACATTTGGCAAAAAGAGGAAACAAAACAGCTATCATTTTTGAGCCTAACGATCCAAAAGAAGAAGCACAGCATATTACTTACAACGAGCTCTATGATAGAGTGGCAAAAATGGCCAATGTTCTTAGAGAACAGGGAATAAAGAAAGGCGATAGAGTTTGTATTTATCTTCCGATGATCCCTGAATTGGCAATTTCTGTTTTGGCCTGCGCTAGAATAGGAGCAGTACATTCTGTTATTTTCGCCGGATTTTCAGCTTCGGCAGTAACAACAAGAGTAAACGATTCGCAGTGTAAAATGGTCATCACATCTGATGGTGCCTACAGAGGCAATAAATCAATCGATCTAAAAGGTATTATTGACGAAGCTCTGGAAAAATGCCCTACAGTAGAAAAAGTTCTTGTTGCCAAAAGAACAAATGCAGAAATCAACATGAAAACCGGCCGTGATTTATGGCTACAGCCTTTATTGGAAGCCGCTGTTCCTAATAATGTGGCCGAAATTATGGATGCGGAAGATCCGCTGTTCATACTTTATACTTCTGGTTCTACAGGAAAACCAAAAGGAATGCTCCATACTACTGCAGGTTACATGGTTTTTGCAGCCTATACGTTCAAAAATATATTCAATTACGAAGAAAACGATATTTACTGGTGTACTGCTGATATTGGCTGGATTACCGGACACTCTTATATTCTATACGGGCCGTTGCTGAATGGCGCCACAACCGTAATTTTTGAAGGAGTTCCGTCGTATCCTGATTTCGGAAGATTTTGGGAAGTTATCGACAAGCATAAGGTTACTCAGTTTTATACGGCTCCAACAGCCATTCGTTCGTTGGCAAAAGAAAACAGCGAATGGGTAGAGAAACACGACCTGTCAACATTAAAAGTAATTGGCTCCGTAGGAGAACCAATTAATGAAGAAGCGTGGCACTGGTATAATAACCATGTGGGTAAAAAGAAATGCCCAATTGTAGATACGTGGTGGCAGACAGAAACCGGAGGAATAATGATTTCACCATTGCCTTTTATAACACCAACAAAACCAACATATGCTACTTTTCCGTTGCCGGGAATCCAGGCTGTTTTGATGGATGAGAAACGTAATGAAATTGAAGAAAATCAGATTGTCGGAAGTCTTTGCATTAAATTCCCCTGGCCGGGAATGGCACGTACTATTTGGGGCGATCATCAAAGGTTTAAAGAAACGTATTTTACAGCCTTTCCGGGAAAATATTTTACAGGAGACGGCGCTTTACGTGATGAAGTAGGTTATTACAGAATTACGGGCCGTGTAGATGATGTGGTAATCGTTTCCGGTCACAACTTAGGAACTGCTCCTATTGAAGATGCCATTAACGAACATCCGGCAGTTGCAGAATCAGCCATTGTTGGTTTCCCACACGATATTAAAGGAAATGCCTTATACGGATTTATTATTTTAAAGGAATATGGCGAATCAAGAGACAGGGCCAATTTGGCAAACGAAATCAACCAGCACATCTCAGGTCATATCGGACCAATTGCAAAACTGGATAAAATTCAGTTTGTTTCCGGACTGCCAAAAACACGTTCCGGTAAAATCATGAGAAGAATCCTGAGAAAAATTGCAGAAGGCGATTTCTCTAATTTTGGAGATACGACAACATTGCTTAATCCTGAAATTGTTGAGGAAATTAAGAACGGGAGAGTCTAAATTTATTTGAATTTAAGTATAAAAACAGCTTCAAAGCACTTGTCTTGAAGCTGTTTCTTTTTTTAGTTTTTGAGATCCAATGTTCTTACATCTCCGTTAGGGGTTATGATATGATATAATTTCTTAGTTTCTTCTTTTGGTTTTTTCTTCGTTTTGTAGGTTATGTTAAACTCCATTACATATTGGATACCAACAATAGGAGAGTCAGGATTAATAATCTTATCAAAAGAATCGATATCAATACCGTCATAATAAAAAGTCTTGTCTTTTCGCTGTTCTTTTCGAATCATTACCTTGTTAGAACTATAGTATTCATTATAATAACTAGTATCTGAGCTTTCAAAAGCAGTATAATTTTTATATTGCTTTCCTGGTTGAATACTATAGAAATTTACTGACAGCTGTGGCATTTCTTCAAAATCTCTTTTCCCGAATTTGTCATAAACCTTGCTTCTGGATTTTAAAACCTCACTGGCTTCAGTAAGCATTTCATCATAGATCTTTTCAGTATCGGTTTTCTTATAATCTACTTTTATAATATTATAGATTTCATGTTCTGATGCCATATCGATCACCCTATCAAACAGCCCCGCATCTTTTAGCTTGATAATGATATTCTTCTTTATTTCAAATCCCTTTTCTACTTGACTGATGTTGATTTGGCCCGATGCAGTAGACGATTTATAATCGTAAATCTTGGTTTGGGAAATAAAGTCGACAAAAATCTCGTCATCTTTGATTCCCATTTTTTTCAATGCGCTTTTGAAACCATCCAGACGTTTGTTGATTTTGGCATTACAATCTTTTACAGAGAGTGCTTCATCGTTAAGTCCTAAAGTAACCATATACGAATCCGGTTTTACATTGTTCAGGATAGCAATGCGATAGGTAATGCCATCATCATTATAACTGACTTTTTCGGCATTTTGAAACCCGCCCGTATTTTTATAGTTATACGGATTCTGGTTAGTATAGACCTGATTGGCGCCATGTTGTGCGTAAGCCATTCCAAAAAATAAAATACCTGCAATTGTGATTTTTAATTTCATCTTGATTTTTGTTTTAGATTAATGATGCAAGATTAGATCACTATCCAAAATTTGATATGGTAAAACCACTTTCCTTTGGCCGTAACCTTTTTACAGTAGTTTTACAGCAGATTTACACTAGATTTTTATACCTTTCCAGCTACTTTTGAATTCATTTTATTGATGACCGAATTAGACTTTTTCCAACTTTTAAAACAAGAAGTGCTTTTGAACTATCAGAAGCAGTATCCTTATTTTCAAGGAAACTGGAAAAGTTTCACTTCACAGGATATCCAGAATCTGATTGTGTCGGTTGAAGAAAAAACCAGACAAAGCATTAGCGAAAAATGGATTTACACGCATCTTAAGGCTGAAATCAATTCCAAGCTGCCAAGAAAAGACATGCTTGACATTTTAAGCCAATTTTCAGGGTTTTCCGGTTGGGATGAATTTGTCTTTACCAATAGGGAAGTAGCTGTAGGGAAGAAAGAAAGCCAATCAAAAAAAGGGAAAAAGTATTTTATAGGCGTTGGTCTTTTAGCTGTTTTAATCGTAGTGATTGCCTTTTTAGTTTATCCAGGAAAAAAGCCGACACAGAAATTGCAACTGAAAAATGAATTTACGAACGAAACCATACAGGCAAAAGAAGTAAAAGCCTATACGATTGAAGACAATAAAAAAGTGGAAATTCCTATCCGAAATTCTGAAATAGAAGTGGCGGTAAAAGAGGATAATACAAAGATTGTCATCCAAAGTCCTTATTATAAAAAACAGGAAGTAAAAGTAAATAAGGCTTCAGAAAAAACGGAGATTCTATTACAGCCTGACGATTATGCCATGATGCTCAAAGCTTTTATGAAATCCGACATTAAAGATTGGGAAACCAGAAAAATACAACTTAATAAAATCTTATCGGATAATCTGGAAGTTATTGTCATGCTAAAAAACGATTTGGGTGCCGAGTATTTCAACAAAAATGAGTTTTCTGAAAAACTGGTTATTCCTACCGAATCCGTTAAGAGAATGCAGATTTTAGAGATTAAAAACGACAACGAAGGAAAAATTGAATTTATAAGAATCAAACAATAATGAAGTATTTTACATTCATACTATTCCTTTTTTATAACTGTGCTTTTGCACAGCAAGCCAACAATGCCGCTATAGAGAACAGTATAAAAGCTAACTTTTCTATAAAGGTTTTAGAAGCTTATGAAGAAAACTCCTTCTCAAAAGTGGAAGATTTTTATGAGCTTTTGGAAATGTATTCGGATAAAAATGCTTCAAATACGCTTAAAAAGCAGCTTGAAGAAAGGATTGATGCCTTGTATAAAGAAAATACTTTGGTTTCCGACTTTTTTACTTCTGACAAGATATCCGTAAACAAACTGCTTGATAAAATTGCTTCTAAAGGATTAAAGTTTGAAGTAAAGAATATCCAGAAAGTAAAAACATTTGGCAACTATTGGACAGCATCTTATATACTGACCATTCAAAGAGATACGGAAACCCTGCAAAAAAACATATCCCAAAGAATTTATTTCTATCCGGAAGAAAAAACGTTTGGAAATAAAAAGAAAGAGGTATGGAGTCTTTTTTTAGGAGAAATAGAGTAAAAACAGCCATTGATAAATATAAAATAATCTATGAAACACATAATAATTGCAGTTATATGCATTCTGGCAATGAGTTGTGATAATAATACAACCCAAAAAAATAATGAGACTGATAAGCTTTTAGCAAAAATAAAATTGCTGGAAGAACAAAATCAAAAATTGAAAGATTCTATTTCGAGAGATGAAATGGAATTTCTACATTCTCAAAATTTAATAGGAATTTCTGATGATGAAGTTCTTAAGGTGGGAAAGAAAAATAATATTGTGATGCTTGTTCATACATTTGATAAAACCTTGCCTAAGTATGAAATTTATACGGTTGTCGATAACAAGGAAATAAAAATTGGAGAAAATAATCAAACCAGATTTAATTTTGAGTTTATTCCAAAATCAATAGAAGATAATTCTCCTGAAATTTTTCTGAAGATGCTATATAAAGGAAAAAATATGAAGATTCCTGGGAAATTATTGCTAAAAGTAGAAAAGTAGATTTATTAGAAAAAATAATAAAATTCGGAAATAGCCTAAGTGATATATGCCATGAAATCCGATATATATAGAGAGAATAGAAGATGTCGTTGCCGCCGACCTAATTTCAGAAGTTGAATTTTCCGTTTCGGTTACTAAAAATGATTGTCTGGTAAATAAAAAAGGGCTTTATGATGTTTAAACTTTCAAATTTGTTTGCATTATAAAATTTTAGATGTATTCGGGATTACCAATACCGTTCTTTCTGTTCCCAACCTGTAATTGTGATGCGTATTATTTTGCTCATCTATAACATAGCAACGCTATTGATTTGCCTATCTTTGTTTTAAGGGGTATTCGGAGTTTTTTACAGTTGTCTTTTTTCTATATATGGATATAAAAACCAAATCTTCAAGCAGGCAGAACTTTTTCTATAAATATTATAGAATCATTGTCATACCGCTGGTATTCCTTGTTTACCTGTCGTCCTATTTTGTCTTGAATCCGTTTCAAAATGCCAATATTTATTCTTTTTTATTTTCCAACCAATGGATAGATTTCATTTTACTATTGGCCTATTGTTGGGTACTTACTGAGATAAGTCTTTTGGTAGGCCGAAAGTTAAACACCTGGATCAGTTGGGAACACAATCCTCTTTTTAGAGCATTTGTGCAGTTTGTTTTTATCATCGTTGGAAATATTCTTGTCAATTATCTTTTCTCTTACCTATGGCGCTATTTTTATCCTACGGATGTTTTGGAGCAAAATGAGATTTTGATGATTTGGCAATCCAATCTTATGGCAGCTATCTTGTCGCTCTTTATAAGCTTTATCCATACGGGAATATTTTTGCTTAACCGATGGAGGCTGACATCAGAAGAAGCAGCAGAGTTGAAAATAAAAGCGTCTCAGCTTCAGGAACTGGCTACACGTTCAGAATTGGAATCACTAAAGTTGCAGCTTGACCCGCATTTTATATTCAATAACTTCAGTACCCTGACAGAGCTGATTCATGAAGACCAACAATCGGCAGCGGCTTTTCTGGAAAACATTACAAAGGTTTACCGATACATGATTTCCAATATGAGCAGGGATACCATAATCTTGAGGGAGGAGATGGATTTTTTGAATGCCTATTTTTACCTTCTCAATAAAAGGCTGGAGGGCAAAATAGTTTTAGTAACGAATATTAATGAGGCCCATTTGGATCTTCAACTTCCACCTTTAACGCTGCAGCTTTTGGTGGAAAATGCGATTAAACACAATATGGCAACGGTATCTAATCCGCTTAAGATTTTTATCTATTCTCAGGGAAATGATCTGCTGGTTAAAAATATTTTACAGCCTACAACGGGGAAAACACTTGTTTCCACAGGAATAGGAAATAAGAATATTCAATTCAGATATAAGATTTTGTTTGACAAGGTTCCCGTTTTTTATGAATCAGAAGGATTTTATTATGTACGCCTTCCATTAGTATAATGATATGAAAGTAGTAATTATTGAAGACGAAAGTATTAATGCCGGCCGATTGAAAAGGCTGTTGGAAGAACTGGAACCGCAATCTGAAGTAGTGGCCGTTTTGGAAACGGTTGAAGATTCGATACAATGGCTGCAATCCAATGCAATGCCTGATCTGATTACTATGGACATCCGGTTAGCCGATGGCATCAGTTTTTCTATTTTTGATGCCGTCAAAATTACATGTCCGATTATTTTTACCACTGCCTATGATGAGTATGCGGTACGGGCTTTTAAGGTCAACAGTATTGATTATCTGATGAAACCTGTTGAAAAAGGCGAATTCCAACAGGCACTTGAAAAATTCAAAACGCTGCCAAAATCCAGCAACATTGATACTAATATTGCAGGAGTACTAAAGGAACTCATGCACAAACGTACATATCGTATGCGTTTTTTGGTTGCTTATCGTGACGGATACAAAAGTATAGATGTATCTGATGTTGACTTTGTTTACTCTGAATTCAAAACCACGCATCTTTTTTTGAAAAGCTCAATGACAGCTATTCCAATTGCCCAAACGATGGAGGAGTTGGAGCAGGAACTTGACCCTGATATTTTTTTCCGAGCCAACAGGCAATTCTTTATACGGGCAGAAAGTATTAAATCCATTTCCAATTACTTTAACGCAAAGCTAAAAATCCAGCTAAAAAATGATCAGGAAAAGGAAGTGCTCATCAGTCGGGAAAAGGCACCCGTGTTCAAACAGTGGATGGATCGCTAATAAGAACATTTAAGTACTACAATCCCACAGTTCGGTTCCCTTAAAAGCCGTTTCGGTAACATCAGAACTTCTTTTGAAATAGTGCTCTCTAATTTTGCAACAACATTGTCGTCTTGTGGCAAAGTGTTTTAAAACAGGCAAAAGAGAGAGAAATGAGATTTACTTCAAAATTAATTTTAAAGCTAAAGGAATGTCTTTTGATTGTTCTATTATGGACCATCGGCTTCCTTTTTTACGGTGTCATGGCTTGTAGCATGGCTGATAAGTCCTATTTTGAAAATTACAGCATTTCTGTAGCTGATTTTCTGCTTTTAGAGGTTTATGGAAGCCTAATTCTTGGCTTTTTTATGGGTATAAGTATTTTTCTCATGCATGAATACGTCTACCCTCATTTTTTTAGAAAATATGGCATGTTACATACCATCATGATACAGACTTTATTTTTTGTAATTGTATGTGCATTGGGATTATGGCTTATTTTGGAACTCAACCGATACCATCTTATCCATATTGATTATATGATTGTTCCCAATACTGATAGTAAATGGATACTTAACTTTACTTTTTATTGTCTGATCCTACATGTTTTTATACATCTGTTCCTGTCATTTCGCAGATCGGTTGGGAAAAAATATTTCCAGAGCCTTTTAAGGGGAAACTATAAAATTCCCATTATAGAATATAGGATTTTTATGTTTCTGGACATGCATTCGTCAACTGAAACGGCAGAAAAAGCAGGACATTATAATTATAGTTTGCTTCTTCAGGAATGTTTTGATGACTTATCAGAAGTATTGCTTGATTTTGATGCGGAAGTCTACCAATATGTGGGGGATGAGGCCGTGTTGACCTGGAAAGTTACCCAAGACTTTGACAGGCTTCAATGCATCCAACTGTATGAAGCCTTTTGTGAAAGGCTTTTGAAAAGGCAAAAGTTCTATGAGCAGTTGTTCGGTTTACTTCCAAAATTTAAAGCAGCTGTCAATGAAGGTTTGATTACCGTTGCCGAAATTGGAAAAGTAAAGACGGAAATAGCTTATCATGGTGAAGTACTAAATACGACTGCCTGTGTACAAAAACTTTGCAATTTTCATAGAGCAGATTTGCTCGTTACCTATTCCTTTTTTGAGCAATTGGATCCTCATGTCCAAAAAGCTTTTATAGAAGTGGACAAGGCTTTTTTGAATGGCAAGAAAAAAGCAGTTACTCTCTATAAGCAGCTACTGAATATTTGATTTACTTCGGCAAAATAGCTCTTATTACTCAGTTGTTTCTGCATTCGTTTCGGTCGTCAAAAATTACGCTTGGGGTAATTTTGTCAATTTCTAGAGGCAGTTCCATTGTTATTTTGCTTCAAAATTACAAGCATTCCTAAAAAAAAATAAAATGAAGAAACCAATTTTCAAGAGTTATGCCACATTAAAAAAAATGTCGGCTTTATTATTTTTTATAGTCCTTTCTTCATGCGGAAATGGAGGAGGAGACTATCCCGTGGCAAAGCCGGAAGTAGATTTTCTTGTTACTGCTTCAACAAATGGAGTGGTAGAAAAGAAATTTCCTGGAATTATTGAAGGAAGTGTCAATGTAGACATAAAAGCACAAGTATCAGGTTATCTGGAGGCCATTTATGTTAAAGAAGGAGATTATGTAACCAAAGGACAGTCCTTATTTAAAATCAAAGGAGATGTTTTTGCGGAACAGGTTAATAATAGTCAGGCTTCTTATAAAGTAGCATTGGCCAATCTTTCAAATGCAAAACTGGAAGTAGAAAAGATCAGGCCTTTGGTAGAAGGAAAGGTTTTTTCGGAAATACAATTAAAAACGGCCCAAGCCAATTATGAGGCAGCTGTAGCACAGGTTGCACAGGCCAAGGCAGCTTTGGGTTCATCTAAACTAAATGCAGATTTCTCGTTGATTAAAGCGCCAGTTAGTGGTTATATCAGCAGGATACCAAACCGTGTTGGAAATTTAGTAACTCCCGGCGACAGTGTTCCGTTGACCACCTTATCGGATATCAATACGGTTTTCGTTTACTTTTCAATGAGCGAAGCCGATTACCTTTCGTTTATGAAAAACAGCGCTTCGGACCAGCCAGTTTCTCTTATTCTTGCCAACGGAGATGTATTTGAAGAAAAAGGGAAGCTTGAAGTGGCAAGCGGTAGCATTGATAGAACCACAGGAAGCATTGCTTTAAAAGCTGTTTTTAATAATCCCAAAAAATACCTTCGATCTGGAGGTTCGGCACGTGTAATTTTAAACAGCAACCTGTCTTCGGTAATTTCTATTCCTATGGCAAGCGTTAAGGATATACAGGATAAGTTTTTTGTATTTACGTTGGGAGATAGCAGCAAAGTTACAATGACACCGATTGAAATTGGCGGAAGCTCCGGAACGGATTATTTTGTAAAGAAAGGACTAAAACCGGGAGACAAGATAGCCGTTAACCGTATTGATTTGTTAAGTGACGGTATGGAAGTTACTCCAAATGAAGCCGAAACGGTAGCCAAGAAATAATTTCAAGTTTTACTACTAAATAGCATTTTATGTTGAAAAAAATAATTGACAGGCCTGTATTGGCCACTGTCATTTCAGTTGTATTGGTCATATTGGGGCTTATTGGATTGAGTAGGCTGTCTGTGACCAGATTTCCCGATATTTCTCCGCCAACCGTAATGGTAAGCGGCTCTTATCCTGGTGGTAATAGTGAAACCGTAATTCGTTCGGTAGTGACGCCTCTCGAAGAGCAGATCAATGGTGTGGAAAATATGCAGTATATAAAATCGACTGCAAGTAACGACGGTACATTTTCTATCAGTATTATCTTCAAGCAGGGTGTAGATCCGGATCAGGCGGCTGTGAATGTACAAAACAGGGTACAGCAGGCAACGCCAAAATTACCGCAAGAAGTTATCAGGATGGGATTAACCACAAGCAAACAGCAAAACAGTATGATCATTATTTTCAACCTTTATACGGATGATAATAACAAATATGACGAACTGTTCTTGCAAAACTATGCCAACATCAACCTTGTACCGCAAATGAAACGTGTTGCCGGAGTAGGACAGGTACAAATTTTCGGACAGAAGGATTACTCTATGCGTGTATGGCTCGATCCTAGAAAAATGGCTAATGCCGGTCTGGTTCCTTCTGATGTCACAAGGGCAATTGCTACACAAAGTCTGGAATCGGCTCCCGGAAAATTAGGAGAGGAATCAAAAGCGGCACTTGAGTATGTCATTCGTTACAAAGGAAAGAAAAACAAGCCCGAAGAATACGAAAATATTGTCATCAAAAGAAATGGTGAAAGTTTATTGCGACTTAAAGATGTGGCAAGGGTAGAGTTTGGATCGGTTTCTTACAGTGGAGATAATAAATCTGATGGTAAGAATGCTGTTACGATGGCTATCCTGCAAACTTCTGGTTCTAATGCGAATGATATAGAAATAGGGGTTAATAACGAAATTGAACGATTGAGCAAGTCCTTCCCTCCAGGAATCAAATATGTGAATGTAATGAGTACCAAGGAACGTCTTGATGAGGCTACCGGACAAGTAAAATCAACACTCATCGAAGCGTTCCTGTTAGTGTTTATAGTGGTATTTATCTTTTTGCAGGATGCCCGTTCTACAATTATTCCGGCTATTGCGGTTCCGGTTGCTATTGTAGGTACTTTCTTTTTTCTTTTGGTACTTGGGTTTACAATTAATATTCTGACGCTTTTTGCCTTGGTATTAGCTATCGGTATTGTGGTCGACGATGCTATTGTTGTTGTTGAGGCTGTCCACAGTAAAATGGAAGAAAACCCAAAAATTACGGCAAAAGAAGCTACCCACACGGCAATGTCTGAAATAACAGGTGCGGTAATTTCCATTACCTTGGTAATGTCAGCTGTTTTTATCCCAATCGGATTTATGACTGGATCGTCAGGGATTTTTTATAAGCAGTTTGCCTATACTTTAGCCATTGCCATCATTATCTCGGCTGTAAATGCCTTGACGCTGACACCGGCATTGTGTGCGCTGTTATTGAAAAATCATGGTGGAAAACATCAGGATGGTACTAAAAAAACGAGCTTTAAGGATCGTTTCTTTGCAGGTTTCAACGTAGGATTTGATAATCTAACCGGAAGATACATACAAGGTGTCCGTTTTCTAATCAATAAAAAATGGATAGGGGCGGGTTTTGTTATTGCCGTTACTGCTATTGCAGCCTTTATGATGATGTCGACCCCAAAAAGTTTCGTTCCAATGGAAGATGACGGATTTATGCTTTACAGCCTTTCGATGCCTCCAGGAACTGCCCTGGATCGCACTAATGAAGTCATGACAAAAATTGAAAAGGAATTTGCCAGCATTGATGCCGTTTCCAATAATACGGGCATTACCGGCTTTAATATCTTAAGCAATAGTGCCAGCCCGGCTTATGGCCTTGGTTTTGTAAAGTTGAAGCCCAAAAGCGAAAGAGGCGAAGTCAAAGATATTGAGAAAATTCATGAAATTGCCAATGCTAAAATGGCCGGCATCAAGGAAGGAAGCGTTATGGTATTGCGTATGCCCCCGGTTGAAGGTTTTGGTGTTACCAATGGCGCCGAGATTATGCTTCAGGACAGAACGGCAAAAAGTCCTGCAGAATTGAAGGCCATGACAGATAAGGTTATAGGTCAGATTATGCAACAGCCTGGAGTGCAGTATGCCTATACTACTTTCCGTGCCGATTATCCTCAATTGGAACTGGAAGTAGATGAAGATAAGGCATTACAGATGGGAGTCGACATAAGCGAACTCTTAGGTAATATACAAACGTACTTTGCGGGTGACCAATCATCAGATTTTACAAGATTTGGTAAGTTTTACCGGGTAAACGTAAAGGCAGATGGTATTTTCAGAACGGATCAGGAAGCCTTTAAGGAAATATTTGTCCGTAACGACAAAATGGAAATGGTTCCTGTCGGATCACTTGTGACTTTGAAAAAAGTGTACGGACCGGAATCAGTAGACCGATACAATCTTTACAATTCGGTTAGTATTACGACAATGGCACTTCCAGGCTACAGCAGCGGAGATATTATGGCAAGTCTGGAAAGCGTTTTGGACAAACTGCCTTCTGATTACAGTTATGAATGGACGGGACTTAGCCTTGAAGAAAAAGCCGCAGGAAATCAGACCATTGCCATATTTGGATTGTGTTTGCTGTTTGTCTATTTCCTTCTTGCCGGACAATATGAAAGCTACCTGCTTCCATTGGCAGTACTGCTGTCTATTCCAACAGGAGTGTTAGGTGCTTTTGCCGGAATCAAGGCTGTGGGATTGGACAATAATATCTATGTACAGGTCGGTTTAATTATGTTGGTTGGGCTTTTGGCGAAAAATGCTATCCTTATCGTAGAATTTGCCGCGCAAAGAAGACAGTTAGGCTTGTCAATTATAGAGGCAGCGATAGAAGGAGCAAGATCAAGGCTTCGTCCAATTATAATGACTTCCCTTGCTTTTATTGTGGGAATGCTGCCTTTAATGTTTGCGTCTGGCGGAACTGCCGTTGGAAACCGATCCATCAGTGTCAGTGCGGCAGTAGGCATGTTTAGTGGCGTTATTCTGGGTGTTTTTGTAATCCCTTTATTATTCATCGTCTTCCAATACCTTCAGGAAAGAGTTTCTGGCAAAGGAAAAGGAGTGCAACAACAAATTCAAAAATAATGAGAATAGTAAATATAGTCAGCATAGCCCTTGGTTTGGGACTGCTTCTGACATCATGCGTTGTAGGGAAAAAATACGAGCGTGTTGCTTTGAATGAACCTGCAGGTTACCGTGAGCAATTGCCATTAACCGGCGATACGATAGTAATGTCCTGGAAAAAATTTTATAAAGATCCTCTGTTAGTGTCAATTATTGACAAGGCATTGCTAAAAAACAATGAAGTAGTTGTAGCTCTTAAAAGTATCGAACAGCTAGAACTTTCGTATAAGCAGGCAAAATTATCACTGATGCCTACTTTAGAATTTAATAGTACGGCCAACAGAACCTATCAGTCAAAGAATTCCCTAAATGGTTCTTTGAGCCAGCAATTTACGGGACAAAATTACCTTGATGATTTTACATTGAATCTTGGTCTATCCTGGGAAGCTGATATTTGGGGAAAAGCCGCATTGCAAAAAAGAGATGCAAAAGCAAACTTTTTTGCACAGAAAGAAAATTATATGGCTTTAAAAACCAGAATTATATCGGAAGTGGCTCAGGCATATTACAATCTTCTTGGTCTTGACGAACAGCTGAAGATAGCCATGCAGAACAAGGATTTGATGGATAATACCTTACGGATTACACAGCTGCAATACAATTCGGGAATGGTGAGTTCATTGGCATTGAGTCAGATTGAGGCACAGAAAAAGACAGCCGAGCTTATCATTCCTTTAGCAAAAAGAAATATCGCAGTGCAGGAAAATGCCTTGCAGATATTGTGTGGTGACTTTCCTGATAGTGTTCAAAGAACCGGTGCGCTTGATGCCAACCAGCTGGAAATCGCTTTCCAAACCGGAGTTCCTGCCAATTTATTAAGCAGAAGACCCGATGTAAAAGCGGCAGAATATGCCGTGATGTCTGCTACAGCAAAAACCGGATTGGCAGAAGCGGCAATGTATCCTACAATTAGTATCAATCCCCAAATTGGTGCTAACTCTTTCAAAATCGACAAGCTATTTGATTTTCCGGGCTCGATTACAAAAGCTATCGGAGGAGGTATACTGATGCCTATTTTTAGAAAAGGCCAGTTGAGAACCGATTATAAAATTGCTAAAATTGAGCAAGATAAATCGGTTGTACAATTTAAGCAGACGTTTTTGGTGGCTGTCGGAGAAGTATCTGATGCGATGGCACAACTTAAATATGCCGATGAACGCTTGGTATTGGTTGAGGAGAAAACCCTTGCCCTTCATAAAGCAACCAAAGATGCGAATCTGCTTTATTCTAATGGTATGGCCAATTATTTAGAAGTTATTACTGCCCAAAATAATTCACTTCAGAATGATCTTGAAGCTATCAGTATCAAGCAGGAAAAATTAAATGCTGCTATAATGCTTTATCGCTCAATGGGTGGTGGGGTAGATTAATATCAAAATTTATATAGAAATTTTACAAAAACACCGGTATAATCCGGTGTTTTTTATTTAGCCAAGTTCTAAATTTTCAGAAGGAAAATGCCTATATTTACTAGAGACAAATAATGAGATTTATCTAAAAAAATATGAAGAAAATAGGATTTTTATCGTTCGGGCATTGGGCCAATCATCCGGCTTATAAAACCCGTACGGCAAGCGACACTTTACTTCAATCTATTGATTTGGCTGTTGCAGCCGAAGAGATTGGTGTGGATGGTGCTTATTTTCGGGTACATCATTTTGCGGCTCAGTTAGCTTCACCATTTCCTTTACTTTCGGCTATTGGAGCCAAAACAAGTAAGATAGAAATCGGAACAGGCGTAATTGACATGCGTTATGAAAATCCGTTGTATATGGTAGAAGATGCCAGTGCTGCCGACCTGATTTCGGAAGGAAGGTTGCAATTAGGAATAAGCAGGGGTTCACCGGAACAGGTAATCGAAGGATGGCGCTATTTTGGATACGAACCAATCGAAGGCGAAAACGATGCCGATATGGGACGCCGTAAAGCAATGGAATTTTTACAAAGACTGGATGGCGTGGGATTTGCCCAACCCAATCCCAATCCGATGTTTCCGAACCCGCCAGGATTATTGCGTTTGGAACCGTACTCAAAAGGATTACGCGAACGTATCTGGTGGGGAGCGGCTTCTAATGCTACTGCTGTTTGGGCCGCTGAAAATGCCATGCACCTACAAAGTTCTACTTTGAAGTTTGACGAAAGTGGCAAACCTTTCCATGTGCAACAAGCCGAACAGATTCGATTGTACAAAGAAGCGTGGAAAAAAGCAGGACATCCAGGCGAACCAAGAGTATCCGTAAGCCGTTCTATTTTTGCAATAGTCAATGAGCAAGACCGTCTTTATTTTGGACAGGAAGCCAACAGGGTAGACCAGATTGGAATGATTGAACCGGGCAGGAATGCCATTTTTGGACGAAGCTATGCTGCAGAACCTGATAAGCTTATAAAAGAATTGGCTGAAGACGAAGCTATTCAGGAAGCGGATACGTTGCTTTTAACCATACCTAATACATTAGGAGTTGATTACAATGTTCATGTATTGTCATCAATTTTGGAGCATGTGGCACCGGGATTGGGATGGCGTTAGGTTTTCTCTTTTCAGACCAATAAGAAGATATGATAAAAATGCCTATTTGGTGTTTTTATAATTAAATTTACGTAAAACTGTTGAAACAAAGGGTACAATGAGGTTAAAAAAGTTTAGCTATCAATTAGTTACGATTCGATGTGTCAATTACTATATATCATGATTGTGAATTAAATGAGAAGATGATTGTATAATCTTTTTCTTAGACTAATCTAGCCATTTAAGATTTATATACATGATTTTTTTAATTCATATGAATAAGGTTGTAAACAATTTTTAAATACTATCATGCCTGAATTATATTTTCCTAGTAGCAAATTAATCACAACTATTTCAAGTCTTGTGCAAGGCTTTTGGCTAGAAATAAATGAGCAAGATGAAATAGTTTTGCATTTAAAATTTGAAGCATCAATTCTTACTAAATTAATAACTGGATGTAAATTTGAGTTAGTTATTAGAAACCCAAAAATACTATCACGGAGTGTGACCTTATATATTTACGATAATTATAAAGATCCACTATATGTTACATGGAGTGAATTTGGTATAGAAGACAAAACTTTTTTAGGTTTTGATGATACCACATTAAAACTTGTAGAATCTACGAAAGTCCGGGTTGTATATTACAACCATAAAAATATTCCTTTTTTTACGAAACTGTTAGAAAAGGAAAACATGATTGAAAATTTTAAGTCTTGGATTTATATTGTTTTCAATGACTTAAATCCTGTAAGCAAAGTTTCCGACGGTTATTTTATTCCAGAAAATTCGCTAAAAGGATTTCTTATAACAATTAAAAATATGGACTGTTCAAATGATCCAAAAATAAATTTTTTTACACCACTTGAAACCTTTGAATGGGGTGAAGATTTATCAGAAAACGATTATTATAACTTCGATGAATATCTTGTAGATGGAAAGCATGGTTATAACCAAGAAATTTCAATTAAAAGTTTTTTGTATCCTTTTTTTGAGGTTAATCAAGAGCTATTCTATTCACCTAAAATGAGTAATGGAAATGAATTCATAGATTTTCTGATTTGCCATTATAATGCTGTGGTACTTCTTGAATCTAAAAATATTATAAGTGAAAAACAGACCAAACTTAACAAAGCGCTTATTAAAGCAGTTAACCAATTAAATTCCGCTAGTAAAACAATTTTAGAAGGTAATGTTGCTTTAGAAAATAAAGACTTAGAAAATCATTTAAAGCAGTGTGATATAGTGTTGCGTATATGTCTATACAATGACTCACTGAATTTATTAGAAGGGAAAACAAAAAATTTAGTGAATAGCTACGATAAGCATGAATTACCAATATTTATGTCGGTTCGTGTTTTTTTTCAATTAGTTGGTCATTTAAAACTTTCTTATGGTGAAAAATACAAGTACAATCTAATTCAAAATCTAGTTTATCTATATGAACAGTTTTTAGAAAATGATGAGGAAATATTTCTGATGAAAGAGTTTAGTGTACTAAATAAAAAAGATGAATCAAATTAAAACTGTATATAATAGTATTTGTAGCTGAATTACTGTTTTTTAGATGGGATATATTATATTGGAAATTATGTTTAAGAGTACCTAAATTTTATCGTAAATAGACTATAACCTACATTTTGCTCCTATTTTGACTCAAGGTTTGCTAAATAAGAGCAAAAAAAAACACCGACTTTCGCCGGTGTTTTAAAAGTAATTGTCTCAAACGAATCTACTTAATAATCATGGTATATTCTCAATTACTTTTTTTTAGGTACAATTAAAAATTATTTATTATTGATTACAGAAAAAACATTCTTCTTAAAATTTCGGTACTGATAAAAATGTACTTCAATCTTTTCTTTGAACTCATTATGAGAATTCAGGAAAAAAGTTTCACATTGAAGATCTTCGCATTCTTTCAATACTTCCAATTTTCGGTCATAATTAATTAATTCTTCTTGAATTTCAGAATTCTGAACCTTGAAATCCTTCATCTTTTCCAAGATATTTGAATAAGATTTGTCATTTTTAGCCCCTAATAAATTGGAAAATAAAATGATTTCTTCTTCAATGATAGCCACTTCATCTTTCCAACGATCAACATCCCTGTCGATGAAAAACTTTTGCAAGTCGTCCTGGTCCTGATGGATTTTGATTACCTCTTTTTTCATGGTCATTATTTTTGTAAAGCGTCTGGCTGTTCTACATTCAGGATTTTTATCGCATTCATTCCTGATGGGAATTGCCACATGATTTCGTCAGAAACCGCATAGCCAAATAAGGCTAGTCCCATAGGAGCCAAAATTGACAATTTGTTTTTTGAAATATCGCTTTTTTCCGGCGTAACAATCTGGAAACTTTTTGGATCTCCAAAAGGCATCTGTACCGTTACGATAGAATTAAATCGTACAATTTCTTCCGGCATGCTTTCTTTAGCTATAATCGTAGCCGATTTAAGCTCATTAGCCAGCTTTTCAATAGAAGCTTTGTACGTTTTGTCTACATTATGACCTGCATTAGAGATAATCTGTCGCAGCATTTCATATTCTCTTTTCTCGATGATTATTTCTTTCATGATTCACTACATTAATTAAGGGAAAATACCACGTTGTACATAAGCAGTTTCAATTCTTGAAATAGCCAAGATGTATGCAGCTGTTCTCCAGTCTACCTGCTTTTCGTTTACGATATTTTGCACTTTTTTGTAGTTTTCAGTAAGCTTCTTCTCAATTTTTGCTACTACTTCATCCAACGGCCATAATTCGCCGTTTCTGTTTTGCAACCACTCAAAGTAGCTACCAATAACACCACCTGAGTTACATAAAATATCAGGAATGATAGTTATTCCTCTTTCCAATAGGATTCTTTCTCCTTCGTTATCTGTTGGTCCGTTAGCACCTTCAGCAACAACTTTTGCTTTGATATCATAAGCATTAGCGGCAGTAATTTGGTTACCCAAAGCAGCAGGGATTATGAAATCACAGTCTAAAGCGAAGAAATCTTTCGGTTCCATTTCTTTAGCACCTGCAAATCCCTGGATAGATCCTTTTCTTGGTTTTGAGTGCTCGAAAAGATCATTAACAGAAATTCCATTCTCATTAATGATAGTAGCATGAGCATCTTGTACGGCCAATAATTTAGCACCATCTTTTTCCATGAAGTAAGAAACCCAGTAGCCTACGTTTCCAAATCCTTGAACGATGTATTTTTTTCCTGCTAAAGTTTCATTCTTGTTTTCGAAGAAAAGTTTTAATGTCAGGTAAACTC
>CAZFGA010000003.1:0-174051 GCA_964518395.1 uncultured Flavobacterium sp.
TACAACTGCTGCCTTCCTTGATAATATGAAAGACATGGGTTACAGATTCGCCTTCCGTGGTGGTTTGTCATTCAGCTTGGGAGATATCAAAATTCCAGATCAAAAACAATCATTAATTGATGATGCTAACGAACAGGTAGAAGGCATCTCAATGAACTATAACATGGGTCTTATCACCAATAACGAACGTTACAACCAGGTTATTGACGTGTGGACTTCAACCAATGCTTTGCTTACAGAATTGGCAATGAAAAACATTAGAGAAGATCAACAAGGATTCAACTCTGTGTATATGATGCTTGACTCTGGAGCGAGGGGTTCTAAAGAACAGATTCGTCAGCTTACCGGTATGCGTGGATTGATGGCTAAGCCTAAAAAATCGACAGCTGGTGGTGGTGAAATTATTGAGAACCCGATTTTGTCTAACTTTAAAGAAGGTCTTTCGATCCTTGAGTACTTTATCTCTACTCACGGTGCTCGTAAAGGTCTTGCGGATACGGCTTTGAAAACGGCCGATGCGGGTTACTTGACAAGAAGATTGCATGACGTATCTCAAGACGTTATCGTAAACACAGAAGATTGTGGTACGTTAAGAGGTGTTGAAGTAGGCGCATTGAAAAAGAACGAAGAAATTGTTGAAACTCTAGGGGAAAGAATCCTGGGACGTGTGGCATTACAAGATGTAATCAACCCACTTACTAGTGAAGTTTTAGTAACTGCCGGACAACAAATTACTGAAGCTATTGTTAAGTTGATTGACGAATCACCAATTGAAAAAGTGGAAGTTCGTTCACCATTAACGTGTGAGGCTGAAAAAGGAATTTGTGCTAAATGTTACGGAAGAAACTTGGCAACTGGAAAAATGACTCAAAAAGGTGAAGCTGTAGGTGTAATTGCCGCACAGTCGATTGGAGAGCCAGGTACACAGTTGACGCTTCGTACGTTCCACGTTGGAGGGGTTGCTGGAGGTCTTTCTGAAGAATCAAGCATCACAACAAAATTCAGCGGTCGTCTTGAAATTGAAGATTTGAAAACTGTAAAAGGTGAAGATCTTGAAGGAAATACTACTGATATCGTTATTTCTCGTTCTACAGAATTGAAATTACTTGATGTTAAGACAGGTATTGTTCTTAATACGCATAACATCCCTTACGGTTCCAGTATCTTTGTTAAGGATGGTGATGTAGTAGAAAAAGGAACCACAATCTGTAAATGGGATCCATATAACGGGGTTATTATCTCTGAATTCACAGGTAAAGTTGCCTATGAAGATCTTGAACAAGGACAATCATTCCAGGTTGAGATCGATGAGCAGACTGGTTTCCAGGAGAAAGTAATTTCTGAAGGAAGAAACAAGAAATTGATTCCTACCTTATTGATTTACGGAAAAGATGGTGAATTGATCCGTTCGTACAACTTACCAGTGGGTGCCCACTTGATGGTTGAAAACGGTGAGAAAATTAAAGCTGGTAAAGTTTTAGTAAAAATACCACGTCGTTCTTCAAAAGCAGGAGATATCACAGGAGGTCTTCCAAGAATTACCGAGTTGTTAGAAGCTCGTAATCCTTCAAACCCGGCTGTAGTTTCTGAAATTGATGGTGTTGTTTCATTTGGTAAGATTAAGAGAGGTAACCGTGAAATTGTTATTGAGTCTAAATTTGGTGAGCTTAAGAAATACCTTGTAAAACTTTCAAGCCAGATTCTAGTACAAGAGAATGACTTCGTAAAAGCAGGTATGCCGTTGTCTGATGGAGCAATTACTCCAGACGATATCTTGAGAATCCAAGGACCATCAGCAGTACAACAATACTTGGTAAATGAAATTCAAGAAGTTTACCGTCTGCAAGGGGTAAAAATCAACGACAAGCACTTTGAAGTTGTAATCCGCCAGATGATGCGTAAAGTTCAGGTTCAAGATCCTGGAGATACATTATTCCTAGAAGATCAACTAATCCATACTAAAGACTTTATCTATGAAAATGATAAGCTTTACGGTATGAAAGTTATTGAAGATGCTGGTGATTCTGAAAATCTTAAACCGGGTCAGATTGTTTCTCCCCGCCAATTGCGTGACGAAAATTCACTATTGAAGCGTATGGATAAAAATCAAGTTGTGGCAAGAGATGTTATCACGGCTACTGCGACTCCAGTGTTGCAAGGTATCACTAGAGCTTCGTTGCAGACTAAATCATTCATCTCTGCGGCATCGTTCCAGGAAACAACTAAAGTATTGAACGAAGCTGCTGTTGCTGGAAAAGTAGACATGCTTGAAGGACTTAAAGAAAATGTTATCGTTGGACACAGAATCCCTGCTGGTACAGGTATGAGAGATTACGATAACGTGATTGTAGGTTCTAAAGAAGAATACAATGAGCTAATGGCCGCAAAAGAAGAATATAATTATTAAGATATGAGCGATTCAAAACAACCACAAGGTCAGATTAATATTGAATTGGACGAAAAAACAGCCGAAGGAATTTATTCCAACTTGGCTATCATCAACCATTCAGCTTCAGAATTTGTATTGGATTTCGTAAGCATTATGCCTGGAATTCCAAAGGCAAAAGTGAAATCTAGAATCGTTTTGACACCGCAGCATGCCAAAAGACTATTAAAGGCTATAGGAGAGAATATCCACCGTTATGAAAGCGCCCACGGCGAAATAAAAGATACGGAACAACCTCCAATTCCTTTGAATTTTGGTCCTGCCGGACAAGCATAAACAAAAAGCCTCCTGAATTTCAGGAGGCTTTTTTATTTATTTCGTTAGTTTCTAATTGTTTTAATCACTTCCGTTTAAAGAGGAACAAATGATAGATTAAAATATAGCCAAATAATAAACTCAATGAGAGCTTTAAATATAATTTGAAGTTATTTAAGTCCGAATATTGATAATTAACTTTGCCATTCATTAATAAAAAAAATACTATAGAAGTAAAAATAAATAAAGGAAACTTTATTTTGTTTTTCATAATACAAATTATTAAATACAGTCTACAGCTGCCCATATTGCTCCGGTTACGGCACCAGTGACAGCACCAGCCGCTCCGCCAAATATGCAACCTCCAACAGCACCAGTTGCAGTTCCGAGTACCGCTACAGTTACTGTACCAACCGTGCCGCCTGCAATTGCACCTCCTATACAACCTGTTATCATTCCTGTTACTAATCCTCTTCCAATTGCTTTGCCTCCAGTTTGTCTTAAACAATCCCAGAAACCGAAAGTTATATATTGGTTATCCTTAATAATTATAGGTAAATTTTCATAACCGCCATTAATTAGTAGGCTATTATTGGCTCCTATCATCATTGAATTTACCATAAATTTCAAATTATTTCTGCTAACTTCATCTAAATTTAATCTCTCTATATTGTTTGAGTATTTTGCAAGTATATCCAAAACTTTATTATCATTTGCATGGCTTAAATTTTTTAATAAAGGCATTAATGCATCACGATATTTATCGTCACACTCTTTGCAACTCTCATAAAAAGCAATAAGATCATCAGTGTTTGAAATGTCAACTCCTCTGCTTTTTATAAATTCGATTGCAGGTTTTTGAATTTTAAGAATGGTATTCTCAAGATTTACAAAATCACGAGATAGATTTTCCGCTGCACGAATATTTTTGGGAGTATTAAGGTTAATTGAAGATTTATTCAAATTTGATGAAGAAATGTCAGTAAGTTTATTTTTTGAATTCAATTCAGGATTTTCGTTCTCCTCACTACAAGCTGTAACAAATAAAAATGAAACTTAAAAAATCATTGTAATGGCTGATAAAAATATTTTTTTCATAATGTAAATAAAAAATGATCTCTACTCTTTTAAGGATTTTCGAGTTTCTCCAGATGCATGCATCATAATGTTTTCAAATTAAGAAAGAAAAAAATTAACAGCCGCTACCCAAAAGGGTAGAAAGTAAGTTTGAATGTAAATTCTATTCTTTTGTGTAGTGTAGATAATATTTGGTATGATGGCATCAATCCGGCAAATTGAACAATTTTAGAACTAATTAATAGAAACAATCTTTTTCAACAATTCATTGTTTACTTTTTTGGCTGAAGCAAATGTTGCTTCAACGTTTTTTATTGAACTTTATCGGGTTTATTTTTTTTCTGATATCATTTTCTCTAAGTTTATCTCTGAATTAAAATTTCATTACAGATACTGTTGATACTGCCACATACCAGCTGATTTTCCTTAAGATTAGAGTTAATGTATTAAATTATTTGAGATGAAGATTTTGTATAAAGAATCAAATGCAGTTGGTCGTGATGATAATACAATACTGTCAAGTAATTCTATTGTCAGATTTTTTGTAGTTATGGTTTTATTTTTATTAAGTTGTGCAGGCCTTTTTGGCTAGAAAAAATTAATACCCCCGTTATTATTATAAAAGGTTTTGATTAAGCAAATGCTCTTCTTCCTATTTTTTAAATTAGTGATGGAGAGTTTTTTTTTGCCCATAACAGAATGTCTTTAAAGTTGTTAAAAGATAATTTTTGAATGACAGATAGCCTTGAAATAAATAAATCATCAAAATTTATCTGAAAGTTATGAATTTGTTGTAATGATTATGAAGTATGATTTGTTGATGAAAGTGTTTCAAAAAGAGGTCTTTTTTTGAGTATATAGAATAATTTAAGGGTTGTTCATAAATTTTTTCTTGAAATATTAATTTTGTGTTAAATATTATATTAATTTTCCGCGTTGATTGAATCGCATTTTTTTAAGCAAATCACGGAAGATATTTTAAAGAGTTAGTAAGATTCTTTAAAGGCTTTCTTGTCTGTTGAAATATGGGTTTCAATTTACAGATGTTCTTACTTTATTTTTAATCAATTTACTTAAACTATGATGAATTATTACACTCTTTCGAGTTTTAGAAAAACCTCTAAACTCAGAAAAGGGATTGAGAATTTGGCTGACCCCCGGCCTGATTCTATTTCTCGCGGAGCTAGGCCGTCTTGGGTTAGCTTGTTTTTGATAGTCATGTTAATGGCTATGAATCATTCAGTTTGGGCCCAGAGTTCGGCAAATTATACGTTTGCCACTTCCACTACAGGTTCTCTGGCACTTGATATGAATGGCGGAGCCGTTGATATGAGTGCAGGAACAACGCAGTTGGTAGGACCTGGTCTTGACGCAGCTGTTTCAGCTGTTACCAATATTGGATTTGACTTCCACTTTATGGGGAACAGGTTTACCCAGTTTTCGGTTCAGGAAGATGGAATCTTGCAATTGGGGTCAACAGCTGCACCAACTAATACCTATTCAATAAATGGAGGCTCAGCTACTTCTCCAAGACTTTCAGCTTTTAATGCTGATTTAAGAACAGGCTTGACCACAGGAAAAGTTCATTATAAAGTATCAGGTACGGCACCAAACAGAGTTTTGGTGGTAGAGTTTCTTAACATGCAACTTTTTTATACTTCAACTACAAGTGTAGCAGCAACTTCTACATGGCAAATGCGACTTTATGAAAAAGGTAATGTAGAATATGTTTATGGAAGCATGTCTGCTGTGGATGTTGGAGCTGGAAACAAATCCCCTTCTATTGGTTTCTATACGGGGTCTGCAACAGGTGCTTTTGCTTCGGTTTTATATGCAGGAAATACTGTTTCTGTAACGAATCCATATGCGGCCAATCCTGCTGTAACTGCTTTGGGAGCTATTGCTAATTTGGATTCTTCTGCTAATGGAAGTAGAAGAGTTTATCAGTTTATACCTCCAGGGAATCCGGGAAATGCACTGGCTACTGTAATACCGCCTCCAACATTTTTATCTTTTTCCAGTGTTGCTGGAGGATCAATGACGGTGAATTGGGCTGAATCTTCTCCAAATATTGATGTGCTAAAATATATAATTTTAAGATCTTCAGACGGTGGAGCTACCTATACGCTGGCAGGTTCAGTTAATGTAGGAACTACTACTTATAATGCAACAGGTCTAACGCCAAGTACTACTTATAATTGGCGCGTATATGCAATTAGTGAAGGAGGAAAAAGTACAAATCTAGAGGATGTTCAGGCAACATTGCCTCCAGGAACTTTTACTTCTGTCGCTACAGGAAACTGGAATTCTCCGGCTACCTGGGATGCGGGAAGTGTTCCGAATTCTTTTGACAATGCAGTAGTCTCTGCAGGAAATACAGTTACGATTGATGCGACAGGTTTGTCTATCAATAACCTTTCTGTTCAAGGTACTTTAGCATATGCAACTACACCGTCAAACTTTACAGTTGGAAACAACTTGACTGTAGCGTCTGGAGCATTAGTTAATGTTTTTAATGGAACTACAGGGAAAACACTGACTGTTGCAGGAAATATCGCAAATAATGGCGTAATTGATCTTTCTGTAGGGGCAACTACCGCTGGTAACTTAACATTAAACGGAACGGCTGTGCAAACGGTTAGTGGATCCGGAATATTTAATACAGGTGTTATCAGAAACCTAACATTTAGCAATACTGCTACGGCTACGCCAAATATTAACTGGCTTATCAATGATGTAAAAGTGGCCTATAACTTAAACCTTACGGGAGCCAGAGTTAATTTAGGTACAAATAAAATGACTTTCGGTAATAGTGCTGCTGGTAATACTTTAACTGCACCGGTTGGTACTGGATTCTTGTCAGGAGCTAAGTTCTCAAGATGGTGGACTGCTACTGCAACTGGAACATCTATTAGCGTAGGATCAGATCCTACAGGAACAGCTAGTAGATATCCATTTGTCAATAGTGCAGGTGACAGCAGAGCAATGTATATTACAAGAACCAATGCAACAGGTGCTGTTGCTGGTGAATTAGCGGTAATATATAATGATGCTTCGGGTATAACTACCGGTTTGACAGTTGCTGATGGAGCTTACACAGTAAGCGATAGATATAACGGAAACTGGGTAGTTTCAAATGAAGGAACGCCTGTTAGTTCAAGTTCGTATACCGTTGTGTTGTTCGCTCAAAATGCATTCCCTGCATTGGTGAACGGAAACGCAAGAGTTATGTTTGCGAACACAGCAATTGGAGGAGCACACCAAAATGGTACAACAACTCCAGGTGCGCAAAGAATTACAGTATCACAGACGGACTTGCTTTCAGGTCCTTTGTATGTAGGTATTGCATCTTCTGATATTCCGTTCATTTCTGTTGCTAACGGAAACTGGAATACTGCTGCTACATGGAATAAGAATGCTGTGCCAGGTGCTGCAGATGTGGTTACAATTGCTAACAATACAAACGTAACTTTAGATGGTACAAATGCTATCACAGGTTTGACAGTGGCAACTGGAGGTACTTTGACAGCTGCAACAGGATCTCTTAACTTTACATCGCTTACAAACAGCGGTACAGTAAATATTTCTGGTGCTTCTTTGACAGCTTCTGCCACAGTTACAAATAACAACATTATGAGTATTACGGGCGGTAGTTTGAATGTTACCGGAGGAAGTACTACTGGTATTACAAACGGAGCAAGTGCGACGCTTACAGTTGGTGGCGGTACAGTTAATCTGTCTGCCGCAGGAGCAAATAACCGTACTTTTGCAAACAACGGAATTATGACTGTTACATCAGGAACGGTAAATGTTTTTGGTAACATGATCCATAATGGTGGTTCTACTTTCAACCAAAGTGGTGGAAACATCAATATTGATGGAAATGATGCAGGAAGTGTCACTAACTCTGTAGCTTCAGGAACAAACTTATTAAACATTACTGCAAACGCTGTTGCTAACTTGTCTTTAACAGGAGGTACAATTACTATTGTCGATCCTCCTCAAAGTTCAAGTACTTCAACATATGCGTTGAGAATTTCTCAAGGAGGAGCATTCAATGCAGCTAGTCCAAGTCATACTGTCAAATTTGGAGATGGTGTGTCAAATGACAGCAGTACGACAGGAAGTAACGGATTCTATGTATATCTTTTCCAGGGAGGTTCTAATTATGGTTTAGGGAATATTGTTGTTGATGCTGGAACTACAGGAACTAATAGGTTTGTGAGAACAACTTCTGCTGTATCTATTAAAGGGAACCTGAACATTATTTCAGGTGAATACCAAATGGGAAGTGTTAACCACTTAGCAGGGAATCTTATCAATAATGGTATTTTGACTGTAGGAAGTACATTAGGTATAAATGACTATAACGGTGCAGCAATAGCATCTACAAATGCTCAGACTATTTCCGGAAGCGGTGTCTTCAGAAATGCGGCTACCACTCCTACAGCTAACTTGACATCTTTGACAGTTAACAACACTAGTGCAACAGGTTTAACTTTAGATGTTCCTCTTTCTGTAAGTGGTACATTAACGCTTACAAGTGGAAAAGTTAATACGACTAATGTTAACTTGTTAACGTTAGGAACTGCTACGGCTGCTGGAACATTAGCAGGAGGAAGTGCTACATCTTACGTTAACGGGCCATTGGCTAGAACTATCATCAGTGGTAACTCTAATACGACATACCAACATTTTCCGGTTGGAAAAGCTGCTTATGCGCCAATTTGGTTGGCTCCGGCTACTACTTCAGTTTCTAATATTAAGGCAGAAGCTTTTGATTCTAATACAGGTACAACAGATGTAAGTTTGCTTAATTTATCTGCAACAAGAAGATGGGAAATTCCTTTAATGTCTGGAACAATTAATGATATGAATGTTAGATTAGGAGATGCTTCAATTGTAAGTACAAGTATCCCGGTTCAGGCGCTAACTCCGGCAGGTGTTTATACAAATGCTTTTGGAAGTTTAGCTACTTATGTAGCTGGAACTGCAGGAGCTCCTAATACGACTCAGTCTAATTTACCTATTTCTGCTGCAAATTTCACAGGATATGTATCTTTTGCAGATTCTAATGTTTGTAGCGGTACTCCAAATCCAGGAAATACTGTGGCTTCTTCTACTACAATCTGTGCAGGTGCTTCTGTAGCATTAAGCTTGCAAAATACAATTGCAGGTTCAGGGGTCACTTACCAATGGAAAAGCTCTACAGATGGAACCGCTTATAATGATATTGCAGGAGCTACAGGGCCTGTGTTGACTGTAATACCTACAGTGCCTACTTATTATGAGTGCGTTGTGACATGTTCTGCAGGACCAGCTACAGGAACTTCTACTCCTGTGCATATTGTTTTCACTCATCAGGTTGCAACAAATACACCAGCAACACGTTGTGGAACAGGAACGGTTCAGTTAGCGGCTACACCAAGTGCAGGTGCTACTATCAATTGGTATGCATCAGCAACTGGAGGTGCTGCGTTAGGAACAGGAAATACTTTTACAACTCCGTCAATTTCTGCAACAACAACATATTACGCTGCTGCTGAAATATCTACTCCTCCAGCGGCTAATACATTAGGAGCCGGAGCAACAAATTCAACTACTGCGGGACAATCTTTCTTCCCTGGAAGCTGGGGAGGAGCCAAGACTCAGTATATTATCAGAGCTTCTGAATTGATTGCCGCTGGATTTTCAGGAACGTCTAACTTTACTAGTCTAGGATTTGAACCTACAACTTCAGGTCAGGCTTACCAAGGATTTACTGTACAATTGGCAAATACAACAGCGACAACAGCTCCTACAACTACTTTTATTAACTCAGGATTGGTGCAAGTATACGCTGGAACCGGAACCAATGGTGGATTTACACCAGTAGCTAACATAGTGAATACATTAGCTTTTGGAACAGGTGCAGGTTCATCTTCAGTATTCAACTGGGACGGTAGTTCTAACATTCTTGTTACTATTTCATGGAGTAGCGTTCCAAGCAATACATCTTCTTCAAGTAGTTCTTTAAAGGTAGATGATGTAGGATTCGTAGCATCAGCTTACAGACAGAGAGATAGTGTTACTCCTGCAGCGATGTTAGCTGAAACGGATGTAAGCAGTACAACTAATTTCAGACCTAAATTTATAATCAACGGACAGTCAATCTGTTCTTCGCCAAGAGTTCCTGTTGTTGCTACGGTAACAACTGCTCCGGCTCTTACATTGAGTGGAAACCCGGCCGCGGTTTGTGGAGGTGTTGCTACTACAGCGGTAACAATTACTGCTGGTGCTTCAGATTATGATACGTATGTATGGTCGCCTTCTACAGGTGTTTCCGGAAATGCTGGTTCAGGATGGACATTTACTACGTCAGCAACTACTACATATACGCTTACTGCTAGTAACACTGCAACAGGTTGTGCGGTTATAACAACAGTAAATGTTACTATAAATTCAACACCTCCTGCAATTACGATAACGCCTGATTTGCCTACAGTTTGTGCAGGCAGTATTCAGCCGTTGACGGTGTCGGGAGCTGTGTACTCTGTTCTTTCGGGAGCTGGTACAACTACATCTGGATCTAATTCTACTTCAGCAACATTAGGGCCAAACCCATTACAGGCTTATTATGGAGGTACAAAACAACAGTGGATTTATACTGCAGCTGAACTGACTGCGTTAGGTTTTGTTCCAAATACAGCAATTAATGGTATAAAACTGGAATTAGTTACAGCTAATACTACTTATGCTCTTACTAATCTTGTTATAAAGATGAAAAACTCTGCTACAGCAAGTTTCCCTTCTAATACATCTTGGGAGACTGGTATGACAACGGTTAAGGCTGCTTCTAGTTATACTCCAGTAGTAGGTTTGAATAGTTTCGTATTAGATGCTCCATTTACTTGGAATGGCACTGATAACTTGATTATCGAAATGAACTACACTAACAATAACGGCGGTAATACAACTACTTATAATACTGCTAAACATAGCCCTACAGCTTTTGTAAGTACTATTTTCTATAGAGCAGATAATGTAGCTGTGGCTTTAATAGATGCTTACGCAATGACGGCAAGTTATACGTATAGTGCTAGAACTGATATCACTTTCGACTTATTGCATGCAATAACTTGGACATCTACAGGAACGGGAGACTTGTTTACGGATGCAGCCGCTACAGTTCCTTACGTTGCAGGAAGTGCAGTTCCAAAAGTTTACGCTAAGCCGTTAACTAACACAACATATACTGCTACTGCTACAATTGGAACTTGTTCTTCGTCAGATAGTAATTTAGTGACTGTTACGCCAGCCGTAACTCCTAACTTTGCTGAAATCGGAACAATCTGCCAAACGGCTACAGCTCCAACTCTTGCAGCGACTTCTCCAAACGGAATTACCGGAACTTGGTCTCCTGCAACAGTTAACATGACTACAAGCGGAAGTTATGTGTTTACTCCTGCTGTTGGACAATGTGCTACAACTCAAACATTGAATGTTGTAATTACTCCGGCAACTACTCCTAATTTTGCACCAATTGCGGATATTTGCCAGGGCTCAACAGCTCCAACATTGGCGACAACATCTCCAAATGGAGTTACAGGAACATGGAACCCTGCAACAATCAGCAATACAGCTAGTGGAAGCTACGTGTTCACGCCGGCTGTAGGACAGTGTGCTACATCTCAAACGTTGAATGTAACTGTAACAGTTACTCCGGCTCCAACAGGTGCTTCTCCACAAGATTTCCCTGCAGGTGCAACATTGGCTAGTTTAACAGTTACTGGTACCGGAATCATCTGGTATGATTCAAGTACATTAGGAAACGTCTTGCCAGCTACAACTCCATTAGTTTCAGGAACTACTTATTATGCTTCCCAAACAGTTGGTGGTTGTGAAAGTGTTCTGAGATTGCCGGTACAAGCAGGTACTATGCTTAATGTTGGCGGTTTCGATAATGCAAACTTTAAGTATTATCCAAACCCTGTAAACAATATCTTGACTGTATCTTACAGCGAAGCCATAACAGGTCTTAAACTTTATAATATGGTAGGTCAGCAGCTGATTACTAAATCAGTAAATGCAAACGAAACACAAATTGATATGTCTCATTTGCCAGCAGGATCTTACTTATTGGAAGTATCTGCAGGCAACAAGTCTAAGATGGTTAAACTATTGAAAAATCAATAATCAGTTTTACTGATATAAAATGAAAAGCCTCCTTCGGGAGGCTTTTTTGTTTGTAAAAAGTTATTGAAACGTAAAATCTACAATTTTAAGGAAGAATTTTATTGTTAAAAATATGTCTCATAATCGTTTAAAGTTTTATTAATTTCGATGAATAACATAAATTGTTAATTCTTAACAAAAAGATAATGCGTTTGTTTAATATTTAATTAACGAATCCTTAACTTTGTGAAAAACAAATTCATAATGAGAAAAACTTTACTATTTAATTGCATTACACCTCTATTCTTTTTAGGTGTGTTTTTAGGTTTTGTTCATGAGTCTTCAGGGCAGATAATTATTAGCCAGGTTTATGAAGGAGCAAGTAATACTAAATGGATTGAAATAACTAACGTAGGATCAACCTCAATTGATTTGGCATCGCCAATTCAATATAAAGTTGGTATGTGGAATTCAAGCGGCGATAGTGGAAATGCCACTATGAGCGGAAATCCTACGAATAGTATTAATTTATCTGGAACATTGGCGCCTGGTGCCATTTACTTAATAAGGAACTCTGGTTCTTCAACAACTGTTCCGCATAATCCGATGCCTGCGGCAAATAATTCAAATACAACTGTTTCTAGTTTTAATGGGAATGATGGCTTGGCTATTTTTACAGGTACAAGTACAATTGTTGATGCTTTTGGTGTTGGGATAAATAATAAAGATATCTCGTATCATAGAAATGCGAATGTGCTTACTCCAAATAGTACTTTTACTGTTTCGGAATGGACATCAAAAACATTAGCAGAAGTTGCTTCTGCTGATAATACTCTTTCAGAATATATTGGAGTTCATATATATGGTTCTCCAACATCCACAACTTGGGACGGAGCTACCTGGTCAAATGGAACGCCAACTTCTTCTCTTGACGCTATCATAGCAGGAAATTACTCTACAGGTGTTGCGGCTCCACAAGGTGCATTTACAGCTAAATCGCTAACGGTAAGTTCAGGAATATTTACAGTGGCATCTGGAACTTCAGTAACTGTTGAAAATGCAATTTCAAATAATGCAGGAGCAAACAATTTTATTGTTGAGAACGGTGCTAATTTGATTCAAGCTAATGCTGTAGCGAATACAGGATCAATCAAGGTAAAAAGAAATAGTAACCCATTATATCGTTTTGACTATACTTTATGGTCATCACCTGTAATCGGGCAAAACCTAAAGGCTTTTTCTTCAGCAACGCTTTCAAACAGATTTTATACTTATAATACGGCAACGGGAACCAATGGTGATTACGAAGCTGTTTTCCCAACGCAAAATGAAGGGACTTACAGTTTTGAAGCTGGAAAAGGATACCTGATCAGAACTCCGGATACACATCCGGCCTATGTTGAAGGGAATCCGGGAACTGCTATCAATGCAGAGTTTGCAGGAGTTCCATATAATCAAAGTGTAAACGTGGCTCTTTCAAATGCAAATACAGGTTTTAACCTTGTTGGGAATCCATATCCATCTGCAATTTCAATTGCACAATTGTTTTCTGCTAATACAGATGCAATTGATGGTACAGTTTGGTTCTGGAGAAAAAGAAATGGTGCGTCAGGAAGCGGTTATGCTACTTCAACAGGATTGGGTGTGACTAGCGCTCAACCCGAAGCTGCTGCTTTAAATCCAAATGGTGTAATTAGTGCTGGCCAAGGATTTTTCGTAAAAGTGAAATCTGGAGCGACTCAAAATACATTAAATTTCAGCAATGCGCTTCGTTCAACAACAACAGGAGGTTCGTTCTTCAGAAATTCTAATACGGAAGTTGAAAGACACAGAATTTGGTTGAACCTTTCTAATGGGACAGAAATTGTGGGTCAGACTTTATTAGGTTATATGGAAGGTGCTACTTCAGGAATTGATTATGGTATCGAAGGTAGCTATTTTAATGATAGCCCGGTGGCATTTACTTCGTATATAGAAAATAAAGAATTTGCTATTCAGGGAAGAAGCCTTCCATTTACATCTGATGATGTTGTTCCAATGAATTTCAAGACAGATGTTGCTGGAAACTATACTGTATCGATTGACCATGTTGACGGACTTTTTGCAGGAAGCCAGGAAGTTTTCTTAAAAGATAATGTTACTGCCCAGCTTCATAATCTTAAGACTGGTGCTTATTCATTTGCTTCTGATGCCGGGATATTCAATAACCGTTTTGAGATTGTTTACAGAGCTGCGCTGGGTGTTAAGGTTCCGTCAATTTCTTCTAACAATATCGTAGTTTACAAGCAAAACGGATCTTTGGTTATCAATTCCGGAAATTATATGATGGAAAACATTGAGCTTTATGACATGAGCGGCCGTCTGATTTATACAAAAAATAATATCGATGCAGCTGCTGCTATAATAACTAATCTTCCTATAGCCAATCAGGTGTTGGTAGTGAAAATTACTACGGCTGAAAATGGAACTGCTAACAAAAAAATCGTTTACTAATAGTACCCCACAGATATGAAAAACTCAATTACAACAAAAATATCCAGTCTGTTGCTTTTGCTATTCATAAGCACGGCATCTTTTGCACAAAATCCAACAGAAGCTCCAGATGATGAAGATGTAACGCCAGCTCCAATCAACGATTATGTTGTGCCAATGCTTTTGGCAGGTGTGGTTTTGGGTTATGCTTTTATTAAAGGAAAAACAAAAAAGGCATAATTGCTATAATGCTAAAACAAAAAAGGCTGTACATCGTACAGCCTTTTTTATTGATGATTTTGGATTTAATCAAATTCTGAAGTGAAAAACAACTTCACGGTAGGATATTTGTTTTGTGTCATCTGTATCGTAAAATCAGAATCGGCTAAGAATACCAATTGTCCGTATTTGTCATGAGCCAGGAATTTTTGCTTGATACGCTTAAATTCTTTAAATTCTTCATTTCTGGCATCGTCAGGTTTTACCCAGCAAGCTTTATGTACCGGAAAGTTTTCATACGAACATTTAGCGCCGTATTCATGTTCCAATCTATATTGGATAACTTCATATTGTAAAGCGCCCACTGTACCAATTACTTTTCTGTTATTCATTTCCAAAGTAAAAAGCTGAGCCACACCTTCATCCATAAGCTGGTCAATACCTTTTTCAAGCTGTTTTGATTTCAATGGATCGGCATTGTTGATATAACGGAAATGTTCCGGTGAAAAGCTGGGAATTCCCTTAAAGCTCATCATTTCACCTTCGGTTAACGTATCCCCGATTTTAAAGTTTCCGGTATCATGAAGTCCTACAATATCACCTGGGTAAGAAATGTCGACGATTTCTTTTTTCTCTGCAAAAAATGCATTTGGACTTGAGAATTTTAAAGATTTGTTTTGGCGTACGTGAAGATAAGGCTTGTTTCTTTCAAAGGTGCCGGATACGATTTTCACAAAAGCCAGCCTGTCCCTATGTTTTGGATCCATGTTGGCATGGATCTTAAATACAAATCCGGACAATTTGTTTTCGTACGGGTCAACCAATCTTGTTTCTGATTCTTTTGGTCTTGGAGACGGCGCAATTTCTATAAAACAGTCCAAAAGCTCACGAACTCCGAAATTATTCAAGGCAGAACCAAAGAATACAGGTTGCAGCTTTCCTTCAAGATAGGCCTCCCTGTCAAATTTTGGATAAACTTCATCAATCAATTCTAATTCTTCACGTAATTTATCAGCAGGCTTTTGGCCGATGATTTTTTCCAATTCAGGATTCTGTACATCTGAAAAAGCAATAGTTTCTTCGATGTTCTTACGGCTGTCACCGCTAAAAAGATTGATGTTTTTCTCCCATAAGTTATAAATCCCCTGGAAATCATATCCCATTCCAATAGGAAAACTCAATGGAGTAACTGTTAGCCCTAATTTCTGTTCTACTTCGTCCATCAGATCAAAAGCATCTTTTCCTTCTCGGTCTAATTTGTTAATGAAAACAATCATCGGGATATTTCTCATTCTACAAACAGCAACTAATTTCTCTGTCTGTTCCTCAACCCCTTTTGCCACGTCAATTACTACAATAACACTATCCACGGCTGTAAGCGTTCTATAGGTGTCTTCGGCAAAATCCTTGTGCCCAGGCGTATCAAGGATGTTGATTTTTTTATCCTTATAATTAAAAGCCAAAACAGAGGTAGAAACCGAAATCCCTCTCTGACGCTCAATTTCCATGAAGTCGGAAGTGGCGCCTTTTTTGATTTTGTTGTTCTTAACGGCTCCGGCTTCCTGAATCGCCCCTCCAAACAAAAGCAATTTTTCTGTTAGCGTTGTTTTTCCGGCATCGGGATGCGAAATAATCCCAAAAGTTCTTCTTCTTTCTATTTCTTTTTGAAAACTCATATCCTGTATAAAAATGGACTGCAAAAATACTATTTATTCAACAAATAATCAGCGTATAATAATAACAAGAAATAGGAGTGATGCTTTTTTATAAATATGGCATCCCAATACATGAAAATATCGCTAATAATTTGTTAATAAATTTTTGTTAATAGTAAGGGCCGTACTTGTTTAATGCGTTTGAATTGTTACTTTTGTTGATTGCTATCCAGGCGTTAAATTAATTCCAACTTATAGAATTTACATAATGAACTTAAAACAATTGTTCTTCGGAGTGCTGCTTTCCGCTAGTTTTACGAGTTTTGCTCAAAACAACAATAAGGAAGTTTTATTTACAATTGATAACAAACCTTATTACACAGACGAATTTGCAAGGGTTTATAATAAAAATATTGATCTTGTAAAAGATGAATCCCAAAAAGATCTGAATCAATATCTTGACTTATTTGTCGGTTATAAGTTGAAAATTAATAAAGCCAATAAGCTGGGCCTTCAAAATGGACAGGCTTATCAGGCAGAATTAAAATCATACAGAAATCAGCTCTCAAAAAATTATCTTACTGATTCTAAAGTTACCCAAGAACTGATAGAAGAAGCTTATCAAAGATCTTTGAAAGAAGTCAAGGCGGCCCATATCTTATTTATGGTCGATGAAAATGCTTCTCCTGAAGATACTTTAAAAGCCTATAAAAAAGCTGTTGAGGTTAGAGAAAAAGCACTAAAAGGAGAAAATTTTGGTGAACTTGCCGTTAAATACTCTGAAGATCCTTCTGCAAAGGAAAATAAAGGAGAATTAGGTTATTTCTCAGTTTTCAGAATGGTATATCCATTTGAATCAGCAGCCTATAAAACTCCAAAAGGACAGGTGTCAAAAATTGTCAGAACGCGTTTTGGTTACCACTTGATAAAAGTGGAAGACATCAGAGAAAACCGTGGCGAACTTACGGTGGCTCATATTATGATCCTTAAGCCAAATAATCAAAATCCTGAAGAAGCTGAAAAAGCAAAAGCTACTATTCAGGACATCTATAAAAAACTACAGCAAGGCGAAAACTTCGAAAGTCTTGCCAAGCAATTTTCTCAAGACAAATCATCAGCTTCTAAAGGTGGTGTGCTAAATCGTTTTGGCTCAGGCCAGCTAAGCTCTGAAGAATTTGAAGATGCTGCATTTGCATTGAAAAATCCAAACGACTATTCGGCTCCGATAGAAAGTAATTTTGGATGGCATATTATTAAACTGATTGAAAAACATCCGGTTAAATCAGCACAGGAAATGCAGACAGAATTGGATAATAAAATCAGAAAAGACGAACGTTCAAGACTGATTACAAATTCACTTACTGAAAAGCTGAAAAAGAAATATTCAGTAAAAAGAAATGACAAGTTATTTGCGGCAATCACTAAAACTGTAAACGACAAGTTTTATTCAGGCGAATGGAAGCTTCCGGAAAACATGAAACCTTTTGAAGCTAATCTGGTTACAATTGATAATAAAGCTATTTCGGGAGAAGAGTTCCTTACATATTTGGCTAAGCAGCAAAGAGCTGAAAATACAATCAAGCCTATTGGCAAACTGGTTGATAAAAAATATCAGGAATATGTTGATGTAAAAGTGAATGAACTGTACAATAATAATCTTGAAAATGAGTTTCCTGATTTTGCAGCCGTAATGGAAGAATACCGTGATGGTTTGTTGCTTTTTGACTTGATGGAAAAAGAAATCTGGGAAAAGGCAAAAACAGATACTATCGGATTGCAGAATTTTTATGAAGCCAAAAAGAATAATTACCGTTGGGGTAACAGGCTAGATGCATTGATTCTTTCTTCCACAAAAAAGGATATTGCTAAACAGGCACAAAAATTATTGAAGCAAGGGAAATCAGCCGAATTCATCAAAGAAAAATTCAATCTGAATGATAAGGTTGAGGTAATGTCGAACGCAGGAATTTTTGAAGAAAATAGCGATGCCTTGCCAAAAGGCCTTGAAAAGAAAGACGGAGTTTCCGGAATCATAAAAGACGGTGAATACTATTTTGTTGTCAAAATAAACAAGCATCTTGAAGCGGGACCAAAAACACTTGATGAAGCTAAAGGGAAAGTTGTGAACGACTACCAGCAGTATCTCGAAGAAAAATGGGTTAGCGATTTGAAACAGGAATTCAAAGTTGATATCCACCAACCTGCTTTTGAGAAAGTAAAAAAGCAGATCAAGTCATAAATGAAGAAGTATGTGGTCATAGGATTGCTGTCGGTTTTTGTTTCATGCAATTATTTTAAGCCGGAAGCAAAACCACAGGCAGTTGCCAGAGTAAATGACTCGTACTTGTTCAAGGATGAAATTATGGACCTGGTGCCACCAGGAACATCAAAAGAAGACAGTATTGTTATTGTCAGGAATTTCATCGACCGCTGGGCGTCACAGAAATTGATGATGGATGCGGCAGAGATTAATTTGAGTACTGATAAGCAGGCAGAATATAACGAACTGATCAGGCAGTATAAAATAGATCTCTATACAAAAGGTTATTTAGAAGAATTGGTGAAAACTACAGTAGATACGATAATTACTGAAGCTGAACTAAAAGAATATTATAAGCAGAATAAAGAAAATTTCAGGACAGACGGAACTTTGGTGAAATTGCGTTATATCCATTTGCCAAAAGACCATCCGAAATTCCAGACCATAAAAAGCAAGTTTTTTGACTATAGGAAATCGGATAAGAAATTTTGGGATACCTATGGAATGCAGTTTAAAAGTTTTGTGCTAAACGATTCAGTCTGGGTAGAAATGAATCAGGTATATCGAAAATTACCTTTCATTACTCCGGATAACAGGCCGCAATATATTTCTGCTGGAAAAGCAATAGAAAAACAAGACTCTTTGGAGGTGTATCTTGTGAAAGTCACAAATGTTTTGGACAAAAATCAAATAAGTCCTTACGAATACATAAAGCCAACGCTTGAGCAAGTGATTTTAAACAAAAGAAAATTAGAATTAATAAAAAAAATTGAAAAAGACATTACTGATGATGCCATTAAAAATGAGAAGTATGAAATCTATAATTAAGAATGCCTGCCTGATTTTTGGCTTCGCAGCAATTTTTAATGCCGCAAATGCACAGGAAATCATTCAGAACGATACTGTAAAAAAAGTCGTTCCGAAACCTGTGAGCCAGAAACAGAAAATAGATGGTGTTATTGCCGTGGTAGGAGATTATGTGATTTTGGACTCTGATATTGATATTGCATATATTGAAATTGCAAACCAGGGAAACCCGGTAAAAGATATTACAAGATGCCAGCTGCTTGGGAAATTGCTGGAAGATAAACTATATGCGCACCAGGCTGTCCAGGATAGTATTGTTGTAACCGATTCTGAAATCAACAGCATGATGGAGGAAAGAATTGACGCTTTCGTAGAACGCGCAGGTTCGATGGAAAAATTACTTAAAATCTATAACAGACCAAACGAAGAAGAGTTTAGAACCTATTTTTTTGATATCTTAAAAATGGGCAAGCTAACATCTGGAATGAGAAATAAAGTCATCGAAAATGTAGAAATTACTCCGGAAGAAGTAAGAACATTTTTTAGAAAGTTTCCAAAAGAAGAATTGCCTCAGATTGGTGCAGAAATCGAAGTATCACAGATTGTGATCAATCCCGAAGTTACAAAAGAAGAAAAACAGAAAGTAATTGACAAGCTCAACGAATTTAAAAACGATGTGCTTTCCGGAAATGGAAGCTTTTTTAGTAAGGCGGTATTGTATAGCAAGGACGAAGGATCAAAATCCAATGGTGGTTTTATGCGCGTTAACAGAAAAACAAATCTGGTCAAAGAATTTAAAGAAAGAGCTTTTAGCCTTGAAGAAGGACAGATTTCAGAGCCTTTTCAAACGGAATATGGCTGGCATATCATTTTGGTTGAAAAAATACGCGGACAAGATGTCGATTTAAGACACATTCTACTGATTCCTAAAATATCGGAAGAAGCAATGCAGGAAGCCAAAGACAAAATCATAGGAATCAGAAATAAAATTGTTAACGGCGATATTTCATTTGCCGACGCAGCAAGAAATTCTTCTGATGAGAAAGAAACCAGGGCAAACGGTGGTGTATTGATCAATCCTCAAACGCTTGATCCTCGTTTTGACCTGACTAAAATGGACCCGTCATTATATGTGCAGGTTTCGGATCTTAGGGAGGGACAGGTATCGCAACCTATTGTTGATGAAGACAGGTTAGGGCGTAAAAGTTTCAAACTGATTACTGTTACAAAACGTTATGATGCCCATATTGCTGATTATGCACAGGATTATTTGAAAATCAAAGAATTGGCTTTAAAAGAAAAACAGATCCAGGCTATCGGTAAATGGACAGAAGAAAAAATCAAAGAAACTTACATCAAAGTTAATGGTGAATATAGAGATTGCACTTTTGCCAACAATTGGCTTAAGAAGTAATCCGATATAGTATCAAATCGAAATTTAATAACCAAACACTTATAGAATGTCAGACGTTGCTGCAATACAGAATCTGGTTCAGAAAAGAATAGAGCTAAAAAAGGAAATCTCAAAAATAATTGTAGGGCAGGAAGTAGTAGTAGACCAAATCTTGCTGAGCATCTTCTCTGGAGGACACGCCCTTTTGGTTGGAGTTCCTGGATTAGCAAAAACTTTGATGGTCAATACGATTTCTCAGGCTCTTGGTTTGGATTTCAAACGTATTCAGTTTACGCCCGATTTGATGCCTTCTGATATTCTTGGAAGTGAAATTCTTGATGAAAATCGTCAGTTCAAATTTATAAAAGGTCCTATTTTCTCAAATATCATTTTGGCAGATGAGATCAACAGAACACCGCCTAAAACTCAGGCCGCGCTTTTAGAAGCTATGCAGGAAAGAGCGGTAACAATAGCCGGACAGCACTATAAATTGTCGCTTCCTTATTTTGTATTGGCAACTCAAAACCCAATCGAACAGGAAGGAACCTATCCGCTTCCGGAAGCACAGCTTGACCGTTTTATGTTTGCCATAAAATTAGATTATCCGTCGTTTGATGAAGAAGTACAAGTAGTAAAAAGTACTACGACAGATCAGACTGAAAAAATAAATCCTCTTTTCACAGCGCAGGAAATTATCGATTTCCAGCACCTGATTCGTCGTATTCCGGTAGCAGACAATGTTATTGAATATGCCGTAACATTGGTTAGCAAAACACGTCCGGATAATTCGCTTTCAAATGATTACGTAAAAAACTATTTAGACTGGGGAGCAGGACCAAGAGCTTCTCAAAACTTGATATTGGCTGCAAAAGCCCATGCTGCCTTTAAAGGAAAGTTCTCTCCGGATATTGAAGATGTAAAAGCGGTAGCAACAGGTATTCTTCGCCATAGGATTATCAAGAATTACAAAGCAGATGCAGAAGGAATTTCGGAAGAAATGATCATCCAAAAATTAATGTAAGCCTGTAAAATTTACAGTGTGTAGAAGCTATTCACGATTTGTATTTCTATATTTGAAAGAAATACAGATACATTGCTAAAGCAACAAGTAAACAATCCGCAACGCATATTCGGTTTAGATCTTATGAGAGCCATGGCCATACTTATGGTATTAAGCTCACATTGCCTTTGGATCTATCCTGAAAGCAATAGCTTTATTGCGCAGCTTTTGAAGTTATTTGGCTTTTTAGGTGTCGAAATTTTCTTTGTTCTTAGCGGTTTTCTTATCGGAAAAATTCTTTTGCAGTCGTATCTCAAGGAAGATTTTTCCTTTTCACATGCCTTGAATTTCTTAAAAAGGAGATGGTTCAGGACACTTCCAAATTATTTTCTGATTCTGCTGATTAATATACTCATAGCAGCTATTATCGGTTATAAAATAGAATCGTTGTGGAAGTATTTCTTTTTTGTACAGAATTTTAATAGAGCCATGCCCGCTTTTTTTCCTGAATCCTGGAGTCTTTCAGTTGAAGAGTGGGCCTATGTCGTCTTGCCATTGCTTTTAGTGTTGATGACACTTTTCATAAAGCCTAAAAACAAATCGAAATTTTTTGTAATTCTCTTGGCCTTGCTGCTAATGCTTTGCCTGTTGGCAAAAATCATTTGCTATCAAAATACACTTCAAACCAATATAGATATTTGGAACGTATCATTAAAAGCAGTGGTGATTTACCGTCTTGATGCTATATTCTATGGAGTATTGGCAAGCTGGGTTTATTGCCAATACCACAACTTTTGGAAAAAAAACACATCTCTTTTTCTAATGCTAGGAGTTTTATGTTTCCTCTTTATAGTTTTCGGATTGGGTAAAATAGGTTTCACTCCAGAAGGACAAAATAGGTTTCTCTATATTGCCCATCTTCCCATAGTTTCTATTTCTATTTCCTTTTTTCTTCCGTTTTTATCAGGTTGGAAATCAGAGAAATCAAAGCTAAGAAAGCCTATTATTTTTATAAGCCTCATTTCCTATTCCATATACCTGTTGCACTACAGCGTAATCCTGCAGTTGATGAAGTATTTTATACCTGTTGAGAACTATTCGATGGTGCTAAAACATGTCTTTACATTGGTCTATTTGCTCCTCACAATCATCTTTAGTTATGGACTCTATGTTGGGTATGAAAAGCCAATGATGGACTTGAGAGAAAAATCAAAAAAATAGCAATTTTACGAAGCCGTTTTTTCTCTTTTCGGTCGTCAGCCCGTAATTTAGAAGCATTCTTAATTCATAGACCGGCGTCTGGCGCAATCTAAATTTCGAATTTGACAAAAAAAAGATTTTAAATTAACAAAAACGGAAAAAATTAATTGGTTTTTAATTATAATTTAATAATAATCATTAAAAATAAGATTTTAGGAATAATAATGTTTTGAAATACCGCTTTTTTTAAAAATCTTTCAAATATGAAGGGAAATGAGTAAATTTGCATTGCAAAGAAACAAACTAAAATATAAATAAAATAGACTAATTACTAATTATGGCTTTTGATATTGAAATGATTAAAAAAGCGTATGGGACAATGGCAGAGCGTGTTGACAAAGCACGTCAATTGGTTGGTCGCCCATTAACGCTTTCAGAAAAGATTTTATATTCTCACCTTTGGGAAGGAACACCTTCTCAGGCTTTCACAAGAGGAAAAGATTATGTTGATTTTGCTCCGGATAGAGTTGCTTGCCAGGATGCTACTGCACAAATGGCATTGTTGCAATTTATGCATGCCGGAAAAAATAAGGTAGCTGTTCCTACAACAGTACACTGTGATCACTTGATCCAGGCAAAAGTGGATGCTGCAACCGATTTGGCAAGAGCAAAAACACAAAGTAATGAAGTTTTTGATTTCCTTTCATCGGTTTCTGACAAATACGGAATTGGTTTCTGGAAACCGGGAGCTGGTATTATTCACCAGGTTGTTCTTGAAAATTATGCTTTCCCGGGAGGTATGATGATTGGTACCGATTCTCACACAGTTAACGCAGGTGGTTTAGGAATGCTTGCTATTGGTGTTGGTGGAGCTGATGCTGTAGACGTAATGTCAGGTATGGCTTGGGAATTGAAATTCCCAAAACTGATTGGTGTTAAATTGACAGGGAAATTGTCAGGATGGACCGCTCCAAAAGATGTAATCCTAAAAGTAGCCGGAATTCTTACTGTAAAAGGTGGAACAGGAGCTATTGTTGAATATTTTGGTGAAGGTGCTACGGCTATGTCTTGTACTGGAAAAGGTACAATCTGTAACATGGGAGCTGAAATCGGAGCTACGACTTCAACTTTCGGTTATGACGATTCAATGCGTCGTTACTTAATTTCTACAGGAAGACCTGATGTAGCTGAAGCTGCTGATAAAGTAGCGCCATATCTTACAGGTGATGCTGAAGTATATGCTAATCCGGAACAATATTTTGATCAGGTAATCGAAATCAACCTTTCTGAATTGGAGCCACATTTGAATGGTCCTTTTACTCCGGATTTGGCTACGCCAATTTCTAAGATGAAAGAAGAGGCTATCAAAAACAACTGGCCTTTAGAAATTCAGGTAGGTTTGATAGGTTCTTGTACGAACTCTTCTTACGAAGATATTTCACGTGCCGCTTCTTTGGCAAAACAAGTAGCCGATAAAAATTTAAAAACTAAAGCACAATTTACCATTACTCCAGGTTCTGAAGTTGTTCGCTATACAATCGAAAGAGATGGTTTTATCGATACATTTGATAAAATCGGAGCGACTGTTTTTGCTAACGCTTGCGGACCATGTATCGGAATGTGGGATAGAGAAGGAGCTGAAAAAGAAGAAAGAAACACTATCGTTCACTCTTTCAACCGTAACTTCTCAAAACGTGCCGATGGTAATCCAAACACTTTGGCTTTCGTAGGTTCTCCGGAATTGGTAACAGCTTTGGCTATTGCAGGTGACTTAGGATTTAACCCTATAACTGACAAGTTGATCAACGAAGACGGTCAGGAAGTAATGCTTGATGAGCCTACAGGGAACGAACTGCCTCCAAAAGGATTTGATGCAGAAGATCCAGGTTTCCAAGCGCCATCTGAGGATGGATCAGGAGTTCAGGTTATCGTAAGTCCAACATCAGAAAGATTACAATTATTAGCTCCTTTTGAGCCATGGAATGGTGAAAACATCATGGGTGCTAAATTGTTGATCAAAGCTTTTGGAAAATGTACAACAGACCATATTTCTATGGCAGGTCCTTGGTTGCGTTTCCGTGGGCACTTAGACAACATTTCAAACAATATGCTTATTGGTGCGGTGAATGCGTTTAACCAAAAAACAAATTCTGTGAAGAACCAACTGAATGGAAAATACGATTCAGTTCCTGCAGTTCAAAGAGAATACAAAGCGGCTGGAGTTCCTACTATTGTTGTGGGTGACCATAACTATGGTGAAGGTTCTTCCCGTGAGCATGCTGCAATGGAACCGCGTTTCCTTGGAGTAAGAGCTGTACTGGTAAAATCATTTGCACGTATTCACGAAACAAACCTGAAAAAGCAAGGAATGTTGGCGCTTACTTTTGCTAATGAGGCAGATTATGATAAAATCCAGGAAAATGATACTTTCAACTTTGTAGACTTGAAAGAGTTTGCTCCAGGAAAACCGCTTACTATTGAGATTTTCCACGATAATGGAACAACTGAAACAATCTTGGCAAACCATACATACAACGAGGGACAAATCGGTTGGTTCGTTGCTGGTTCTGCATTAAACCTGATTGCAGCTGCCGGAAAAGCGTAATCATAGATTATCTCATATAACTAAAAACTCCCGAGAAGTCGGGAGTTTTTTATTTTTCTATCTGGTCCATCCAGTTCCGGATTGCATTTTCTAAATCTTTTTGCCTGCTTTTGGCTTCATCCAGGTCTTTTATCCTGGCAATTTTTCTGCCATCCGGATAATTGCCTTCTAACAGTCCTGAGGTATCGGTAATCTTGGCTCCGGTTGGAAAAACAAGCAAAATAGTAGTGCCCCGATGAAGGTTCATGACCAGAATCTCTCTTTTATATTCTTTGGGATTAAAAGGCTTCATGTCGCCGGAATAATAAAAGCTGGGAGAATTCCACTTGATATGTTCGCTTATCTCACCGTCTATTGCAAGAATGGTCTGCCTTAAAAACGTTATCGTTTCGGCAAGCGAAGGATCGAGTTTTTGGATGTATTCCGTGACTTGTTCTTCCTCGCTAAGTTTTGATTTTGCCATAGTAAATTAGTAGGTTTTCATAATAGCAACCCATCGGTTCTCCTGATGGAATCTTGAAAATGTTGAGTCGCGTTTTAATTTTTTAACGGGCAAAGTTCCTCTTAGATGGAGTAAGCTAAGAAAATCTAGAGAGATGCCTCGGTATTGTTCTTCGCCAGTAGTGTTGAAAATCGTTGCAAACAGCACGGCTGCATCATAGTTCTCAGCTTCGTTCATGCCGCCCATAACTGTAGATGCTGTGTTGTAATAATCATACACTTTCTGGAATTGCTTTTTGTTGTATGCGGTTTTTGCGCTATCGATAAGTTTTTTGGTGTAATCTAAATCGGCTTTGTCATTCCGCATTGCTTCTTCTTTTGTTTTGCTTATATAGCTAAAACCATAGGTTTTGGAATAAACCGATAAAGGTTGTAACCCAAGCTTGTTTCTTCGTTCATCTGCCTTGTCTTCCTTTAAAATAGGACGAAATCCTGATGCCTGTCCATTTTGAGTCCAGATTACCTGTGTTCCGTAAAGTTGCTTGTAATTTAAATTACATTGTACCCTGTCATAAAGAAAAGCATAATGCTCTAGGTTAATTTCATTAGTCTTGAAAAACTTTTCCATTGCAACAAGTGCCTGTTTTTGAAAAGTTACATCCTGATCGGCATGCTGTACAGCCAGCCAGAAATTGTTTTGACCATCTTTGCCTATTTCAGATATTCTTGGCCAGCCATATTTTGCAATAATTGCTTTTGAATCTTCTATATTTTTGGAGTCTGAATTATTAATTGCCAGATCCAGTTCTCTTGTTTCATCTGCATTTTTTGCTTGTGCCCTTTTATACCTAAGTTTCTGGTCGTTTAGGGTCATCAGGTTGATTTGCTTTCGCAATTCGGGAAGTTTTAATTTTTTTTGATATTCAGTTTCTATGATATAGGCCTTGCTTTTTATTTTTTGCCATTCTTCGGAAAACGATTGTCTTAGGTAATCAAAATAAGGATCAAATGCCAGCCAGTCAGCTTCAGTCCAACCATTATCTAGAGCGAGATTCAAATAGTCGAATGCTTTTTTAGCATTGTTGTCTAACGAATAGGCTCCGGCAGCTTTATAGAAATTTAGGGCATCTGGCGTTCTTATCTTAAAAGCCTTTTCGAAAGAAACAATTGCATTTTTATAATCCTTTTGAAGGTGAAATAAGCCTGCTTCGGCAATTAGCGAATCGTAATTGTCGCTTTGTGCTTTGGCCTGTGCAATAAAAAAGAACAGTATTGCGATTATTTGGATATGTAGTTTCAAAAGCCTGCCCATTCCTTTTTAGACTTTACTTTGAGGAATATGCTTCACAGGAAAGTTGACCGAATTGGCAATGAAGCAAAGCTGATTGGCCTTTTTGTGCAGCTCATTCGCTTTTTCCAACATAGACGAGTCGCTGACGGTTACAATTGGATTTAAGGTAACTTCTGTAAAATGTCCCGAGCCATCATCATTTAAAATCATTTTTCCCGTAGCATGGTCTTCATAACCGGTCACAACTATTCCGGCCATAACGCATACATGCAAATACGACATCATATGGCAGGCAGAAAGCGAAGCCAGCAAAAGGTCCTCAGGATTATGAACGGTTTTGTCGCCGTGAAAAACTGGATCGGACGAGCCTTTTATCTCAATTTTGTTATCAATAAGAATTACGTGGCTTCTTTCATAAGCCCTGTAGCTTGAAGTCCCGGTACCTTTATTTCCGGTCCAACGAACGGTCAGTTTGTAGTTATGTTCTGGATGCATTTGTGAAGTTTTAAAATCATTACTTCACAAATTTAACTATTTTCAAATGAGTTGTTTGGTTTTTTCTGAAAGCTTATTTACCTCACCTGATGGATGGTGAAATAGGATTCTTCACCTCCGCTTAGTATCCCTACTGTAAGAACTCCGCCACTATAGCCTCTGAAAGTTACCGTGTCGCCTGTATTTAATTGCATCAGTGTTTGGATGGATCGATTAGGAGGATTGATGTTTATGCCTAACAGTTGCACGTTCATATAGCTTTCCCTTACATTGATGACGCCATTTTTAAATATAGCCAAACCAAAATCTCCAGCTGCGACAAGACCCGGACTTGCTTTGATAGCTGCATAAATAGAATAGATTCCCGGCTGTTTTGCAGTAAAGGTATTTGTTGTTGTATTGTATTCGCTATTGGTGTCAAATTCTATTGTATTGAAAGGTATTATGGTATAGGCATTTGCTAAAATGCTTATGTTGATTAATGCCGGACTGCCTGAGGCAAATCCTCCCTTGATAAAAGTCTTCAGGTGGCTTTCAATAACACTTTTTGATGAAATTCTTTGTGCATTCCCCAAAGCATCTACCACTAGAATAGAGTCTTTAGCAGCTGTAGCACGGGTATTGCTGGTAGTACTTCGTAATCTGAAATTACCATTGACGTCCAACATGGCAGTTGGGTCAGTTGTGCCTATTCCGACTTGGGCAAATCCAAGCACAGGCAATAGCATCATTAGATGGAGTAGGATTGATTTCATAATCATTTTCGATTTGGGTACTCTCAAAGTTATGAAACAATATATTAAATCGCAAAATGAGAATGTTAATATTTTAAAAGTTTCATTTTGTGAATTTTGTAAATAAAAAAAATCCGCCTTATTGCTATGACGGATTTTTTACCAAAATTAAAATTCAAAAAACTACTAATAGTAAGAATACCTTCTTACTTTAGAGATGTATTTCGCTAAGCGAATTACCTGATGGCTATAGCCATATTCGTTATCATACCAAATGTATAATACGATATTTTTTCCATCGGCAGAAACTATGGTTGCGTTACTGTCATAAATTGACGGTGCAGAAGTTCCTACGATATCTGATGAAACAAGTTCGTTGTTAAGCGAATATTTAATCTGCTCAACAAGTTCACCTTCCAAAGCATAGTGCTTCATGATATTGTTGATTTCTTCAACAGATGTTTCTTTGTTAACTTCAAGATTCAATACTACAAGCGAACCGTTTGGTACAGGAACACGGATGGCATTTGAAGTCAGTTTTCCTGCAAGGCTAGGCAATGCCTTAGCAACAGCGCTTCCTGCACCGGTTTCAGTGATAACCATGTTTAATGCAGCAGCCCTACCGCGACGGTATTTTTTGTGCATGTTGTCTACCAGGTTCTGATCGTTTGTATAAGCGTGGATCGTTTCCAAATGTCCTTTTACAACACCCAAAGTGTCTTCAACCGCTTTTAGGATAGGAGTAATAGCATTTGTTGTACAAGATGCTGCAGAGAAGATGTTTACTTCGTCCGGGCTATATTCGTTGTGGTTAACACCATGAACGATATTTGGGACACCTTTACCAGGAGCAGTAAGTAAAACTTTATCAACTCCGTTTGATTTCAGGTGTCTTGCCAAAGCTTCCTGAGTTGTGAAAGCTCCGGTATTGTCTATTACCAAAGCATCAGAAATTCCATAAGTTGTATAGTCAATTTCTTCCGGACTTCCTGCTGTAATCACGTGAACTGTAGTTCCGTTGATGATTAGCGAATTGTTTTCAGGATCAGCAGAAACAGAACCCTGGAAATCACCATGTATAGAATCATATCTTAAAAGAGAAGCTCTTTTCTCTAAACTTGTCGCGTCATTTTTTTCACGAACCACAATGGCTCTCAATCGCAACTGCGTTCCTTTTCCTGTCTTGGACATCAATTCGCGGGCTAACAATCTTCCAATACGTCCAAAACCGTACAATACAACATCTTTTGGTTTGTTATTTGGAAAATCTTTTGCATTTTTCAATTTGTCAATAACAAAAGCCTTCGCATCGTTGTATTTATTGTCTTCCAGGTGGTATTCGTAAGTTAGCTTTCCAATATCCAGTTTTGCAGGCGGAAGGTCTAAAGATAAGATGGCACGAGCAATTTCGACAGAATCAAAAACATTAATCGGCTTTCCGACAAACTCACCTGCATATTCGTGAAGGTTGATAATGTCACTCACATTGGTGTTGATCAGCTGATTTTTGAAAAGAACCAATTCGATAGATTTGTCATACCATAAATCACTGATGATCTTAATGAATTCTACGCCAGCTCTTCTTCTGTCTGCCTGAAAAGAAAGCTCTTTTTCGTATAGTGCGGTCTTTGTCATAATGTAAAAAAATGTAGTTTAGTGTGTTGTGCATATTTTGATGGCGCAAAAGTATAGATTTCAAACGTTTTCGTAAAGTATTTTATTAAAAATTTTGCATAAAAAAAGCCAGTCATATAACTGGCTTTTGTATTAAATAGTTCCTGGCAGGCATCGATGTGGAAATGCTAGTGTGCGGGAATTATTTTACTTCAACGAAAAATTTAACTAACTCGCCTCTTTTATTAATCATTGTCAGCTCGACCATAGATTCGTTTGATAGCTTTTCATTGAAAATGTTTGCAACCGTTTCAGTATCTACGGCCTTTGTATCGTTAATCGCTATAAGAATGTTACCTTTCAAAGCATTATAGTAACGCATAAAACTTTGGTTTGTAATGTCTTTGACTTTTACTCCATAGTCGATTTGGAAGCGTTTTTTATCGGATGCATCAAGATTCTCGAAAATGATTCCGTTTAGTTCGGCATTGACAAATTCGTTTTTGGTTATCGTTACCGGAACTTCCATTGCTTTGCCATTTCGGATAAATGTTGCTTTTACAACATCATTCGGGCGTTTCGTGTTTACATAGCTTGATATATCAACAAAGCTTGAAATAGTAGTGTTGTCTAGCTTTATAATGACATCACCTTGTTGGATTCCTGCCTTGGCTGCACCAGAATTTTTGTCAACTTTCTTCACATAGAAACCTTGTGAAGTGGAAAGATTCATGTCTTTTGTGATGTTGCTGTTCAATTCATAGCCTTCTACGCCAAACACTCCTCGTTGGACATTTCCATATTCCATAATATCCTCAATGATTTTTCGGGTAATATTGGATGGAACCGCAAATGAATATCCCACATAAGAACCGGTCATGGAAGAAATCATGGTGTTGATTCCAATTAGCTGGCCTTTAGTGTTTACTAAAGCACCACCGCTATTTCCAGGGTTTACAGCTGCATCAGTCTGAATAAACGACTGTATTCCTTTTTGATCCAAATTTCTGGCTTTGGCAGAAATGATTCCGGCTGTTACAGTAGAAGTAAGGTTATACGGATTTCCTACTGCAAGTACCCATTCACCCACTTTTACATTGTCTGAATCTCCAAAAACAGCATAAGGAAGTTTTTTATCGGTATCGATTTTCAATAAGGCGATATCCATTTTTGAATCCGTTCCAACCAGTTTTGCCTTATAGGTTTCTTTATTATTTAAGGTTACTTCCAATTCAGAAGCATCCTGGATTACGTGATTGTTGGTTACAATATAGCCGTCTTCAGAAATAATCACTCCAGAGCCGGTACCTACCTGTGCTTGCTGCTGGCCGCCTTTGTAGCCGTAAAAATATTCAAGCATCGGATTACTGATGGTTCTGTAAGAAAGATTCTTGACGTGGACTACGGTATGTACCGCATTGTCAGCGGCGGCTGTAAAATCAACTGCTTCTGCTCCCAATCCCACATTTTTCGTATAATTTACAGGGGCAGTTGTCACAATTGATTTTGTGTTGTTAGAAAATAAGCCGTCATTTTCAAAGAACAGCTTGTAAGCGCCCAAAGTGGTTGCGCCACTTAATAAGGACACTAAGAATAAACCGGAAAATCGTTTCATAGTAGTTGTAATTAAGTTATTTAATCGTAAATATATATTGAAAATTGTGCCATGATTTTAAGTTTAACTAGTGGTTAACAATGATTAACATTTCATTAAATATTCCTACTTTTGTTCTGATTAATTTCGTGTCCTGGCAGGGTGTTTTTACACCCTGCCAGGGTTAAAATAAACAAACAGAAAATGCAACTCAACTTCTATAAATATCAAGGAACCGGAAACGATTTTATCATGATTGACAATCGTCAGGGATTGTTTTCTAAAAGCAATACCCAATTGGTAGAGCGTCTTTGTGACAGACGTTTCGGGATTGGTGCGGATGGACTGATCTTGCTTGAAAATGACAATTCGACAGATTTCAGAATGGTCTATTATAACTCCGATGGAAATGAAAGCTCTATGTGTGGCAATGGCGGACGCTGTCTGGTTGCCTTTGCGAAAAGTCTGGGAATTATTAATGATACAACTGTCTTTATTGCTACAGATGGACTGCATCATGCTACTGTTTCAGAAAACGGGATCGTTTCCTTGCAGATGAAAGATGTAGATGAGGTAAAGATAAATGAAGGCTATGTGTTCTTAGATACTGGCTCACCGCATCATGTTGAATTGGTTGACGATTTGGAACATTTTGATGTAAGAGGAAAGGGCGCTGCCATCCGATATGGAGAATTGTATGGACAGGCAGGAAGCAACGTGAATTTTGTAAACCAGGAATCGGCTGACACTTTTTCACTGCGTACTTATGAAAGAGGTGTTGAAGATGAGACGCTTTCATGCGGAACCGGTGCAACAGCAGTGGCTATTGCGATGTACGCTTTAGGTAAAACAGCTTCTGATAAAATCCAATTAAATGTTGAAGGCGGAAAACTGGAAGTTTCTTTTGTGCCTAAAGACGGAAAATATACTGATGTTTTCCTGAAAGGGCCTGCTGCTTTTGTTTTTGACGGAAACGTTACGATTTAATAAAAATATCTGATGATAACCCTGCAAGGAAAAAATATTTATCTCAGAGCTCTCGAACCCGAAGATCTTGAGTTTGTTTTTGCCGTCGAAAATGACGAATCAATATGGGAGTTCAGCAATACGCAAACGCCTTATAGCAGGTTTCTTATCCGTCAGTATCTTGAAAATGCCCATCAGGATATTTATGAAGCCAAACAATTACGCCTGGCCATCTGCAAAAATGATACATTTGAGGCTGTCGGACTGATTGATCTCTTTGAGTACGATCCGAGAAACAATCGTGCAGGAATAGGGATTGTTATCAAAAATGAAGGAAACCGAAATCAAGGTATTGGTTCGCAGGCATTGGAACTGCTAATCGACTATTCTTTCCGTCAATTAAATTTAAAACAGCTCTTTGCAAATATCAATCCCGAGAATGAAGCAAGTATAGCACTTTTTACTAATTTTGGCTTTGAAAAAATCGGAATAAAAAAACAATGGAACCTGATCGATGGCGTTTATAAAGACGAAGCGATGTTCCAGTTAATCAATCAACAATCTTAAAAAGAGTATTACGTGAAAATTAAAAAAATCGTTGCAATATTTTCAGTGCTTTTAGTGCTGGCATTGTCTATCTATGGTTATATGTTGTACAGAAAAATATTTTCTGCCAACACAAAGTTTTCTGAAAGTGAGATGTTTGTTTATATTCCTACGGATGCAAATTATGAAACTGTAGAGAAAATTGTGGCGCCCTATATCGAAAATATGGATAATTTCAGGATGGTGGCTGAAAAGAAATCCTATATAACTAATGTAAAGCCGGGTAAGTTTCTTTTGAAAAAAGGAATGAATAATAACGACATTATTAATTCGTTACGTCAAAGCTTGCCGGTAAAATTAGCATTCAATAATCAGGAAAGACTGGAAGACTTTGCAGGAAGAATTGGCTCTCAGATTGAGGCAGACAGTACTTCTTTGATGCAAGCTTTTACAGATAAGACATTTTTAGAGGAAAATGGATTTACAGAAGAAAATGTATTAAGCATGTTTATCCCGAATTCATATGAATTTTTCTGGAATACTTCTGCTGAAAAATTCCGTGACAGGATGGCAAAAGAATACCGTGGTTTTTGGAACGACGAAAGAAAAGCAAAAGCCGAGGCTTTAAACCTTACACCATTGGAAGTTTCTTCTTTGGCAGCGATTGTGCATAAAGAAACAGTAAAAACAGACGAAAGACCAAGAGTAGCAGGAGTATACTTAAACCGATTAAAGTCAGGAATCAAACTTCAGGCAGATCCTACGGTTATTTATGCCGTAAAAAAAGAAGCTAATGATTTTGGACGTGTTATAAAAAGGGTTTTGAATAAAGACCTTGAAACGGTATCTCCATACAATACGTACCAAAATTTCGGATTGCCTCCGGGACCGATTGCTATGCCTGACGTATCGGCAATTGATGCCGTCTTGAATCCGGAAAAGCATAATTACATCTATTTCTGTGCAAGTGTAACGAATTTTGGTTACCATGAATTTGCTGTAACTCCAGCCCAGCATGAGGTGAATCGCCAGAAATATATAGCTTGGGTGAATAAACAAGGAATCAAAAGATAGTTTTGAAATTTCATAGCGCATTATATTTTTTATTCTTGCTGCTATTTACGGATGGCCTGGCGCAAAATCGATTCCAGGATTTTCTCAGGCCATCTGATAGTTTAAATATACAGCGAAGAAATGCCGTTGTCATTTCAGAAGGCGTAGTCATAACCGGAGCTCTCGTAGGACTCAGCCAGCTTTGGTACAACGATTATAAAAAATCCGATTTCCATTTCAAAAATGATAATGCTTCCTGGCTTCAGATGGACAAGGCCGGGCATGTGTATTCTTCGTATCATATTGGTCGCTTTGGAGCAGAGTTGCTTGATTGGAGTGGCGTTTCAAAAAAAGACCGGTTAATTTACGGAGCTACCACAGGTTTTGTATTCCTGACAGCTGTTGAGGTTCTTGACGGATATTCTTCTGAATGGGGCTTTTCTTGGGGCGATGCTGCGGCAAACGCTTCTGGAACTTTATTATATGTGTCACAAGAACTATTATGGAATGAGCAACGTATTGTCCCGAAGTTTTCTTTTCATAGAACTCCCTATGCCGGAGTAAGGCCTGATGTGTTAGGTGCCTCTTTTTCGGAAGAAATTCTAAAAGATTATAATGGGCAAACCTATTGGCTTTCGGCTAATATTCATTCCTTTTTTAAGGAGTCAAAAGTTCCCAAATGGCTAAATGTAGCTGTTGGATATGGAGGTGAAGGAATGATTACTGCAAATGATGAGTTGGTAAACACGATTTTCCTGCCTGAAAAGGAAAGAACACGCCAATTTTATCTAAGTCTTGATGTCGATCTGACAAAAATTAATACCCAATCCCATTTTTTAAAGATGCTTTTTTCTGTTTTTAATTCTATAAAGGTTCCTGCACCTACTATAGAATTCAGGGAGTTAGGCGGTATAAAGTGGCACTTTATCTATTTTTAGAAAATATTAACATGCTGATTTTCAGCTTAATATTATTTGTTGTATATTTGCCCCGTAGAAATTTCAAGAAGGTGACAGCGCTTGAGAAATCAAATTTATGTTAAGAAAGTATTATTTTTTTGCCGGACTGATATTGTCCGTTGCGTTCATTACATTAGGGTTTACCTCTAAAGAATCAGAAAAAGACTCTTGGTTTTATGTAGGAGATGATGAAGAAATCATTAGCACAGTACCTACATTAGATGAAAGCCAATCAGTCAATCTGGAACTCCCTTACACCGGGAAATCGTACACAGGCTTTAAACAAGCCATCGCCATCAGAGAATCTCAAGGCCAATACAAATTAGTGAATCCATATGGTTATATGGGGAAATACCAGTTTGGTATGTCAGCCCTTCGTTCCATCGGAATCAAAAGCCGAAGTGAGTTCTTAAATAATCCTAGACTTCAGGAAAAAGCTTTCAAAGCGCTATTGTCAATCAATAAGGCGCAATTGTCTGCTGAAATTGAAAAATTTGAAGGAAAGGTTATCAATGGAGTTAAAATTACCGAATCTGGAATTCTGGCAGCGGCACATTTAGGTGGAGCCGGTTCTGTTAAGAATTATTTGCATAGCAATGGCAGACGCAAATTTAAGGATGGTTTTGGTACATCAATGAAAAGTTACTTTAAGCTATTTGCTGGCTATGATACTTCGCATATCATTCCTAATATGAATGCGAAAGTGAAGCTGAAATAAGAGCTTATCGAAGAATAAAAAAGGAAGACGAAAGTCTTCCTTTTTTTGTTTTATGTTTTTGCTAATGGGTCTTGTGGATGATAAAAATACAAGGTCGATTATGCAGGTCTATTTTTGTTTTTTTCCAGTCAGCTACCCGTAAAGTTTTGATATACTCAGTAGGCAGCGTGATGTCGCAGGCGATACATAATAAGGTATTGTTTTGCAATGTTTGAAGCAGATCTTCCAGTAACTTGTTGTTTCTGTATGGTGTTTCTATAAAAAGCTGGGATTGGTTTTTGTCATGAGACAATTTTTCCAGGTTTTTTAAAGCTGATTTTTTTTCCGATTTGTCAATTGGAAGATAACCGTTAAAGGCAAAACTCTGTCCATTCATTCCGGAGGCCATAAGTGCCAATAGGATGGAGGAAGGACCAACAAGCGGAACGACCTGTATTCCTCTTTCATGCGCAATCTTAACGATTACGGCACCTGGATCGGCTACACCTGGGCAGCCGGCTTCAGACATCAATCCTACGTTAATTCCTTGCAGGCAAGGTTTGATCATCTGTTCGTATTCCTTACTGTCAGTATGTTTGTTAAGCAGGCTTATTTTTAAATCCGGCTGTTTTTTTTCAGGATGTACGACTTTTATCGCCTTTCGTGCTGTTTTTTCGTTCTCAACGATATAGTAGTCAATGAAATCAATGGCTCTTTTGACAGTTTGTGGCAATACGTCCATCGGATCGCTTTCGCCTAACGTTGTCGGAATCAGATATAGTTTTCCTAAGGCTTTCATTGGTGTTTTGCTATAAGTTTTTCAGCTATAATTTCGCAGACTTCGTCTAACATTCCGTAAACATTCGAAAATCCGTCTTCGAGTCCGAAATAGGGATCCGGGACATCTACATTTTCGTCAGGGAAAAGCTCGTTAAGAATCAAGCTGACTTTTGATTTTGCTTCTGTAGTTGGAGCCAAACGCATGACATCTTTATAATTGGAATTGTCCATTACAAAAATATAATCGTTGGTTTCAAAATCCTTAGCAGTAAACAATCTTCCTCTTTGTCTTGAAATGTCTAAGCCTTTTGATTTGGCTATGGCTATCGAGCGGGAATCAGGTTGTCTTCCAACATGCCAGTCGCCGGTACCTGCTGAATCTACGGTAAATTTATCCCGTGGAAGTTTGGATTGCAAAATTCCTTCTGCCAATGGCGAACGACAAATGTTTCCGAGGCAGACCATCAATATTTTTACAGGCATAATGTTAAGTGTCGGTTATCAGAACCCAGACTTCAGAAGTTTCTGGAACTCTTATAAAGATAATTTCTTATTGATATCGTCTACAAATTTCTTGAACTGCTTGTCTGTCGAAACCAGGTTGTCAACAGTTTTACAGGCGTGAAGTACGGTTGCGTGATCACGGTCACCGATTTGTGATCCGATATTAGCCAAAGATGCTTTGGTGTATTTTTTTGCAAAGAACATAGCTAACTGTCTCGCCTGAACCACATGGCGTTTTCTTGTTTTAGACTGAAGCATGTCCAGGTCAAGCTGGAAATAATCGGATACGACTTTTTGGATATAGTCGATAGAGATTTCGCGCTTTACGTTCTTTACGAATTTTTCAACAATTTGCTTGGCAAGATCAAGCGTCACTTCTTTTTTATTGAAAGAAGATTGAGCGATTAAAGAGATAATAGCTCCTTCTAATTCGCGGACGTTTGATTTGATGTTTCTGGCAACGTATTCAATGATTTCTTCAGGAACTTCAACACCATCACGATATAAGATGTTCTTCAAGATAGAAATCCTTGTTTCGTAATCAGGTTGGTGCAATTCTGCAGAAAGTCCCCATTTAAAACGGGAAAGCAATCGCTGTTCAATATCCTGCATATCAACAGGAGCCTTGTCTGAAGTAAGGATTACCTGTTTTCCATTTTGGTGCAGGTAGTTGAAAATGTGGAAGAATACATCCTGGGTTCCTGTTTTACCGGATAAGAATTGTACGTCGTCAATAATAAGGACATCAATTAATTGGTAAAAATGGATGAAATCATTACGTGTATTTTTCTTTACGGAATCAATATATTGCTGCGTAAATATTTCGGCAGAAATATAAAGCACCGTTTTTTCAGGGTATTTGTCTTTTATCTCAACACCTATAGCATGTGCCAAGTGAGTTTTACCCAAACCAACGCCACCAAAAATCAACAATGGATTAAATGAAGTTCCGCCTGGTTTGTTAGCAACAGCCATACCCGCTGAACGTGCCAATCGGTTTGAGTCACCTTCAAGGAAATTGTCAAAGCTGTAATTGGCATTCAGTTGAGATTCGATTTTGACATTCCTGATACCAGGAATAACAAAAGGATTCTTTAGCTCGGGATTTTTATTTTGTAATGGAACATCAACATCCTGTGCTTTTACAGGTTGGCGGTGCGCACTAGGCAATTGTTCCGTAAACGGTTGTTTATTGCCATAAGTGTTTTCCATCTTAATTTTATAGAGTAACTTTGCGTTTTTTCCAAGTTCTTTTGTCAACGCAACTTTTAATAATTTTACATAGTGTTCCTCCAGCCATTCATAAAAGAATTTGCTGGGAACCTGGATGTATAAAGCATTGTCTGTTAGCTCAACCGATTTAATAGGTTCAAACCAAGTTTTGTATGCCTGATCTTGAATGTTGTCCTTTATAAAAGAGAGACAATTTTCCCATACCGATTGCGCAGTTTTGTTCATATATCCTGATAAATTATTATGTTTTTTAAAGTAATTCCTACAAAAGAAAAAGAGCCTCTTTCGTAACTTCTTTGGGAGAACAAATATGTGACAAAAATCTGTAAAAAAAAATTAATTACATGTTGATTTTGTAAAAATATTGTTGTAAGTACACAGTAAAAATACATTGTCTTAACCTTAAATTTAAAATGCAAAAAAAGGATGCGAGAATATGAATTTAAAGTAAGAGTTCGTTATGCAGAAACGGACCAAATGGGAGTTGTTTATCATGGAAATTATGCCCAATATTTTGAGATGGGCCGCGTGGAATGGCTCAGAAATCTAGGAGTTTCATATAAATGGATGGAGGAAAACGGAATTATGCTTCCGGTTGTTTCACTTTCCATGAACTACAAAAAGCCGGCTCGCTACGACGATCTAATCCGTGTAAAAACTATCTTTAAAAGTCAGACATCTGTCAAGATAGAATTCGACTATGAGATCTATAATGAAAAGGATGAGTTATTAACAATTGGTAATTCTGTGTTAGTATTTGTAGACATGAAAACGGGCCGTCCAACACTGCCACCAGATTATATTGTTGAGAAGCTTTTAACGCTTGCATAGTAATACTATAGAATCGGTATTTATTCTTTCAATTTAATGCCGATTTCATATAAATTAGAAAAAATGTCGAATACCATTTCGGCATTTTTTTTTCGGGTTTTTATTTCGATTTCGCAGTTCATTTCCATCTTTTGAGAAACGATATCCAGATTTTTTTCTTTGATAACGCGCATTACTTTGTTCATGTTTTTATAATCAAAAGTAACCAGATAGTGGATGTCGATTGTTTTCTCTACAATTTCTGAAACTTCCAAAGCCATCTGTGCTGCGGTTCTGTAGGCTGAAATCAGGCCTCCAACCCCCAATTTTACGCCGCCAAAATAGCGGACAACCACAACCAATACGTTTGTAATTTCAAAAGATTGTATCTGTCCATAAATAGGCATTCCTGCACTATTGCTGGGTTCGCCATCATCATTGGCCCTGAAATATATTTTTTCTGTCCCGATTTGGAAAGCATAACACCAATGTCTTGCAGAGTGATGTTGTTTGCGTAGGTCGTCAAGGATTTCTTTGGCTTCGTCTTCTGAGAAAATCGGGAATGCGTAACCAAAAAATTTGCTATTTTTTTCTTTGTATAAAACTTCTTCCGAAGGAAAATCGAGCGTTCTGTAAGTATCTTTTACTTCCAAAATTTATAGAGAAATAATTTTTTTGTCGAACATATCTACAACATCTTCTTCGCCAACTTTTAGGTTCCATACCTGAAACCCGAGGCTTTCGGCAACATCTGTATTGTCTTTTCTGTCGTCTACAAATAAAGTGCGTTTGGGTGATAATTCGTGCTTGTTGATAATATAATTAAAAGCTTCCGGTTCTGGTTTTCGCTGTCCAATTTCAAATGAGAAATATACCTTTTCAAAGCATTGGTAGAAATCCCGACTGAAAGATTCGCCAACTATATGCTCGAATTGCTCCACATGGATAGAATCCGTATTGCTTAGCAAAAATAAACGGTAGCTATGCGAAAGTTTATGGAGAAATTCCAGTCGGTATAAAGGAAAGTCCAAAAGTACTTTACTCCAGGCATTCTTGATTTCTTCTAACGAAGCATTTGGGATATGGCTCTGAATTCCTTTCAGGAAAGTATCTTCTTTAATGTTTCCTTTCTCAAATTTATAATTCAGCTTGTCAAGCTCTTCTGTCCATTCTTTCAGTCCCAACGATTTCAAGGCTTTTTGCATAGCATCGAAATCCAGGTTGATGAAAATATTTCCAAAATCGAAAATTATCGTATTAATCATGGCTTTTGAAAATTAAGAGTTCGTCATTCAGGATGTGCTTCCTGTCTATCAATTCTCCTTTCATTTTTGGAGCTGCCGTTCCGGAAACCAATGAAATTGCTCCTTTGAAGACTCTGGCTTCGTCCCAAAGTCCTGCATCGATAAAAGTCTGCAATGTCATTTTGCCGCCTTCGATAATCACCGATTGAATATCGTTTTTGTGCAAAATTTCTAAAATAGAATCGGGGAGGCTCTTATCAAAGATAGTATTTTCAAAAATAATATTTTCAGAATTTGTAGTTTTTTCCTCTTCCGTAATAATAATTGTCTTGGATGAATTGTCTTTTACGGCATAGTGGTTTGGAATTTTTCCGGTTCTGTCCAATACAATGCGGATCGGGTCATTTCCTTTCCAATCGCGGGAATTTAACTTCGGGTTATCGTCAAGTACGGTTTGTGTTCCTACTAAAATGGCCTGTTCTTCGGTTCTCCATTTGTGAACTAATTGTCGGGAATAGGTATTCGTAATCCAAACCGGTTTTTGCTCATCTCTGGTGTCAGGACTCAGAAAACCGTCGGCACTTTCAGCCCATTTTAGAATAATATAAGGTCGTTTCTTTTGGTGAAATGTAAAGAAACGTTTGTTCAGCTCGTTGCATTCTTTTTCAAGAACGCCAACGATTACGTCCCGTCCGGCTTCATTTAACTTCCGTACTCCGTTTCCGGAAACTTTCGCAAAAGGATCAATCGTTCCTATGACAATGTTGGGTATTTTCTGCTGGATAATCAGGTCGCAACACGGAGGCGTTTTTCCGAAATGGCTGCACGGCTCCAGGCTGACATAAATTGTTGATTTTTCAAGAAGGGATTTGTCTTTTACAGAATTAACAGCATTGACTTCGGCATGAGGCTCTCCGGCTTTTCGGTGCCAGCCTTCGCCAATAATTTTACCTTCATGTACGATAACGCTGCCTACCAAAGGATTTGGATAAGTTGTTCCAAGTCCGTTTTTGGCCAGCTCAATGCATCGTAATATGTATTTTTCGTGTATCTTCACGCAACAAAAGTAAGCTAAAATTTTTTAGAGCTTGAAATCCTGAATCCGAAAATGAAAAGAATACTATTGCCTTTTTTCTTATTTTTTATACTGTTTTCTTGTAAAGACAATAACGATGTTCAGCTGGAAAAGACTACTGATACGGTCGATAGCACAGTTGTTGAAAAAGCAGCTCCTGCTAATGAGGCTATTTCTGAAGATGTCGATTTTAAAAACGATTTTGATATTCTGCTTGCCACAAGCTATCGCACTTGGGAGAATAATAATCCGGCCAGTGCATTGACTAAAAATTGGATGGATTTATATGAAAAGGATGGTCGATTTTATATTGGAAAAGCTGAATTCAAACTGGAAAGTGGTTATGATGAATGTGCCGGTGATTCTACAAAAATTATCAATTCCAGTACCAAAACGCTTCTTTTTATGGATTTGCCTGAATTAAAGTCGGGTGAAATCAAATCATTAAAGATTGCCAAAAATAAGATTTGGCCTAAAGAAAAAGTAACATTTGCTTTTAATGGGGTTGAGTATTCTTTGAGAGCAGAAGGAGAGGTGCTTGCTTCTGAAAAGGTTGTTAATGATGGAGGGAAGGAAGAAATTTTCCAAAATGTAAAAAACTACAAACTCTATATTTCCACAAAAACTACTCCTGAAAAACTGCTCCTGCAGGAAGCTTCTTTCAATGATACTTTTGTAGAATTACTTTTTGTGGGCGATATTGATCGTGATGGCAAATTGGATTTTATTTTTAGAGCCAATAGGGATTATGAAGAGGAAAGAGTAATTTTGTTTCTGTCTTCCAAAGCAAGCCCGGAAAATAGTGTCAAGAAGGTAGCAGAAATTGCTATCCAATTTGATTGCTAGAACTGCAAAAAAATCAAAAATGTTAGCCAGAAATTATCGAAACCAATTTATAGAAAAACTCACACCTTTGTATGATGTATTAGAAGCGGAAAGCTTTTTTTATATCATACTCGAAGATTTCCATCAGATGAAGCGCATCGACCTGGCGTTGCAACCTGATCTTACTTTTACAGTGCAGGAAATCGATAAATGGAATGAGGTTTTAGAAAAGTTAGAAAAAGAAATCCCGATACAATATATTTTAGGGAAAGCCCATTTTTATGGACTGGAGTTTGAAGTGAATGGAAATACACTTATTCCCAGACCAGAAACTGAAGAATTGGTAGATTGGATTGTCAAAAAAAACGAATTCAAAGGCAAAATAAAAATTCTGGATATAGGAACAGGAAGTGGCTGTATTGCGATTTCACTGGCGAAAAACCTTCCTGATGCGGACGTTTTTGCAGTTGATGTTTCTGAAAAGGCATTAGAAACTGCAAACCGAAATGCTCTTGCGAACGAAGCCAATGTCGTTTTTATGCAAAAAAATATCTTGAAAACAGAGAATCTGGTGCATGATTTTGATATTATCGTTTCCAATCCGCCGTATGTCAGGAATCTTGAAAAAGAAGAAATCAAAAAGAATGTTCTGGATTATGAGCCACACCTGGCTTTGTTTGTAGAAGATGACGATGCCTTGCTTTTTTACCGCAAAATTTCTGAACTGGCACAGAACAATCTAAAAGATAACGGGCAACTCTATTTTGAAATCAACCAATACCTTGGGTCAGAAATGATTAATCTGTTAGAAGTAAAAAACTTCAAAGAAATCGAATTGAGAAAAGATATCTATGGCAATGACAGGATGATTTTCGGAAGAAAATAGATAACTATTCGTATCGTAACGCTTCTATCGGATCCAGATATGCTGCCTTTATTGCAGGATACAATCCGGAAAATAAAGCAACAATAAAGCTGATGATTACTGCGGCCACAATTGCTGCCCATGGAGCAACGAATTCAAAATCCATGAGGAGAGAAATTATGTAGCCAATTAGTACTCCAAGAAAAATTCCCACAAAACCGCCAATCTGCCCAATAACAAGACTCTCTGTGAAAAACTGAAAGGCTATGGTCGAACGTTTTGCACCAAGTGCCTTACGTACTCCAATTTCACGTGTCCTTTCGGTTACAGAAACAATCATGATATTCATTAAGGCGATAGAGGAACCAAAAATGGTGATAATACCGATAATCCAGGCAGCATAACCCATAAATTCTGTTTGGGAACGGAGCATCTCTAAAAGTTCGTCGCTTCGTGTAATTCCAAAATTATTTTCTTCAACAGGGTTTAATTTTCGGACTTTTCGCATTGTGATTATGGCATCATCAACAGCGGCATTTAATAATTCTTCCTTTCCTACAAGTACTTTTAAATCATAATTGATGTTAGGGGCTGTAAATAAGGAACGGGCAATCTGTGTCGGTATCAAAACGCGTAAATCCTGACTGTTTCCAAAAGTAGAGCCTTTTTCTTTAAGCACTCCAATTACCTTGAATTTGGCACCTCGAATGGAAAGCACCTTGTCTATTGGATTGACATCTTTTAAAAGTCCTTTTAAAAAATCAGAACCTACGATACATACATAATTGTTGTTTTGTATATCAAATCCGGTGAAATTTCTCCCCGTCTGGGTTTCCAGTCCTGAATTGATAAGGAAGTTTTCATCTACTCCCAAAACGGAAATATCCGGATCGGTTTTTTTATTTTCATATTTTATTTCTGCGGTAGATGTTGCCGTAAATGACAAAGAAGTAGTAGTGAAAGGATAGGTGTATTTTTCCTGAAATGCTTTTGCCTGTGGATAGTTGATAATCGGATTGACCTTTTCTACATTGTTATTTCGGTTGATCTGTGCCGAAGCATCGTATTGGCTCATTGAAAACGTATTGGAACCCATAGAAGAAAAATTACTCCCAACCGTATTCTCCAAAGCAGTTACTAAGGTAAGTATTCCAACCAAAGCCGTGATTCCTATAGCGATAATGAGTACCGTTAAGATGGTACGCAATAACTGGGTTCGGATGGAACCCATGGCGATATGCACGTTTTCTTTCAGCAGTTTGAACATGTCTCCGTTTTATGGCTCTAAAGTATGAATTTTAAGTCATAAGTCGCAAGTTGGATATCAAAAGTTACAAGTTTAGAGCCAAAAGTTGAAACCCGATTGTATTTTGCCAAATCCCAAATAAAAATAAGATATTTGCATAAGTTTAAAGTACAACAAAGAAGTCTAAAAAAATGGCCAAACCGGGAATTCCAAAAGGAACCAGAGATTTTTCACCAATTGAGGTTTCGAAGCGACAGTATATCATCCAGATTATAAAAACCAATTTTGAACGATACGGCTATCAGCCTATCGAGACGCCGTCTTTTGAAAATTCCGAAACCCTTATGGGAAAATACGGAGAAGAAGGCGACCGTTTGATTTTTAAGATTTTGAATTCTGGTGATAAAGTCAAAAAAGCAGATTTGGCAGCTTTGGAGGCAAATAATCTTGCTAAATTTTCCAATTCATTATCTGAAAAAGCACTACGCTATGATCTGACAGTGCCTTTTGCACGATATGTTGTCCAGCATCAGTCAGAAATAGAATTTCCATTCAAAAGATATCAGATCCAGCCGGTTTGGAGAGCCGATAATCCGCAAAAAGGACGTTTCAGGGAATTTTACCAATGCGATGCCGATGTTGTAGGTTCAACGTCCTTATGGCAGGAAGTAGAATTGGTACAGTTATATGATGCCGTATTTACCGAATTAGGATTGGAAGGCGTTACTATAAAAATCAATAACAGAAAAATATTGTCTGGTATTGCCGAAGTTATAGGTGCAAGCGATAAACTTATTGATTTTACCGTGGCTTTGGACAAGCTGGATAAAATTGGAGAAGATGGTGTGAAAAAAGAAATGCTTGGAAAAGGAATTTCGCCTGAAGCAATAGAAAAAGTACAGCCTTTATTTCAATTTACGGGAACAATTTCCGAAAAGATAAATAAGCTTTCTGAACTTTTGCAATCGTCTGAAGAAGGAACAAAAGGAGTAGAGGAATTGCAATTTATATGTGATACGGTTGCTAAATTGGGCTTGAAAAAATCAAACCTGGATTTGGATGTTACATTGGCTCGAGGACTAAACTATTATACCGGAGCTATTTTTGAAGTAGCTGCACCAAAAACCGTAGCCATGGGTTCTATTGGTGGCGGTGGCAGGTATGATGACCTTACAGGGATTTTCGGATTGAAAAATGTGAGCGGTGTCGGAATTTCTTTTGGACTTGATAGGATATATCTGGTTTTGGAAGAATTAGGGCTTTTCCCGCAAACGGTTACCGCAGCTTCCAAAGCTATCTTTTTTAATTATGGAGAAACCGAAGCTTTTTATGCTATGCAGGCCATTACAAAACTAAGGGACACAGGGATAAAAGTAGAAATGTATCCTGATAAGGCAAAATTGGACAAACAGTTCAAATATGCTGAAAAACGTCAGATTGCTTTTGCTGTCATGGCTGGTTCTAATGAGATAACAACAGAAAGCTATAGTGTAAAAGATCTGGTAACAGGAGAGAAGTATACTGTAGATTTTGAAGGTTTGAAAAAAATGCTACAATAATTACAATCCCATACATAAACAAAAAGTCCCGGATTTCCGGGACTTTTTTTATAAATCAGCCTAAATAATTATAATCCCCATAATTATAATTATTTTACGATGATTTTTTTACTTAGCGTACCATTGGTGGTTGTTATTTTGATGATATACGCTCCGGTGCTTAATCCCGAAATTGGAATCTGCATGTTTTGCTGTGTCTGGTTTTCTACATTCCATGACGATAGGCTTTGTCCAAGTAGGGTATATGCCGCAACGGAAGTTACTGTAGTATCCATTAATTTATTTTTGATATGCAGCGTATTGTTGTTGCTTGTAAAAGAAATATCGATTCCATCTACTAGACTTGGATTGTTAGTTCCTAGATTTTCGCTTGGAGAGAATCGAAGTGAAAATCTTCGGTCATGCAATCCGGCATCAAGGTTGATTTCAAAAGCATTGTTCCTGATGTTGTGGTAGATTCCCGTCATGTTATCAAAAATATAGACTCCCTGATCTTCATCCAGGTTTTCCACTTTGTCCAGCATGAATTTTACGTTTCCGGCAGCATCTGCTTTAACAGCCAACGGATAGACATTGCTGGTGTTGAAATAACCATCTCCCTGGATGACCAATTTGGTGCCATTATGGATAAAATACATATCATTAACCTGATTGTCAATATGGATAGCGTCATATCCTGGTTCTATTTCACTGCTGGCAAGATCGTTCATGAAACCTAAAAGAACCTGCCTATGGTGTTTGCTTCTGGAATCATATCCTAAACGTATCTTGATAAAATCATCCTGTTCTTCTTCCAGATTTTCTGCATTGTTTTCAAAATGATTGGCATTCGGAATTGCACCGGCCTGGTTTCTGAACATCAGGTTTGAATTGGCATTATCTTCCTTGACGAATTGTCTTTGGTTGTTGTTAAAAACCATATCGCCGCCAATATTGCTTGAGGTTACAAAAAATCCTTGTCCAACGGGTACATACCTGTTCGGGATTTTTGTGCCAGGACCCACATCTTGAAGTTCGGGCTGTGACATTGCCACAACTCCGCCTACAAGATTCCTTGCCGCATAACCTCCCAAATACGACAGTAAGACATGAGTTTCGCCTCCAAAATGATCCCAGAAATACAGCGTTCCCGTTGTAGTTGCAAGGTTATCATTGATGAAAGCAGTGGCATCTAATGCTGAAGGATATGGATTTCCTGTCAGGTTTAATAAGTTCGGACCTATGTTATACTGGATTCGTCCATTGTTAGGCTTGCCCACAAAAGTATAATTCTGTTTTGGAGTAGCGGCACCGCTTCCTTTCATTGTAAAACCTTGTGCGGCAAGTAATGATCCGGTATGGCCTACATAAATCCAGTTGGCATAATTGTTTGAGGCGCTTTGGAATTTATAAAGCCATTTGCTGCTCAAAGTTATTGGTGAACCAGGTGCTCCATCGGTGCCAGATGTCCATGAAATAGTTTGAGGCGTAGTTGTTGTACCGTCTCTCAATACACCATTTATAGTATATCCAACATTATTTGTCGTACCATTTTGAGTGCTTACCGGAGAACACCAGTAATTGTAATTGTACTTATTGCTTGTGCCTTGCTGGTCTCTTTCTAAAGATCCGGTACTTGTTGGATCAAGATCGCTGTTTAATGTTTGAATCAACTGCGATTTTCCAACAAGGTCAATTTTTCCGTTTACTTTTAGGTAATGAGATACTTCAATTTTAGTGTCGTTTTGGGCACTCAACGTATTGTTGCTAATGTTAAGTCCAAGTACAGTTTTGTTTCCTACAGAAGTAACATTATGCGCCGTTTGTACAATATTCCAATCAACCGGAATACTGCTATTTACTATGGAAACATCATTTGGAAGTTCCTGGAAATTGCCATTTGTCCATGTTGTTGTGGTTGCCCAAGCTCCGTCTGTTACAGACAGATAAGGAAGCGGAGCAGTTTGAGTCGCTACAATATTCTTATCTACTGTAAGGTATTTGATTCTTGCCCAACGATTATTGTCGGACTTGTCTTTTATAGATGTTCCATAAAAAGTATTCAAATCATAATAAGCCTGAAGATTGCTCCAAAGTGTACTGGAAATATCGTTTTTGGTAATTGTATTAGGAATAGCTTTTCCGGATGTATTCGTGCCGTTCTTTTCAATTTCCTGATTCATGATATAGCGGATCTGAGTGGCATTCAAAGCACTGTTCCAAATTCTGATTTCGTCAATATCTCCAGAAAATATGCCGGAAATTGATGATTTGTTTGACCATAATGCGCCAATAGAAAAATTAGCGGTGTTAGAAGTCGGAACCGGCTGACTTGCTGCTGTAGCATCCAATACTCCATCAATATAAAGACTAGCAGTTCCGCTGTTGAAGGCAACAGCTACATAGTGCCATTTCCCGTTATTGATTGAAGTCGTACTTGTGATTCTGTCTCCGCCATTCCAGTTACCTACAAATTTGTTTGAGCCGTTAATATAGAATTGGTAAGCGCCGTTTTTTGCTACAACGGTACCGCCACCGCTTGTGTGTCTAATCCATCCTGATACTGTAAAGCTGGAATTAAGGTTGATGTTTTTTTCTCCTAATACGAAATCTCCGGTTTGGTTATCAAGCCTGTATTTGTTGTCAAATTGGTTGGAAACACCAAAACTGAAATATCTTGTACTGTCAAAATCATACCATACCTCATAATTACTGCCAGTGTCTGTCAATGGAATAATATCAACGATATCATTGCTTCCAAAAGTACTTGTAGAAGAAACAATCAATACATATTCCTGAGTAGCCGTTTTTGTGAAATTAGTAGTCAGGGAAGATTTCGGGATAGATACTACAACCTGTCCAACATCTGTTCCGGTTTCTACAATTTTCCATTTTCTGTTTCCAGCTGTAAAAGAAGTAGTAACTCCGCCAAGATTGACGTTTGTTGTTGTTCCGGAAGAAGCAAAAGTACCGTTGTTGCATCCCCAAACCAAATAATCTTTATTTGTCGAAAAGGTTGAAGCGTTTTGTGTGTTTGTTGAAGCTATTTCTCCCAATCCAATCACAACATCGGTTGCTAAATTGACGCTTCTGGATTGTTTTTGATTTAATTTAGAGAGGTCATCACGGCCTATTCCGGCAATGTTCCAGTTAAAGCCCGCATTAGATGTTGCGTTCCAGATTATGGTTCCATCAGAATTGGTGTAGTTTTGAGATGTACCGTTTGCACCCATCGTTATACCGTATTTGATTGCCAGGTAGCTTTCAATTCGTATTCTTTCGGTAGCGTCATTTTTACGTGAACTGAAAGTGATTATTTCCGCAACCCTTCCATCAAGTGTGGCTTTCCATCCTTCGCTTCGTCCAATCCAGTATTTTCCGTTAGATAAATTGGCAAATGTTCCGGTAGAAGTTGTATTTACAACGTTTACACCATTATAAAAAAGCTCCTGGGCGGTTGATCCGGCATTGTTTCGGGTGTTGATTATACCAACGTTTGTATAGGTTTTTGTCGTGCTTGTTTCGGCAATACCGTATCCATTCCCTAAACCTGATGAGGTTGCATAAGCATAGGATAGAACCTCGTTATTAAAACGTTGTGAATAGGCACCAAAACCAATTCCTGTACCGTCATTTTCCTGTGTCGCTATATCAGCATCAGAACAAAGAATGTCCATACTTCCAAAAGAGCTGTTCACAGTAACATTTGGAATTACAACTATAAATTGGTCCTGTGTATAATATCCTGAATTCCCTACCAGATATTGCTGGCCTGCCAAGCCGTAATTATAGCTACCGGCAGCTTCTGTAGAGACATTCTTAAAGTCGACAACAGCGTTGAAATTGACGTTGTCAGTCGAGTTATTTTTGAATTTTGGCTCTTGTCCTGACGTATATACTGAAGCGTTGCTTCCCATGGCTTGTGTCTGCCAGGAAGAAACATTGGTGTTGTCAGCTACAGAGTTTGTTCCGTTTACTAAGTCGGCACGAAGCCATAATTGCAAACCGGCTGTAATACCACCAGGGCCATTTGGCAAAGTATAACTAACTACTATCTGTCCGTTAGCTCCGTTACCTCCATTTCGAGTGGTAGAACCGCTTGTTCTTTTTCCACCGCCTCCACCACCGCCAGGTACAGTACCGGCAGCGCCATTTCCATTATTGGTACTGGAGTTGACTCCGTTACCGCCATTTCCACCACCGGCAGGTGCAGTCCCGCCATTAAAAGTAGTACCATTGACTCCGGCAAGAGTATTTCCTGCTGAAGAACCTCCACCTCCACCGTATAGGGTTATTAGGGTAGTTCCATCGGCACCATTACCGCCTGAACGTTTAAAATCTCCTATACTTGCAGCGGCAGTACCTCCGTTACCACCGGCTGTTGTATTGTTTGCAACGCTTTCGCCTCCTTTGGCAAGAAGGGTAGTAGCAGAGCCAAACCAAGAGTCACCTCCGTCTGAAGTTGAAGTACTTCCGGCACCTACGTTTACGGTGTAAGTAGTTAATGGAGTTACGGTCATTACGCTTCTGACATATGCGCCTCCTCCGCCTCCTCCGGCACCTCCGCTATTGTTTGTTCTGGTTCCTCCTTTTCCGCCGCCGCCCCATGCCTCAACAGTGATGCTGGTAACGCCAACGGGTACAGTAAATGTTCCTGAAGTTGTATAAGTCTGGTTTTGTGAATAGCTTACGGAAGTAAGCAATACAAGGAATAGTGTAAGCGTCAGCTTACAGCCTAGTAGGTAGGTTTTTTTCATAATCTTATGGGGTTTAGATAATGATAAATTGCGATAAAATAGACTTGGGGTCTTTATAAGTAAAAGTTGCAGGGGTTAGCAACTAGAGCTATTTTATAGATTTTAAAGATTAATACTAGATTTGGGTATTCAAATATAAAAAAGTTTTTTTAAATTTTAACATAAATTAGCTAAAAAATAGCATAAAAAATACAAAGGCTTGCAAATACTGGGTATTGCAAGCCTTTAATTAATAGGGTTTTACGTTTTTTAGAGCTTTAGTTCTTACAAATTCGATGTTTGAACGATGCAAGTGCAGAAACTCTTTAAATATTATGAGTTTCTTTTCGTTAGTTTTGGACTGTATTTTAAAAATACATAAGTCAATCCAACCAAAGCAAGGACCCAAATATGATCGCTGATTGGGGCAGGAGTGCCATCCAAATCTTCAGGGACTTCTTCAGGATTTTGTGCCAATGCCGATAGTGAACTAAATAAGAAGAAAATCACGCTCAGGAATTTTATTGCTGTATTTTTCATGTTTTCTTTTATTGATTAGTAAACAATCTTTTTGGTTGCTGTTCCGTTTTCCGAAGTACTAATTTTTACAAGCAATACCTGGTTCGCAACAGTAAGGTTTGAAATGACAGTTTTCGTATCATCAATCCCAGATTTAGTATAAATAAGTCTTCCGCTTACATCATAAATGTCGATTTTATCCATTGTGTAACTTCCCGAATCAATATAAAGCATTTCGTTTTTCTTGTAAACAACAATGCTGTTGGAATTGATTGTTGGAGTTTCAACACCAAGTGCAGCCCTATATACAATTTCAAATCGATTGGTAAAGTTTCCGGATTCTGTTGAGAAATTATAAGCAGCTGTTTTTAGATTATGAATTTGTCCAGTCTGATTATCTTTTAAGAAAACATCCTGGTTCGCTTCAAAAAGCCCATCCAAATGGTCAATAGAAATGCTGTAACTTCCGGAAACATCGGTTTTGAAACTCAAAGGAACTATGTCATTTACAGAAAACGGTAAACTTCTTCCTTGAATTGCATATTCTGAATTATCAATATAAGAAGTTAGTGCGATTGGGCTATCATTGAAATATTTTCCATCAATACCATAGTCAACACTTTCTGTAGCACCTGCCATATATCCAAGTAAAGTCTGGCCTATTACATCTGTTTCGTTGGATAGGTTTAACCACATTCTGTGTTTTTCAATATCTTCTGAATCCGTATTTCCATTTCTGAAAAACACACCGTTGGTACCAGCTGAACGAATGCTGTTGTTGAAATTTAATGACGATTGGGTAGCGGCGTTTTTCACTTTTACGAAAAATCCTTGCCCGCTGCTGATGATTCCGTTTGGATTCATAGAGGCCACTTCCGGTTGTGCGCTCGTGATCCCCAATCCTGTTGTTGTAGCATAACCGCTTCCGGCAACACCGTTTCTTTTTCTCCAAAACCAGACAGTTCCGTCAATAGCATTGGAATTTGAAGAAAACAATCCGGAAATTGAGATAGCCGAAGGATAAGGATTTCCTACAAGGTTAAATCCATTGTTGACATTGGAAAGAGGAAAGCTAAAGGTTCCATTATAAGGGACACCCACAAAAACACCGTTGTAAACAACTCCAGGAATTGATGAATTTACATAAGAAACATGATTGTCAGGAACTCTTATTAAGTATCCTTTTGCTTGTGCAAAGGTATAGGTGCTTTCGTTTTGTGCAGGATAGATGGCTTCATAGTTGCCATTGTTTCCTAGTACCGGATTATAAATGTAAAATCTGTTTGTTAGTGTTGCCGGTGAGAAGTTGCGCAGATTCTGGCCGCTTACTGGTGAAGACCATAAAGTGTAGTCTGAACGGTATAGCGGAGCACTGTTTCTTTTTACGGTAATCAAACCTGTATTTACAACATTGTTTGTTTGGATCAGGTTAGCATTGCTTTCTACGATGAAATTTGCTGCTCCCGCATTGTTTGTAATGGCATTGCTTACTGTCAGGCTGGTTCCTGTATTTACAGTTAATGTATAGCCGGAATTTAGTGTTAAACTCTTTGTGGTAAACGTACCGTTAGTGCCGGAAGAGAAATTTCCATTAATGATAGCATCTACGCTGGCTGTTGGAGTGTCGTTTGACCATGTACTTCCATTCCATGTAGTAGAAGTTGGTGCAGTAACACTGAAGTTGGTTGCTGCCGATGAAAAACTATTGCATGTATTGAATACTTTTACTTCAATAGTGCCATTTGTAGCAATTTCTGAAGCAAGAATTGATGCAGTCAGTTGTGTTGAACTTACAAAAGTTGTCGTTTTGTTAGTACCATTCCAGTTAATGATAGATTCGCCATTGACAAAGTTGGTGCCGTTTACGGTTAAGGTAAAACCAGCTTCACCTCTTACTTTTGTATTTGGAGTAATTGTAGTTATTGCAGGATTTGGTTTTACAGTTACGATAACTTCGTCTCTTACACTTTTAAAGGTTTGAAACTTCCAGTTAAAGAAAGGAACGAATGTTCCGGTTCCGCTATTGGCTGTAATTGATATTATCCCATTAGTATAAGGATAGGTAATTCCGGAGTTGGCTCTGTAGATATTGAATCCCGAAATTTCTCGTACTACCAATCTCATGTTGTTTTCTGCAGGTATGAAGAAATTAAGGTCAATCTCCTGAGTTCCTGATGCTGCGAGTTTCATGGCTTTTGATTCCAACATGACTCCGGTGCTGTTTTGAAGCTCAACCATAATGTCTCCAACGGCACTTGCATTAATTGTTACCGTTTTAAGCTTAGATGGAGTCGTAGCACTAAAAATCATATACCTGTTTCTGGCTGTCGAATTGTTTACTGTAGCACCTCCTGAAACTGTTGCCGGACCTACCGTTTGTGGTGTTTCGCGTTCAACATAATAGGATTTGTTTGCACTTAACGCAGGAGTTGTATAAGAAGCACCTGTGGCAAGTACAGTTGTAGTTGTATTGTCTGCATACCATCTGATGGTTCCTGTTCCGGTTGCAGTCAGTGCCGCAGTTTGCCCTTCGCAGATTGTCTTGTCTTCTGCTGTTGGAATTGTCGTGCTTGGCACCATTGTAACGTTTAGTACCGTTGCCGCATTGTTAGCAACAGTTACGCTTTGTGTTTGACTGATATAACCCGGAGCTTCAAAAATGACATTATAAGTTCCGGCAATCATTACTTTGTAATAATCTCCTAATGGACCTGTTTTTATCCATGATCCCATTAAGTCAATATCGCTGATGTATACTTTTGCATCTACAGCTTCGCCAGCACTGTTTTTAACAGTTCCTTTTAAGCCGTAGTTGGCCTGTTTCATGTAATTAAGAAGTGCCTGTCTGTTCCTTTCCCAATAAAACGGAAGGTTAGCTGCAGATGGGAATTTAGTAGCCGAAATCTCGATGGTCATTTCTTTATTATGGTTAAAGAAATTGTTCCAGTCTTGTCTTCCGCCATAAACCGAATACCAGGCTGCACCATTTGTTGTTCCCGGAAACTGCCCATTATTGATGACATCGTCCATATAATTCGCATTTCCATCAGCAATCTGGCAAAGCTGTGCATATTCTTTCGAAATAAATTTGAAATAGTTGTCGTGCGGATGGATGCTGAAATTGGATGTCCCAGGCGTAGTTGACGTATCCCAAGGAAAGTTTACAACTTCCACACCACCATGATAATTGGCTGCCAACACAAAATTTCGGGTTTTCTCAAACTCCATGAAAGCAAGCGTTTCAGGTTGGTAAGCATAACCGTCAGGGTGTAGTCCGTCGATAGCGTCAGGGTAGTTTCTGTTAAGGTCAACTCCTGCAGAATTGGCTCTGGTTGCCGTATTTCCGGCAGAATTCATAGTGTCGTTTCCAGCATTTTTATAAGATCCGTCAGGATTTGCCAGCGGACAGATAAAGATTTCGGTATTGTTTACAATGTTGCTGATTTCACTGTTTGTAGCATAGCCCGTCAGCAGATAATCAATAAGGCGCAACATGGTTGGATATCCTGTAATCTCATCTCCATGCATTGATGAAGTGTAAAGAAATTCCGGTTCGGCTTCATCAACCTGTGCATTGTCTGAGATTTTCAGGACATAAAGTGTTCTGCCGTTTGGAGTTGTACCAATACTCTGAAGCTTGCATAGGTTTGGATACGTGTTGGCCCAGTATTGCATTTTAGCAACATACTCTGAGTATTTAGGGTAGGCATTCCAGGTGTCATCCCAAGCCGATGTACCGTAAGTAAGGTAGTCGTCGGCAATAAATTCATTTTCAGAAACGCTGACTTCAAATGGAATACCATACGTCTGGAATTTTTTGAATTGCTCCGGATTGGCATAGGCCTCAACTTTCAATTCGTTTTGATCGACTATCTTGTGACTGATAGACAAGAAACGAGCAAGTTCTTTAAATTGTTCTTTGGATTGGGCTTGGAAAGTGAATACTACTTCGCCTTTTTCTTTAAGATAGTGTTGCGCTTTTTCAAGTGGGGACTTGTTCTCAGACACAACCTGACCTTGGGTTATGCCCATAACGAATAGGCATAACATTCCTAATAAGGTAGTTTTGTTCATAATTAATATTAGATTTGGGATTACAAACGTAGGAAAAAAGATTTAACTAATGTTAAATTGTTGTAAAATATTTTATTTTAAGCCAAAATATTGCCGTTTTGCAAGTTTTTTAAGCGTTGGGTTTTTTTGTTACAACTAATCTTTAATTTTGTGTAACAGAAGTAAGGCCTTGATTGGTGATAATTAAACAGAATATAATGATGCTTTATCTTTTAGGAATTTTTCTTGCTCTTTTTTTGTCATTTCTATTAATAACAAAGAAGAACAAAAATGCAGCAGATTTTATCCTGTCCGCCTGGCTGTGTGTATTAGGTCTCAACCTAACAGCCTATTATCTTTTGTTGACGCAGCAATATCAGGAGTTTCCTTCTTTTGTGGTTTTTGGCACTACTTTGCCGCTGGCTCACGGTCCCTTTTTATATCTTTATGTGAAACAGCAAACGTCACAAAGTTCCTTTTTGCTGCGTGATTATCTGCATTTTTTACCACTTGTACTGGGCAATTTGCTATTTGCTTCGTTTTATATGGCCCCTTTTTCAGAACGTCTGGGTGTTGTCATTCACGAAGGAGAAGGATATGGTGTAGAAATGCTTATCCGGGCTTACGGAGTATACCTGTCGGGAATTATTTATGTCTCGGTATCGTTATGGACCTTATACAGGTATAGAAAAAATATGGTACAGCAGTTCTCGAATACTGAGAAAATTAATTTTAATTGGTTGCTGTACCTTATCATTTGGATTCTTATCATTTGGTTTTTTGTTCTTTTTATACAGGAAGACAGTTTTATATATGCAGCTACTGCTTTTTTCATTCTGTGGCTGGGTTATTTTGGGATAAAACAGGTGCAGGTTTTCCATCAGCCGCATTTGTCGGGAAGCGATTATTTGGTGTATGAAAATATCGATGAAGACTATTTTCAGGAGGAAGTCAATTCTGAGGAAACTGAAAAAAAATATAAAAACTCAGGACTTACAGATTCTGATATCGATGCCATTCATAGCAGGTTGATAGCGCTATTGGATGAAGAAAAAATTTTTGTCAATCCAAACCTGACACTCAATGAACTTGCGAAAATGCTGCATGTGCACCCTAACTATCTTTCGCAGGTTATAAACTCAAAAGAAGAAAAGAATTTCTACGAGCTTATCAATAAAAAAAGGATTGATGAATTTGTGAAAAAGCTTGAAGATCCGGAAAACAAACAATATACTCTCATCGCCATTGCTTATGAATGTGGGTTTAATTCCAAGGCTTCTTTTAACCGGAATTTTAAAAAATATTTTGATCTGACCCCAAGCGAGTATCAAAAAAAATTGGAAAGCTAATTTTGCTGGGTATCATTCTTCAGGGATAAGTCTCAACTTTCATAAGTCTAATAAAATCAACATCTTGTAAAGATCTTTTTCCAGGTCTCAATCGTCATTTTGCGACCTTTCATTTTCCGGGATAGCCAATATTTGTGAAAAATAAATTCACAAATTATGACAAGTCTGAGAAAAAAAAATCCATTTGGTATTGCCATTCTGATTGCTGTCGCCATGCTGTTTTCGTGTGGGGAAGAACTTTCAATTGATGAACCCGGAAATTTGGTTCCTAAAACAGTAGTTCAAGATGCCTCTTTGCCGGCAATCTATGCTAACGGTGCCTGGCTACATTCCGAAGCTTTTGGTCCTGAAGATGCTACCCTGATTATCGCTATTCACGGCGGCCCGGGAGGAGATTACCGTTATCTTCTTAACTGCAAAGATTTGGCAGACAATGGCTATCGTGTCGTTTTTTATGATCAGCGAGGTTCCGGTCTGTCTCAAAGATTTCCAAAACGATCCTATATTTCACTTAAAGAAAGAGCCGTTGATCTGATGTATGACGAGCTAACTGCCGTTATTGACCATTATCGCAAAAGCCCAAACCAAAAAGTAATATTGTTGGGGCATTCCTGGGGAGCAATTTTAGCTTCGGGTTATGTAGGGAAACATCCTGATAAGGCACAAGGACTTATTCTTTGTGAGCCCGGAGGATTGAAATGGAAAGAAATTGAGGATTATGTCAAAGAATCGAGGTCGTTCAAATTATGGAGCGAACTCTTGAATGACGCTACCTACATGGATCAGTTTATTACCGGTAAAGAAGACCAGCATGAGAGACTTGACTATAAGGCGACCATGATGGCTTCAAAAAATACGATTACAGGAGAAGGCGATTTTGATCCAAGCGCCAGCTGGAGAAGTGGTGCCGTGATTATGGATGCTCTTTTTAGCGTTGGCGATGCTTACCATATTGATTTTTCGCAAGGCCTTGAAAATTTTACTCTTCCTGCACTTTTCTTTTATAGCGGAAGAAACAGGGCTTATCACGATTCCTGGGCCCAAAAAATAACAAGCCATTATATTAACATAGAAGTTGTAAAAATAAATGGGGTAGGTCATGATGGCATAATTACCAATACGCAGGAATGGAATGCACAGACTAAACCTGAGATCCTAAACTATATCAATAGCCTTTAAACAAAAAACAATGAAAAATATCAAGCACTATGCCTGTCTGTTGATTGTCGGGCTTTTATCAAATAGCATTCAGTCGCAGACGGTCAACTGGCAAAACCTTAAGGAGAACGAAAAGCATATTCTTACTATAAATACAGGGACAGAGTATGGAATTATTTATGGAGTTGGCTATGGATATAAATTTAACAGTAAGTTGTTTCCGATCATAGCAAATGCGGAATTTTCTATTCCTTCGGGAGATAAGCTTTTGGATGATTTCAAGTCAAAAATCGGTGGCAATGTACGATGGGTAAAATTGGGGAAGTTTCAATTTGCTACAAAAGCACAGGGTATTTTCAGAAGATTTGGAAATGAAAACGTGCGGCTTTCTAATTTTGGCCTGGATATGTCGGCTGTTTTAGGATATTATGGAAACCGATGGTTTGTTGGAGCTGAGGTAGGTTTTGATAAAGCCATAGTCACGCATTTTAAACACACGGACAAATACAGAGAAATCTATCCCGATGTAAAAGACGGTTGGTATGAACCCGCAACAGGAGGAAACTTTTATTATGTATTGCAAGGCGGGTATGCTTTTAAAAACCAAGAAATTTATTTGAAGTTGGGAAGCATCATATCTGAAGATTTTAAAACAAAACCGACGTTGCCTTATCTTCTTCAGATTGGATATAATCATAAGTTATAGTTGATAGAGGATAGTTGATAGTGGGTAGTGGATAGTGAAGGCTATTCTGGGTAGTTTTTTGTTTTTAAGTTATAACCCTATGTAATATGTTGAAATTCTTCGGAATCCCGATACGGTAATTACATAACAATTGTCGAAATTTGTTAGGCAGAATACTGAGGAGGTAATAAAGAACTTGGGGATTTTAAAAACAGAACAGATGCAGACGATACTTGGTGCTAATGGGCAGATAGCCGAAGAGCTGGCTAGAGAGCTAAAACGAAATTATACTTCAGACATCAGGTTGGTGAGCAGAAAGCCTAAAAAGGTTAACGATACCGATAGCCTGTTTGCAGCCAATTTGTTAGATAAGGATAAAGCTGATGAAGCCATAAAAGGCAGCAATATTGCTTATTTTACTTTAGGGCTTCCGATGGACAGTAATATGTGGGAAGAGCAATTTGCTGTAATCATGCGAAATGTGATCGACGCTTGTAAGAAGCACCATGTTAAGCTGGTGTTTTTTGATAATACGTATATGTATCCCCAAAACGGTGAGGTTTTAACAGAAGAAAGTCCGTTTCATCCTGTAGGCAGAAAAGGAACGGTGCGAAAAAACATGGCTGAAATGCTCTTGCGTGAAATGGAATCAGGTCAGATTGAAGCGGCAATCTGTCGTGCTCCGGAATTTTATGGGCCGGGTAAAACGCAAAGCATAACCAATACCCTGATTTTTGACGCTAACAAGCAAAACAAAAAGCTGAAAGTTCCATTGAGTGACCAGAAACTCAGAAGCCTGATCTGGACACCCAATGCCAGTAAAGCTACTGCATTGATTGGGAATACTCCAGATGCGTACGGGCAGACCTGGCATCTTCCTGTAGATGAAAACAGGCTGACTTATAAGCAATTTATATCGTTAGTGTCTGACGTTTATGGAAAGGAATTGAATTATATAGTCATCCCGAAATTTGTTTTTAAAATAAGTGCAATCTTCAACAAGCAGGCTAAAGAACTTCAGGAGCTTTTGCCCAGATATGCTGCGGATAATATTTTCGATGTTTCTAAATTCAAGAATCGTTTTCCGGAGTTTAAGATAACAACTTATAGGGAAGGGATAACACAAATTAAAAATAGTTGATAGAGGATAGAGGATAATGGATAGTTAGTAGTTGGTAGTGAAAAGTATTCAGGGTAGCCTTTTGACCTTCGACCTTCGACTTTCGACTTTCCAACCTTCGACTTTTTTATTCAATTAAAATTATCTCAACTATTGTAGGACATCGTCTGATTGTCTAATTTGCGGCCTAATTAATTAAAAAAAATATGGCTTCAGGTATTTTTGCCGTTTTAGATGATATAGCGCTGCTTATGGACGATGTAGCGATGACTACAAAGTTAGCAACAAAGAAAACCGCCGGGATTTTGGGCGATGATTTGGCAGTAAATGCAGAAAAAGCTACCGGCTTTTTAGCTTCCAGAGAAATCCCTGTTCTTTGGGCAATTACCAAAGGTTCGCTTCTAAACAAAGTGATTATTGTACCGATAGCATTGTTGTTGAATGCTTTTCTTCCTATAGCTATTATAATTATCCTGATGTTTGGTGGAGCTTTTCTGGCTTATGAAGGAGTAGAAAAAATTGTTGAATATCTTTTCCATCGTAAAACAGCCGATCATGCACCGGCAGTTGAAGAGGTTCGGGATGATATGGAGGCGGAAAAGACTAAAGTAAGGTCTGCTGTAACTACAGATTTTATACTTTCGGTCGAAATTGTAATCATTGCTTTAGGAAGCGTGCTGACAGAACCATTGACTGTACAGATAATTACGGTGTCAGCAGTGGCGCTAATTGCAACTGTAGGTGTTTACGGTATTGTTACACTGATTGTTCGTATGGATGATGCTGGTTACAATTTAATCAGACGTTCAAAAGAAAAGTCTTTGATGTTTTCAATAGGTACATTATTAGTAAAGTCATTGCCTGTAATTATTAAAGGGCTGGCTATAGTAGGTACGATTGCCCTAATTTTGGTAGCTGGAGGTATTTTTGTGCATAATGTACATTTCCTGCATGAATTATTTCCTGGAATTCCATCAATGGTTAAGGAATTTGGCGTTGGATTGGTTGTTGGAATTATAGTAGTTATACTTGTGACATTGGTAAAAAAAATAATTGGTACCAAGAAAGCATAAAAAAATAAAACGGCGGAGATTACTTTCGCCGTTTTTAGTTTAAATAGTTATTTATCAAAATCAGGATAAGGAAATCCTTTGCCGGTTTCGCAAAGAAATTTCAGGCTTCTGAAAAATAAGGCCCAATCAAAACTGCACGAGGCCATTTCCGGAGTATGGGCTTCCCAGCCATCATGATGGAATAATAAAGTACATCCTTTTTGATGTGCCTCTAATTCAAAAGTGAGCGTAGTGCCAATCCAGTCTTCAAAAGCCTTGATGCACTTCCATTTTATAAAGCTGTATGGTTTGAGCTCGAGAACTTCCATCTCTTTAAAATATTCAGGACCAAATCCAAATCTTAAGATGCTTCCTACTTCGGGTTTTGCAATTGTGTCTGGTGTCCACCAGCCAGCCAATCCTTCCTGAATAGTAAGCGCCTGATACACTTTTTCCAAAGGCGCTTTAATCAATAATTTGTGATAAATACTTTTGGTATCGGATTGATTGTTGTTTTGTTCAGCCGAAGTTTGGATTGTTGATTCACTTTCTTTAGGTGTAGGCTGACCTTTCCCAGTTGTGGCAAGCATTTTTAGGCTTTCTTGTATATAGTAGGTCCATGCATCGTGACAAACCTGATAACATTCATAGGTTGGAACCAGACCCTGATGTGTGAATTTCATTTCGGTCTTGCCATTTTTTTCAGTGATTTCAAAAATTATATGAGTGTCTTTCCATTCACTTTTGTCTTTGGTAAACTTAAAATTATTATCAAGTACATGCCATACCACTTTAGTATCAGGTTGCATTTCCAGAACCTTTATTCTGCAGCGGTGTACATCCATATAATGATAGGAAAACTCGCCGTTAAGTTTGTCTGTAGCACCATCTATATTTTCTGACCACCATCCGCGTACATTGTTAATGGCATCAAATACTTTCCGTGGCGTTGCATCCACGATAAATGATGTTGTAAAATCTTCTTGTTTCATGATTTACTTGTTATTTTGATTGTTGTTTTTATTCTATAATCCAAAGGTATTGACAAGAAAGCATCCGGATAGGGTGTGAAATAGACTTTATTAGAGGTTGATTTGGACAAAATGCTTTTGTAACTTTGTAATAGCGATGGAGTTATATAAGAATATAAATTTTGCCGAATGAAACATTTGACCCTATTAGTGCCCGACGTACAGACCGGACCTAACACATTATCCTGCATCATAGGAGCCTATCATATTTTTACGGAGGCCAATAATTATTGCATCCGGCAGCATAAAAATCCGGTATTTGCAATTGAACTGGCGGGTGTTTCAGAACAATCCAATTTTGTAAATGGGCTATTATCCGTTATGCCGCAAAAAGAAATAAATTCCATTGAAAAGACAGACCTGATTATTATTCCTGCAATATTGGCGGCTTTTAAAAAGGTTGAAGGAGGAAATGTTCTTTTGGTCGATTGGATATTGGAAAATTATAAAAAAGGAGCCGAGGTAGCAAGCATGTGTACAGGAGCTTATATATTGGCTTCAACCGGACTTTTGGATAAAAAGAGTTGTTCTATTCATTGGAATGCGGCTGCAAATTTTAAACAGCTGTTCCCCAAAGTGAATCTAAAAGCAGAAAAACTGATCACAGACGAACAGGGTATTTATACTAACGGCGGAGGCTATTCTTTCTTGAATCTTATTATTTATCTGGTTGAAAAATACTATGACAGGCAAACAGCGATTTATTGCTCAAAGGTTTTCCAGATTGACCTTGACAGGCAGGGACAATCGGATTTTGTGATTTTTAACGGACAGAAAAAACATGGTGACGAAGTAGTTGTAAAGGCACAGGAATATATTGAGAAGAACTTTACGGAGAAAATATCGATGGAAGAGCTTTCCAGTAGATTTACTGTTGGACGAAGGAGTTTCGATCGCAGGTTTATAAAAGCTACAGGCAATACGCCGGTTGAATATCTGCAACGGGTAAAAATCGAATCGGCAAAAAAGGAACTGGAAACTTCCCGCAAAACAATTAATGAAGTGATGTATGAAGTGGGCTATGCCGATGTAAAGGCTTTTCGAGATGTATTCCGGAAAATCACGGGTTTGTCGCCTTTAGAATATAAAAACAAATACAATAAGACGGGTGCGGCTGCATTACTCTAATTCCAAAAACACGTCAATGTCTTTACCGTCTGAAAGTATATGGATGTTTAGCTGTTTTAAAAAGTCAACTGCAAAGTGTTTGGGATTTATTTCGGAGTAGATAATTTTTTTAAGTGTATCAATTCCAAACCCCTGCTGAAATCCATTAATAGTACAGGCGGTTTGGGATTAGGATTTACGAACCTAAGTCATTTTACACGTCTTTTTGAAAAACATATCGGATTGAAGCCAAAAAAATACAGTATAATGGTTTGAGTAAATCTAATAAAAAACTACAGGCTGCTTATATTGAGCAGCCTGTGGTTTTTTATGATATCTATAAATTAAAAAGATTGTATTGTCTGTTCCAGAGGTAAACGAGACTTTGCTCTAAGGGAAGGCTGGTTGGCATCTTCCGGATTTCTGTAACCTATCGCTACAGCAAACAGAGATTTATAACCGTCCAATTGTAGTATTTTGCCATATTCTTCATTCTTGATGCCTTCCATTGGTGAGCTATCAATATTCATACTGGCACATGCCGAAAGGAAAAATCCAAGCGACAGATAAACCTGGTGTTCGAACCACGATTTGATTTCCGCTTCTGACTTTGGCTTTAGGAATTGGTTGTAATAATTTACAGATCCTTCAGGTAAATTTAGTTGGATCTGATTTTCAAAGAGCTGAATGTCATCAATCACGTTAAAAACAACCAAATGACTTGCCTCGTTGATTTTTTGTTGGTTAAAATAAGAAACGCTTGCCAGTTCGCTTTTTAAGCGCTCCTCAGAAATAAAAATAAATTTCCATGGCTGACTGTTAATTGAAGAAGGACTCAGATTTAAAATCTCTTTTAATTCTGTAATTGTGTCTTCCGGAACTCTTTTGTTCGGATCGTAGCTCTTTGTAGTGTATCTGCTTTTTGCAAGGTCTAAGAAATTCATGGTTGTCTATTTTTATACTATATATTTTATAGTTGCAAAACTAAGTATAGTTTGATAACTTTGCAATAACGGTCAAAATAGATAGTATAAATGTATTGTATAGACGACAAAAAATATCCCTGCACCACCAGCCTTACCATGAAATATATTGGAGGGAAATGGAAAGCCGTAATTCTTATTCATCTGATCAGGAAGTTACGCTATAATGAATTGAGAAAAGAATTGCCAATGGTTACAGAACGTACCATCAGTCTTCAATTGAAAGAATTGGAAGAAGACGGACTGATCAAACGTACCGTTCATACCAGCAAACCGCCATTAAAGGTAGAATACGAACTGACTGAATTTGGAACAACCTTAATCCCTTTGCTCAAGGCTATTTCGGAGTGGGGAAGGGAAACAGCAAAAAATAATAGGCGTATTGATGTTGTTGCTTAACAGCAAAAATATCATATGCTTTTTATCCAGTCTGCGAGTTCAGTGGCAGGTGTTTCATTGATGTTATACATGCTTTCCGATGTAAGTAATGTGTTGCCTAAATAATGATTTAGCTTATCATATACCTTTACAGTGATATTTGGATTGGTAAAATTCTTTAATAGCGATGTCTCAGCTGTGGCATCGACAAAATCATCAGCGCTGCCAACAATATATAAAAGAGGAAAATTTACATTTTTATACAGAGGCTCAAGATTTTTCTGTACGACGGCTTTTTCAGAAGTGAGTGTCATGTAAGGAAATCGCGTATAGCGTTTTTCATCATAGCCTATTTTTTTAGAAACCTTGTCAAGCTTTTTAGAGAGGGGCCAGCTATCCAATTCAGGATTTTCTTCCGCGACTTTATGCAGTGATTCCATTACAATAAGTTTTTCTTCTAAAGTTTCATATTTAAAAACATCAGTAAATCTTTCAGGTCTTTTCGCTAATTGGTATGTAAGGAAAGCACCATGTTTTTGCACCGGTGTTGCCCACTGTATAAGAAAGCCGGGTTTTGCGCCAAGTTTATAGGCACCCATTGTTACCATTCCACCCTGGCTATGGCCAAGCATTCCAATTTTTTTGGCGTTTAATTCAGTAGTTTTTTTCAAGGCTTTAAAGGCGCTGTATAACTCAGCACTCATCTGATCAATGGTGTAATTGGCGCTATTGTTTTTGCCCCCGGATTTGCCCGTGCCGCGGTCATCATATCTGTAAACAGCAATATTGTTCTGCAAGAGTTTATCTGTTAGCTTATAATGACTGAATTGGGTATCTGCTCCCGAACCCGGGACAATGATTACTAGTTTTTCAAATCCTGATTTAGGCATCGCCAATGTTCCGTAAATGGTAATGCTGTCTTTCTTTTCAGCTGCTTTAAATGAAATTTCTTTAAGGATATAATTTTCCTTGTTTGCAATATCACGCTCATAAGGAAACATCTGTTGTGCGGTAACAAACTGCGTAAATAATATCACGGCAAAAGAAAGTAATGCTGAAAGTTTCATAAGCTATAGTGTTGGTAAAGAATATAGCCAAAGTATTACAAATAATGACAGATGGAAAAGTATTTATAATAACCTTAACGGTAAAGACTTGTCAATGATTGAAAACTCAGTCATTCACTACAAAGTGAAAACTTTTTGGCAGAAAGAAAACGATCTGAAATTTGCAGGAGACACCAATGTTATTTTAGGAAAGATCAGAGAGCATAGAAAAACTTTAAAGAAACCTCACTAATTATTTGAGGGGTGAAGTAATTCAAGACGTTTTATTCTAATCACAGCAAGACAGTTGTAAGGCGAGGGTATAATGTTTTGAAGTACAGTTGTTTGGTTGTTTTTTATTGAGGAAAAACGTAATTGTGTCATTTTTTGGTAGCAATAAAAAAAATTTTTTTAAAAAAAATAAGAAATCTTTCTCGAAAAAAATCCACAACGATTTTTAAGAAAAAAACAAACAAACACGGGCGTTCAGCCCTGTCTTTTTTAAACGGATCGAAGGCTAAAAATACGTAAGATAAGACGTTCATTTTTAGAAAAAAGAACCAGATGGGGAAAGCCGTAAGGATAGGCTTTTTGTCTATTGTAAATTCGATAAACCTACTGAAGTTTAAGTAGTTGCATTTTTTTTAACGGTTATATAAAGAGCTACCACCTCTCCTATATACTATGGCAAACTTACTAAACATACCCACTTTTCTAAAGATGAATCTAAAGTCTATCCATCCCCCATGAGCTGATGTTTTCGTTCGCATGCTTAAATAATTACAAACCTAAACTATGAAATTATGAACAATAAAATTTACACACTATTACTCGTTTTCTTTATGAGTTTTATTGGGATGAATGCCCAAAACAGCTACTTCTATTACTATAAAGACCAGAAGATTGCCCTGAATCTTGATCGGAAATTTCTGAACATCAACACTTCTGCCGACTTCCAAAAATCGGCCCTCGAAGGATTGAAGTTTAAAGATGTAACGCTGCAAGATGACAATTCAACAGGCGAGAATCAAAAGTTCGGAAAGCTGGAGTTCCAGTCTGAACTTTCTGCTGCCGACTTTGAAAAGGCCATCAGTGACCTGAGAAAAGTCAAAGGAATCAAAAGCGTCTCGCTTTTCTTCAAAAGACCGAATGCTCCTTCTATTGGAACTTCCAGCCTTTTTTATGTAAAACTTAAAGATGAAAGAGGATTTGAATTGCTTAAAAAGACTGCCTCAGAAAATAAGGTTAAGATCGTAGAGCAGATCTACGGAATGCCTTTATGGTATGTGATGGCAGTAGAGCCAGAAAACCCAAGCAACTCACTGCAAATGGCGAACCTGTTTTATGAGACCGGACATTTTGAAGGTATCGACCCGGCGTTCATGTTCAACTTCAGATCTGTTTGTACTAACGATACCAACTTTGGTAGCCTTTGGGGGCTTAACAACAGCGCCAATCCAAACATCGATATCAACGCTTGCCAGGCTTGGACACTTTCGCAAGGGAATGGTGTGAATGTAGCTATCCTTGATCAAGGAATCCACAAGACGCACAACGACTTGGCGGCTAATATTTCGCCTTTAAGCTATGACACACAAGGCGGTGGTGGTAGTGTTTTTATCTCGGGCAATAACCACGGTACCCACGTGGCGGGAACTGTAGGAGCTGTAAAAGATAATAACCTTCAGGTAGTTGGAGTAGCGCCAAAATCAAAACTGATCTCAGTAAGCCACTCATTAGGACTTGTTCCAAACATCTCATCGCAACTGGCCGCCGGTATCAACTGGGCTGTAACGAATGGAGCTGACGTAATCAACAACTCTTGGGGTGACCAAGGCGGAATGTATTATGCCCAGCTGTATAGCTTGGCTTTGGAAAATGCCATCATCAATGCTATGGCAAACGGTAGGGCTGGCAAAGGAACCTTAATGGTTTTTGCAGCAGGAAACTACGGAAGCGGCGGTCCGGTAATGGATTATCCGGGTAACTTTAACGACAATATACTGACTGTAGGGTCGATCACTTCTACAGGATCAAGATCCAGCTTTTCGGGCTATGGTCCAAAACTAGACGTAGTAGCGCCAGGAAGCAATATTCTGTCTACCATGCCGAACAACGGCACAGGATCGATGAACGGAACGTCGATGGCAGCGCCACACGTAACCGGATTAGTAGCCCTGATTCTTTCCGTAAACCCATGCCTTACAGGTCAGCAAGTACGTGACATTATAGAAAGCACTTCCCAAAAAATTCCAGGCTATACCTATTCGGCTACAGCCGGAAGAGGCAACGGAACATGGAACAACCAGTTAGGATATGGATTGATCGATGCTTATGCTGCTGTGCAACTTGCACAGCAGATGTATTCGCCAACCCTGGATCTTTATGTAAAAGATACTCCAGGAGATTTAGGAATCGAGCCAAATACCATCTCACCATACATGTGGGCTAGTGAGGATATCTGGGTACGAAACTATAACGACGGCGGTCTGGTGCACCAAAACCCTGATTACAGCCCAACCAACCCGAATTACGTTTACGTACGCGTAAGAAATAAAAGCTGTGTAGCTTCTACAGGAAACGAGCGCTTGAAGCTATATTGGGCTAAGGCAGGAACCTCATTGGGCTGGCCGTTGAGTTGGAACGGAACCTATTTTGTTGGCGGTGTGCTCATGGGCAAACAGATTGGAGCGCTGGCGGGAATCCCGATTCCGGTATTGCAGCCAGGACAAGAAACCATCATAGCCTTTGCATGGAACGTTCCAAACCCTACCGACTATGCACCTATCAATTCAGAACCATGGCATTTTTGTCTGCTAACGCGAATTGAGGCGGCCAACGACCCGATGACCTTTCCTGAAACAGCAGATCTCAATCTGAATGTCAAGAACAACAACAATATTGCCTGGAAAAATGTAACCGTAGTCGATGTGTTGGCTAACGGAAGTATTGGAGGCGTTGTAGGAGTTGGTAACCCTGTTAAGGTCCCTAAAAAATATTTATTAGAGTTTATTGCCGAAGATATCCCAGACGTAAGACCTATTTTTGAGCAAGCCCAAATAGGCATCAAAATGGACGAAAGGCTTTACAGAGCCTGGCAACAAGGTGGTGGCGTATTCCGGGGAATGGTTGAAGGCAGAGAAAGAATGGCATTCCAGGTTAGGGCAGGCTATGCTACTCTGAACAATATCGTGTTCCAGCCACAAGAACTTGGAACGCTTAATCTAACGTTTGCTTTTACGAACGAGGATACCAGGCCACAGCAGTTTGTCTACCATATTGTGCAGCGTGATCTTGAAACCGGAGACGTGGTAGGAGGAGAGACCTATTTGGTAAACAAAGGTGAGACGCGTGGCAGAAGGCTTTTTGCTGATGCTGGTAACAATAAAAAAGCAGATAGAGACGAAATCATTACGCTTAGCGCAGCACAGTTAAACGAAGCCGTAGTTTACAATTGGTACGATTCTGAAGGCACGCTTGTCTATCAAGGAAAAGACCTGACAGTAGCGGTAGATGTTGCTAAGAAATACAAGCTGGAAGTGGTAGCCTTGGCTGACGGAGCTAAAGAGTATGCCGAAGTAGCGGTAACGCTGAATCCTAGTACTTTGGGAGGCATCGCTCCTAACCCGGCGCAAGACAACGTTACGGTAGCATACAAGCTGAACGACACAGGTTCTGCCTATCTATCGATCATTGGAAGCTATGGTGCCAACAGAGCTTCAAATAACTACATTCTGGATGTGAAAAATACCGAAATTAACATCGATATCTCTAATTATCCAAGCGGCCTTTATACGGTGGCTTTGATAAGTAACGGTAAGATAGTAGATGCTAAAAAGCTGGTTAAGAAATAAATAGTTTTTAAGCCCCGTGCCCGGCACGGGGTTTTTATTACATTTAGTATCATCATGCTTTAAATCGTATTCAAAAACGTATTCGCCTAGTAAAAAGACTTGTTAATTGAGATGAGAATCGGATATCTTTTTATTTTTCTTATACTTAGAAAATAAAAAAGCCCTTACAAATTGTAAGGGCTTTTTTTAAACCTGGTAGCGAGGACGGGAGTTGAACCCGTGACCTCAGGGTTATGAATCCTGCGCTCTAACCGACTGAGCTACCTCGCCATTTTTTAAGACATGCATCCTTGAATGCGGGTGCAAATATAAAACTAAATTTAAAGCTTGCAAATATAAATGGCCAAAAAAAATAATTTTTAAATTATAGTTATCTTGATTTTATTCTATATATTTCCAAAAAAAATTAGAGCATACTATGGAAGGTAAAATACGTTACGAACTAGAATTTCCTTTAAATTCCTCACCTCAATTACTATATCAGTATATATCAACACCTTCCGGTTTATCGGAGTGGTTTGCCGATAATGTCAATTCTCGCGGAGAGTTTTTTACGTTCATATGGGATGATGCTGAAGAGAAAGCCAGACTGGCTTCCAAAAAAACCGGAGAAAAAGTAAAATTTCGCTGGATTGATGAAAATGGGCAAGACGGAGACTACTTCTTTGAATTGCGAATCCTTGTGGATGAAATCACAAAAGACGTCTCTTTGATGGTCGTTGACTTCGCAGAAAAAGATGAGGTAGCTGAATCGACTCAGTTATGGGAAAACCAGATTTCCGATTTAAAACATGTAATCGGATCGGTATAGCAGAATTCCCTTTTTAAGACTTATATTTGCCCTGATTTAATTTCAGGGCTTTTTTTATGATTAATTTCAACGGAACTATTGCAGAAGACGCAAGTATATTGACAAGCAACAGAGGATTTCTTTACGGAGATTCTGTTTTTGAAACAGTGAAAATTTTGGATGGGAAAGTGCTTTTTCTTGAAGATCATTATTTTAGATTGATGTCTGCCATGCGTATCGTTAGGATGGAAATTCCAATGAACTTCACAATGGAGTATTTCGAAGAACAGATTTTGTCTACTGTGGTATCTGAAAATCTTTCGGGTTCTTGCCGTGCTCGTATTTCTGTGTATAGAAAAGAAGGAGGTTTCTATCTTCCTAAAGACAATAATGTGTCGTTTTTGATTACAGTATTGCCATTGGAAGATTCGGTTTATCGAATTGAAAAAGACGAATATGAAGTCGAATTATACAAAGATTTTATCGTTACCAAACATTTGCTTTCTACCATCAAATCGTCTAACAGGATGATAAATGTAACCGGAAGTATTTTTGCCGATGAAAACGGCTATGACAACTGCCTCCTGATTAATGATGAAAAGAATGTTATTGAGGCATTAAACGGGAATCTTTTTATGCTGATGGGAAATAAATTGGTAACACCGCCAATTTCTGAAGGATGCCTGAATGGTGTCATGCGTAAGCAAATCCTGGCGCTTGCCAAAAAAATAGAAACAATAGAAGTTGCTGAAGAACCTATTTCTCCTTTTGACCTTCAAAAAGCGGATGAACTGTTTATCACGAACGTTGTCAGAGGCATACAGCCAATAACAAAATACCGTAAGAAAGAATATGGGGTAGGGTTGGCAAAAGACTTGCTGCTTCGATTAAACGCGCAAATCCGTCTGGGCTAATTCAGTATCGGATTTTCGGGGGCATTGGACCATATGACATAGTCGCCCCCTAACTCGAGGATTTTCTGCTTCCAGAAATCAGTGGTCGATTTGCCTATAATTTTATTCTCATAGATGTTTTTTGAAATAATCCAGGAATTGGCCTGCATTTCTTTGTCCAATTGCTGCGCATCCCAGCCGGTGTAGCCCAAAAAGAAACGGATGTTGCTCTTTTTGATTTTTCCTTCGTTGATAAGTGCCTTAGTGGACTCAAAATCGCCTCCCCAATAAATACCGTTGGAGATTTCGATACTGTTCGGAATCATTTCGGGAATGTTGTGGATAAAATAAAGATTATCCTGTTCGACAGGCCCGCCATTATAAATCTTGAATTTGGCATTGATTTCAGGAATCAGATCTTGTATGGTGTATTCCAAAGGCTTGTTAAGGATAAATCCTACAGAACCCTCTTCGTTATGGTCTGCAAGCAAAATCACTGAGCGATTGAATGATAGGTCTCCGATTATGGATGGTTCCGCGATCAGAAGTATTCCTTTTTTGAGTTTTTCTGAAATCATTTGGATGCAATTTTTACTAAATTTAACAATAAAAAGTTTTTTCTCCAAATTAATTCGATGAATAGTATAAAAAAAGCCCTCCAAATGGAAGGCTTTAATTTATATCGGGACAAAAAACTATTTTGAGTTAACTGATCCTTCTAATTCAGCACCAGCTTTGAACTTCACTACATTTTTAGCAGCGATTTTGATAGTTTTTCCAGTTTGAGGATTTCTTCCTTCTCTTGCAGCTCTAGAAGAAACTGACCAAGATCCAAATCCTACTAAAGATACTCTGCCACCTTTTTTCAAAGTGCCACCTACGTTATTTAAAAATGACTCTAAAGCTAATTTTGCAGCTGCTTTAGAAATTCCTGCGTCAGCAGCGATAGCATCAATTAATTCTGATTTGTTCATAATAATAGTTTTAATTGTTGGTTAAACATTATGTTAATTATAACAAATTTAATAGGATTTCCTTACTGAGCAAGACATTTCGGGTGTTTTTCGCTGTTTTGTTGATAACTTGGAGCTTTTGTTAATAAAGCAGGCTTGTTTTTCTCGAAATCGCTGTGGAATCAGTGTTTATGCGGGATTAGAACGCTTTTGCATCTGTTCCGAAACTGATGCCATTTAAGAGTTCCGCAGTTTTTAAATTTTTCTTTCCGGGAAATTGCAATTGGGCTATTTCAATATAACCGTCGCAAACTGCAATTTTCATTTCTTTTTTTGTTGTAATGATTTTGCCAATTGTTTCGGAATGGGAGTGTGGGGTAAATTTCGCTTCATATATTTTTACATTCCATTCCTGTCCGTTATCGCTAAAGAAACTCCAGGCGGCCGGATACGGAGATAGCCCGCGTATCTGATTATGAATTTCTTTTCCGGGCCTGTTCCAGTCAATCTTGCAATTGTCTTTATTTAGCTTGTAAGCTGTTTTAATTTCAGCTGAGTCAACTTGCAAAGTCGTTTCTGTTTTTCCGTTTTGAATTAATTCTAGGGTTTCAGCAACAGCCTGGCTTCCTAAATGCATTAATGTATCGTGTAATTGCCCTGCATTTTCATCAGGAGTAATGCTCACTTCTTTGCTTAATATCATGGCGCCGGTGTCAATTTTGTCATCGATAAAGAATGTAGTGACACCGGTTTTGGTTTCTCCGTTTATAATGGCCCAATTGATTGGGGCCGCTCCACGGTAATTCGGGAGTAAAGAGGCGTGAAGGTTGAATGTGCCAAATTTTGGCATATCCCAAACAACTTTAGGCAGCATACGGAAAGCAACTACTACTTGAAGATTGGCATTCAAATTTTTTAATTCAGCCAGGAAACTTTCATCCTTTAGGTTTGTAGGCTGTAATAATGTTAGGTTTTTCTCTAAAGCAAATTCTTTTACAGCCGAATATTTGATTTTCTGACCACGACCCGCAGGTTTGTCCGGAGCAGTAATTACTCCAACGACTTCAAAATTGTTATTTAAGATGGTGTCCAGTATGCCGACAGCAAATTCCGGAGTTCCCATAAAAACGATGCGTAACTTTTCCATTCTATTTTAAAGTGTATTTATTGTTGGGCAACAGCTCTATTTTGTTTGTTTCTAAAAGCTGTTTCAATGCAAAGATAAGGGCATCATCCGGAAATTTAGAATGAAACTGGATTTCTCTTGAGCTCATCGGTGCAGTTTTTAATAAGTGCAGTATTTTTTCAGCAACAGTATTTGGAACGGTAACTTTATTTTGTTGGATACAATAGGAGCAGATGCCGCAATCTTTGCTGTCTTTTTCTCCAAAGTAACTAAGGAGCTGTCGACTTTTGCAGGATGTAGTATCGGCTGCATATTTCAGAACGGCTTCAAACTGTTCTTTTTTCAGGCTGTTCTGTTCTTCTAAATATTTTGAAATGCGGTTGATTGTCCTGTCATCTTCGCGTATCTCATTAAAAGTAACGGTAGAGTCGTTGTTCTTTGCGTGGTAATCGATAATCTGCCTTTCGTGTAGCTTATGTAAGACCGCCATTACCTGTGTTTCTTTGGCGCCGGATTTTTTAGCAACCAGCGGAATGTTGATAGGGGTGACGATTTCGTATATGCCGGGATAGGTGCGTAGGAATGTTAGTATGATTTCTTCGTCTTGCGGATTAAGGCTAACATATCGGATGACTTCTTTGGATTCGATAACAAAACGTACGGTTACCTTTTCTGAAAACTCCTGCGAAAGTGAAATGATTCCCTGCCTGTCCAAAAATTGCAGGCTGTTAAATGTCTTTAGCGGAGGAAAGCCATATTGGACGCAAAACTGGTTGATATTAAAAGAAAACTGTTCATTGATTCCTTCTCCGTAGGCAATCTGGAAAAAATTACAGAGCTTGACATACATTTCTTTTAAAAACTTTTTGTCGGGAAGGTTATTCAGTATTTGGTTTTCGGAATATTGGATGTCAGACGGACTATTTAGCAGTATAGCAAAAGCTTTTTCTCCGTTTCGCCCGGCGCGTCCGGCTTCCTGATAGTAGTTTTCCAGATTTTCCGGCAATTGTATATGGATGACTGTTTTTACATTGGCCTTGTCTATTCCCATACCAAAAGCATTAGTCGCGACAATGACCTGAACTTTTTCTTCCATCCACAACTTCATGTTCTTTTCCTTTTCAGTGATATGCAGTCCACCGTGATAAAAAGTTGCCTTAATGCCAAGCGATTCCAATTGCGAAGCCGTGTCGAGGCAGGCCTTTCTGTTTCGGACGTAAATTATGGAAGGTTGTGGATTCTTTCGTAATATTTGCTCTATTCTATAAAGTTTGTCTTCAGCATTTAAAACCATATAGGCGAGATTTTCTCTTGCAAATGATTTTTGAAAAACAGCTGGATTTTCTATTCCAAGCTGTGCGATGACATCTTTTTTCACACGCTCTGTAGCAGTGGCGGTTAATGCCAAAAATGGAATCTTTGGAAAATGAGTCTTAAGGGAAGCAATTTTTAAATAGGCCGGGCGGAAATCATGTCCCCACTGCGAAACGCAATGTGCTTCATCAATGGCAATAAGATTGATTGGAAGATTTTTGAGTCGGTCTACGATCCAATCGGCTTGCAGTCTTTCTGGTGATAAGTATAAAAATTTATAATTCCCATATTGGCAGTTGTCTAAAAGGTCGCTAATCTCATCGGTAGAAATACCTCCTGTAAGTGCAATAGCTTTGATGCCTATTTTTTGGAGATTGGCAGTCTGGTCTTTCATCAGCGCTATGAGCGGTGAAATCACAAGGCAAATGCCTTCCTGCATCATGGCTGGGACTTGAAAACAAATCGATTTTCCGCCGCCAGTAGGCATCAGGGCAAACGTATCCTGTCCGTCCAAGACTGAAGTTATGATTTCAGCTTGCGGTGTTCGGAATGAATCGTATTTCCAATATTTTTGGAGAATCGATAACGCTTCTTGCATGTTTCTAGTTCGAAAGATGCTCTAAGATAAAAAGAATTCTGTTATCTACTGTGTCTTTTGGAACCTCAATCAAGTAATACCCATAACTTTCGTATGTTTCTTTTAGGTGCTTGTAGATCAAAGTTGCCTGTTCGTAATTTTCATAGCGTGCATCGTCGCTTTCATAGATAGCTTCCCAAGGCGGCAATATGAAGATTTTGGTGTATTTGTATTCGCGGCAAGCCTCGTCAAAGAAAGCCGGATAAGCATCGCCTATGTAGTGCATGTAGGCCAGAACGTCAGGAATGCCACGATCGATAAAAACTACCGGACTTTCTTCTTTTAAAGCCTCGTGGTATTGTTTTTTTCTTCCTTCCAAAAGCAATTCGCTGAAGAGCAATGGGTTTTCAAGAAATAATTGTTCGATTCCCTGTTTTTTTGCTTCCATTGTTACTTCCCGTGAAATTTCAGGAAAACAACAGTGTCCGCGTTCAAGCAGCCCATCAATGATGGTTGTTTTCCCCGTTCCCGGTCCGCCTATGATAACAACAATATCTTTTTGCACTTTTTAAAAAATAAGGGGCAAATTTACTTAAAGATTTTTAAATACTAAAGTGAATTCGTTTTTTTAGAAAGCGATCTTCAATGAGGTAAATAAAAAGGATAAAATGGTCAGTATTTGTTTTTTATTGCTTGGGATTTCTACGTAGGGTCATTTCACATTAAATTAATTCCATACCTCTTAAATCTAAAATCAATACCGTATATTTGCTTTTATTTTAATTTTGAAAATGGATAAGAAGACTCAGGAATTTTATGAAAGGCTGAAAACAGAATTGGATGATGCAAACGTTTGGCCGGCAGAATACCTTTTTAAGTTCATAGTCCCAACCGACAAGGAAAAGATTGATACAGTAGAAAATGCTTTTAACGGCATGGGAGCTGTAATTAATACGACACAGTCAAAAACGGGGAAATTTACCAGTATTTCTGTAAACGTGAGAATGGGAAGTTCGCAGAGCATCATTGATAAATATATAGAAGTTTCCACAGTAGAAGGAATCATATCGCTTTAAAGCTTCACAACGATTTATGTATATAAAAGAAAATCCACACGACATCGTTCACCATTTGGAATACAATGCGGAAAGACCGCATTTGATTATTCCGGAATACGGACGTCATTTGCAGAAACTGATTGATCAGGCTACTGTAATCGAAGACAGGAATGAGCGCAACAAGGCTGCAAAATATATTATTGCAGTAATGGGAAGCCTGAATCCACATTTGCGTGATGTGCCTGATTTCCAACATAAGCTTTGGGATCAGATTTTTATCATGTCTGATTTTAAACTGGATGTGGATTCTCCATACCCGGTGCCGTCAAGAGAAATGCTGCAGCAGAAGCCGGAGCGTTTAAAATATCCGCAAAACTTTCCTAAGTACCGATTTTATGGCAACAATATCAAATACATGATTGATGTGGCCAATAAATGGGAAGAAGGCGAATTGAAAAGCGCCTTGATCAAGGTTATTGCCAATCACATGAAAAAATCCTACCTAAGCTGGAATAAGGATACGGTAAAAGACGAAGTGATTTTTGAACATTTGTATGAGCTGTCAAACGGCAAAATCAATCTTAAGACCAGTTCGGAAGAATTGCTGAATTCTACAGATTTGATGCGTACGAACAAAAAAATGTCCAATAAAAATCAATCTCCCCTGCAAAAGCCAAAATCTAAAAATGGTGGTAAGCAGAACAATAACCAAAACAAAAACAACAATAGAAAACCACAAGGTTAGGACAGCTTGGCACTTGCCAATAGCTTCTAATCAATAACTCATAATTTAAAAAAAATGGAAACTTTCAAGATTGAAGGAGGCGTTCCTTTAAAAGGAGAAATTACGCCGCAAGGAGCAAAAAATGAGGCATTGCAGATTTTATGTGCGGTTTTGCTTACTCCGGAAAAAGTAACAATCAATAACATTCCGGATATTATTGATGTCAATAAACTAATTACTTTATTGAAAAATCTTGGAGTTAAAGTTGAAAAAATAGGTAAAGGTTCCTATACTTTCCTATCCGATGAGGTCAATATGGCGTATCTGGAATCAGAAGCATTCAAAAAAGAAGGAAGCTCGCTTCGTGGTTCGATTATGATTGTAGGGCCGCTTTTGGCTCGTTTTGGAAAAGGTTATATCCCAAAACCGGGTGGCGATAAAATTGGAAGAAGAAGATTGGATACGCACTTTGAAGGCTTTATCAATCTTGGAGCTTCATTCCGTTATAACAGAGAAGACCACTTTTATGGCGTTGAAGCCACTAAATTAACAGGAACATCCATGCTTCTTGATGAGGCTTCGGTAACCGGGACAGCTAATATTGTGATGGCGGCTGTTTTGGCTGAAGGAAAAACATCGATCTACAATGCAGCCTGTGAGCCTTATTTACAGCAGCTTTGTAAAATGCTGAACTCAATGGGAGCAAAGATTACCGGAGTAGGTTCTAACTTGTTGGAAATCGAAGGTGTTGCATCTTTAAATGGCTGTACACATACCATTCTTCCGGATATGATTGAAATTGGTTCCTGGATTGGATTGGCAGCTATGACACGTAGCGAAATTACAATCAAGAATGTAAGCTGGGAAAATCTTGGAGTAATTCCGGGAACATTTAGAAAACTTGGAATCACATTAGAAAAAAGAGGCGACGATATTTATATCCCTGCCCATACAGACGGTTACGAAATCCAGAATTATATCGACGGTTCTATCCTGACTATTTCAGATGCACCTTGGCCTGGATTTACACCGGATCTTTTGAGTATTGTTTTGGTTGTGGCAACACAGGCAAGAGGAAGTGTTTTGGTTCACCAAAAAATGTTTGAAAGCCGCTTGTTCTTCGTAGACAAGCTGATTGATATGGGGGCAAAAATTATCCTTTGCGATCCACACAGGGCTGTAGTTATCGGACACGATTTCAAGTCGCAATTAAAAGCTACAACTATGTCTTCTCCAGATATCCGTGCGGGAATTTCCCTGCTGATTGCGGCACTTTCTGCAAAAGGAGTAAGCAAGATTCAAAATATCGAGCAGATCCACAGAGGATATGAAAATATCGAAGAAAGACTAAAAGCATTGGGAGCCAAAATTACTGCAGAGTAATAATCAAATCTTATTATAAAAAAGGCGTTTCAACAGAAACGCCTTTTTTATTTGCTTATTCTAAAATGTTCAGGAATTTCAATCCAAATACAACACCGTCGCCCCGGAAGCCATTTTGGTAAGAGCGTACATAATCTACACGCAACATTCTGAATTTGCCAAAGCCGAGATTGTCTAATCCTACAGAAAACTCGGAATAAGGTTTTACATCAGGAACCGCTATCGCATGGTAGCCAACAACAAGATTGGATTTCAATTTGTTTAATAAAGGAATCCTGTTCATGATATAGCCTTTAAAGTTATGCTCAGCATGAAACTCGATATAAGAGTCATTCGTGCTGTGTGAATAATAGGGAAGAAGGTTGAATACGTTCAAGTATCTTTCAGTCTGACCAATATGCGTCTGGTTGCCGTTGAAGTGCTTGTAATCGGCAAAAGAAATATTCTCAGCATTGAAAAACTTACCTGCTTTTAGGTTGATTCCCAATTCACCTTTGTTTCCTAAAGTAACATCATAAGTCATACGTGCATGTACAGCATCGTATTCATATTCCTTTTCGCTTCCTGCAAATGCCTTTTCATAGGTTGCAAAAAGGACGGGATATTTTTCGTTTCGGAGATTCATTTTTCCATCCGGTCTTGACATATATTCCTGTCCGAAATTCACTCTGGCAGAAATAGAAGCTTTTGCCAGGCGGTGCGTTTCAAATATAGGCAACGAATTGGCTGTCGGTGCTAATGGGTTGTTTGAAGTATATTCCTTATCATTTTTAATCATTACATAGTCTGTATTGTTGAAAAGTGATTTTCTTCTGGAATATTCAGCGTTTCCGGTTAATGTCAGTCCGTTTACGACTTCCTGCTGGTAGCTAATCCTACCAAAAGTCTTATCGTATAATTTCATGTAGTTGTCCTTAAAAAATAAGGTGCTCACAGAATTTACAACATCGGAAATAGCGGCACTGTTGAATTGTACGATTTGATTACCGGCAGCCGCATAAAAATAAGAATTGGTCTGTTTGTTCAGCCTTGTCGAAAAATAACCAAAAGCCCTAAGCCTGTCTTCGGCAATTCCATAATTCATTCTTACACCAAAATTGGTATAGGTTCTTTCGTCAGGATTTGTCTTTGTGAATGAAAAGCCTGTGTTTAAATTCCATCCCTGTACTGTATTAAAGCTAGGAATCTGAATTAACCCGTCATATTTTACGGCCCAATTTTTATAAGAATTTCTAAAAGTATAACCTTCGATAATGTCAAATACTTTAAAACGGTTTTTCTTGTTGTCAACCGAATCAAGATAGGTTTTTGACTTGCGAATGGTCTGGATGCTGTCTTTTTTGATATAATCTTTCGATTCTTCTTCTGTTAAAGGAACAGGACGCGCCGCATCCCAAAACGAATCATCTTTTTTATTGGCTTCCTTGTCAATCGATACTATTTCTTTGGTAAATGTTTTCTTTTCAAATTCCTGTTTGAATTCGTAATTGCTAAAAGCATGGGTGAATTTTCCGGTAAACTTGATTCCAAAAAGTCCTGCGCTAAAATCTAATGTCTGAAGACTTTTAGCCCAAATCTTCGAGTTGGAATTGTAGCTGAAGTTTTGGGTAAGGTTCATCACTTCAAGAATTGGTTCCTGCATTCTGTAACCTTTAATGTCAAGATCGACGGCATAAATCGCCCAGCTATCTTCAACAATATAAATATACCCTTCAAAAACAGGGTCGCTGTCTCTTTTTGGAGTTACCTTGATTTTGTTTATCGTATTGTTGTTTTCGTCAATAAATGTACCTTCCATCTTAAACCTGTAGTAACCAAAAGCGTTGTTGGCGATAGGAGAAACCATATTGATGTTGAGATTAATATAATTCTCATAGAAATCATAATCCGTATTTCTGGCAGTATTATAGCTGAATCCGTTATCGTTTCCGCTTATTTTAGATGCGATAATCTTCTCTTTTAATTTGTCTGGTTTTTGGTAGGTAATTCTGGATACCGTTTCAGACAAGTACATAATTCCTGTTCCGGTTGAATCCAATATGCCTTCTTCATCTACTGTCTGCCCAAGAATTTTCTTCGGCATATCTTTTACTCTAAAAATACCACGGGAATAGAAATCAGCAGTGAACTTGGCTGTCATTTCAGAATTCTGTTTTTTGGCAGCGATAGCACTTCTGATAATGGCATTGGCCGGATTTTCTTTAGAATCGATAACTATTTCCGGAATAGCAATATTCTCTTCAACAAGCGTTACGTCTAATATGTACGGGAATTTGTCTGCATTTACGGTTATTTTTTGAGTTTTATAACCCAGGAATTGAAATACTACAGTATATTTTCCAGCTGATTTTACACTGAGTTCGTATTGCCCGACCTCGTTGGAAGAGGTGCCGTTATAGGTGTTTTCAATATAAACGTTTACGGCTGGTAATGTAGTTCCGGACTGATCTGTAATTTTTCCTTTGATTTGCGCAGAAGCGGCAAGAGAAAAGGCGAATAAAATGAGGGTAATTATTTTTTTCATGCAAAGAAATAAGTGAAGTTTGAAATTAGTAATACGGTCATATTATAAATAGACGAATCTATTTACAAAATGGTTGTATGGACAAAAAAATTATAGGAAAGCTTTTATCGCAAACTTGTAGCTGTCAAGCCCAAATCCAATGATAATTCCTTTTGCGTTTGGAGAAATGTAAGACTGGTGTCGGAAAGATTCTCTTGAAAAAGTATTGGAAATGTGGACTTCTATAACAGGAGTAGCAATTGATTTGACGGCATCGCCAATGCCTACGGAAGTATGAGTATATGCAGCGGCATTGAGAATAATTCCGTCGAACGCAAAACCTGTTTCGTGGAGTTTGTCAATGATTTCACCTTCGATGTTACTTTGGAAATAGAAAAGTTCAAGTGTGGGGAATTCCGTCTGTAGCGACGCGAAATATTCTTCGAAAGTAAGACTTCCGTATATTTCAGGTTCCCGTTTTCCAAGAAGGTTTAAGTTGGGTCCGTTGATAATAATGATTTTCATTAAAGATGATTTTTGTAAAAATAGGAATTTCCATTCTTTATAAAATGTTAAGGCATAAAAAAACCGTTTTGTCAAACAAAACGGTCTTTCTTTAAGAAATATATTTTTTAGAAAAAGTATCCAAGTGATAATTGGAAAACGGCATTTTTGACTTCGGCATCTTTTGAAACTTCAGAAAGCCCGATAGTATATCTTGCCTGTGCAAAAAAGTTATCGGTAATATTAAGTCCTAAACCTCCGGCAGCCGCAAAATCAAAACTTTTATTGTCAAACTCATTTTTTGCTTCATCAATCAAAAAAGAAAACTGAGGGCCTACTTCCAGGCTCAATTTTTCAGAGATTAAGTAAAATTTCGCCAAAACAGGAACAGAGACATAATCCAGATTGAAATCACCAATTCCTTTTACATCAGCACCTTGCGAAGTATAGAGCAATTCCGGCTGCAATGAAAAGTTTTGAAAAAGTTTTACTTCAGCAACCGCACCTGCATGGAAACCGGTTCTGCTGCTGTAGTCTATGCCATCGGCACCGCCGTTAAAGTTAGCGAAGTTAACACCTCCTTTGATACCAAATTTTAAAAGTTGTGCATCAGCATTTGTTGCTCCTGCAATGATTAAAATTGCAGCTACGATAAATTTTTTCATAATAAATTTTTTAAGGTGGTTTAAAAGTTTTAAAAGCTTTAGCTAAACAAATTTAAATATGTTTTTTTGAGTTAATTTTAAATTTATGAAATTATTAATATTTTTTTTCTTAAAATTAAGTTAAACAAAGTTATGAAAGCCAGGCATTTCATGTGTTTTTCTTACTGTTTTGATTGTGTTTTAAAACTTAACGAACATGATTTTTTTTATCAGTAATTGTGAAGGTTCTTTTAGGTTTGCTAATGCTCAGGAAAGAATTAAATTTGGTGTGAAGGCTGGTTTGAACTTTACTACTTTTGGTAGAGATAGTGATGCAACCGGAAAGACAGGTTTTTATGTTGGGGGTTTAGCAGATTTCACAATAACCGATATATTCCACATCCAACCGGAATTGTTGTATTCTAACGAAGGGGCGGAGGATGCTAAGTTAGATTACATAAGAATTCCAATTATGGCTAAATATTATGTTTATCAGGGATTAAGCATTCAGGCCGGTCCGGAAATTGCATTTAAAATTGCAGCCGAGGATGATTTTCTTGACGAAAGTACAAAATCAATTGATTTTGCTCTTGGTATTGGCGCTGGTTATGAATTGCCAAACGGTTTATTCTTTGATTTAAGATATAACGCAGGTCTGACTAATATCAACGATACTGATACCGGTTTCGATGTTAATAATACCGGTTTTCAAATTGGCGCAGGTTACAGATTTTAATGGTATTCCACTATATTCAAAAGCCTTCCATTCGGAAGGCTTTTTTATTTTAAAGTTTCTGAAAAAAGCTTTATCGGTTGAACGCTAGTTTTTGTAAAGATTATCATGGAAGTCAGGTAACGAAAAAATTACCTGCATTTTTTAATTTTGACACGCAGTCTTTTCGTTACCTCTCTAATTTCAGATTTTGACAGGTGCTTATCCCCCGGAACATTTTCTAAGGCTTCCTGATAAAAGGATTTTGCTTCTGAAACACGGTTTAAATGGAACAATGCATCTGCTTTTATTTCAAGATGCCCCCAAAAATCAGAAAACAATTTTAGTTTATTTTCTTGTTCTTCTAAAATATCTACCCACTCCCATTCATCATAAACAAAGCTGAGCCCTAATCCAAAACCTACTACCGGAGTAGCGTTATGGCTAAAGCCTTTCAGGTCATTAAAACTAAAAGCAATGCTCTTTTGATTTCGTAGTATATCTTGTGCTTTAAATACGTTTTTTCTTAAAGAAATTTCATCCCATCTTTTATCGCCTACAGCTAAGTAGAAGGTACCACGAACAAGATTCGTCTTTTCAAGTAATAAGTCGATAACATCATTTTTATTAGGCCAGTATGCCGGACTAATTGCTATACAAGAATTATATATATCATTATCCTTCAGAAATGCATACGTTGCAAAATACCCGCCAAAGGAATGGCCGGCTATTGTTATTTGATTTGCATTGCCATACTTGTCTTCAAGTAAAGGAATCAATTCTTCTTTAAGAAAATTTGATAGTCTATCTTTTTCTAAAAGTTCTGCATTCCTGTTTTCGTGGATTATTCCAATCAAATAGCTCTGTGGTATTTCTTTGTTGGCTATTAAATTGTTGGCTGATTGCAGGAATAACCCATTGATATTTTGGTCATCCGCATCCATATATACAATAAAGTTGCTTTGTTTGTCATCTATCTTTGTATTAGAAGGCTTTGTTGTAATTACTTTCCTTTCAGTATTGAATACTTTTGAATGAATAGTTATCGTATCTGAGATACTCAACTGCGAATAAGTTTGGGGAAAACAACAATTATAAACAAAGAGTTGAATGAATAGAAAAACATTTCTTTTTGAAACAGTCTTTCCTGTATCAGTTTTGAATGTTTTTTTAGTGTTTTCAATTAAGTATCCCAAAAGTGTAACGTAATGCATGATATTTTTTTCTATGCTTCAAAACTAAGCAAAACAACAACGATGAAATTGTAGAAATGGGACATAAAGCCAATGCTTTAATTATATAGGTTTTGAGTCTGAAATCCAGTAAATTAGGGTGAAAAGGATTTTATTTTTGTTAATTTAATAGTTAATAACAAAAGTAATATGTCAAATTTTTATGTTAATTATTTGATAAATTTGATAGTAATTTAAAACTAAACAAACATGAAAAGAATTGTTTTAACACTAGCTGCAGTATTCGCTTTCGGATTTGCGAATGCTCAGGATGCAAAAAGTACAGCCAATGCAGGACAAACTGCAAAGGGGAAATGGTTAATTGAGGCAAATACCGGATTTGGTGCTGCTCATTCCGCTGACACTTCTTTTGGATTGAGATCTGAAGATGGTGAAACGACATGGTCTATTGGTGCTGAAGGGGGGTATTTTGTCATGGATGATTTAGCTATCAAAGCCGGTTTGGGTTATGTAGATAGGGGGGACGATGTTTCTTCATTCACATATAAAATAGGTGCGAAGTATTATATCATCAGCCAAATTCCTGTTCAGTTGGATTATTCCGGTGCTTCTGTTAAAGATGCTGATGAAAATCCTTCCTATTTAGGAATCCAGGGTGGTTATGCCATCTTCTTAGGACAAAACGTATCTATTGAACCAGGTTTGAGATTTAACAAAAGCTTAAACGAGGATTTCTATGATGACGTTTTCCAGGTAAGAATCGGTTTTGCACTGCATTTCTAAGAAAATAAATCAGTTTGCATAAAAAAGCCTCCTGTTTTGGGAGGCTTTTTCATTTTAAGACTATATTCTGGTTAAATCGTTTTTTGTGTAGTTTGTTGATTTTCAGATGAGTGTTGTTTTTGTGTGATTATGCCGATAAATGAAAAATAACATGTCAGTTGTTTCGTGTTATTTTTTTTATACTTTTGCCGCATAATTTTAAAACTAAACAAACATGAAAAAAATTGTTTTAACAGTAGCTGCAGTATTCGCTTTCGGATTTGCTAACGCTCAAGAAGAGACTACAGAAGGTTTCAAAAAAGGAGATGCTTTTATTTCTGGTGCTGTAAGTTTTGGTTCAACTAAGACTGGAGATTTCAAAACTAGTGATTTTGAAATCGCTCCAAGTGCTGGTTATTTCGTAACTGATAACATCGCTCTTGGTCTTTCAGTTGGATACCTTTCTTCAAAAGTTGATGTAGGTACAGCAGATGTAAAAAACAGTACATTCTCTGTAGGTGCTTTTGGTAGATACTACTTCACACCAGCTTCTAAATTTTCTATCTTTGGTCAATTGGGTGTAAACTACATGAGCTATGATAATGAGTTCGATGCTGACACACAAACAGTTGGTGAATTCAAAGGTAATGGTTTTGGTGTAGCAGTAGCTCCAGGGGTTAGCTATTTCCTTGCTAAAAACTTCGCAATTGAGGCTTCTTTCGGAATCTTAGGTTTCGAAAGCACTAAACCAGATGCTGACGGTGCAGAAAAAACAAATTCTTTTGATTTCGGTCTTGACATGAGAGACATCAGATTAGGATTGGTTTACAAATTCTAAGAAATAAAATTAGAATATATTAGAAAGGCTTCCCATCGGGAAGCCTTTTTCTTTTAAGATTTACTTCGGTTTCCCTAACTTTGCATTCTTCAATCCACATTCATGTTATCAGTTCAGAATATTTCTTTCGGCTATACCGAAAAACAAGTTATAGAAAATATCAGCTTTACCATCCAAAAAGGCCAGAATATTGCAATAATAGGCGAAAGTGGCTGTGGAAAAAGCACGCTTTTAAAATTGATTTATGGTCTTTATGATTTAGATGAAGGACAGATTTTTTATGGAGATATGCCTATTCTGGGGCCGAAATATAATTTGATTCCGGGAGAGGATTATATCAAATATCTTGCACAGGATTTTGACCTGATGCCTTATATAACCGTTGAAGAGAATGTAGGTAAATATCTTTCCAATGTTTATAAGGAAGAAAAGGGGCATCGTGTTGCCGACTTACTTGCTATGGTTGAAATGTCTGACTATGCCAAGACCAAAGCAAAATATCTGAGCGGAGGGCAACAGCAAAGAGTGGCTCTGGCAAGAGTGCTGGCTTTGGAGCCAGAAGTTTTGCTGTTGGATGAGCCATTTAGCCATATTGATAACTTTAGAAAAAATGCCCTGCGCAGAAATCTGTTTGCTTATCTGAAGAAAAAAGGAATAACTTGTATTGTGGCTACTCACGATAGCGCAGATGCGCTTTCTTTTGCTGATGAGACTATAGTAATGCAAAAAGGGAAAATGCTTGAAAAGGCGCCGTCTAAAGAGCTTTATTTTAATCCGGTCAATAAATATGCAGCATCCCTTTTTGGTGAGGTCAATGAAATCGCAGTAGAAGATGAAAATGGCGCAATGACACAGCTGCTTTTGTATCCACACCAATTGAAAGTGGCCCAATCTGGTTTTATACAGGTTTTGGTAAAACAATCTTATTTTAAAGGAAACCGATACCTGGTCAAGGCAATATTGGAGAAGCAGGTTATTTTCTTCGAACATAACAGTGCTTTAGAAAATGAGACACTCGTTTTTCTGGAAGTAAGCAATAAAGTATCTTAAAACAAAAATCCCGAAATCTTTTGATTCCGGGATTTTTTAATTTTTATAGATTGCTCTAAATTAGTTTTTCAAATGTTTTTCAAGGAACTGGTCTTGTTCCCAAAGTAAGTGAAGGATATTTTCTTTAGCAGCATATCCGTGGCTTTCTTTTGGTAACAAAAGCAATCTTACCGGTGCTCCAAGACCTTTTAGAGCCTGGAAATATCTTTCAGACTGTAATGTGAAAGTTCCCGGGTTATTATCGGCATCTCCATGAACAAGCAAAAGTGGAGTTTTCATCTTGTCAGCCGTCATAAAAGGCGACATGGTGTTGTATATTTGAGGAACTTCCCAGTAGTTTCTTTGCTCGCTTTGGAAACCGAATGGTGTAAGCGTTCTGTTATAAGCACCGCTTCTTGCAATACCGCAGGCAAACAGGTCAGAATGTGTCAACAAGTTTGCCGTCATAAAAGCACCGTAAGAGTGTCCTCCAACGGCCACTTTTTTACGGTTGATATAACCTAGCTTATCAACTGCGTCAATTGCAGCAGCAGCATTGTCTACCAACTGCGTGATAAACGTGTCGTTTGGTTCTGTTGAGCCTTCTCCAATGATTGGGAAAGATGCATCGTCCAAAACTACATAGCCTTTAGCTACCCAATACACGAAAGAACCGTAGTTAGGAAATGTAAATTCGTTCGGGTTTTGAGAACTTTGTCCCGCACTATTCTTGTCTTTGTATTCTTCAGGATACGCCCAGATTAAAAGAGGCAATTTCTCTTTTTTCTTCATGTCATAACCAACAGGAAGATACAATGTTCCGGAAAGCTCTACACCATCTTTTCTTTTGTATTTGATTACTTCTTTGTGTACGTTTTTGATACTTTCAAACGGATTTTTGAAATTGGTAATCTGCGTTAGTTCATTCTTCTTTTTGATATTTCTGAAGTAATAGTTTGGGTATTCGCTTTTTGACTGAATCTGAACTAATACATCGCCTTTTTTGAAGTCTTCAATAGAGAAGATGCTTTCTTTTTTGTCTTTGTAAGCCGATTGGTACAAACGTTTTGTCTTGAAAGTCTTGATGTTGAACTCGTCAATAAATGGAAACTGACCATTTTTAGTATGACCTTGGCCAATAAGGAAAGCATTGTCGTTTTCAAGAGCCAATACTTGTCTTCCGTATTGGTTTTTAATAGTTTCGAAGCTTCCCGGGTCTGAATAAATGTCCTGTGAGTTTCTGTCAAAGATTACTTTTGGAGCCTGTCCAGGATTTGACGGATTGAATAAGTAAGTCTTTTCATTTCGGGTGTCATACCACTGGTCGTATAAAATAGCGGTAGTGTTATTACCCCAAACAATTCCTCCGTAACGTTGTACTGTTTTAACCAAAGATGTAGGATTGGAAGTAAATGGAGCCTGCCATAAGAAAACTTCGTCCCTGAAATCTACTTTATTAGCCGGGTCTCCGCCATCTAAAGCTTCAACAAAATAAAGAGTTGCCGGAGCATCGCTTCTCCAGCCCATGCTTCTTTTTCCTTTTCGGGTAGCCATAAAACCTTTTGGCATGATTTCAGAAAGAGGCACTTCGTTAACCACCTTAATTTCTTTTCCTGTCAGGTCATATACTACAGACTTCATTGGGAAACGGCTCAAAGGAACGATATAAGAAAATGGCTTTTGTATCGTAGTAATCATGATGTAGTTTCCGTCAGGAGAAAAACCTTCACCGGCATATAAATCGGCACTTTTATACAGCGACGCTTTTCCGCTAAGGTCAATTTTATAAAGCTCAGAACTTACTAAGGTTTCAAAATTAGTCTCGTCAGTTTTGTTTTTTAATAAATCCTGATAGGTTCTGTTTTGTGATTTTGAACCGTCACTGGTAGAAACCGTAGGTCCTTTTGGAAGGTCTTTTTTAGAATCAATCAGGGCAGGACGGTTTTTAGGAAGCATCCTAACCAATAGGTTCTGATTGTCTCTGTACCAGCTGTACGGACTACCCATGTTGGCATTTACTGTTGCCTCTGTTAATCGGGTTGCTTTTGCAGAAGTGATGTCCAAAACCCACAATTCTACTCCTGTAGCAGTAGTATGTGTAAACGCAATTTTCTTTTCGTCTGGAGACCAGGAAATATTGGTGATTTTTGGATTCTGTGGCAAACCGGTTACCTGAATTTCATTCTTGTCCTTGATTTTACGGACTTTCAGGTTGTTAATGTAGGTTACGGTGCTTGAGATATTGGTAATCGGATTGATTCTCAAACCTCCTAATCTCATTTCTTCCTGATTTAATTCATCAAGGGTTTTGTAAGTGTTTCGATACGAAAGAAGCATGTATTCTTTTTTCGTATCCATCGTAACTGAAGGAGCTCTTTCGTAGTCAGCCAGATCCAAAATTTCTTTGGAAGGCTTCTGGTAAGTAAGTTCTTCCTGCGAAAATCCTGTCAAACCGACAAGCAGGAAAAGCATAGATAACTTTAATTTCATATTATTTATATTAGGGTTGATGAAACATTTGTCTAAAATAAGCCAAGCTTGTTACATGTGCTAAAATATTTAGTTAATAAATAATCGCATTCCGGAAAAAGCACTTGCAAAAAGAAACTGCCAATTGTTGATATTGAAATATTTGCTAACTTGTGCAGGAGATAATTTGCAGATGCGTAAATTTGCGGTCTGATTTTTAACGAAATAATAAAATATGTATCATTCGAAAATTGCAGGTTTGGGATATTATGTTCCTGAAAATATTGTTACTAATGATGATTTGTCTAAAAAAATAGACACTAATGATGAGTGGATTCAGGAACGTACAGGAATTCAGGAAAGACGCCATATTGTAAAAGGTGACGGGAATACTACAACGTCTATGGGTGTAAAAGCAGCAAAGATTGCAATTGAACGTTCTGGTGTGGCAAAAGAAGATATTGATTTTATCGTTTTTGCTACGTTGAGCCCTGATTACTATTTTCCAGGCCCTGGCGTTTTGGTTCAAAGAGATTTAGGATTGAATACGGTTGGTGCTTTGGATATCCGAAACCAATGTTCGGGATTTGTATATGCCTTGTCAATTGCAGACCAGTATATCAAGACCGGAATGTATAAAAATATCCTGATTATTGGTTCTGAAGTACATTCTACGGGATTGGACATGACGACACGTGGACGAGGTGTTTCCGTAATTTTTGGTGATGGAGCAGGAGCTGCAATAATTTCAAGAGAAGAAGATCCAAACAAAGGAATTTTATCAACGCATTTGCATTCAGAAGGGCAATATGCCGAAGAACTTATCGTAAAAGCTCCGGGAATGGGCGGACGCTGGGTAACCGATATTATTGCTGATAACGACCCTAACGATGAAAGTTATTTCCCATATATGAATGGTCAGTTTGTATTTAAAAATGCAGTTGTCCGTTTTAGTGAAGTAATCATGGAAGGTCTTAAAGCCAGTAATCTGGATGTTTCCGATATCAATATGCTGATTCCGCATCAGGCGAATTTGAGAATTTCTCAATTTATCCAGCAAAAATTTAAGTTGACAGACGACCAGGTTTATAATAATATTCAGAAATACGGAAATACTACCGCAGCTTCTATTCCAATTGCCTTGACAGAAGCATGGGAGCAAGGAAAGATAAAATCTGGCGACCTAGTGGTTTTGGCTGCTTTTGGAAGTGGCTTCACATGGGGAAGTGTTGTGATTAGATGGTAAAGAAAGTTGCTGAGGTTCTGAGTTAAAGGAACTTTCAAAAATCGTAACACCTCAGAACCTTGGTGCCTTTATAGTGTTAGTGTTGGCAATGTTATATTGAAAATAAGGCTCTAGGTTGAAGAACTCTCAAAAACCATAGCGCCTTAGTATCTTAGCCCCTTAGAACCTCTTACCAAATGCTCTTTCTAACCATTCCCATCTCATTCCTGCTTTACTATTTTTATCCCGAACAAAAATTGCCGAAAGGTAAAGTTATCGATAGGATAGTGGTTTACAAGTCTAAACGAAAGATGGATGTCTATTCTGGTGAAATCTTTTTAAAAAGATATCGAATCGCTTTGGGGAAAAATCCGGTAGGACACAAAGAATTTGAAGGCGATTGCAAAACGCCGGAAGGAATTTATACGATTGATGGAAAGAATCCGAATAGCGCTTTTCACAAAAACCTTGGAGTTTCTTATCCTAACGAAAAAGATATTGAACATGCCATGACTTTTGGAAAGTCGGCGGGAGGTGATATAAAAATTCACGGACTTCGTAATGGTTTCGGTTATAGAAGAAAGTTCCACCGATGGAAAGATTGGACTGCCGGTTGTATTGCCGTAACAGATGCCGAAATAGACGAACTGTATGAAACTGTGCAACTAGGGGCAACAATAGAAATAGTTCCTTAATACAGGTTTTATAAAATAGAAAAACTCGGAGGCATCACTTCCGAGTTTTTCATTTTTAACCCAATATATAAAAACCTAAAAATCGATTTTAGAACATACCGCCGCCTTGTTTTGTGTTGTCTTCACGATATTTTCTTTGTAGGGCTCTGTTTTTACCGCCACCAAACATATAGTTGATTCCGAAGTAAAGGCTTTGGCTTTCCCATCTGAAAACTCCCGTGCTTGGATAAGGATTTTTGCTGTCGAAGCCATATTCCATCATATTGAAGACGTCATTGAAACGAACGCTGAAGTTCATCTTGTTGTTCAATATAGAGTAACGTCCTCCCATATCAATCTTGTACATATCCTTGCTGTTGTTTTGGATTCCGTCAACACCACTTCTAAAGAAGCCAAACAATAGGAAGCTCAAATTCTTTGTCGCTTTGAAGTTACTGTTCAATCGCGCATTGAATGCAGCAGCGTCAACTTCTTTTCTTACAAAATCAAATTGATCGATCGTTCCAGGTCTCAATACAGAAATCAGACCTTTTTGTGAAATACTTGAAAAATCGATAGAAGGTTGGATATCCCACCATTTTGCGATTTTGTAATTGGCAGACAATTCAAATCCGTAAGCAGAATTGTTGTCAAAGTTAGCCCAGCTCATGATCAAGTCATTCGGGTTATCTGTAGTTTCATCAGAATATAAAACTCTGTTGATCTCATCGTTGATCAATCTGTAGTAAATACCTCCGGTAATTGAACCTTTTGTAAGCATTCTGGTGTAGTTCAATTCTACTGAGTTGGTAAACTGCGGCTCTAATTCCTGATTACCCAAACCTGTAACCAAAGGCGTTGCAAACTCCCTGATTGGTTTTGTCTGTTCTAAACTTGGCCTGTCAACACGACGGCTGTAGCTTAACTGGAACATGTTTTTCTCATTCAGGTTATATGTAAAGTATGCTGATGGATAAACAGTGATATAATCATCGTCAAAAGCTACCTTGCTGTTGTTTACATTCAGGTTGGCCTGTACTTTGTAGCTTTCAAAACGGGCTCCAAGCTGGTAGCTGAATTTTTCAAACTTCTGTCCAAAAGTAGCGTAAGCCGAGTAAATATCGATATCGTATGTGTAGTTTGAACTTCTGTTTCCAATAGGAACTAACAAGTTTCCGGTAGTATAATCATTTGACGTTCTTGTAACTCTGGCTTCAGCACCCAATTCGAGAGTTGACTTTTCAGACAAAGGGTTTACATAATCCAGGTTCAAAGTTGTTGTTTTTCTTTTGTCAACAATTTTGTCATTATAAATAACCTGTTCTGCCGGATTGACAAATGTTGTTGTGTTGAAATTCGCTTTCTGTGTCTGGTCATAATCATTATAGTTTCCTTCAAAGTCCAAGGTATGGCCTTCTTTTGCAAACTTATGTTTGTAGGCCAGGTTATAGGCACCACTATTGTTGTCTGTATTATATCTTCCTAGCTGCAGTACATTTGGCAGGTCACCGTTCAGGTAGCGAATATCAGTATCTACATTTCCCTTACCATTCATTGAGTTTTGGTTCGTATAGAATGAAATCGTATTGTTATCATCAATATAATAATCCATACCAATCTTGTACAAATAGGACTCATTGTCATTTAGCATCTTAAGCTTCTGCTGTGAGTTGTTGTCAAATCTTTGGATAAAACCCTCATTGTGGTATTTTCCGAAGTTGCTTCCTGCATTTCCGAAGAAGTTTACTTTTCCGGTTCTGTAGTTCATGTCCAAAGAGTTGTTGAATTTCGGATCTTTAGCGAATGTAATTCCTGAATTCAAGCTTCCGTTGAAACCATTGTTTGAGTTTTTATGCAATACAATGTTGATAATACCTGACATTCCTTCCGGATTGTATTTTGCACTAGGGTTCGTTATCAATTCAATTTTCTTGATTGATGTTGATGGTATCTGTTTTAACAATTGTGCCGGATCCATATTGGTTGGTCTTCCGTCTATCAATACTCTAACGTTTTGGTTTCCTCTCAACGATATTTTTCCATCCTGGTCAACATTCACAGAAGGAATATTGTTCATGATTTCTGAAGCTGTAGCTCCGGCTGTCGTAAGGTCACGTCCTACGTTGATTACTCTTCGGTCGATTTTTTGCTCAATCGTTGAACGTTCTGCGATAACTTCTACGCCTTCTAATTGGGTAGCTTCATCGGCCAGGGTAATTCTGTTTAAAGACAAGTTTTTTTGGCCTGACGAAAGATCGGCTTTTCCGTTATACGGCTTATACCCGATAAACTGAATCTCGATATCGTAATTCTTAGGAGCAAGTCCTTTTACCTCAAAATCGCCGCTATCATCCGTGATACTCCCTGTAACAACTGTTGTCCCTTCTTTTACTGTAACGGTAGCATAAGAAATTGGCTGCCCTGATTTGTCGACTACCTTCCCGGTAATCGTTAGATTGTTTTGTGCCTGCATAGAAAGCAATGGCATCATAATAAGGCTTAGAATAAATAATTTTAATCTCATTGGGTTATTTTTGATTGATGATTGATGTTGCAAATGTATTTGTTTTTTTATTAATATGTAATACATAGTACTAGTTTATACAAAAATTAACATCTTTTTAATATTGAACGTGTTTTAGTTGATTATATAGACTGTAGAAATTAAAATATGTTACACATTTTTTTATATTTAAATTCATTCCAAACAATAAAAAAGCTTCCTGAAACAGGAAGCCTTCTGATTAGCTGTAAATTAGTTGCTTTGTAATTTATCGTTTCATTGCGAAATGAGCCCTAAATTCTTTAGTAACTCCATTTTCTGTATAGATGACTTTGAACCAATAATCTGTAGATGGCATAGGAGCATTGTTATAAAAACCGTCCCATCCGCCCGGCTGCGATGGTTTTATCTGTTTTAATAATTTACCGTATCGGTCAAAAATATAAATAACGGCTTCCGGCTGGTGTGATAGGTCCTTGATGTTCCAATAGTCATTATAGCCGTCTCCGTTTGGAGTGAAATATCTTGGGTAGTTGATAACGAAAGCAAGAATTGTCGTTTTTTCGCACCCATTCAGGTCATCTACCGTAATGGTGTGTTGTCCGGAGGAAACATTTTCAAAAACGTTACTGGTTTGAAAAGGGCCATTATCGAGCTGGTATACATAATTGCCTCCAACTCCGATTGCGTTGACCGTAATGCTTTGGTTCTCGCCAAACGTATTGTTAACGGTATAGGTTACAGTAGCTTTTTCAGAACGGACAACTTCAACAGAAGTCAGTTTTGAAAGGCAGCCTGTTGCATTGCTCGTAGCAATTACTGAGTAAGTGCCGGGAGTTGTTGCAATATAAGAATTGCCGGTTGCTCCAGTTATAATGCCGTTGTCATCAAACCACTGGAAAGTATGCAGAGAACTGCTAAGTCCTGTTTGTAGGGTATGGGAACTAATCAGCTGATTGGTTTCGCTATTAATACACACGGTTCCTCCTCTAGGGCGAGGTTCCGGTATGCGGACTACTGTTAATTGAATTGGCATGATGTCGTAACAACTGTCTGAAATCCTGCTCGAAACCCTTATGTGAATTGTCTGGGCTGTAGAAGAGGTTACAGGATTGGTTCTTGTCAATGCATTACCTGCAGATTCAAAATACTCAACCATGTAATCTTGCGGTAATTGTGTGCCAAGTGCAAAATCGTTGAAAACAGACAGGTCAAATGATGTTATGCCGTCATTTATGTCGTCATTATCACAAGTTATCTTTAAATCTGCTGGAATAGGATTTACGGTTGGGGTAGTAACAATTGTAATTTCGAACAGGTTATCGTCAGAACAAATTTCACCACGGTTATCGATTTCAGCATAAATATGCAATGTTTCGCTTGTGGTAATCACATCGCCTGCATGTCTCATGATTCCTCCTCCGTTAGGTTGTGTGTAATAATCTCCTACTGTTAATGCAGGAAGAATATAGCTGTCGCAACTTACAACCGGATCTGGAGAATCTGCCTCAATCCCGACAATTGTTATCGTAAAACTATTTTGAGCGCTGCATGGAGGTTCGGACGCACTTATAGCATAGATGTAAATAGTCTGTGTTTCGGAAACAACATCTCCGGCATTAAGCATTCTTCCGTTTCCATTAGGCTCTGTGTAATAATTACCCACTGCCAAAGGTGTTAAGGTATACGGCTGGCAGGTTGGCCCGATATCCGATCTTGAACTGATTTGCGGAATAGGATTAATAGTAACCATGTAACTTATTTCATTGGTACAGTTTTGTCCCGGAAGTACAGGCTTATAGATATATACCCTTTGTGTCGAAAATATTGACTGTCCGGCAAGCATCATGGTGCCTGTTCCATTTGAACCGGTATAGTAGTTTCCAACGTTAATTGGAGGCAAGGTATAGCTGCCACAAATAACTACATTGTCTGGAATAGGATCAAAAGGGTCTGTTATGATAACTTGAAAATGGACATTGTCTGTACAATTAGGTCTTTCTGTAGTGGCTACATACACATAAAGGGTCTGCGAAGTCGTAATTACGGTTCCTGCTGGAATCTGTGTTCCGGAACCGGCCGGTCCTGTATAATAGTTTCCAATAGGTAGCGATGGCAACGTATAACTGGAGCAATTCACGGCATCAGGCGGAGTATCGATTCTGATAAATACTGTAAATTCTTTTTGGTCTTCACAGATGTCGTTTTGTACATAAGCGTAGAGCGTTTGGGTAGCGGTAATTGTTGTGCCACCCGGAACTATAGTTCCCGTTCCTCCCGGCCCTGTATAATAGTTTCCAAAAGGCAATGCAGGCAATTCATAAGAGTCGCAGTCAAATACGGAAGGAATTTCCGGAAAATTTTCAAACGGAATAATCACGACATCAAAACTACCGTCAATTATACAAAAGGGTTCTTCAGGGAATTGGTAATATACAAAGATGGTCTGTGAACTTCTAATTACTGTTCCCGGATCAATTTGGGTGCCATTTCCGCCGGATTGCGTATAGTAATTTCCAAATGGCAATGTAGGTAAAGTATAGCTTGTGCAATATCTTCCGTCAGGAGGGATCAGTGATTCCGGATCAATAATGGTTATTCTAAAACTACTTTCATTAGAGCAGTTAGGTACGCCTCCGGTTTGATTGTATATGAAAATCGTCTGCGTTTCTGTAATGATGTCACCCGGAAGAAGCGGAGTTCCTGTTCCGTTAGGTCCGGAAAAATAATTCCCATTTGTAAGAGGAACTAATTCGTGTTGGTCGCACACAATTACATTTCCTATTATGTCTACAATTGGAAGGTTTTTTACAAAAATCTCAAAACTTGTTGTGTCATAACAGCTTGTATCCGTTTTATTCTCTAATCTTACATAAATCGTCTGATTGCCTCCTGTGGTATAATTCGTAGAAGGAAGCGGATTGGCTCCTGCTTGTGCGTTTGGCAGCGATGTATAATAGGAAATATTGTAAATTTCGGAAGAAAGTCCGTTCAAAACCGAAATGTCTTGTATTGCAAAATTGAAATTGGCATCGGTAGCATCTAAAGCAACAGCACACTCAGTAATGTCGTTAGGTTGTGTAGCTGTAGGTGGCGTAATCAGAAGCAGGTCGAATGACTTGATTGAAATACAGCCATTCGTATTTCGAATCCTTACGTATATGGTTTCACCTCCGGCACTCGGGTAGGTATTTGGTAGAATGTTTGCTCCGGTTTCAGCATCTGCTCTGTTTGCATGATAGGATAGCGTCACGCCTGGGTCAATACCAGATAAAATAATTGGGGTGTTGTAGGATAGGTCAAAGTTGTATGTGGGCTGTCCTGTGTTGCATTTATACAAAGGATGCGGTTGTGGCGTAATCAGTTCCGGATAGTATTCTACAACAATAGTATCCGTTACCGGAGCTTCGCATGGAAACAGGGTGTTGTTGTATGTAACGGAGTAAGTTCCCGCTTCGGTAATAATCAATTCGTCATCATTTCCACCAATAGGCCCTCCGTTTCTCATCCATGCAAATGAATAAGTGGCTGGATCCAGTCCTGTGGTAAGGGTATGTGTCGCGCCTTCACAAATTGCTGTATTGCTGGCAATGGTCAAATCAGGTCCCAAAACATCTTGTCCTATATTAAAACTGTCTGATGAAAGGAATATTGCAGAATCCGATTTGTAGTCAGATCGGTCGGCAATAACCAGCTTGATATGGTAAGGTGTATTGGGTACCAGAACTGACGTGGCTTTGAAAAGGACTGTTTGTCCATTAAAATTGATAGCAGAACCTGAAGCCTCAGAACCGCCATTAAATTTTCCAAAATATTCAGGATTGACAGAAGGACAAGAGGAATTGTAAAGGAAATCACGGATTGTCAAGACAGAAATTGGAGTGGTCGTATTTGGAATTACCGCCAGATTTTCGGTAACTCCCGTGTTGAGATTGGTCAAAAGAAAAGCAAATGCATCAGAAAAGTTACATTGCGAATTACCATATTCTTCCGAAGCAAAAAGGAAATCCATACTGAAATTAGAAGAAATCGGTACGAAATCAAATTCAAGCACGGTAGCATTTACAGAACTCATGGTGAATCCTGCCGCTGCGAGTACATTTTCCAAATCGGTATCGCCTATCCATGCCGGATTATTTCCGTCACTGAGCAGCGAATTGTTTGGGCCTGGCGCATGACTTGCGTCTCCTGTGGTCAATATGACACCACTTTCTATAGGGAAATTAGGATTGGTATTCTGGAAATAGCCTATTCCATTGCTGGAGCCAAAATTAGTTCCGGTTCGCCATGAAACATTCGTTACTTCTGTGCAAGGGGAATTCACTAGAACATTGGTGACAAGTTCAGGGACTGTACGGGTTGACGTATCGACAGTTATGGCCTGGGAGTAGCCAACTATTGGCAATAACGCCAATAAAATCAATAGGTTATTTTTCATATCAAAATCTTGGCAAATTTTTTTTGATACTCACTTAATAAAAATTGGGGCTTTTATTTGAAAGTTCAAAGCAAAGATATAGAGAAGCATCGACGAAATGCAAATTAATGAGATGAAAAGTAACGTTTTGATATTTTGTGTGTTGAAAGTCTTACAAATCTGGATTTATAAGAAAGAAAATTCAATCAGAAATAAGATTTGTCATTCAAAAAAAGAAGCAGATTAGGGGCCAAATAAATTTTTTAGTGAGTTCTTAAATCAGCAATAAGACAGTCAATTTTTAGGGCAAAGCAAAAAGAAAATCTATCTTTGATAAATGGAATTTTGGTATTCCAAAATTCAGTCAGAATTAATATCTTTGCACGCTTAAAAAACACTTAAAATGACATTATCTCAAATTCTTACACCACAGATTGAAAAAGCCGTTTCGGCTTTGTTTGGAGTTACTATTGATAAAATAGAATTTCAGGCAACACGGAGGGAATTCGAAGGTGATATCACTATGGTGATTTTCCCACTGCTCAAGCTTGTCAAAAGCAATCCTGTAGAACTTGGAAACAAAATAGGAACCTATTTGGTTGAAAATGTTGCTGAGGTTGAAAAGTTTAATGCAGTTGCTGGATTTCTAAATATTGTTATTTCGGATAAATACTATTTTGATTTCTTTGAAAAGATAAGATCAGAAAAAAACTTTGGTTTTGTTACTCCTGCGGAAAATGAAAAAGCAATTTTGGTAGAATATTCGTCGCCAAATACCAACAAGCCATTGCATTTGGGCCATGTTCGTAACAATCTTTTGGGATATTCTGTAGCAGAAATCATTAAAGCTTCAGGGAAAAAAGTATACAAAACCCAGATTATTAACGATAGAGGAATCCATATCTGTAAATCGATGTTGGCTTGGGAAAAATTTGGAAACAATGAAACTCCTGAAACTTCTGGATTGAAAGGCGATAAGCTTGTTGGGAAGTATTATGTGGTGTTTGACAAAAAATTAAAAAGGGAGTTAGATAATATTTTTGCAATTGCTGAGGAGGAATTCAAAGAATATAAAAAGAATAAAGATTTTAGAAAAGTTAAGAAAGAATATAAGGTTGATGCTATAATGAATTCTTTTAATAAAGCTTTTGTGAAATATTTACAATATAAAAAAGTTATTGATAATAAAATTCTATTAGACGAAAAAGTAAATTTTAAAAGATTTATCAAAACTTCAAGTCTTGTGGATACTACTAAAATTATTTCGTTTAAAAATGATTTTCTAGTAGAATCAAAGAATATATCTAATTATCTCTTGAATAAAGAAATAAAATTTACTAGCTCAAAATCAAAAATTATTTTTGAATTAATTAAAAAAGAAATTTCAGCATTAGCACCTATTCAGAAAGAAGCTCAGGAAATGCTTCAAAAATGGGAAGCTGGCGATGAACAGGTAATGAATCTTTGGAGAATGATGAACCAATGGGTATATGCCGGATTTGCAGAAACCTATACCAATCTTGGAGTTGATTTTGATTCATATTATTACGAAAGCAATACCTATTTATTAGGAAAAGATATAATTGAACAAGAACTTAAAAAAGGACTTGAAAAAAGCATTTTTTATAAAAAGCCAGACGGTTCGGTTTGGATTGATTTGACAGAAGACGGTTTGGACGAAAAACTAGTCTTGCGTTCTGATGGGACTTCGGTTTATATGACGCAGGATATTGGGACTGCCGTTAAGCGTTCCAAAGATTTTCCGGATGTTGGAGGTATGGTGTACACGGTAGGGAATGAGCAGGATTATCACTTTAAGGTATTATTCTTGATTTTGAAAAAACTAGGATACGACTGGGCTCAGAATCTTTTCCACCTGTCTTACGGGATGGTAGACTTGCCTTCAGGAAAAATGAAAAGCCGTGAAGGAACCGTTGTTGATGCAGATGACCTGATGGATGATATGACGGAGACGGCAAGAACGATTTCTGAAGAATTGGGCAAATTGGATCATTATTCGGAAGAAGAAAAAGCCAAGCTATACAAGACTATCGGATTGGGCGCTTTAAAATATTATATATTAAAAGTTGACCCTAAAAAACGCATACTGTTTAACCCTGAAGAATCGGTTGATTTTGCAGGAAACACAGGGCCGTTTATCCAATATACTTACGCAAGAATTCAATCAATTGTCAGAAAGGCTGACTTTGACTATTCGGGAGCTGTAGCTGCGATTACACTACACGAAAAAGAAAAAGAATTGCTGAAGCAAATGGAGGCTTTTCCGGAAGTAATCCAGAATGCGGCTCAAAATTTCAGCCCGGCCCTGATTGCAAATTATACATACGAACTGGTTCGTGAATACAATTCGTTCTATCAGACGGTCCCTATTTTGGGGTCTGATAATATGACGGAAAAGATTTTCCGTGTCCAGCTGTCAAAAAAAGTAGCCGATATTATTGCTTCGGCGTTTAGCCTTTTGGGAATTGATGTTCCTGAAAGAATGTAATGCATAAATTATAATTATTTAAGTGAAAACGAATTCTTATTTCTTTCAATCATTTGCAATAGTGCTTTTGGCTGCTGCTGCGTTTATTGGTTTCAAGCAGTTCCTGCCAAAGAAGATTTTTTCAGAAAGTGCTCCTAATTCAAAAAACGTACTGATTGACAGTATGCTGTTGGATGCGGTTGCAAAAGATGTCAAATCTTCGGCAAAGGATACACTGGTAAATGCAAAGATTGTCTTTGATCCAACATTAGGAATTACTTTTCCTGCTGAAAAATTTGAAGATTACAAAGGCTACCAGTACCTGATTTCATTTTATGAAAAATTATACCAGCTGGAAAAAAATCCGGAATCTGAAAACGTAAGGATTGCTTATTTTGGCGATTCCATGACAGATGGCGATATGATTGTTCAGGATTTGAGAGCCGACTATCAGGCGAAATTTGGAGGACAGGGTGTTGGTTTTGTTTCCATAACTTCTGAATCGGCTGCTTCAAGAGGTTCGATTACGCACCAATATTCCGGAAACTGGAAAACACAATCCTATCTGAATGTCAAGAAACCGAGAAGCCCGTTTGGGGTTAACGGACATGTGTTTTTTGCAAATGATACGGCTCACATAGAATGGGTGCGTTTCAAGGCAAATACGGCGAGATTTGCTACTATGCTTGACAACCCTACACTTTTCTATGGCAGGTCGTCTAATCTTAGTGGAAAAGTAGATGTAATTATTGGAAAAGATACCATCGTAAAAAGCCTTACGCCAAATAGCCTGGTAAATACATTAAAGGTCTCTTCTAATAGCATAAAAGGATTTAAGGCTGATTTCATTAAGGCTGATTCCATTCCGATATTCGGTTTCAATTTTGACGATGGAAAAGGAGTCCATGTCGATAACTTCTCTCAGAGAGGAAATTCAGGGTTGCCAATTTCGACATTTAATCCGGCGGTGATGCAGGCTTTTAATAATAAATTAGGTTATGACCTGATTGTATTGCATTACGGAACGAATGTACTGAACTACGGAACGAAAGATTATACATGGTATGACAGAAGCATGACCAAAACTGTCAATCACCTGAAAGAATGTTTTCCGGGAGTTGCCATACTTATTGTTTCGACGGCAGATAAGGGAACAAAATATGACCTTGAAATGAAAACGGATTCGGCTGTAGTTCCGCTTACAGTTGCTCAAAAACGATATGCTTTGAAAACCCAATCCGGATTTGTCAATCTGTATACATTAATGGGCGGTGACGGTTCCATGGTAAAATGGGTTGAAGAAGAACCTGCAAAAGCAAACAAAGATTATACACACTTCAATCATAGAGGAGCTAAAAAAATAGCAGGATTGCTATATGAACAGCTGAACCAGGGATATGAAAAGTATAAGGCTTTGAGACAAAAAAGAAAACCGGCAGAGAAGAAAGCTCCTGATTCAACCGTAACAAAAAAGGACAGCGTCGATGCATAAGCTCAGATTATTTATATGCCTGCTTGTTTTGGTGGCAGGGGTCAATATGCATGCGCAGGTGACAGATTCGATATTTGTTGAAATCGATACTGTTGCGGCAATTGATACAACGGAAACAATCATCATTCCTGACAACCATTTTCATAATACCAAGGCATTAAAGCCATTTTTTGAGAAGCTTAGCCTTAACCAGCAGCAAAAATCAGGAAAAATCAATATTGTTCATATTGGCGATTCACATATTCAGGCAGATCTGATGACCAATGTAATCCGGAAAAAACTGCAGGGTGAATTTGGAAATGGCGGCAGGGGATTTATTTTCCCGTACAGCCTGGCCAAAACAAACGGTTCTTACAACGAGAGATTTTCATCTAACAGAACCTGGGAAAGCTATCGGAATATCTATCCTGCTGTAGGGAACCCGGTAGGTTTGAGCGGAATCGGGCTTTGGACAAAAGCTAAGGATTTTGCCATTGAAATCAATGTAAAAGACAGTTCTTACGGATTCAACACAATCAAGATAATCACTCCTAAGAATAAGGATATGTTTGATGTCGCTACGGCATCAAAAACCATTGTAATGGAATCGAGCGTTCCTAAAAAAATCACGCATAAGATTAAAAAAGGAGAAGCGGTATCGATTATTGCTGAGAAATATGGCATCTCGGTAGCCCAATTAAAAAAAGCAAACAATCTAAAATCCAATAATATCCGCGCCGGAAAAACGCTCAAGATTCCTACGAATGAAATGCAGCAGAAATCCATATCACGCTCAGAATTTATTCCTTTGGATATTCAGGCTAATCAGCTAACGCATTATTATACGACTGATGCCACTTTAAGCAAGATCTATCTTATTCCTGATCCGCAAGCTTCAGAATTTGCATTGAACGGACTGGTATTGGAAAATAACAATCCCGGAATTATTTACAGCAGTATTGGTGTAAACGGCGCTAAATTTTCAGATTATAATAAGTACCCGCTGTTTTTTGAGCAATTGAAAGCTTTGCAGCCGGATTTGATAGTCCTTTCATTAGGAACAAATGAAACTTTCGATAAGACCGTTTCTTCAGAATATATGGTACAGCTTAATCTGTTTTTGGAAAATTTGAAAGCGCAAAATATAAATACAGCGGTATTGGTTTCGACACCGCCGCCTTCCTTGTTTAAAAGGAAATTTCCAAATACATTTGCAGCCGATTATTCAGAAAATATACTGAAATCGGCAGAAGAGAAAGGCTTTGCTGTTTGGGATTTGTATTCCCAGTTTGGGGGCCTGTATGGTGTTGAACGCAATGCGGCAAGAGGACTCATGTCGGGAGACAGGGTTCATTATTCCAAAGCAGGTTATGAAAAACAAGGAAATCTTTTGTCGGAAGCATTTCTGAAAGCATACACTAATTTTAAATCGGGTACAGAGAATTAATGACGATCAACAGCATAAATGACTGGTTTATTCAAACCTTCGGAGCGATTACTGTAGAGCAGGTGAAGGGCTGGTTTATATACAATCCAAAAGAGCCATTGCTTTTTAATACGGGATTGTTTTTAGGGATGTTCCTGATTTTTTATCTGGTTTACGCATTCCTTAGAAAGACTTTTTATTTAAGGCTGGTATATGTCATCCTGTTTTCACTTTTCTTTTATTACAAGTCCAGCGGGATTTATTTCCTATTGCTGATACTGTCCTCTGTCGTCGATTATAATCTCAGCGGCGTCATTTATAGGGAAAATCGAGAAGGTTGGCGCAAGTTTTATATCTGGCTCAGCGTTTTTCTAAACTTAGGACTTTTAGGTTATTTTAAATATACCAACTTCCTCATTGGTACGTATAATGATATGTTTAGCGGACATTTGGCGTTCCATGACATACTGTTGCCTGTAGGGATTTCATTCTATACCTTCCAATCGATAAGTTATATTATTGAGATCTATAGGAAGGAAATTGTCCCGACAAACAATTATGTAGAATATCTGTTCTTTGTGTCATTTTTTCCCCAATTGGTTGCAGGACCTATCGTTCGTGCGAAAGACTTCCTGCCGCAGATTTACCAAAAGCTGAATCTTACCAAGGAAGATGTCAATGCTGCCTTGTTTCTTTTAATTGGAGGACTTATCAAAAAGACGGTAATCTCCGATTATATCTCGATTAACTTCGTGGATCGTGTTTTTGATGCGCCAACAAGCTATACCGCATTTGAAAACCTAATGGCTTCTTATGGTTATGCAATTCAGATTTACTGTGATTTTTCCGGATATTCTGATATGGCAATCGGAGTAGCATTGTTGCTCGGATTCAAACTGCCAACCAACTTTAGGACTCCCTACAAATCAGCTTCGATAACCGAATTCTGGAGAAGATGGCACATTTCGCTTTCTACCTGGTTAAAAGATTTCTTGTATATATCGATTGGTGGAAACCGTAACGGTTCTTTTGCAGGATTCTTATTTCCGGCACTGTTTTTCTTCGGATTGATAGTTTGGGGAATCAGCTATTCTACAGTTAGCCATATTCCATTGATTATTGCCGTTTCTTCATTGGTGCTTTTCAGCCTTACCTTTATACTGTCAAAAGATAGAGAAAGAACTATGTTTACCAATGTCAACCTTCTGACGACAATGCTTCTTGGAGGATTATGGCATGGAGCCAGCCTGCGTTTTATTATTTGGGGTGCTTTACATGGTGTTGCTTTGGCCGTACATAAGATATTTTTAGAATTCTTTCCATCTAAAAAAGATAAGAAAAAGAATGCGTTTGATTACATCTGGCGATTCTTCTCCGTGCTTCTGACGTTTCATTTTGTTGTTTTCTGCTGGCTGTTTTTCAGGGCGAAAGATTTTGATACGGCTTTACAGATAGTTAATAATATTGGACAGCTTACTTTTGATCCTAAACAGTGGCAAATCATTATACAAGGTTACAAAAATGTATTCCTTTTGATGTTGGTAGGCTATATCTGGCATTTCCTTCCAGAAGGCATTACCCAAAACATGAAACTTGCTTTTGACAAGACTCCATTAATTGGTAAAGCCATAATTTTAGGTTTTGTCTATTGGATAGTTTATGCAACTGCAACTGCCGGTCCACAGCCGTTTATTTACTTTCAGTTTTAATTCTTTAGGAAACTTTTAATTTAAAAATTACAATATAAAACTTTTACAAAAGCAGAAAAAAACCATTTAGAATTTCTAAATGGTTTTTTTAGTTAGTAAAGTCAGTCGCTAAAAGATCTTTTACTTCTATATTTAATATACTGGCGATTCCAACTATTTCATCAAAAGAAAACTTTTGAGTACCATTTTCTTTTTTGCAGTATTGGGATTGCGAGATATTTAGCTCATCAGCAATATATTCCTGCGTGTAATTTTTTTCAAGGCGTATTTTACGAATATTGCGTCTTACAATTGTTTCCATATTTTCATCTTTTTGAGTCTCTATTTTATGGCAGTTATTATTTAAAGGAAAAAACCTTTCAATTATACAAATTACTTTGAGAACTATTAAATTTTTTTTATTTAGTTATATGATGAATGAGGATTTTTTGATTTGTGGTGTAATATTGTTAGATAAAATCAAATTATTATAAACACAAAACAAGTTGCAATTATAGTCCTTAATCAGGATGTTTGGAAATGGTGACTGTTTAAAATTAATTTTTCTATGCTGCATTTTGCTATTAACCAGTTGCAAAACAATAAGACAAGATTTTATACAGCACCAATTGTGTTGTCTAAAAAACTAATCACATGGAAACACCGGAAAAGTACTGTTAAGTTCTGATATTAAAGGTAGGTGGGTAGAATGATTGATTGATATATTTTTCGAGTTTGACTATAATACAATTATTTTAGATGTAACCAAAGTGCCTGGAATGGATGGTTTTTGTATATAATAGGAAATGTGGAAATAATACTTTTTTGTTGTGTACTAAAAAGATTTATTACAGGAGTAAACTGAAAAGCCTTGAAGTGAGTAGGTAAAATTTTAAATTTATTATTATGAAATTAGAGAGTCTAAAAGAACACAAATTTAAGGACAATGTTTTGAAAAAAGAACAAATGTTTAAATTAAATGGTGGTGGTACTCCAACTCCAGCTGGAACGGCATGCGGAACAGCAAATGTATACCCATATAAGACTTGGGTGTATGATTATGGATATGATTCAATCAGAGATGGGGTGACAACCTACCACAATAGGACAAATCAGCTAGAAGTATCTGCTTCAGAATGTGCGACTCTTCAAGGTAAATAGTTTTAATTACAGAATATTTATATGAATCATTAAGTCTGAATTAAATTTTAATAATTCAGACTTATATTTAAACCTGCCTAAATAAATATTAACTAATAGAATTAGAAAAATTAAAAGTATTAAATGAAGATCCTGTTTTTTTTTATAAATCTCATGTTTATCCATTCTGTATTTGGACAGAAATCAACAAGCTATAAAGAATATGGTCAAAACGATTTTGAGAAAAATAAGATTTTTGAAAAGACTTATCATCTTTGGTGGAGCAAATACAATTGGGGACCAATTGTTAAAGATACCATCCCATATTTTGTTGATGATAGAAATTATAAAGGTATAATCAACTATGGAGTAGAATTTAAAAGCAAAGATTTTAAAGTATTTTCTTTTTTCGAAAATTTTTCAATGTATTATTTGAAAGTGGATATTGAAAATTGCAAATTCAGATCAAGAGATAGCATTATAACTATAGAGGGTTTCGTCACTGGCGGATGGGGTGATAAAGCTAAAACAGGGTTAAATGAGCCCAAAAATTACATTGAAGTCTTTATTGGTGAAAAAACAGATACGATAAGCCCCTATTATAACTTTGTTTCAGTAGACAAAGATAAAATTGAGATGAAACTGAAGAATAAAATCATTGACAATAATCAAATTTTAGATGCTTTTACCTCTTTTTACTTTAATAAACCTTTCTATTTCAGAACAGACTCAAAAGGCAAGCGACCTTTCAAAATTACTGCTAAAGTTACTACGGGAACTATTTTAGCTTTTGGAGGAAATGGTTGTTATTCAGAAATTTTTGATATTGGCACTATGGTTTACCTGCCAAATAAAAATAGAAGGAAGAAGATCAGAAAAAAAAAATATAAAGAATCTGAGGCCATTATGCTCAACAATAAACTTGTATCGGAAATTGAAAAGGAAAAGCAAGGAAGAAAAGAAATAAAATATTATACCTATACGGAAAAAGCTGAAAACTATATTTTAAGAAGACAATTTGCTGATGCTAAGAAAACCTATTGGGAATTAGTTGAAAAATATAAAGTATTGTTTTCTAGGGATTTGCATAATGCAATAAGGTGTGCGATATTATCAAGGGATTATAAAAATGCTTTTTATTGGGGAGAAAAATTAGCAAATAAAGGAATCAATATTAAATATTTTGATGCAAAAATTTTTAATAGTCTAAAAAAAAATCCTGATTGGAAAAAATTTAGTATGCGTTTCGATTCAATTAGTATTGAGAGTAATAAGAGAATAAATCTCGACTTAAAATTACAACTTGAGGAACTGCTTAAAGAAGATCAAAACGATTATGGATTAGCAAACAGAAAGGAGTCTAAAATATTAAATGAAACAACAGAAAGAGTCACTGATAAGTTAATAGAATTGCTTAAAAAAGAAAGTTATCCATCAGAAGAAAAAATTGGCATTTATACAAAGAATGACACCATATTAATTTATTATCCTGATTATAATGTTTTGATAAGACATGCCATACAGCAAAACCCAAGTAAATTAATAGAATTGAATGAATTATTGGATAAAGCTTTCTATTCTTTAGAATATGATAAGAATAGGAACTCAAACCATCAAAATTTTATAGGAGCATGTTTTCATATTTATAAAGGTAATTTGTACAAAGCTAAATCATGTCAAAATAATGATTTAATTGTGAGGAAAATAAAGTTTGAGTTCAATAATCCGAATAGTTTTATTATTAATCAAGGCGATTATGTCGTAACGGAATACAACAGAGAAAATCCTCAAGAGTATGATAAGTATTATGAAGAAAACTTTGATTTTATTACAAAACTAACTGATAATTGGGAGTTTTATGAAAAGTAATTTTTTAAAATGATTTTAATTTACAGCAAAGACGTTGATGATTTTGTAAATCAGGTTATTGACTGTTTAGAAAGAAGTTTTGTTCGGTTTAGTGAGTATGATAAAATCAGCATTAAGGTAATGGAGTTTAGTAATGAAATTGATTCTTATGTTGTTGAAAATGATTATATAGAGAGTATAGATTTAAAAAAGATAAAGAGTGTATGGTTTAATGGCGGAGTGGTCGCATCTACTGGCGATGAATATGAGAATAAATGTTATGAGGTTCTTAATGATGCCTACCTTTTAAATAATTCAATATACAAGTTGGGTAAACGTATCGCTGATTTTGAATTCAATAGATTGGATGTAATGCTTGAAGCCAAAAAGCAAGGCATGAAAATACCACATACATTAATAACAGGAAGCAAAACTATACTTGAAAAGTTTATGCATTCAAAACAAAATGGGGTGATTTCAAAAAGGATATTGGATAGTCATTTTTATGAAGATGATAAATTTTCATATAATTTTAATCTTACATTTTCTATTACTCCAAAAATTTTGTCAGAAGTACCTGCCGAATTTGCACTCTCTTTTTTTCAAGAAAGAATTATTGCCGATTTTGAAATTAGGGTTGTCTATATTGACGGAGTTATATTTTCTGCTTGCATTTACAGTTTTGAAGATATTATAGATTATAGAACCACATTATGGAATATGGAAAACTTAAGGATTGTACCGTTTAAGTTACCTGTCGAAATTATGAATAAAATTGATAGAGTTTTTAAAAATTTTAATATAAACTATGGTTCTGTAGATTTGATGTATTCAGATGGAGAGTATTATTTTTTAGAAATAAATCCTGCTGGACAGATAAGTTTTATTAACAATGCTTGTAATTTCTATATCCAAAATTATTTAGCAGAAAAATTAAAAAATGGAAAGTAAAAAGCCAATCAATATATTTAATGGACTTAAGATTGAAATTCAAAATCACAAGCAAATTCAAATACAGGGTAAGCCCAAAAGTAGGCTGGTACCTATAGCAATATTTCAAAATTCACGCAATATAACTAAGCCCTTTATAAAACCGATTTCTAAAATAATCTAATTTGAAAGCATCTAATTTTATACTTTTTTCAGATTGTATTCCAGTTAAAGGTATTAGTAGAAGTATCATTTGTGACACTATGAATAATAAATATTTCTATATTCCGAATGGATTATATGAAATTCTAGAAAAATATAACGGTAAAACAATCCAAAGTGTTAAGAAGAAATTCAATCATGAATATGACGAAATAATAGATGAATATTTTACATTTTTATTTGATAATCGTTTAGTCTTCTTTAATTCTAATCCTGAATTGTTTCCAAAAATAAACTTGCAATGGACAAGTTCCTCTCCTATTACAAATTCAATCATAGATTTTGGTGCTGGGACACATGATTACAAAGATATAATAAGCCAAATTGAAGCACTCAAATGTTCATACATTCAATTGCGTTTTTATCAAATTACAAATCTATATTTAATAAAAGAAATTATTCAATATCTCAATTATAAAAAATCAAGGATTATCTCAATTGATTTTATTTTTCCCTACTATGAGAATTTAGATATGGTGGAAGTTAATATGTTATTAGATCAAAACACTAGAATTCACTCAATAATTATTTATAATTCTCCAAGTGATCAAAGTTTTGAGGCCGTAAATAAGAAAATGGGTTATTTATCATTATTAAAAAGAAATATACTTAATGAGAAACATTGTGGTATAATAAATACGGAATATTTTTATTCAAATATTAATTTATTCACTGAATCTCTAAATCATAACTCCTGTCTCAATAGAAAAATATCTATTGATAAAGATGGTAATATTAAAAACTGTCCCTCTATGGCACAAAGCTTTGGGAATGTTAAAGATACTACTTTAGAAGAGGCCTTAAATCATCCTGATTTTAAAAAATATTGGAATATTTCAAAAGACCAAATTGAAGTATGCAAAGATTGTGAGTTCCGTTATATCTGCACCGATTGTCGAGCATATATTGAAGAACCAAATAACAAATATTCAAAACCTTTAAAGTGTGGTTATAATCCTTATACAAATGTTTGGGAAGAATGGAGTACCAATCCATTAAAACAGAGAACCGTTGAATATTATAGAATGCAAGATTTGGTAAAGAAAAATGCGTGAGATTTTTTTAGAACAAGCTGAATCCAAAGATTGCGAACCAATATGCTTGAAAATAATAGTAAATTATGCCACCGCAACAGCGGGTCTGTAGCTTTTTATCTATTTTCAGTTTTAGTGTTTTTTAAGATTTATTCGCAATAAAAAAACTAATAAAATCGTTATTATATTGATAATAAAATATCATTTTAACTATAAAAAAACCAACCATGAAAAAGAAACTAATTTTTGGAACACTTGCTATAGCATTGTTTTTTATAACAGCCTGTAGCTCGGATGATGATAGCAACTCATCGTCATCAAGCGCAACAATTCAGCAAATTGTAAGCACGGTAAAATCAGGAACCTGGAGAATTACCAGTTATGTTGATAGTGGAACGATTAAAACCAATGATTTCACAGGCTACAACTTTACGTTTGGAGCCGGTGACATATTGATAGCTAATAACGGCACAAATAATTATCAGGGCACATGGAGCGTAACACGAGATGATAGTAATGATGATAATCCTGGAAATGATATCGACTTTAATATTTCTTTCACAACGCCGGTCACCTTTGCAGACTTAAGTGATGATTGGGATATATTGGAAAGATCCGCAACGAAAATCAGACTGATTGATGTGAGCGGAGGAAATGGAGGAACGGATTATCTGACGTTTGAGAAAAATGTAGAATAATTTCAAAAGTCGGTCTTTAAAGGCCGGCTTTTTTTGTTTTATCTAAAAGCTAAATTTTACAGCAATATTAGGTGTTCTTTCTAACGAATAGGTATTGACACTTTCAACAGCATTACTACTATTATTCACCCTGTAATAGCGGCTGATAATGTTCTTCTTATTTAAGATATTAAGAACAGACACACCTAGCTCCAATTGGGTTTTTGAGTTCCAATTCCAACAATAAGATACTGAAAAATTCACCTGAAAATAATCACTCAGGTTTTTATTGTTTGGAAAATTATAATGGATTTCAGGTTTTGCGGGGTTGCTTAAATCTAAGAGATTCGTAGAAGGCGTAGTTTCGGGTCTTCCGGAATGCCATTTTGTACCCAAAGCTATCTTAAGATGGTCCCAATCATAAATTCCGGCCCAATTAATACTGTGGATGATTTGAAAATTATTGGTAAACTGAGAAGGTACAAATGAATCAAAATCGTATTCGCTGCTGCTCAGGCTGTAGCTGATCCAGGAATAAAAACGATCAAAATTTTTCTGAATCAAAAGCTCGGAACCCATAACCGTATAATCACCATTGATTTTTATAAATTCCAACTGATTTTGGAAAGCCTGGCTAGGTGTCATAATTCCGGTGACTTTTTTGTAGAAATTATCTAATGAAATCAGCCATTCAGAGTTGTTGTATGTAAACCCAATAGAAACCTGTCGGCTTTTTTGTATAGGGATTGAATGATTATCTGCCAAAATCCAGCGTCTTTTTTCAAGACCTAAAAAATCTTGCTGTTGGTCAATAACCTGTGATGCGGTTTGGCTTTTTAGCTCACCCAGAACTTCAATGCTTATTTGCTGATTGAGCTTGTAATTAAATTGCAGGCGGGGCTCAAAAATAAATTTTTCTAATTCTTCAATATAATTAAATCGCAAACCCGGTTTTATAAAAAGATTCCCGTTAAGATAATACATTTCAGTTTCTGAGATTAAGGAATGCGAGCGTAGGACTTCTTTTATACTTCTTGAAAATCCAGGATTGTCAATGTTTTCAAAATTCCGAACTCCAATTTCATTGTATTGATAGCCAGTATTTAAAATGATGCCCGAATTTAGGAGATGGCTGTTTTCTAATCGAAATCCCATATCGGTAACCGTATTCTGCTGTACTAAAGTTTGATTGTTTTCAATAGCTTCATTTCTTGAATTGAGATTGTAATATGAGACATAACCGCTTATTTTACTATAATTTTGATCATTCCATGCTGTTTTTAAAGAAATTGCGCCTCCAAAGTTTTGCTGACTTAAATTGCTGTTTCGGGTTGTTAGAATCCCTTCAGAAGTCATTTTTTGGCTGAGATCCATAGAATTGTTAATTCCTATAAATGCAGCTGTAGCTTCAGTGCGAGGACTTATTTTGTGCTGGTATTGGGCAGTAAAATCATAAAAATAAAACTTTTCATCAGTATGATAATTGGAGATCTCATTGTTCTCAATATTAGTTACAATCGTATTTTGAAAAACACGGTTATAATATTTCTGATAGGTTGGAGAATTGGCCCAGTCTGTAAAAGAACGTCTTCCGGAAACCTGAAAACTGGAATTGTCGGAGATTTTTATCTTCGAATTGAACTGTGCTCCAATCAGGTTAGAACTGATACTGGAAGCCGTATTTTCGATATAGTCAGGGAAAGAAGATATGTCAATGACACTGGAAACGCTTTCTCCATAAAATGCTGAAGTACCGTTTTTTGAAATGGTTATTTTTTGTGAAAGGGACGGATTAAAGGCAGAAATCAGCCCAAAAAAATGTCCGGTCTGAAACATTCTGATTCCATTCCATAAAAATAGATTCTGGTCGTGGGTTCCGCTTCTCACATTAATGTTGGAAACCGTTTCGTCAGCGCTATAAATTCCCGGAACCTGTTGCATCGTTTGCAATACATCTGCTTCTATAAGGCCGGGAAGTATTCCAAATTTTTTAGGTTTTATGATCAGATTGCCCTCGGTAGTTTTAGAAATACCTCTTGCCAAATACTTTTCAATGATAGTTTCTTTAAGGAGGATAGGAAGCCCTTTAATGGAATCAGTTATGGTAGCAACTATAGGCTTTTGCGAAGTAACGACAATATAGCGGTCGTTTATGTTTTCAAAAGTTAAAGCAGTGCGATTGCTTAAGTATTTTAACTTTTGAGATAAGTCCAATTCGGATGAAGGGGGTATAACCGAAACATACTTTACTTCATCTTCGAGAAAATTAAACTGGATTTTATATTGCCTGGATAGGCTGGCAAGAATTTCTTTTAAGGGAATAACAGTGCTTTCTTCTTGAGCCAGAACGGACTGGCCCGCGAAAAATAAAAATAGAAACAGTAATAATCGCGAGATTATTTTCTTCATTCTTTTTTCAAGATAATCTTTTTGTCAGATGTTTTTATATAATCCAAATGATAAGCCTTGCTAATAATAACCATAGCGGTATCAATATTGTCTGTTGGGACTGTTCCTGTAAAAGATTGCCCGGAATTGATCTGAGAATGCTCAATTTCGATACCGTATTGATGCTGGATTGTGCTTATAACTTCAGCTAAAGTACTGTTGTTGAATTTTATCTCATTCAAAAGCCAGTTTGGTTTTTCTGTGTCCAAAGGTGTTCTTGCGGCTATCCTTCCGTTTTGTATCCTAATACTGTTGCCTTTTTCTAATAGAACGTTTTTATTTCCAAAAGCAACTTTTACTTTTCCTTCATAACAAGCCACTTCAAAATTTTGGTTTCTGGATTTGACGTTGAATTGCGTGCCTACAACCGTAACTTTCCCAAGGCAGGTATTGACGTCAAACGTTTCTCCTTTAGCAACTTTAAAAAAGGCCTCGCCCTCAAGCTTCAAACTTCGGTTACTGTTCCATTTCCATTTTTTGTATTTGATTTCAGAACCGGAATTGAGCACGATTTCTGAATGGTCGGGAAGTAAAAAAGTTGTTTTTTGTCCGGCTTCGGCATATTCAGTAGTGGTCTTGTTCTTTGAGTAAAATACTGTACCTAATCCGATTACGATAATTGCAGCGACGAGTTTTATAAACCAGTTGCTTTGCAATCGTATTGGCTCTTTTTTCGTTTGTTTTATGACGTTTTGATAGGATGATTCAGTATCAAAAACAGGAGCTTCCATACTAGCGGAATAGTTTTTAATTTTTTGATAGGTCTCGAATTCGGGCGATTTTTCAAAAGCCTCCAATTCGCTTTCCGTCATTTCTCCGGCCAGCCATTTTGCTAAATCAAAATTATTTTCCATTGCTTTTTTTATTAAAAAACAGATAACTGCGGGAAAACCCTACTTTATATTTTCAATTTCTTGCCGTAAAGAAACCAGTGCACCATGAATTCTTTTTTCTACGGCCTTGACGCTAATGTCAAGCATTGCTGCAATTTCGCTGTATTTTTTGCCATCAATCCTATTCAAAAGGAAAGCCGTTCTTTGACCTTCGCTTAGGTTTTGGATGGCGCGTTCTAATTTCTTTTTGAATTGCTCTTCTTCTAAAATAAACTCAGGACTTTCATTGGTATGCTGCGAAGGATTTTCTTTTTTTGCGTAATTCAAAACTACTTTTTGGTGTGCAATCTGGTTTAAGGTCATATTATTAGCAACCGTATAAAGAAATGATCTCGCTTTGCCTAAAGGCACAGTGGCGCAATTTTCCCAAAGTTTTACAAATGCTTCCTGACAGACATCATTTGCCTGCTCTTCATTGCCAAACTTATACAATAAATAATTCCGTAAGGTTTTTGCGTTAGAACGAAAGAAATCTGAAAAGACAATTTCTTCACAGATACCCGCAATTTTTTTTATTTCTTCCATACAGTTAAAGACAGTTCCTAACGTATAACAGTCAAGTGGATAAAAACCCTACTTTTATATTTCTTTATTTTTAAGTTTTTCCAAATATAAGCTTTAATTAAAAAAAGCAGTTTCGTCAGGTAGGGTATTTTGGGAATTGCTTGTTTTATAGCAAAACCAATAAACTTAATAATTATGAATATGAAAAAAGTTTTACAATCCATTTTAGTGCTGAGCTGTATTTGTATTGCCGTTTTTATAGTCTCTTGTCAGGATGAAGAGAACGAGACGCACCAAAATGAAGAGACGCTAAGTAAAACAGCACCGTTAACGGGTCTGATGAAAAGAGTAGCGATGAATGCTACAGTAGATGACAATGTGATTGACAGTACAAGCTGTTTTAGTGTAAAACTACCAGTCAATTTGATTGTGAACGGCCAGTCGGTAACTATCAATACAGAAAATGATTATCATTTGGTGAGTGATATTTTTGAAGTGACAGATGCTGATCAGGACTATGTAGATTTTGTATTCCCAATCAGGATTATTTATCCGGATTATAGGGAAGTTGCGGTTCAAAACGAAACACAATTCAATGCCTTAAAAGAATCATGTCAGGAACCGGAGCCGGAACAGAGAAATATAGCCTGTATAACTATTCATTATCCTATACGTGTTTTTGGATACAACAGTAATTTCCAATTGGCACATACCTATACGATTCATAATGATATGCAGTTTTTCCTTCTCTTATTCAATTTGAATGCCACTGAATTTTATGCAGTTGATTATCCTATTACCATAACAAATGCAAATGGTAATCAGGTTACGATTCGTAACAATATAGAAATGACAGGAGCAATCATGGCTGCTATTGAAGATTGTAGGGTTGAAGAGCCAGTATGTAATACTTCACAAACAAATTTTATACAGGCTTATAATCATTTAAAAGGTTTGAATAATGTAGGTGAGGAATTTACTATGGACACCCATACACATGAGTTTTCTTTTTCAGTAAGTCGAACAGGAACTGTTTGCAGTATTGGATATCAGGCAGAAGAACGACCTACGCCAATTGTTTATCTGATACAGCTGGTTGATGAGAATAACAATATCATTTACACAGGAAACCATACATTTTCTGACCAGACAAGAGAATATATTTCTATTCCTCCGGTTACAATAAGTCCCGGACATGTTTACACCTTACGTAGAAGTATCTCTTCGTATCTGGTAGGTAGTGGTATTGGTACTATGATATTGAGTAGAGGAAATATTGCGCCGCCTTTTCTACCTTATACAAACGGAAATATTACAATATTGCATTCGAAATTTTATGGCGGCGGCGGTATGGAGGGTCCAATTTATGATATGCTTCCACAGATTGATTTTGTCTTTAGACCCAATTAGCCTTCAATGAAAGTAGTTTTTTACAATGAATAGTTATTTTAAATTTAGTTAAAACGAAAAACCAGACAGCCATGTCTGGTTTTTTATTTAGTATTGCTTTGCTGTCTCTTTGATACTTACCGTCTTTCTATTATCTTTGCACCTTCAATAAAGAAAATCATTATGTTTGATAATTTAAGCGATAAGTTAGACAAAGCGTTCCATATACTAAAAGGACACGGAAAAATCACCGAAGTTAACGTGGCAGACACTCTTAAAGAAGTGCGCCGTGCTTTACTTGATGCCGATGTCAACTTTAAGATTGCCAAAGAATTTACAACTAAAGTAAAAGAAAAAGCAATCGGACAGGACGTTTTGACGACATTACAGCCTGGACAGCTTTTGGTAAAGCTGGTTAAGGATGAATTGACCGAGTTAATGGGAGGTGATGCTGCGGGAGTCAATCTTTCGGGGAATCCGACTGTGATTTTGATGTCAGGACTTCAAGGTTCCGGAAAAACGACTTTCTCCGGGAAATTGGCGAATTATCTTAAAACAAAGAAAAATAAAAAACCTTTATTGGTTGCCTGTGATATTTATCGTCCGGCGGCTATCAATCAGTTGCACGTAGTAGGTGACCAGATTGGCGTAGAGGTATATTCTGAACCGGAAAATAAAAACCCTGTTGAAATTGCACAAAATGCTATCAAACATGCTAAGTCAAATGGCTTTAATGTAGTTATTGTCGATACGGCAGGTCGTTTGGCGGTTGATGAGGAAATGATGACCGAGATTGCAAATGTCCATAAGGCAATCCAGCCGCAAGAAACGTTGTTTGTTGTGGATTCGATGACAGGACAGGATGCAGTGAATACGGCAAAAGCGTTTAACGACAGATTGAACTTTGATGGGGTTATCCTAACAAAACTTGATGGTGATACACGCGGTGGTGCTGCAATCTCTATCAAATCTGTAGTCAACAAACCAATCAAGTTTATCGGTACGGGCGAAAAGATGGATGCAATTGATGTTTTCTATCCAAACCGTATGGCTGAGAGAATCTTGGGTATGGGAGACGTTGTGTCTTTGGTGGAAAGAGCTCAGGAGCAATTTGATGAAGAAGAAGCAAGAAAACTACAAAAGAAAATCGCTAAAAATGAATTCGGTTTTGACGATTTCTTAACCCAGATCCAGCAGGTGAAAAAAATGGGTAACATGAAAGACCTTGTCGGAATGATTCCGGGTGCAGGAAAAGCATTAAAAGATGTGGAAATCGAAGACGATGCCTTCAAGCACATCGAAGCCATTATCCATTCGATGACACCGGCAGAAAGAAGCAAGCCGGCGATTATCGACCTGAAAAGAAAAAATCGTATTGCCAGAGGATCAGGAACAGACATCCAGCAAGTCAACCAGCTGATGAAACAGTTTGACCAGATGAGCAAAATGATGAAAATGATGCAAGGCGGCGGTGGAAAAAACCTCATGAGAATGATGGGGGGAATGAAAGGAATGAGATAACTAAATATACCTTAGGGCTTAAAGTTTCGGGCTGAAATTTTAAGCCCTAAAAATTTTTATAAACACAACTAACTACGAAAAGAATGCAACTACTAGACGGAAAAAAAGTTTCGGATGACATCAAAAATGAGATTACTGCAGAAGTACAGAAAATGAAAGAAAAAGGCGAAAAAGTGCCTCATCTTGCTGCTATAATTGTAGGTAATGATGGTGCCAGCCTTACTTATGTGGGAAGTAAAGTAAAAGCTTGTGAAAGAGTGGGCTTTGAATCGACATTGATAAAAATGCCAAGTACTACTTCTGAAACAGAACTGCTTAAAAAAATCCAGCAATTGAATGAAGACGATACTATCGACGGATTCATTGTACAGCTGCCTTTGCCTGACCAAATCGATACTCAAAAAGTATTGATGGCAATTGATCCTAAAAAAGATGTTGACGGATTCCATCCTGAAAATTTCGGAAAAATGGCTCTGGATATGAGTACTTTTATTCCAGCTACTCCTTTTGGAATTTTGGAATTATTGGAAAGATATGGCGTTGAAACTAAGGGGAAACATACGGTAGTTATTGGAAGAAGCCACATTGTAGGCAGGCCAATGAGTATATTGATGGGACGTAAAGGTTTTCCTGGAAATTCCACAGTTACGCTAACTCATAGCTACACTAAAAATATTGCCCAAATTACTACCCAAGCCGATATTATCATTACGGCTTTAGGAGTTCCAAATTACCTAAAGGCAGAAATGGTTAAGGACGATGCTGTTGTAATTGACGTAGGGATTACACGTGTTAATGATGATAGCGAAAAAGGATACCGAATTACAGGTGATGTTGATTTTGAATTTGTAAGCAAAAAAGCATCCTTTATTACTCCTGTTCCCGGTGGTGTTGGCCCAATGACAATTGCCATGCTGCTTAAAAATACACTTCTGGCAAGAGAACAGAAACTTTTAAAGGACTAAATAGAAAGAACAAACCCAAGACGAAAGCCTTGGGTTTTGTTTTATCTGTCTTTTCTGAAATTTCTGTTGTCCTTATTTCTTGGCGGAATTTTTCGGATAACTCTTTGCTGTTGTCGCGGTTCTGGCTTTGGAAGACTTGCTTCTTCTGTTTTGCTGGAAGGCTCTATCAGCTGATTCATGTCTTTTATTTCTTTGTCTGTCAAATCTCTGTATCGGCCAACCGGAACGTCCAGCGAAATATTGATGATCCGGATACGTTTCAGGGCAGTAACTTCATAACCTAAATACTCACACATTCTGCGGATCTGGCGGTTCAGCCCTTGGGTAAGTATTATCTTGAAAATATATTTGCTGACCTGTTCTACCTTACATTTTCGGGTCACGGTATCTAAAATAGGTATGCCGTTGCTCATCCTTTCAATGAATCGATCAGTGATAGGCCTGTTGACCGTTACGATATATTCCTTTTCGTGATTGTTGCGTGCCCTTAATATTTTATTGACGATATCGCCGTCATTCGTCATAAAAATCAAACCTTCGCTGGCCTTGTCCAAACGGCCGATAGGAAAAATACGAGTTGGATAATTGATATAGTCGACTATGTTATTCCTGACTTCCTGATTTGTGGTACATTCAATGCCAACAGGTTTATTAAAAGCAAGATAAATTGGCTTGTCTCGTTTTTCGACAATCAATCTGCCGTCAATGCGTATTTCATCAGCTGCAGAAACTTTTGTCCCCATTTCGGCTACAGAACCATTAATGGTGACACGTCCTTCTTCGATAAGCTTATCAGCCTCACGGCGTGAACAATATCCGGTTTCGCCTATAAATTTGTTGAGTCGCTTGATATTTTCTTCCATAACGCAAAGGTAGGGTTAATTTACTTTTTAGGAAAACATCACGACTATTTATATAAGTCGCTTTGAAACAGCTAAATATTGCAGTATGTATATGTGAAAAATAACTATCTTGCAACATATTTCAAGTATAATTAAAGCCCATATATTTTGAAAAAAATTACTCTTATTATAAGTTTTGCCCTGTTTTCGCTGTCGGCTTCTTTTGCACAAAATAGGAAAGGTAGTTTTGTCTTGGAAAAAGGCAGTAACGCACATGAATTGTATGTTTCATTTGAACCGTCGATGCATTTTGAAGGAGAAGCTTATGAGACTAAAGTTCTTCAAATGATTCCTGACTTTAAGGCACTCCAGGCGGAATACAGTATTGTTTTGGAAAAAGCAATTCTGATTTCTGACGAAAAGCTTCAGGAAATGGAACAGAAAGCCATTGAGCTAACTGGAAAAGGAAATTCTGTTGCAAAATTACGCAATATACTTAAAGTTAAAATTGACAACCCTACTAATGAAAGGTTATGGGCATTGGCAAAAAAACTGGAAGGATTTCAGGAAGTGGAATATTGCTCTTTTAGTTCCTTAGAGCCTATACAGCCTCCTTTTGATATTGCTCCAACAACCCCGAATTTTGAGGTAAACCAGACATATATCCTGCCTAATCCAGGTGTGAATATGACTTATGCCTGGGGGTTGAATCTTACGGGAGCAGGAATACGTGTTCGTGATGTGGAATATGGTTTTAATGCTAATCACGAAGATTTAAATGAAAGAAATGTTTTTTTGGCGCCAGGAATGACAATTTCCTCTAGTGCCAGTGTAAGTTATACAGAGCATGGTACGGCAGTTTTTGGAATAGTGTATGGTGATAAAGGGGCATATGGCATTTCAGGAATGGCTTATGGAGCTTCAGAAATGATACTGGCTCCGGAATGGCAAGTATCCGGATACAATCGTGTAAATGCGGTTACTCAAGCCATAGCCAATTCTGCAGCCGGGGATGTTTTAATTTATGAAATGCAGACAACAGGTGCTCAAGGAGAATTTGGGCCGGCAGAATATTCAGGTGTCATTTGGGATTTGACCAAAGCAGCCACTGATGCCGGTATAGTAATCGTAGCAGCAGCAGGTAATGGGGCAGAAGATTTGGATTCCGCACCGTATCAAAGTTATAGAAATAGAGGGAATAGCGGAGCTATTATTGTTGGAGCCGGAGATAATACCATAAACCATGACAAGCTTTATTTTAGCACTTTTGGTAATAGAGTCGATGTTCAGGGATGGGGAACGGGCGTTTTTTCTTCGGGCTACGGAGACGCGAGGCAAATAGGAGGCGATTTTAATCAATACTACACTAATTTTTCAGGAACAAGTTCAGCAACGCCAATTGTAGCTTCTTGTGCTATTGTATTGCAATCGTATTATCATAGCCTTACCGGAAACTATATGACATCAGTACAAATGAGAAACCTTCTCAAACTAACCGGTTTGCCTCAAGGCACAGGTGCTGCTGGAAATATAGGGCAATTCCCGGATATGCAGGCGGCAATTCTTCAAATTCAACAAGAATTTTTAAGTGTTGAAAAAATTAGTGGATTGGAGTTTATAGCCTATCCAAACCCTGCTCAGGATAAACTGACAATCATGACAAAAAACTTGTCTGCTGATGCAAAAGTTGACATCAGTAATTCGTTAGGGCAATTTATTTATAAAGGTGCAATATCCGAAGAAAATACAATTGACCTGAGTTCTTTTTCTCAAGGATTGTATTTTGTAAAAGTCACTGACGGAAATAAAACACTTACTAAAAAAATAGTCAAGAAATAAAAGAAAAGAGCATCGTTACGATGCTCTTTTTTTATCTATATAATTGTCCTTTTCAAATAAAAAGGAGCAGATTTTTTGATAGAGAATGTCGTCATGCATGCTGTGTCCTAAACCTTTGGTTTCGATAAAAACGGCTTCTTTCCACGAGCTTACAATTTTTTTAGCTTCTTCAAACGAAACCACATCATCATCGATATCGTGGGCAATCAGGCCTTTTATTTTAATTTTTGAACCGAATATTTTTCCGGAAAATTCTTCGAGCTTGATTTTAAAATGCTCCAAAAAATGATTTTCAATCATATTGATAGCTTTCAGATTCAGACTTAATAATTTGGCATAATTCAATACCAAAGTCTGAAGGTCTGAAGGCGCACCCAATAACACTAATTTTTCAATAGCCTTATTTTGATAATGATGCTGATAATATAAAGAAGTAGCACCTCCCATCGAGTGTCCGACTAAAAATTGAGGCTTGTATTTTTCAACGACTACATTTACAAACTCAGCATATCTCGGAACATTAAACTCTCTTCCGGATGACAGTCCGTGGGCTGGAGCATCTAAGGCTATAATCGTACTGCCGCTTTCTTTTAGATAGGGAAGGAAATTTTCCCAACGTGAAGCATTGCTTTCCCAACCATGTACAAGCAATACAAAAGTATCATTGCCTTCCCAGATATAAACAGGGAATTGGTGTTCGTGAAGGTTCAGGATTTCCGTTTTGACATTTTTTAGCACGTCAGGCATCTGATTGGAAAAAAGCCTTCCTGTTCTGGGCTCACTGAAAAATTTATATGCAAGTTGTGATGCCTTTTTAGGCGATACATAACTAAGCAGATTGATATACAATCCTACGGATTTGGCGAGAAGGAAATTGCGTATCTTTTTCATAAAAAAAAGTCCCGATGTTTATCGGGACTAAATATATCTAGAATTGTGAAAATAAACTCTCCATTTTTTCTTTTTCTTCTTCGGCTAAGGCTGCATCAACCAAGATTCTTCCAGAATGCTCATCCGTAATTACTTTTTTACGAGAAGCAATTTCCATTTGTGTTTGTGGTGGAATGGTAAAGAAAGAACCTGCAGAAGCACCTCTTTCGATTGAAACTACTGCTAGTCCGTTACGAACACTGCCTCTGATTCTTTTGTAAGCTTGTAATAATCTAGCTTCAATCAAAGCTTCATATTCTGCTGATTTTTCAGTAAGGAAGATCTCTTCTTTTTCTGTTTCAGACATAATTGCTTCCAATTCAGATTTTTTGTGCTTTAAGTGAGTCGATTTAGCTTCTAATTTTTCTTTAGAATCACTAATTACTTGCTTTTTGTGCTCAATAGAAGCTTTCATTTCCTTGATTTGCTTTTCAGCCAATTGGATTTCAAGTTCCTGGAACTCCACTTCTTTAGTTAAAGAGTTGAATTCTCTGTTATTACGTACGCTTTCCTGTTGTTTTGTGTATTTTTTGATGGCTTCTTTGTGCTCATCGATAGCATTCTTTTTTCCTTTTATCTGCTCTTCGATAACTTCCAGGTCATTTTTCAATTTGTCAAGACGTGTGCTCAAGCCAGCCACTTCATCTTCTAAATCTTCTACTTCTAAAGGCAATTCACCCCTAACATTTCTGATTTCGTCAATTCTTGAGTCGATTAACTGTAGGTCATAAATCGCTCTTAACTTGTCTTCAACACTCAATTCTTTTATAGTCGCCATATTTTATAAGTACTTAACTGGATTTGTATTTTCTTCTGATAAAATGATTGCAAAATTAGGAATTTTTTTCGTAAGATAATCAACTATATAGTTTTTTGTATAACGTTCGCTTTCATAATGTCCAATATCGGCTAAAAGTAATTGATTTTCAGCTTCATAGAACTGATGGTATTTCAGATCTGCAGTCAAAAAAGCATCAGCTCCGGCTTGTATTGCCTTTTTGATAGCAAAGCTTCCTGAGCCACCAAGTACCGCTACTTTTTTAATAGGCTTTCCTAAATATTCAGAATGACGGATTCCATCCGCTTTCATTTTGTTTTTTACCATTTGCAAAAACTCTTTTTCAGGCATTTCAGTTTGCAATTCGCCAATCATTCCCAAGCCTATATTTTGATGGCTGTTTTTTAGGTCATAAATTTCATAAGCAACTTCTTCATATACGTGATTAGAGAATAAAGCCTTTAAGATTTTGCCCTGCAGGTGTTTTTCAAAAGTGACTTCGATTTTTATCTCGGCATTTTCTACAAACTCGCCTCGTTCCCCAATTTCAGGATTGCTGTTTTCATTTCCTTGGTAGCTGCCAATTCCCTGTGAATTAAAGCTGCAATTTTCATAATTGCCAATATTTCCCGCTCCGGCATTAAATAAGGCATTTCGCAATTGCTGATGGTTTTCAGGAATTGTATAGGTGATTAATTTTTGGATGAAATTTTCTTTCGGAACCAAAATTTTTGTGTTTTGCAGCCCCAAAGCATCACAAAAAATCTTGTTTACGCCATTCTGATGATTGTCCAAAGCTGTGTGAACGGCATAAATAGCGATGTCGTTTTTGATGGCTTTCAATACGGCGCGCTCAACATAATTCTTTCCCGTTATTTTTTTGAGTCCGGAAAACAAGATAGGATGGAAGCAGACCACCAGATTGCATTTTTTTGTGATAGCTTCGTCAATTACATTTTCCAGAGCGTCATGGCAGACCAGTATTCCTGTAGTTTTGTCATCCGGGTTTCCAACAAGGAGTCCAACATTGTCAAAATCTTCTGCATAGGCTAACGGAGCCATAATTTCTAAGATGGAAATTACTTCTTTTATTTTCATAACTTTATATCAGTCTGTGGCGATTTTATATAAGGCTTAACTGTTAAGAGCCTTCTAAATTCGAATTTGCTTTATGTTTCAAAGATAAAATATTATATTTTCGTACTATGATGTTACTACGAAAAATACTTTTTCCCTTTTCTGTCTTATACGGGTTAATAACAAGCATTAGGAATTTTCTTTTTGACAAAGGAATATTAAAATCCTATTCGTTTGATCTTCCCGTAATAGCTGTAGGAAACTTAAGTGTTGGCGGAACAGGAAAAACTCCTTTGATTGAATACATGATACGGCTGCTTTCTCCGGAATATAAAATAGCAACATTAAGTAGAGGCTATAAACGAAAATCGGAAGGATTTGTCCTGGCTGACAAAAATTCTGACGCTGCCATTTTAGGAGACGAACCTTTTCAGTTTTATAAAAAATTCCCCAATGTGAATGTTGCCGTTGATGCCAACAGGAAGAACGGAATCGAGCAGCTTTTAGAAATCGTCCGGCCGGAAGTTATTTTGTTGGATGATGCCTACCAGCACCGAAAAGTCAAAGCAGGGCTTTATATCTTGCTGACCGCTTATGGCGATTTATATGCCAATGATTTGATATTGCCTGCAGGAAACTTACGTGAAAGCAGAAATGGGGCAGATCGCGCCAGAATAATAGTCGTAACAAAATGCCCGCCGGATCTTTCTCCTAAAGAACAACATGACATACAACGCAGATTGAAAATAGATTTGGATCAAAAGTTATGTTTTACGGCCATAGCGTATGATACATTTGTTTTTTCCGAAGGAAGCCAGCTTTCAGTCTCCGAAATAAAGGATGTTGATAAATTACTTTTGGCAGGAATAGCCAAACCCGAACCGTTTTTTGCATATTTGCAAAGCAAAGATGATACGGTCATGACGTTTCCGGATCATCATGACTTTACGGAAAAAGACATTGCAGAAATAAAAAATAAAGCACAAGACAAAAAAATCATTACAACGGAAAAGGATTTTGTCCGATTAAAAGGCAAGCTTCCGGATGACCAGCTTTTCTATCTTCCAATAAAGAGCAGTTTTATTTCCGGTGGGGATGATTTTGATAAAACAATTTTAAATTATGTGGGAAAAAGTTCAAGAAACCGTTAATTATATAAAGTCAAAAACCAATTTTTCGCCTGAGTATGGAGTAATCCTGGGGTCTGGATTAGGAGGTTTTACAGAAGATATCCAGATTGAGTTTACATTACCCTACAATGAAATTCCTAATTTCCCTGTTTCAACTGTTCAAGGGCACAAAGGAGCCTTGGTTTTTGGAACCATTGGCGGTAAGAAAGTTGTTGCCATGCAGGGGCGTTTCCATTTTTATGAAGGTTACGACATGAAAGAAGTGACTTTCCCGGTAAGAGTAATGAAATATTTGGGCGTACAGCGATTGGTTGTTTCAAATGCTTCAGGAGGTGTGAATCCTTTTTATAAGGTTGGAGATATCGTAGTTATCTACGACCATATCAATATGATGCCGGAGCATCCTTTAAGAGGTCATAATGATGAAAGGTTCGGGCCAAGATTTGTGAATATGAGCGAGCCTTATTCAAGAGAATTGATCAATAAAGCCAAGGCAATTGCCATTGAACTCAATATTGAAGTAAAAGATGGAATTTATTACGGACTTCAAGGACCAACTTTTGAAACGCTTTCAGAATACAGAATGGTAAAAATATTAGGAGCTGACTGTGTTGGTATGTCAACCGTTCCTGAAGTCATAGTAGCCCGCCATATGGATATGGAATGCTTTGGTATTTCTGTAATTACAGATATGGGCGATGAGCACAATATTGATTCTGTTTCCCACAGCGAAGTACTTGAAGCAGCTAAAAAGGCAGAGCCAAAAGTAAGAATGCTAATAGGCGAATTAATTTCCAGAAACTAGTTTCAGGCCATCGATTCTGCAATAACTCTATAAAAAGCCTCCGGATTAAAAGGTTTGGTGATTACATCAGTCATACCAAAGGAAAGAAGCATTTCTCTGTTTTCATTTAGAGAAATAGCGGTCAATGCTATGATTGGTGTCTTTTTATCAAATTTACGGATGCTTTGAGTAGCAATAGTTCCGTTAATGCCGGGAAGGTGCACGTCCATTAATACAAGGTCATATCGGTTACTTCTAACGGCTTCTATGGCATCTTCTCCATTCTCGACAATTTCGCATTGAATTTGCTTCTTTTCGAGCATTTTTCGGGTAACCATCTGGTTGATTTTATTGTCTTCAACAAGCAGTACTTTCTTGTCGATAAAATCTGAATCGTTAGTGAAAATTTTTAGGGATTCGTTGTTTTCGATTCCTTTTTCCAGTTCCAGACTGAAATTGAAATTTGATCCTTTGGCAATGGTGCTTTCTAATTTGATAGAACCGCCCAGCATAGAAACCAATCGTTTTACGATGGCAAGTCCAAGACCGGTTCCACCATATTTTCTATTGATTTCAACTGAACCCTGAGAAAAACTTTCGAAAATCACCTCTTGTTTTTCTATTGGGATTCCAATTCCGGTATCTACAATTTCAAAATAAATATTTTGCTTGTTGTCGATTTCTCCTAAAAGCTTGGCGCGTACAATAACGGTTCCGTTTTCTGTGAATTTCAGGGCATTGTTAATCAGGTTCATGAAAATCTGAGAAAGCTTTGTTGGGTCGCCTGAAAAGGTAGTGCTGATTTCGGGATCTATTTCCAGTCCAAAATCAATATTGTTCTGGCTGGCTATTTCTTTTAAGGAGTTTTGTATGTCGATTAAAAGCTGTCTTAAATTAAAACAGATATTTTCAATTTCAATATTGTTGGATTCGATACGGTTGATTTCTAGGATTTCATTTATAAATGTCAGCAGATAATTTCCTGAGAACTTGAGCGATTTTAGATAATCAATTTGGGATTTTTTAGGGTTCTCTTCAATCAGAAGATGTGTGATTCCATTAATGGCGTTTAAAGGTGTCCGAAGCTCATGACTCACGGTAGATAAAAACTCCGCTCTTGCCTGTGAAGCTTTTTCGGCCTTGTCCTTCGCAATTTCAAGTTCTGTATTTTTTTCCTGAAGTTGCTTGTTTGTCCTATTCCTGATAATATTGTTTTTGTAAAGCGATAAGCTCAGAAGCGAAAGGATTGTTATCAGGGCGATGCTTAATACGCTGGTCAGTTTGGAAACCTTGATCAGTTTTTTCTGTTCCCTATTTTCCTTATCCTTTTGCTTGATGGTTTTCATCTGTTCGCTTTCTTTGAATTTTTCGAAAGCTTCAGCCCCAATTTTTTGACTATTAAGGTGTATAATGGAATCTTTTAGTGCCAAATGTTTTTTTAGATAGAGAAACGAATTATCGATATCCATCATCTTTTCATAGGTTTCGCTAATCAGCTTTAGGATTTTTGATTTCTGTTCAAAGTTGTCGCTTTTTGAATTTAAGTCCAGTGCCCGTTTGAAGTAATTCAAGGCGAGATTATTGCGGCCGGCTTCAAATTCAATAGCACCTACCTGATATAAGGCTTCGGCTTTGGTCTTGAAGCTGTCATTATTGTCAGGTTTGGCAATAATAGAATTAAAGATTGTAGCTGCCAATTGGGTTTTTCCCTTGGCTTTGTATAAGATTCCTTTTTGGAGGTTAAGGAGTTCTTTTGCATCCGGAATATCGATGGTTTCATAAATGGCATTGGCCTTGTCAAAATAAATTTCTGCCACACCATATTTTCCTTTTTCCATATAACACAGTCCCAGATTGTAATAACAATAGGCCTGTTCTGTAGAAGGCTCGAGATCGTTGTATAGCGAAATGCTACGGACATAGGTTTCAATAGCATCGTCATACTTCTTTAGCTCGAAATAGATGCTGCCTAAAAAAGTATAGGCATTTGCTTCCTGCTCTTTGTTTCCTTTTTTCTGAGAAACTTCGATGGCATTTTGAGAACTTTCCAGCGCATTTTGATAATTATTTATCTTTAGGTTGAAGTTGGCGAGTTGTATATAATAGTCAACGCTGTCGATTTTTTCGGGCACAAGTTTGTTGTGCTGTGCAGATAACAGCGTAGAAAAAAGAAGAATAAAGAAAAGTGGTAAATGCTTCATTCTAACATCCTTGATAAAGGATAAAAGTAGCTATTTCTTATTTGTTAATAAAATTAAATCGACAAGGCGCGAAGAATATCCGATTTCGTTATCATACCACCCTACAACCTTTACCATTTTGTCGATTACAGAGGTGAGCTGCGCATCAAACAAGCAGGAATTCCGATTACCTATAATATCCACAGAAACGATAGGATCTTCTGTATAAGCCATAATTCCGCTAAACTGATTTTGGCAGGCAAGTCGGAAAGCTTTGTTGATTTCTTCAATAGTAACTTCCCTTTTTACATAACAGGTAATGTCGGTTAGCGAACCATCCGGAACAGGAACACGAATACCGCTTCCTCCAATTTTTCCGTCCAATTCAGGGAATATTTTGGTTAACGCTTTAGCAGCTCCGGTTGTGGTTGGAACAATCGATTGTGCTGCGCCACGGGCTCTTCTCAGGTCCTTGTGTGGCTGGTCGTGCAGGCTTTGGTCTGTTGTATAAGAGTGTACGGTTGTGATGTATGCTTGTTCTATGCCGCACAAGTCATTAATGACTTTTATCATCGGGGCTGCGTTGTTGGTCGTGCAACTTGCATTCGATATTATTTTTTCGGTACCATCCAGGATGTGCTCATTGACACCCAAAACTACGGTCTTGATCTTGTCGGTTTCAGAAGGAGCTGAGAGGATTACTTTTTTAGCTCCTGCCAGAATATGAAGATTGATTTCTTCAAAGGTTTTGTATTTTCCTGTAGATTCTACAACAATATCAATATCAAGCGATTTCCAATCCAAGTTTGAGATGCTTCTTTCGTGCAAAAAAGGATAAGGCTTTCCGTCGATAATGATATTTTGTTCGTCAAAAGAACATTCGAAAGGCAATACGCCGTGAATGCTGTCGTATTTAATCAGATGTGACATTGTTCTGTTGTCTGCAATGTCGTTGATGGCCGCAACTTCAATGGTTGGGTGGTTGAGCAGTAGACGGAATAGGTTTCTTCCGATTCTGCCAAATCCATTAATGGCAATCCTGGTTTTTGTCATTGTTGTGATCAGTTTCTAAAGGCTAAAACTGTAAGCTTACGATTTAAAGAATGTGTTTTTGGGCTTTGTAAGAAGATCTTACCAATGCACCGCTTTCTACATGTCGGAAACCTAATTCCAATCCGATCTTTTCATATTTCGCAAATTGATCTGGCGTGATGAACTCTTTTACCGGCAAGTGTTTTTTGCTTGGCTGCAGGTACTGCCCAATCGTTACGACATCTACATTGGCCTCGCGAAGATCGTGCAGTGTTTGGATTACTTCTTCTTCTGTTTCGCCCAGTCCAAGCATGATGCCTGATTTTGTTCTGTTGATTCCTTTTTCTTTTAAATATTTAAGAACGGCAAGACTGCGGTCGTATTTTGCCTGAATTCGGACTTCTCTGGTCAGCCTTCTTACGGTTTCCATGTTATGCGAAACTACTTCAGGGTTGGCTTCCACGATTCTATCTATGTTTCTTTCGATTCCTTGAAAATCAGGAATCAAAGTTTCAAGCGTAGTGTTTGGGTTCATTCTTCGGATGGCTTTTACAGTTTCGATCCAGATGATTGAACCGCCGTCTTTCAAATCGTCGCGGTCAACACTTGTTACGACAGCATGCTTGATGTTCATGATTTTGATAGAACGCGCTACTTTTTCCGGCTCATCCCAATCAACAGTTTCCGGTCTTCCTGTTTTTACGCCACAAAATCCGCATGAACGCGTACAGACATTTCCAAGAATCATAAATGTTGCCGTTCCTTCACCCCAACATTCTCCCATATTCGGGCAACTTCCCGACGTACAGATAGTGTTCAGTTTGTACTTGTCAACTAATCCTCTAAGTTCTGTGTATTTTTGGCCTATAGGTAATTTTACCTTAAGCCATTTTGGCTTTCCTGTAGGTAAAATAGCATTATCTAAAACAGTGTCCATAACTCTAAATTGAAAGCACAAAGATAACGAATGTTTTTATTAATTACGTTAATGTGGTGTTAGCGAAATTTGATATGGAAGTAGGGAAGGAGAATGGAAATTGCGGCGAAGTTTTTCCAATAAAAAACCCTGCACGCACAGTATGCAGGGCTTTTTGAAATAAATAGTTAACTAACTACTCAATTTAATTTTTTATTTCAACGGTAATAGGAAGGTTGTAGGCCGTTCTTACGGGTTTGTCGTTTTGGATACCAGGTTTCCATTTTGTCTTGATGGATTTTAAAACACGAATGGCTTCAGCTCCTAATCCATAACCAGGATCTCTTATTACCTTTATATTAGTTAGCGTTCCGTCTTTTTCGACTACAAAATAGACAAACACCTTCATTGTTGCTTTTTCACCTATCTCTGGCAGTTTGAAATTTTTTCCAACCAAAGCGAGGAAATTCTTGATACCTCCTGGAAATTCAGGACTGGACTGAAGTCCTAGGTTCATAAAAATGTTATCTCCCTTGTCTGTAGAGTTTCCTGCATTTCCAAAAGTAGGTTCAGTTCCTTGTCCGTCAAGCGAACTGTTTCCAATTGCTACGGCACCCATATTATCCCCTGGATTATCAGAATCGCCCGTTTTGATGTTCTGGGTAGGATCTATTGTTGCTACATCCTGAGGTGTAGTGTGATTATCAGTTACGGTTGGAATAACATGCTTAGTTTGTTCTGCTGAGGACTTTTCAGGTATAGCTCCGCCTAACTTTTCCGGTTCTATTTTAGGTTTCTCTCCCAGATCCACATAGATTGCCGGAGGCAGCTCAGCGGGCAATGTGTTAATAATATCGCCATGTTCTTTATTTGTAAGCATACTAGAAATGATAGGAATGCTAACTAAAGAGGCACAAGCTAAAGTTCCAAAAAACAATGCCTTTAAAGTGGTTTTTGGGTTTTCCTGACGCAGCTGGTAAGCGCCGTATTCTTTGTTTCTTCCTTCAAAAACGTTATCGTTCCAGCTTTGGCTAAAAATGTTGAGGTTTGACATGGTTGCATAATTTTAAGTTAGCGTAGATGTGTCCCATAAGCTGGAAGTGTTTAATTACATAACGGCAATGTTAACTTTTTTATTGCTTATTTTTTAAATAAAATTATATTTTATTGGTTTTAAAATGCTAATTAAAGTTAATTGTGTTTGTACTCAATAAAAAAAGCAAGCCTATTAGGCTTGCTTTGAATAATTAGGGATTAGTTTTTTATTGGATAACTAGCTTATTGCTAAAGTTTTTATCTTTTGTTTCTGTTTTTGTTATATAAACTCCGGCAGGTAAATCTAATTTGATTGAATTTGTTCCCTCATTCAGTTCAAAACTGCGGATAAGCATTCCGTTAATGCTGAAAATTTTGATAGTTCCATTTTCAGGAATGTCTATAGTGATATTTCCTTTGCTTGGGTTTGGATAAATGATAGGTTTTGTAACAGCAAAATCCGGATTTGATAAGGCATCGCAACCAAAAGGAGTAAAAGTTACCACTCCTAAAGCTGGATCGTCAACCTGATGGCTAATTACGTTTTCTACCTCTGCTGCAGTAGGCGTTTGTCCTTCGATCCAGCAGTTATTCTTTGCCATAATCGGAAATGCGGTATTGTTGTATAAAGCATAGGCTGCTCCGGTATTTCCGTTTTCTGAGAATATATTGCCGCCTTCATTAAAGGTGGCTTCATTGGTGTCGCCCAGATTGATTCTTGCAGTTCCGATTACCGTAATACCCCAAAGATTTCTTCTGATTTGGTTACGGCTTGCAATAATGTTCATTGTCGATGCTCCTGAAGCACTAAGCGAAATGCCGCTTCCTCCTTGAGCAGGTACGTTTTGGGTATTATTATCTTCAATTATATTGCCTCTGATATATCCGGATGAAGCAGCTCCAACAACGGTGATGCCATAACGGTTGTTTGTAACAATATTATTGTCAATTATAACCTTAAGCTGTCCTCCTCCCAATAGGTTTGAGGCTCCAATACCGCCAGTCATAATTTTTGTTCGGTCGCCTTTGATCGTGTTACCTACTATCCGTAGTGTGTCTGCACCGCTAGGGCCCATATTAATTTGTGGACGGTTTCCGTTAGATTGGTTGTTCCCTTCCAAATAATTATTGGTCAATGTTGGAGCAACAGACTGGTTGGCTCCTGAACTAAAAGCCGGATAATAATTGAATAAGAATCTGGAATTGTTGATTAATGCGTTTCCGCCAGTTGAGAAATTTATGGCCGAACTAGCCGTTGATCCGTTCATGTGATAGGACATGACACAGGACTGCATTTCAAAATCAGGTGTAGCTACACGTATTCCTTTGCCATAGCTGATGGTCGTGTTCCTGAAATAACCGCTAGATCCCGTTTCAAAAGTTATGGTATTGTATGGGGTTGCGGTATTTGTTGCGGTAATGGTGATTGCACCGGCATCGGAAGTAAAATCTCCACTGACAAGAATCCCGATATCCGCATTAATATGCACGGTAGCATCCGTATTAATTACAAGGGCATCATTAGCTGCAATTGTAAGGTTTTGTGATAGGGTATAAATACCTCCTGAAAAGGTTAAGGCACCCGAGGAATTGGTTACCAGGTCGTCGAGGCTCCAGGTCACACCGGTGTTGGGTGTGGTGTACTGGGCTTTTGCCGCCGTCAAAGAAAGAAAGACAGACAGCATGAAAAATAGTTTTTGTTTCATTTTAAGTATATGATTGGTTAACAATATAAAATTACGCTTTTTTGCAAAGGCGTTCTGTTAAAAAAAAAATACAGTACTAAAAATGAAAGTTGCCTATCGTTTGTTTTTGATGATTTCGGCCAAAAGTTTTTTGGCGCGGAGCAGTTTTATTTTGACATTGCTGAGAGGTTCTTCAAGCTCTTCAGAAATTTCCTGATAGCTTAATTCCTGAAAATAGCGAAGCTGAATGACTTCCTGATAGTGTGGTTTTAATTCCTTAATGCATTGCAGCAGGCGCGACAGGTTCTGTTCGGTAATCAGCTTGTCTTCGGCAGATGGAGAGCTGTCGGCAATATTATATGCCTGATTGTCTTCTTCATCAGTAATGTCAATGAAAAGCGTAGATTTTTTTTTGCGAAGCATGTCAATGTGGGCATTCTTGGCAATGGAAATAAGCCAGGTATTGAATTGAAATTCGGGATTGTAGGTAGCGATTTTGTCGAATGCCTTGGCGAAAGTTTCTATAGTGATATCCTCTGCGTCGGTTTCGTTTTGTGTCCTTTGGAGCATAAATCCGTAAACCTCATTCCAGTAATAATCCAATAGAGTAGTGAAGGCGGCTTGGTCTCCGGTTTTGGCTTTCTCTATTTGCTTTTTTATTTCCAATGGACAGGCTTTGAAAAGATATTTGTTATAAAGATATTCAATTGCGTGAATATAAGCATTATTTCTATGATAGGATACCAGTAGATAACGTCTTTTTCTTTTAGTTTGCCAGCAGAATAGCCTAAAGAAATCCAAGTGAAGAGGTATCTTCCTGCAACAATAGGCACGATAATCATCCAATTGTATTGGAATATCAGCAAAATGACGGCCAAAGCGATAAATAAAAACTGAGACAGGAAGAAAACAGCCAGCTGCATCCTGTCAAAAGTTTTGTAGAAAGTGGCCGTAGAAACATGTCTTCTTTTTTGGTCGAACCAATCCTTGAATGTTTTTTTAGGCTCTGAAAAGGTAAAGCTTTCCGGAGTAAAACAAATAGTCGTGTTTTTTTTGCTGGAAGCCTGATTGATGAAAAGATCATCGTCTCCTGACCTGATTTTCATATGGTCAATAAAACCATTCACATTAAAAAACTCTTCTTTTTTGTAGGCAAGGTTTCGTCCGACACCCATGTAAGGATGCTTCATCTTTGCCCATGAAAAATATTGTACGGCAGTAAGCATTGTTTCAAAACGGATGATTTTATTTAAGAAAGAACCGGCAATTTTTTCATAAGCCCCATAACCCAGTACGATAGTCTTGCTCATTGTGAATTGAGAACTCATTTCTTTAATCCACTCTTTTGAAGAAGGATAACAATCAGCATCGGTAAAAAGCAGGTATTCGTTTTTGGCGGCTTTTATTCCAAGAGTCAGCGCAAACTTTTTATTGCCCCAAAAGGCTTCATTGTTTTGTACTTTTACTAATCGGATGTTGGAATATTGTTTTTCAAACTCTTCAAAAATATCCAAAGTGTTGTCACTTGAAGCATCATCAATCAAGATGATCTCATAATCCGGATAATTTTGCTCAGCCAAAAGCGGAACGAACTTTTTTACATTTTCCTCTTCGTTTTTGGCGCATACGATTACAGATATGGGAATTCTTTTAGGCGTGCTTTTTTGTGGCTTTGCAAAAGAAAATTTCCCGAAAACTATAATGTAATAGAATAATTGTAGCGCTACAACCCCGATAAACGTATAAAAAGTAATAGTCAACATATAAGCTTGGTGTCTTTAAAAAATGTGTGCAAAGGTACAATTGATAAGCGGAATTTCAACTGCGAATCGCAATTAAAATTAAGAAAAATATCCGTTGCAATTTTTATATTTTCTAATTGTTTTTATGTGAAAATTTAATTACTAATTTGTCCGAATTCAGACCAATTTAATAGGCTTGGAAGTGTTTTATTTGAAAACTCAATATGGATAACACGCCTTCTTTTTTGGTTTGATGTTCTGCCCGAACTATGAAGAAGCAAAGGTTTCATGAGCATAACTCCTCCGGCTTCAACACTGCAAAAACTTTCTTTTTCATTTGTCCAGTCAATTTCCTCGGGTCTGTAAATATTTTTAAGATGTGAACCGTCAATTACTTTTAGCGCGCCATTGTTTTCGTCTGTATTGTCCAAATGGATTCGAATGGTGAATATATTTTCAAGTATCTCTAGAGGAGGCTGTACCGCAAATTGATTGTGTTTGGATGTCCAGGGACCAAAATCTTCGATATTTTCTTTTTTGTCTACAGAAATTGTCAAGTCTTGATGGTAGGCAACAAACCAGTTTGATTTTTCAGGTTTGTCAAAATATATCGATTTGACAATAAAAGCATTTTCTTCTATAGTATTGATAATTGATTTGAGCCCTTCATTAAAAATCAGAGGTTTTATCTTAGGCAGTTCTTTTATGAATTGCCTGATTGCGAATAAATTTTCTGACTTTCTGAAGATTGGACTGTTGGTATCTTGCTCGTCAATAAACCTTATGATTGACTCGATTTCTACTTGTGAATAAATAGAGTTGATAATGGTAAAGCCTCTTTTTTGAAGTTCGGCTTTATTTTCGAGAAAGTTATTCATAACAGCTAAGGATAAATTTGTAAATCCTCTTAAATCACATTGACTTCGGCTTCAATTTCAATATCAAAAAGCTCTTTGACCGTTTTTTGGATTTCTTTTGAGACATTGAGGATTTCCTGTCCGGTTGCATTTCCGTAATTTACCAAAACAAGTGCCTGATTTTTGTGAATTCCTGCATCGCCAAAACGTTTTCCTTTGAATCCGGCTCTTTCAATAAGCCATCCGGCCGGAACTTTTACTTCGGTTTCAGAAACGGTATAGCTTGGCATTTCAGGATGCAGGAGGTGTATTCTTTCAAAATCGCTTTTCGGAATAATCGGGTTTTTAAAGAAGCTTCCGCTGTTGCCCAATTCTTTAGGGTCCGGAAGTTTGCTTTGCCGTATTGTTATGATGGCATTACTGACGTCCTTTAGTGTTGGTACGATAATGTTTTTTTTGGCAAGTTCGGCTGCGATATCTCCGTATGAAGTATTGATTTTATGGTTTTGTCTCGTCAATTTGAAAACTACAGAGACAATAATATATTGGTCTTTGGCCTCGTTTTTAAAAATACTTTCGCGATAGCCAAATTTGCATTCTTCATTGGTGAATTTTTTAAGCTCTAATGTTTGTATGTTTACAGCTTCACAGTACACGAAAGTATCTTTGATTTCTGTTCCGTAGGCACCAATATTCTGGATAGGTGTTGTGCCTACATTGCCTGGAATCAAGGACATGTTTTCTAATCCGCCAAAATCATGACTAATGGTCCATAAAACAAATTCATGCCAGTTTTCGCCGGCTTTGGCTTCTACCCAAACAGCATCTTCTGTCTGCTCAATTATCGTTCTGCCTTTGATGTCTACATGAATAGTCAGCGCATCAATATCTTTTGTGAGGAGCATATTGCTTCCGCCACCAAGAATAAATTTTTTCTGAACAGGATTTTCTTTGAGTACAGTCTGCAATTCTTCTACAGAATGTACAGAAACAAATTGTTTTGCTTTGGCTTCAATGCCGAAAGTATTGTAGTTTTTAAGGGAAAAATTATCGATAATTTCCATTAGGATGAGGAATAAGAATATAAGGCAAAAGTACTTTAAACGATTAATAATTCATAATGAACTATTCGGTATTTAGGCCACGGGTCAGAAAATCGTTTAGTGGTTTTGCTGCAATCAGTTTTTTTGCTGTTTTTTTGACAAAATCTTTTTCCATTAATGATTTGTCATCAAGCTGTTGCGTGACCGTAAAGCTTTTGAGTTTTAGGAATTCAATAGCGGGATGGTCTTTTTCGTAATCTTTCGGAGCTGTTTTCAGGGAATTCGATTCATTTCTGTCAAATCCGGAATAGATTTTTTTGAACTCCTTGTTGTCGAAGATTTCTTCCAGATCTTCATAGAAGTAAGCGATTTCTTTTCGGATTTTTTTCAAGTCAGGAGCTTCCGGCACATGAAGTCCGGCAGCGATAAAGCTTCCGCCTTTTTCAATGTGAACATAATATCCCGGTGAATTAGAGCAATTCTGGTTGGTTGTCATCCATATTCCCATATGGGTTTTGTAGGGTGACTTGTCTTTGGAAAAACGAATATCGCGGTTGATCCTGAAAGCACATTTTTTGGGTTCCAAATTTCGGAGTGCCTCATCGTGCGGAGCCATTTCTTCTAAAAAATCGGCAATCAGCTGATGGTATTCTTTTTTATATTCTTCGTAATAGGATTTGTTGGCCTGAAACCAATCACGGTTGTTGTTTTCTTTTAGATCCTCTAGAAACTGAAGTGTTTTTGGTGAGAGCATGCGGATTGGAAATGTTTAAGTTAGGCTAAAAACAGCCTAACAATATTAAGAAAATTTATTCGATTTATGGGTGTTCAAAGTCAATTTTAATGGCTGTTGGTAAGTCTATGCCAAATAAAACAAGAAAGAGTTTTTAGCCACAGATTAGAATGATTATGCAGGTTTTATAAGCTTTTCGGTTCTGCGTTTGAGCAAAATAACCTTTGGTTTTATTATATAGGTAATTAAAAACCGTTTCTGTCAAATTTCTCTACCGTTAGATATTGAGTTATTTAAATGATTTATTCGTTTATTTACGGAAAACTGTATTATGCTAAATCGATTAAATCTTTAAATTTGAATTTACTGTACGGTTTCCCGTAATGAAATTCCCGATCAAACGAAGTTATTTGCTTATTGAATCCAGCATCACCAAATTTAATTAGATAAAATTATCACTAAAAATAGGGATTGTTTCGTGTCTGTTTATTGTCATACATTGTTCGCCTAATACTAGCAATAAAAAACAAAATAATTTAACAAAAAACTATCCAAGGAAATGGTATTAACAAAAATTATTATTCACGAGTTAAAAAAGGAAAGAGATAGCAATGAGGTAGAACTAATATTGTCAGACGAGACAATCCCTATTAATAATGATTCGATAGCTCTTGTTCAGGCTTTGTCTGATACTTATAAAAGTGACAAAATTTTGTATGCCGTTTTCGACAACTCGGAAGGTAAGTATTTTCCAGAAAAATTTTCAGAGTATAGAAATACAGAAAGAGAAGAAGAAGATTTTATAAATTTGGAGAGTTTCTAGATAACTACGGTTGATAATTTTTTTCTGTGTCAGAAAAATGATTGAAATAGATTTGTAATTTTATATATAAATTTTAAATACCATGTTGCCCGAACATATAAATTCTATCAAGTCGCTGCTTGAGCACTTTCCTACAGAAGAATCATGTATGGAATATCTAGAACATGTTCGATGGGGAGGAAACCCCATAAGCCCGTTTGATGAAAAGGCAAAAGTCTATAAATGTAAAAATGGTAAATACATCTGTAAGAATACTCGGAAATACTTTACTGTCAGGAATGGCAGCGTTTTTGAAAAAACAAAGATCCCACTACGTGACTGGTTTCTTGCCATATGGTTGATGAACTCTACCAAAAAGGGTGTTTCCGCGATGCAGCTGATGGAACATGTGGGAGTGACCAGGTCAACAGCATGGTTTCTGGGACAGAAAATCCGCCATCTGTTAGGCATGGAGCCGGAGTACGAAGAAATCGGAATTTTTGAACTTGATGAAGTAGTGGTGGGAGGATTGAATTCCAATCGCAGGAGGGATAAGAAGATTCCGAACAGCCAGGGTGGCCATACGCCTGACAAGACATGGATACTTGGAATGATACAGCGTAATGGAGAATTCAGGGCATTAGTATTGCCTTCAAGATCGCCTGAACATGCCCAGCCAATCATCAGGAAATACATTAGGCCTGGTTCTGCGCTTATTACCGATTCTTGGAAAGGCTATAACGGTCTTGACGAATACCTGCATTATGTAGTCAAGGATGGTAATTTATCATACGCATCTAATCCTGAAATCCATACGAATTCGATTGAAGGCGCCTGGAGCATCCTTAAGCGAGGATATGTGGGAATATATAATTGGTGGTCGAAGAAATACCTGCAACAATATGTCAATGAATATGTATTTAGGTACAATACGCGGAAAATGAAAATATGCCATCGATTTTCGCTATTTTTGCAGAAGGCCTTCAAAAGGATTGCCTATAAGGACATATATCTATGCAGGGTATGGAATTAGGAAATATAACATTAGAGTCGTTGCTAGGCGACAATAGGATACGGCGCAGGAAGATGGGTGAAATATGGTATTTTGCCCAGCCTGACCTTAATCTGATTTATGAAGATGTTTTTAAATTCCTGCAAGGAACACTTATCAGCGTCAAATCTCCAGTTTTTTATGAAACTGTATATTGCATAAGCTTTTCACAAATTAAAGAACAGATTGATCATTGGCAAAAGAAGCCATCCTTTGAAAGCAGAATTGGGCAGATTTTTAAAAAAGAAAAATAGAATGTTAAAATAGATTAAGTGTAAATTTATCTATTTTATCTAAATAAAAAACCCCAAATGACTTTGGGGTTATTCATTTTTTTAAAGTGCACCATTAATGCAAATGAAGAACAGGACACTGTAATTACTCGACAAATCTATAAGATATAAATTATATTTCAAAACTATTTATCGAAAATATAACCTAATTTTTTGCTAATAATTGTTTTCAGTACCTGATGCTTTGAAATATTTTCAAATAAATTTGATAGTGATTCTTCAAGAGAAGCTCTCCTATTTTGGGAAATACTTTCTAATAGATGAATTAGCACTTTTATTGCAGCATCTAAATTATGACTATAACTATTATTAAACTTTAATTTAGGAAGCTCACTAATACCTTCATTTATATGTAAGTCAAATATTACTCCACTATGCGCACAACTATTACGAACAAATACTAAGGTATTTAAATGGTTTTGTAATATATGATATTTCTTTATATTATATCTTAACGATATTTCTGTTTTTATATCCTCATCTAATAAACCATCATAAGTTTTAACAATTGATCCAAAAGTATAATACTCGAATGTTTTCCAACATGGAGCAAATTTATCTTTTGGATATTTATAGTGATGATGATTAACTTTTAAACTTTTGGAAATAAAATTTTTATTATAGTGAGTTTTTAAATCCTTTAAATATGATTCTGACATAATATGATCATCAGTATACCATATTGAATTGTTTTTGTACTTAAGGGAAACCCAATAAATTAAATTGGTTCTGAAATTTAACTCTAACCGATTTATATATTTTATTAAAAGATACCTTAAGTCAACATCAAAATAATATAGAGCTAAAACATCTGAAAATTTAGTTCCCTTTTCGAAATTATGGTTTTTATCAATCTCAAATGGATGCCAATAAAAGCCTAATCTATAATAGCCTATGTCTAATAAAATTTCTTCTATTTTTTCTCTATCCATATCGAGAATCATTCCTCTATCATTGAGCTTTTTTATTTGCTCTTCTAGGCTATTTGCGATATTTGCCATATTATTTTAATTACTTTCCCGATTTTCTCCTGTTATCTTCAAGGCAAAGCATTTGACAATTATCAGCATTTGTCTTTCCACCGGCATGCCATGGAGTTATATGGTCAGCCTCCATCTTTTCAAACTCGAAATGATTACCGCATTTAACACAAATTCCTTTTTGTTTTTCATAAGCTTCGCGCCTTTGATTTGGGCTAAATGCTCTAATGTTTAAATATTTTTCTTTACCTGTTAAAAGATATGGATAAATCCCTTTTTTACTTTCTACATCTTCATCTATCATCAATATTGAGATTTTATCTTCAAGCTTTTTAGAATCAAATTTTTCGTCTTTATATTCATTGTAAAGAAATCCCCATTCAATACCTTTCATTTCTTTTCGGTACTTTGGAAATATTGTCTCAACCCAACTTATTACAGCTTTGAAATAAAGCCATAATTCGTTGGCGTTAGGCTCATGCTGATTTTTAGACATGTATTCTTTTATATTTCCTTTAGAAATCCAATTTATCGCTGTTTCCAAATATTCTTGTCTATTAGCTACACCACTTAAATAATCATCACCAAGCTTTGGTCTACTGCTTTTAGAAAAATACCTTTTTGCATCCGAAACCCATGGACCAGAATAAACAGCATTCTTTAGTTCTTGGGCTGTGAGTTCCTTACCTGCTATGTTTATGGTTTCAAACCAAGCTAACTTCTCACTATCAGTTCCTGAACAGAAATAGACCATGAGTTTGTAATTTAAAATCTGGTCCTTTTGGTCTTGTCTCAAATTATGGAACGCAAGTCCATTAATTGAAAAATCACTATTTACATATTGACAGATAGATATAGTTCTTTGTTGACCATCTATAACTTCATAATTTCCATCTTCACCCACCGACCAGTACATTACGTTCAACGGAAAACCCTTTGTCACTGTATCTATCACTGATTTGCGTTCTTTGTCACCATAGACAAACTCACGTTGATATGGTGGACGAATATCTAGCCTACCTCCAAATCCAACAACACCGCTTTCGTCGTTATCTTGATACCCTTCAAACAACTCTCTTACTGTAATCTCTTTCAATTCTATATTCATGCTTTAGACGGCTTAAGATTTCTGATAAATAGTCTCTTATATATCTCTTTTCCATTTACACTTGGATTATAACCTTTCCCAGCTATATGGTATCCTTTAGGTTCTCCGTATGAGTAGCTACATCCCAAAATCTCAAATTGTTCTGGATTATATTTGTCCATAAAAGTGATAGGCACCCCCATCGCTCCCGCATAATCCATCGGTATATCCTTGGTTTTATTTACGTTTATCGCCTCATAGTTATCATATTTGGGGTATTCAACATCATTATAAGTTTTATAAAGAATTAATTCTTCGTGTCTCTTGGGTGTGTCAAGGTTTGTAAACCAGCAAGTATTATTAGTAGAAACGATTCTATTTCCATTTTCATCTACACGTGCTTCTGTACCATGCAAAAGATAATGATTTGGAACAATAAACCCCGAGAAATTTCTGTTACTATTGATTCCTAACCAAAGTTTATTTTCCTTAATAAGCTTAAAAACATCTTTATATGTAATGGCATTCCAAGTCCCTATAACCAAGAATTTTTTATCATATTCTGCAAGCTGAGATATGTGTTCCCTGAATAGAGAAAAAGGAGGGTTTGTTACTACTATATCAGCTTCTTTTAATAAGTCTATACATTCTTGAGAACGAAAGTCTCCATTGCCTTTTAATGGTTTTATTCCGATTTCATTAATATCAGGAATACTATTCCCGCTTTTATCTCCATTGTATTCTAAATAAACAGCTTTATCAGACTTATGTTCACTAAATAAATTTGCGTCATTATTTCTGTAACAAGTCGTTATTAGTTTTTTAAGTCCTAATTGTTCGAAATTATAGGAGAAATAATGGAAGAAATTACTAATTCTTGGATCATCACAATTACAAAAAACTACTTTTCCCCTGAAGTGAGATTTGTAGTGTTTGAGCTCTCTCTCGATGTCCGATAAAATTGTATAAAATTCGTCGTTCTTTGCTTTTTTTGCTTTTTGTAAATTCTTGTTTGTTGCAATTCTTGCCATTGTGACTTGGATTATATTAATTTAAGGTAAGTAGGCGAAGTTTATCTAACTACTTTTAGACAAAAATACTGCAGTATTTATTGATTTATCCTATTTTTTGATAAAACTTGAACGTAAATCGGCTTCATAAATATCAATAACTTTATCCGCCAATACTGATAAATCTCTTGACATATTTTTATTTTTTGGAGGAAAACCTTTATGAAGCTTGACAATATGGACTTTTGTCATATTGTTCTTGACATACTTTATAGCCTCAGCATAATCATAATCACCACTAACAAGTATTATTTTGTTACATTTGTTTTCCACACTGAGTGAAATCATTTTAACTGCCAATGAAATATCCACTCCCTTTTCTCCATTATATTCTTTTGTAAAAGGATTAATCTTTACGATTCCTTTTTTGACAATTTCGATGTCATTATTATCGAGACAAAGCTTGTCATAAGCATATTCGATATTTGAAAATTTTGCTTTCTGTTCATGAATCCATTTTTCAATTTCTGCAGCATCTTTTTCTATCTTATCTAATGTTTTAGGATCAATTAGCTCATACTTGCCCTCAATATAATTCTTATGGCTACCATTATAGTTCTTATAGGCTACACTATTTCTTATAGATTCCTTTGTATAATGGCCATCCAATATTTTTTGTGGTCTAAACCAATAAGCCCTTACTAGCTCATCATCAGTTTCGAGCAACGAGGTAAATAAATTATTCCAATCAATTTCCTTTTCTTTTAATCCTAGGTCGTTCAATCCATAATAAAGATTCTGACCATCAATAAGCACTACTACTTTTTTAGACATAGATTCAGATTTTAAATGAAAAAAATAGGGCATCTTTAAAGATGCCCTTTATATTAATCAGGGATTTCTCCCCATGGTATTCACACTAAGAGTGCAGGATATTCAATTTGGTAATACAAATGTATAATCATTTACTAATTTACAAAATATTTTTTACTTTTTTTAAAGAAAATTTATTTATAATCCTGTAAAATCTCTACCATTCGTATTGCAGAGAAAGCTCTACCCTGAAAGGAATTGCCTTTCCATCAGTGAGTTGAAGGGTTGCAGGAAATCCATTGCCAGGCGAATAGATATTGAACAATATGCTCCCCATAAGGTCGTTGGGGTTGGAGGGTATATCTATTTGATCATTATCTCCAAGGTAAATAGTGAAAGGCGACATCACATTGGTGATGGCTATTGGTGAATTCGGGACAAATTCAAAGCTGTTGGTTCCCGTGCTGAATACGTCGGGATAATATACCTCGCTCAGCCAGATATTGCTCCCTCCAGCGCCGTTCACCAGCTGCAGGAATATGTCGGGACCAGAACCAGTATCCCATGAGGACTCGTTGTCCTGGTTGTTGAAGAAGGTTACTCTGAATTTGGTTATCTTGACTCTGGTCGGGGTAATCTGCATTTGGCAGTTGGTGCCGGTAAAGCCGGCAGGGCATTCCTGCGGTGCAGGATCAGAATCTGAATCGCTTGAGCACGCAAGCATCGAAATGGACATTGCCAGCACGAATGCTGACCTTAAGGCAAAGTTTTTCATAAGTGTTTGTGGCGCTCCCGCCCCAAGAAGCCTTTAGATGTTACAAAATAAAGCGTGGGACAAGCTCAAATCCGAAACTCGGGCATCGCCAAACGCCCACTCAACAAGATAAGAGAAGCCCACGCAGTTCGTGAGCGTCTGCATATTGAATCTTTGTTGAGTAATAGAAATTGGCGATTTCGAGTTAACAAGATTAATAGCTTACGCTAATGATATTTTATTTTGATATATGCTGTTATTTCATTCAGATTGTTTTGTAGATCAAATGTAAAAGTTTTTTTCGGATTTCAACATAGAGAAAGATAAATGCAATATTTTACCGTACTTATCTAGAGACTCTCCATAAATTTCACTAGACTTGTAACTGGAAATCTAGAAGGTATAATTCAACCTATTGCTTTTGCTACAGGAGGTTATTTCATTTTTGCTGAATATAGCGACAATGGTTATAACTTTATATCCGTTTTTCTTATCCGTGATGTAGAGGGGAAAATTTTGAATAAAACCACACATTCTTTTGCAATTCAAACAATCGAGTACGTTGATACTAAAAATTTAGCAATGGCGTGCAGAATCAATGAAAATAGAATCGATAGTGGAGAAATAAATTATTTGTCTTTTACACAATTAAGACAGCAAGAAGTTTCAGAATACTTTAAAAACTGGATTTCAATTGAACAGTTAGAAAGTAGTGGTGATTATACTAAGTCACTTTATAATATAGTAACTCAAATAGTGCCTCCAATTAATGTAGAGACTGGGCAACAATACGAACTAGAAACATTTAGAAGCCTAGTTTACAATTATGTAACTTCTAATCCCAATGGCATAATAAATATTAGAGATTTAAGTCAGCATTTTTATACTGACCCTAATGCTATTTCAAATTATGCAGATGAAAATGATATTTCAATTGATAGTGAATTTAAGTATAATAAAACTCAGCTTAAAAAATTCATCAGATTAGAAATTAACCGAGATGGAATTAGTCTGAAATTCTCTCGTGGTGCTTTAGATGATAAGGTTAGAATTTCAGACGAGAATCCAAATATGGTGATAATTGAATCTGAGAGTTTTGCCAATGCTTTAAGGAGAGAAATTTAATAATGCAATGATTGAGATTCATAAAAAAATATATGAACTGTTTAAAGAATCTTTTAATATAAGAGGTGATAAGGTTGTATTCCAATATTCTTACAGCACTGAAAAACAGCTTAATGAATTAAATATTGAATTTGAGAATATCAGAAATGAAAACATTGAAGTCGAAAAAACTAATTTCCCTTTTAAAATTTATGAAGATTATAAGTCATATTTAAAACTGAAGGAGACTACTAATCAGAATGTATTAATTTTAAATATCGGAAATGAACCATATTCTTTAATTGAAGACGAAACATTCGTCAATTTTATTTTAAATAAAGAAAATTTCTTCTTCAGTAACGCAATATCATATGTTCAATTTTTAAGCTTTCTAAAAGAACAAGATAAAGATACGGATGAAGCATTCCATTTTGTTGATTATTATAACGATATCAATCGTAAAATTGTCTTTACAAGTTTAACCGAAAAGGGCAGATTAATTATTAAATTTTTTAATGAAATTTATCATTTCGATGAGAAAGTGAATTTATCTATTAATTTAAATATGTTCAAAAAATGTTTTACAGAAGAAAATTATCATTTGCCTAAATTTTTGAAAAGTTCAATCATTGATTTTGCATCAAGATACGATTCTGAAAATAGAATTTACAAACTCTATGAAGAATTAAATACCATTATCAATAAAGCAAAAGTAAATTTTGAAATATATCTAAATAATTTGTCAATTGATAAGATAAAAAAAGATTATGATGAATACAAGTCAAAATATTTTAAAGAGGTTTCAGATATTTTAAATAACCTTACACAAAAAATAATTGGTCTACCACTTTTAATCGCCACTACACTTTTTGCAATTGAAAAAGTTAAAGAAAGCTATGAGTTTTTGTATGTTCTCATCACAGTAACTGTAATAACATGTATCTATCTTTTTTCATTGTTAAAAATCAATTTCAATGATTTAAATTATATTGACAAACTTTCAAATGAAGATTTTAGAACACTAAATGAGAATAAATTTTTCATTAATTATCCAAATGAAATTAAAATATTCTCAGATATTAAGAAAAGAATAGAAAATAGAGTAAGGGATTTAAAGTTTATTTGTCAATCTTATTTCTGGATTTTAGGAATATCTAATATTTTAACTGTTGCTTTTATGTTGAATTATCTTAAAATTGAAATTAAAATAATTTTTTTAATTGCTTTTGTTCTACTTCTTATTATGACAATATTAAGAAATGACATATTAAATAAAAATGAATCAAAAGCATGATATCGTAATACATCTATTAATTGTATGGCGGCAAATAATTCCATTATGGGAAACTGGAAAACTAAAAGAAAAGTATTTTACAGGGCTTAAGATGATTGATTAGCACCTTTAAGCTGAGAAAGCATTTTCAATTTTATAAAGTAATGAATATTTACAAAAAAAACTATTTCTAGGAACAACGAATTGAAAATCAAAAAATAAACTCTGCTTAACTATTTGTAGTTTTAAGAAAGCCGATATATAGCTTTCTACATCAACTTTCAAAATTCTGATAAAATAATTTATCTCTATAATATTAAAGAACAACCTGTTTTAATTTTAGTTTAGGAAAAACACTCTGGCTAACTTATCTCCATGTAACCTCTAATTTTCTTTATACATACAAGCAAAGGGGTTGAATTGCGCTTATATTAGATTTATAAATATAGGTTGTAAATCCCTGCCTAATGTAAACACTACTTACAGAATTATTTACTAATTGAAGTACGTCAAAAGAATAAATCTCTTTTATTTAAATACAAAAACTTATTATGTAAAAATCTTAATTTGAGTTCCGTTTAAGATTCATGTCAAACTAAGCATACTAAAGTATAAATATATTAAGCGCTTTTCTTTGCATGACAAAATACTTTACATGATGGTTTATTTAGATAGTACTTTCAGTAATTTTGAATACAATTCTTCTTTATTGATTGGCTTGATCAGCAGCTCGTCAGCTTGTATGTTGGACAGTTCAATCGAATTCATATAAGTATCGCCTGTTATTGCAATAATAGGGACGGTCGCATTGCGATTCGGGATTTTTTTAATGTCTTTGATGAGGTCGATTCCTGATGCATTGGCAATTTGGAGATCGGTCAGGATGAGGTCGACATTTTCTTTTTGCAAATACTCTTTGGCGGCAATGTCAGAATTGAAACCTACCATGTTGAAATTCACGTCAGATAGTAGTTTTTTCAATAGGGTTGTAATTATCCTGTCATCGTCTATCACGGCAACGTTGATTCCTGAATTTCCATAATTACGGATTAATTTGGCCTGATTTGTTTCTTGTGAGCTGTCTGATTTTTCAAGGAATAAGTAAAATGAAATTTCAGTTCCGATACCAAGCTGGCTCTCAACAAAAATTTTCCCATCATATAGTTCCACAATTTCCTTGCACAGATTAAGGCCTAGTCCGGCGCCAAGGCTTATCTGATCTTTGTGGTGTTTGCTTTGATAATATTTGTCAAAGATTTTTTCTACGTCTTCTTTAGGAATGCCGGCACCGGTATCTTTTATTTTTACGTCCAGTTTGAATTTGTTGTCGACTTCGGTAAATCGGCAATCGACCATAATGTTTCCTTTGGTGGTGAATTTTATAGCATTTCCAATTATGTTATAAAACAGCTGGTGTATTTTTCCACTATCAGCCCAGACTTCATTTTCTAAAGAATTGTCGATAGTTGAGATCAGGTCTGTTTTTTTAACATCGGCTAACGACTTTAAGGATTCCAATATTGATTTTATCTCCGTTTTCAGTATCGTTTTGGAATTGTATAATTGCAGTTTTCCATTTTCATTCTTAAAGAAATCCAGTATCTGGTTCACCGTAATTTGTAATGAATTTGATGTAAAGTTCAACGATTTGGCCATGTCGTTTTGTGAACTGTCCATTTTTGTCGAAGTCAGCTTGTTGGTGAGGTTTGAAATAATGCTCAAAGGTGAGCGCATTTCATGGCTAAGCATTCCGATAATCCGGTTTTTGAATTCCAGATTTTTTTCGGCTTCTATTTTGGCGGCAGCTAGTTTTTTCTCAAAATGATAGGCGAAAATAGAATAAAGCAGTAACAATCCCGTGCATATTGACATGACAATCATCAGGGTCGTAATCAGATTTCTTTTGTTTTTTAGGTTTTCCAGCGCTTTTTCAAACTGTTGTTTGTTGGAATCCTGAACAGATTTGTCATAAAGAAGGATGATGTCCTGGCTGTTTTTTAGGATTTTTTTGTTGATGGCCATAAGTTCCCGGTCGATTTCCCTTAGGTTGGAATAGGTATTTCTCAGACGCCCGAATTCTTTTTCATAATAACTGCGGGTACTGTTAAATATATTTGCCATCTGTTCTTCGGGAGTTCCCGTTTTTTCAACGGCACCATAAGTCATGGTCATATAATAGCGAAATTCTTCTTTTTCAACATCATATTTTCCGGCAATAGCATTGCCTATTCTTCTGAAAAATCCTTTTTTTTCAACACCTTCTGAAGAATGTATCGTATCATATGAAATCGACTTCATTACCTTTTTATGATTGTAAGGCTTGAGACTGAATAATTCTGGATTGGTATCTGAAATAGGGGTAATCCTGTATTTTATTAAAGAATCCAGTTCTTTTCGCAAGGCAATAATCTTTTTTTCTTTTTCTCGCTTGTTTTGGATGTTAGGTAACATTTTCTCATCCTTATTAAGGATGCGATTCAGGCTGTCGAGATAAGAAGTCATCAGTGAAAGCGAGTTGCGGTATTTGTGCAGTGAATTTATGTCGTAACTGTACAGGTATTCCATAAATGAGTCTTCCGCATCAAAATAATTTTTGGTTACTTCGCCTGAATAGCTCATAATCAGGCTTTGCTGGCTGGCTTTCTGGAAAGAATCGGCAAGTTCACTCTCGTTAGTATTCTGGTTATACCATAAAGAAAAAATCAACACTTGCAGTAAGATAACAAAAATGAAAAGTCCGCTATGGATTGTTTTCCTGTGTTTTAAAGAAGCTAACATGGGCGCAGGTTTAAGTTAAGAAGCAATGAACGTTTTTGTCCAAACAAACCGGGGAAGTCTGCCTATTAAAAATAGATGCTTAAAATTAAGAAAACTTAAGATAGTGCGGTAGGGAAAGTTCAAATAATTTGCTGCAAATGTACGGCTGAATTTTTATAAAGCACAATAGGTTTTGGCAAAAAACACCTTACAATACTAAAGATTGAAGATTTTAAAACTCTTGTGCATTGATTTTATCACAGATTCCGTGCGTTCCGGGTGTGTGTCCGAGATAAATAGCTGACCGAAATCATCATTGTTGACCATTTCGATTATTTTTCCAACACGGGTTTCATCCAGCTTGTCGAAAATATCATCAAAAAGCAATATCGGATTTTGGCGGCTTTGTTTCTTTACAAATTCAAATTGTGCCAATTTCAGTGCAATCAGGAAAGATTTCTGCTGGCCTTGTGAACCGAATTTTTTTATAGGATGATGGTCAATCTCAAAAGAAAGATCGTCTTTGTGGATACCGGTAGTTGTATAATGCATGATACGATCTTTTGCCAGATTTTCTTCCAGCAAAGTCATCAGTTCTTTTTCATGAAGCTGACTTTCGTAAACCAGCTGCACGGTTTCCGCATTTCCGGTAATTGCCTGATGGTGCTTATTAAAGATAGGTACAAAATCTTCCAGAAACTGTTTCCTCTTTTCAAAAATAGCATGTCCCAAACCGTGTAACTGCTCGTTATAGATAAGCAGGGTCGTGTTTTCAAAAACATGGTTAATTGCGAAATACTTTAATAATGCATTGCGCTGGCTGATAATCTTCTGATATTGTATCAGCTGTTGTAGATAAGTAGAATCTAATTGAGAAATGACAGAATCAATGAATTTCCTTCTAGTCTCACTTCCTTCAATAATAAGGTCGCGGTCAGCCGGAGAAATAATAACTAAAGGTATGAATCCGATATGGTCGGAAAATTTATCATACTGCTTGCCGTTTCTTTTGAGGATTTTCTTCTGACCTTTTTTTAGGCTGCAAACAATTTGCTCATTTCGGTCGTCTTTTTCAAATTCGCCATCAATCACGAAAAATTCCTCGTTGTGCTTGATGTTTTGTATGGCTAAAGGATTGAAGTAACTTTTTCCGTATGACAAATGGTATATAGCATCAAGCACATTGGTTTTGCCAATCCCGTTTTTTCCTACAAAGCAATTTATCTTGCTGTCGAACTCAAAATTCGCTTCCGAAAAGTTTTTATAATTGAATAATGCTATTTTTTTTAAATACATCTGCAAACGCCAGCTGATAGTGAGAACCTTGAGGTTTTCAATACTATTTTTTTAAGAGGGTGCAAATTATTGAAAAATAACGACAAAACATCTTTTACATTTGAATAAAAATTTTATTTTTGCACCTCACTTAATTAAAGATTAATGGCAACATATAACAAAAGAGGCTATAAAGCTCCTAAACCAAAAGAAGAAAACGAATTCGAACCGGATCCACTTGATGCAATTTCAGAAAAAGATAGCACAACTGCAGGAGTATTCAATTCTTTAGATGAAGGTGCTTCCAGAACCGAAGAATGGGTTGCTAAAAACCAAAAAGGTATTTTTATCGTTATCGGTGCTGTTGCTATTTTGGCAGCGGGATATCTTATATACAAGAAATTTGTTGTAGAACCGAAAGAAGATGATGCTGCGAACGAAATGTTCCAGGCTCAGAAATACTTCCAACAAGCTACTGATGGCGTGGCAAGCGATTCGCTTTATAACCTGTCTTTGAAAGGCGGTGAAGGGAAATTAGGCTTCACCGGAATTATAGAAAATTATTCAGGAACCAATGCGGCTAACCTTGCAAACTATTATGCAGGAATTGCATATCTGAATACTAAAAAGTATAAAGAGGCTATTGAATATTTAGAGAAATTCAGTTCAGACGATATGATGTTGTCAGTAGTTGCAAAAGGAGCTATTGGTGATGCATTCTCACAATTGAACCAGCCAAAAGAAGCTTTGGAATATTATGTTAAAGCTGCTGAAATGAATCAAAATGATATGACTACGCCGCGTTTCTTATTGAAAGCAGGACAAACTGCTTTGGCATTGAAGCAAAAAGAAACAGCATTGAAATATTTCAACGAAATCAAGGAGAAATACGAAACTGCTCCTGAAGCGATGAATATTGATGCAATGATTGGATTGGCGCAATAATTAGATTTTAGATTTTAGGCTTCAGATTTGATTTCTGTTGTCTTGACCTGAAGTCGCAATCTTATTAAAATGGCTACAGCTAATAAAAATTTATCAGAATACGATAAAAACACAATCCCAAGCGCGAAAGATTTTCGGTTTGGGATTGTTGTTTCAGAATGGAACGACAAAATAACAGAGGGTCTTTTTTCAGGTGCTGAAAAGGCATTATTAGATTGTGATGCAACGCCGGACAATATTATCCGATGGAATGTTCCTGGAAGTTTTGAGCTTGTATATGGTGCAAAACGCATGATAGATACGCAACAAGTGGATACGGTTATCGTAATCGGTTGTGTGATTCAGGGAGAAACCAAACATTTCGATTTCGTATGTGAGGGCGTTACCCAAGGCATTAAGGATTTGAATGTGCAGACGGATGTTCCGGTTATCTTTTGCGTGCTGACAGATAATAATGAACAGCAATCTATTGACAGAAGCGGCGGGGTTCATGGAAATAAAGGAACCGAAGCGGCAATTGCGGCAATAAAGATGGCTTATTTAAGACAACAGTCTTCCAAATAAAAAAAATAACTTACTTATAAAAAAGCCTATTTCCGTTATAAGAAATAGGCTTTTTTGTGTGAAAAACTTTCCTGTTTTCCTATTTTCTAATTTTTCAATTGTTATATTAATTGTGTAACTTTGAAAGTCAACAAATTTATAGAATGTCGAGTATAATTCAATTGCTTCCAGATCATGTTGCCAACCAGATAGCTGCCGGAGAAGTAGTCCAGAGACCTGCGTCTGTCGTAAAAGAACTCCTTGAAAATGCAGTTGATGCCAAAGCTAACGATATCAAGCTCATTATTAAAGATGCCGGGAAATCGCTTGTTCAGGTGATTGATAACGGCGTTGGTATGAGCGTTACCGATGCGCGTTTGTGTTTTGAGCGCCATGCTACTTCAAAAATAAGGGCAGCAGAAGATTTATTTTCATTGCATACCAAAGGTTTCCGAGGAGAGGCATTGGCTTCTATTGCGGCGATTGCACATGTAGAAATGAAAACAAAGCAGGAGCAGGACGAACTGGGAACGCACCTTGCTATTGAAGGAGGTAAGTTTGTATCGCAGGATGTGGCTGTTTTGCCAAAAGGAACCTCCTTTGCCGTAAAGAATCTTTTTTTTAATATACCGGCGAGAAGGAATTTCCTGAAGTCGGACACGGTGGAGCACCGCCATATTGTTGATGAATTCCAAAGGGTTGCCCTGGCCCATCCGAATATCCATTTCACGATGTATCATAACGGGAGTGAAATGTTTAATCTTCCGGCATCGAACCTGCGCCAGCGTATCGTGAATATTTTTTCAGGAAAGACAAATGAAAAGCTTGTCCCGATACAGGAAAGTACAGAAATTGTAGGAATACAGGGTTTTGTAAGCAAGCCTGAATTTGCAAAGAAGAACAGGGGCGAACAATTTTTCTTTGTGAACGACCGTTTTATCAAAAGTGGTTATCTGCACCATGCTATCATGGCTGCTTATGAAGGATTGCTAAAGGATGGATGCCAGCCTAGCTATTTTATCTATCTCGATGTTCCGCCTAATACGATTGATATTAATATCCATCCCACAAAAACAGAAATAAAATTTGACGATGAGCATGCGCTTTATGCTATTTTGCGTTCTGCGATAAAACATAGTCTGGGGCAGTTTAATGTGGCACCGGTTTTGGATTTTGACAGAGATTCTAATCTGGATACGCCATACGAATATGAAGGAAAAGAAGCTTCCATGCCTTTAATTCAGGTAGATGCCAATTTTAATCCGTTTGGTGACCCGGACCCGGTTCCTACAAAGTCATATAGTAGTGGAAGTAGTTATAGCGGATCGGGAAGTTCTTACAGAAAGCCGGAGCCGTCAAATTGGGAAAGCTTATATGTTGGATTAAAACAGGATACGGAAACGATTTCCGATATACAAGACATTCAGTTTGAATCGGAAGAAGTAACAGGTTCACTATTTAATGATAAGGAAATCGAAGAAGCGATTTACAAGACCTATCAGATTCATAAAAAATATATTGTCAGCCCTATCAAATCAGGAATGGTGATTATTGACCAGCAACGGGCACATCAGCGGGTTTTGTATGAGCAGTTTTTGGCGAATATGACCGTGAACCAGGCTTCAAGCCAGCAGTTGCTGTTTCCGCTGAATCTTTATTTTTCGTCTCACGAAATACTACTGATATCCGAATTGCAGCTTTCTCTGGTCAATACCGGGTTTGTTTTTGAAGAAGTTAATGAAGATAATGTAGTGATTTCAGGAATTCCGGTCAATGTGACAGAAAGCGAGGTTTCGATCCTGTTGGAACAATTATTGAGTGACCTACAGGACGAAATTCCGGAAAGCAGCTTCAGTCAGAACGATACTATTGCAAAATCTATGTCAAAAAGCCTTGCCGTTAAGACAGGAACATATCTGACAGAAAGAGAGCAGGAGAATCTCGTTAATGGGCTTTTTGCATGTAAGGAGCCTAATGTTTCGCCTTTTCATAAACCAACCTTTATCACGATGAGTGTAGAGGATCTAGACAAAAAATTTGCAGTATGATGAATATCACGCCTACAGTCAAGCAATTATTGATTATAAACATTATATTTTTTATTGGGTCAGAGTTAATAAAAAACAATGTGGCCTATCATTATTTGTCGCTTTACTTTTTTGAAAACCCACAATTTTATGCCTGGCAGCCTTTGACGCATATGTTTATGCATAGAGGCATCATGCATATTTTCTTTAATATGTTTGCCCTATATTCATTTGGAAGTGCTTTAGAGCATTTCTGGGGTGGAAAAAAATTCTTGTTTTTTTATATTTCCTGTGGTCTTGGTGCTGCATTGCTTCATACAGGGGTCAATTATTATTTTTTTCATAGTGGATTGACAGAGCTCGTTAATGCAGGTTTTTCACAGAATAGCATTCTTGACTCGCTGAACAAAGATATGTTTAATCCGCAATGGGCACAGGTTTTAGGGCAGTCAGGCTTGGATAATTTTGCAGGATCTTATGTAACTCCTGCGGTTGGAGCATCCGGAGCTATTTATGGACTATTGGTTGCATTTGCCTTCATGTTTCCGAATGCTGAATTGATGATGTTGTTTCTCCCAATACCAATAAAAGCAAAATATTTTGTTCCTGTAATTCTTGCGATGGATTTATTTTCAGGTGTTACGGGTATCTCTATTTTTGGAGGTGGAAATATAGCTCACTTTGCTCACTTAGGAGGCGCTATCATCGGATTTCTGATGATGTGGTATTGGAAAAAGAATCAGTTTCATAACAATCGCTGGAATTAATCTGTAGGGTTTATGGGAATCATTGATGATTTAAAGATGCAATACAAGACAGGAGGAATTACGCTGCAGCTAATCTTCTGGAATATAGGTATTGCAATACCTTTGTTTTTACTGCATGCTTTTTCAAATGACGGATTCCAGTCTTTGATGTCATGGATACAGCTTACTTCAGATCCTTCAGATTTTATTTTAAAGCCCTGGACACTAATTACTTATAGTTTCTTACATGTGGATGTACTGCATCTGCTTTTCAATATGATCATGCTGAATTTTGCAGGAAGGCTTTTCCTGACATTCTTTACGCAAAAGCAGTTTTTAGGATTGTATTTGTTGGGAGCTATTTTTGCCGGATTGGTTTTTCTGGGTACTTTTTTTCTTTTTGATGTAAAAGCGCCTATTATAGGAGCTTCAGGAGCAATAATGGCAGTGCTTATTGGTTCAGCAACCTATGCTCCTTTATATCAGATCAGGCTGTTGCTGATAGGGATTGTCAAATTATGGCATATTGCTTTTGTTTTTGTGATATTGGATCTTGTTCAGATGCCAACAAATAATATGGGAGGACATATTGCTCACCTGGGCGGTGCCTTGTTCGGATTTATTTATATAAAGCTGTTACAAAATGGTACTGATTTGAGTCTTATAGTTACCCGAATTTTAGATTTTTTTGCCAACCTGTTCAAACCTAAAAAGGGAACGCCTTTTAAAAAAGTACATCGAAATGTGAGCCAGCCTAAACCCAAAACGGCTACAGCCAGCAGGATTGTTGTAAAAGATAAAACGCAGCAGCAGATAGATGAAATTCTTGATAAGATAAGTCAGTCGGGTTATGATAGCCTGACGAAAGAAGAAAAAGAATTTCTTTTCAAAGCAGGAAAGTAAAGAAAGTTTTATAATCTTTGTTAGAACTCAAAAATTGTTTGTCCAAAAATGAAAAACCTTTCATGGTTCAATAAAGCAATGTTTTTCTTCAATATAGTGTTGACTGTATTGACGTTTCTTGCGTATATCTTACCATTTTTGGCTCCCAAATTGTTTCCTATCTTATCTGTCCTGACCCTGATATTACCTTTCATGCTAATCTTAAACCTCCTTTTTTTTATTTATTGGGGAATACAGATGAAAAGACAGATTTTGCTCTCTTCGTTAGTACTGTTGATGGGTATTACTTTTATCAATAAGTTCTATAAATTTTCGAGCACTGATCTTCCGCCTTCAGATAATGATTTTACGGTGATGAGCTATAATGTGCGTCTTTTTAATCTTTACAAATGGATAGAAAGAGACGATGTGCCGGAATTGATTGCTAATTTCATCAATGATAAAAATCCGGATATTCTTTGTATTCAGGAATATTCTGAAGGGAAAGTAAATTTAAGGGCTTACAAGCACAAATATGTCTTGATGAAAGGGGAGAAGACGCTGACCGGACAGGCCATATTTTCTAAATTTCCTATTGTTGGCAGAGGTGACATTGTGTTTCCAAATTCGAATAATAATGCTATTTATGCCGATATAAAAAGAGGTAAGGATACCATCAGGGTTTATAATATGCACCTGCAATCGATCAAGATTACGCCAGATGTCCACGAACTCAATGAAGATATTAACGGAATCAGCGAGCAAAAGTCAAAGAAGATTATCAAGAGGATGAGCGAGGCTTTTAAAGAGCAACAGGAGCAGGCAGAAATCATAATGAACCACAAGAAAAACAGCAAACTCCCTGAAATTATATGTGGAGATATGAATAATAGTGCCTTTTCGTTTGTATACAGAAGTATCAGAGGAAAGCTAAACGATGCCTTTGAAGAAGCCGGAAGCGGTTTTGGCACATCCTACAACTTCAAATACTATCCTGCCAGAATAGACTATATCTTTGCAGACAAAAAGATGCAGGTGAAGAACTTCGAAAATTATCCGGATTTTGTCAATTCAGATCATTTTCCGGTTATGGCAAGGCTGGCCTTCGAAAATTAAAACGGGTTTTTAAAGCGATTGGTTTTTTAGATATTCCAATGCATGTCTTCCTTCATTGAACAAAAGATCCAGAATGCTAAGGTTGTTCAAATAACCGTGCTTTTCTTCAAAAACCTGGGTGTAAGGTTCAAATTGGAGTGTGTCTTTTTTTCCGTTAGCCAATGAACGGAAATCTGAAAACTCAGACGCTTCATGGAAATATTCTTCCGTTTTTTTATACGTAAAGTCAAAACCAAGGCAATCGGAAACAATTTCCAGAGCTTCAAAATTCAAGTCCATTAAAAAGGTGTGCTTCTTTTGGAAAATAGGAGACAGGTCGTCTTCAAAATATTCAAAAAACGGTGAAGTTCGATAGGCTGCCTCAAGCGATTTAAAATGCTGTTTCTGCCAATCAAAGGCATCTTCGATTCGGATATCTTTTGTTTTTAGCCTATCGCCTTTAGAATGCTTTACAGGGATATTCAGCATCTGCACGCCATTCGGACTGTAGATGTACATTCGATTCCTGTTGGTCTGCTTTTGGAAGTTATCTTCCATTTCGAAGGTAATCGAGTCGGCTTGGACCATTGCAGCAAATTGGCTGACGGACGGGAAATAGGTAGGAAGCAAAAGAGCGTTCATCTTAATATCTGTCTAATCGTTTCTTTTTTCTTTTGATAAAGAAGTTAGCAATAAAATATCCGGCAAGCAATAGTACGAATATACCGAAATAGGATACCGGTTCGCCGCTACCGCCAACAGTCGTGAATAGTCTTTCCCAACGTACTTTGTCAATAAGTTTTGACATAGGAGTATAAGGGTCTAAACTCATCCAGATAAATACCGGCTTTCCTACTATATGGTCAGCAGGAACAAAGCCCCAATAACGGCTATCCAATGAGTTATGACGGTTGTCTCCAACCATATAGTAGTAATCTTGTTTGAACGTGTAAGAATCAGCAACCTGACCGTTGATCATGATTTTATCTCCATCAACTTTTAGATCGTTCTTTTCGTATTCTTTAATAATCGTTCTGTAAAAAGGAAGTGATTCTTTATCCAGTTTTACTGTTTTTCCGGCTTGTGGAATATAGATAGGGCCTAAATTATCCTGATTCCATTTTTTAGTATAGGGAAAGATTCTAGGATCAGGATGATCTTCTGCTTTGAAAATCCCTTTTGTGATGCTTTCTACAGAAGGATTTTTTTTCAGGATAGCTGCGTTTTCATCTGTTAATGAAACAAAGGTATAGCTGTTATTCTCAGGATAGAAAATGATGTCATCCGGATATATTTTTAGCTCTTTTGTCAGGTAATTTGGATCAAGCATGCTGCCATTTACGGTAGTAACTCTATAAGAATACTGAACTTTTGCTCTGTCTGACAGGATTAGTTTTTTGCCATCGATATAGGCATCACCATCAATAAAAGAAAGATTGTCGCCAGGAGTTCCTACACAACGCTTCACATAATTTGTTTTTTTGTCGATTGGCTTGAAATTGGCTTCGGTAGAATTTGGAATGGTATCTACGGGCCAGTTGAATACTACAATATCATTTTTTTCTATTGGCTCAAACCCAGGAAATCTGAAATACGGAAGCTGAGGTCTGTTTAAATAGGATTTGGTTTTAAGTCCCGGAATCGTGTCATGAACCATTGGCATAGCCACAGTAGTCATAGGTGTTCTGGCACCATAATGATTTTTACTTACGAAAAGGAAATCACCTACCAAAAGTGTTTTTTCTAATGAACCTGTCGGAATTGTGAAGGGCTGCATTACATAGGTATGGACAATTGTGGCAACTACTACTGCAAATAGCAACGAGCTTACAGTATCTGCAGCCTTGTTTTTTGGATGCAGGCTTCTGTTCTCAATATATTTTACATCCTGAGTATAATTGATATAATAGATATACAGGCCTAATGTAAGTACTCCCAGAGCGGTGTCTAAAGTTGTGTTTTTTCCAAAACTTCTCAAAGTTTCTACCCAAACCACAGGAAACATGATAAGGTTCACAATAGGTATGAAAAGCAAAATAACCCACCATTTAGGTCGGTTTATGATTTTCATCAAAACAATAGCATTATAGATTGGAATTGCTGCTTCCCACGATTGTTTTCCTGCCTTTTTATATAGTTTCCATGTTCCTAAAAAGTGAACTACTTGAAGGATAAGGAAAAATATGAACCATTGTGTAGCTGTCATCTGTATGTATTTTTATATATATGTCTGTTGGAAGTATGATTTGTTACGTTAAGTTAAGCACATCTTTCATGGTATAGACACCTTTCCTGCCTAAAATCCATTCTGCGGCTACAACAGCACCCAATGCAAAACCTTCGCGGCTGTGGGCGATATGTTTGATTTCGATAGTATCGACATCTGAATTATAAAAAACGCTATGCGTTCCCGGAACATTTTCGATTCTTTTGGCGTCGATTAAGATTTCGTCTTTTTTTGCATTTTCCAAAGCCCAGCTTGAATAATCGGAGTTTTCTATAATTCCTTTTGCCAAGGTAATAGCCGTTCCGCTTGGAGCATCTAATTTTTGCGTATGATGTATCTCTTCCATAGAAACGTTATATTCCCGTATGTTTGACATCATTTTTGCCAGATAGTCATTCAATTGGAAAAATATGTTTACGCCAAGGCTAAAATTAGAACCGTAGATAAAAGCTCCGTTTTTTTCCTGACAAAGAGAAACCATTTTATCATAACTGTCAAGCCATCCGGTTGTTCCTGAAATTACAGGAATATTGTGGTCTAAACAAGTTGAAATATTGCTGACCGCAGCATCTGGAATACTAAAGTCAATAGCGACATCTGCCTGTTCCAATCCTTCAAACGTATCTTCAGCAGATTTTCTCAAAACGATTTCATGACCTCTTTCTAAAGCGATTTTTTCTATCACTTTACCCATTTTGCCATATCCCAAAAGTGCTATTTTCATGCTATGCTATTAAAAATTGTAGTTTAATGTCAGCCCGACATTTTTTTTGTAATTCAGGTCGTTTTGATAGATGTCCGGCTTGATAGTAAGTTTTTCGCTGACATTGAATTGCAGAAGGTGTGCATCAACGTTTGCCTCGACAATATTCAAGATATAGATTCCTACTGTGACAATCAAAGAAAGATCCCGGTTTTTCTGAAATTGCCTTTGAGCGGAAATCAGCTGGTTATCCGTAAGATTGGAAAGTTTTCCGTTTGGATCTTCTGTTCCGTTCAGACGTCTTTTGTATTCGTCTCTGTATTTGTGATAATTCTTGTTGTTGTAGGCATAGATTCCTATTCCGGTTCCTAATGCCGCATATACAATGGGAATCTTCCAGTACTTTTTATTGTAAGCTTGTCCCATACCCGGAAGTATGGCCGAATAAAAAGCGGCTTTTGAAGGTGCCAAAGGATTGATTTCTTCTCCTTTGATGCTGTCGCGTACGACAATATTCAATTCTTCCTGCGCACTGACTGAAGTAGTTCCAATCAGAAAAAAGAGAAAAAATATGGAAACTATCTTATTCACTAACCTTTGATTAATTTGATAATTCGGTTGAAATCCTCTTCTGAATGGAATGGAATCGTGATTTTTCCTTTGCCATTTCCGGCTACTTTAACGTCTACTTTAGCACCAAAATAATTTCCAATGGCTTTCTTTTCAGACTCGTCAATTGCAAATGCCGTTCCTTTTGCAGTCTTTGGCGCCGCTGGTTTCAGGCTATCCTGATAATTTTTAACCAAGGCTTCGGTTTCTCTTACAGAAAGGTTCTGGCTTACGATTTTTTGGTAAATATCAGCTTGTATGTCGTGATCTTCAATGTTAATGATAGCGCGCCCATGACCCATAGAAATAAATCCATCGCGGATTCCGGTTTGGATAATCGGGTCAAGTTTTAATAGCCTCAGGTAATTGGCAATTGTAGAACGCTTTTTACCCACGCGGTCACTCATTTGCTCTTGTGTTAACTGAATCTCATCGATTAATCTTTGGTATGATAATGCAATTTCGATAGGGTCAAGGTCATGACGTTGGATGTTTTCAACCAAAGCCATTACCAAAGACTCATTGTCGTTGGCAAGTCTGATATAAGCAGGTACAGCAGTTAACCCGGCTAATTTAGAAGCACGAAGCCTTCTTTCCCCGGAGATAAGCTGGAATTTATTAAATTCTAATTTTCGTACGGTTATAGGCTGTATTACGCCCAATTCCCTAATCGAAGTAGCCAATTCCTGAAGAGATTCTTCATTGAAGTTGGTTCTCGGCTGAAACGGGTTTATTTCAATAGCATCAATTTCAAGCTCAATAATATTGCCAACTACTTTATCTGCATTTTTATCCTCTGCCGATTTTATATCGTTTTCCGGATCTTTTAGCAATGCTGATAAACCTCTTCCTAATGCTTGTTTCTTTATCGCTTTTGTCATAAAAACTATTTCTATTTCGTATTTTTCTTAATGATTTCTTCTGCCAGGTTGATATAATTGGTTGCTCCTTTGCTTGTAGCGTCATAGTTGATGATGCTTTCTCCAAAACTTGGTGCCTCGCTCAACTTTACATTACGCTGGATAACGGTTTCAAAAACCATGTCATGGAAATGTTTCTGAACTTCTTCAACTACCTGATTGGATAGGCGAAGGCGAGAATCATACATGGTAAGCAGCAAACCTTCTATATCCAGATCCGGATTGTGGATTTTTTGGACGCTTTTTATCGTATTCAATAATTTTCCTAATCCTTCCAAGGCAAAATATTCGCATTGAATTGGAATTACTACAGAATCTGCAGCAGTCAATGCATTCAATGTCAGCAATCCAAGTGAAGGAGCACAATCGATCAAAATGTAATCGTATTTGTCCTTTACACTTTCAAGTGCTGTTTTTAGCATATATTCTCTGTTTTCCTTGTCGACCAATTCGATTTCGATAGCCACCAAATCAATGTGGGCAGGAATTACAGATACGTTTGGAGACGAACATTCGATTATTGCTTCTTCCGGCGTATTACTGTGTTCCAGAATCTGGTAAGTTCCAATTTCTACCGACTCTACATCGATTCCCAAACCCGAACTTGCATTCGCTTGAGGATCAGCGTCAATCAGTAATACTTTTTTCTCCAAAACTCCCAAGGAAGCTGCTAAATTTACAGACGTTGTTGTTTTGCCAACGCCGCCTTTTTGATTTGCAATAGCAATGATTTTGCCCATTTAGTTTCTAAAATTTTGAACCGTAAAAATACAATTATTTATGGGTTTTGAAAATCTATTTTGTTAACAATATAAAAAGAGATAGCGAATAAAAAAGCCGGAAGTATTCCTCCGGCTTATGTTGTTGTTTTTGTTTTTTGGCCCTGTGCTCTGATATTTCAAAATCAGTTTTTGGGAATTTTCAACTTTACCCATAAAATGCATAAACTTAGCATCTCAGAGCCTTAGTATTTCTATTTAATTGCTCTTCTTCGCCTTAATCATAGCTTCAAGCATATCCCACATTTCTTCAGGAACCGCTTCCAAAAGGTTGAACTGTCCGGCTCCTTTTAGCCATTCGCCGCCATCAATCGTAATGACTTCACCATTGACATAGGCTGAAAAATCAGATACCAGATAGGCTGCAAGATTGGCTAATTCCTGGTGGTCACCGACTCTTTTTAAAGGTACTTTTTTGGCCAGGTCAAATTTGTCTTTAAGATCGCCTGGCAGTAATCTGTCCCAAGCGCCTTTTGTAGGGAATGGTCCCGGTGCTATCGCATTGGAGCGGATTCCATATTTAGCCCATTCAACGGCCAGGCTTCGGGTCATGGCCAAAACACCAGCTTTTGCTGTTGCCGATGGCACGACATAAGCCGAACCTGTCCAGGCATATGTTGTGACAATATTCAATATGGTAGAGTTTTGCTGTTTGGTATCGATCCAATGTTTTCCAAAAGCCAAAGTGCAATTTTTGGAGCCTTTTAGCACAATATCAATAATGGTGTCAAAGGCATTTGCAGATAGTCTTTCTGTTGGAGAAATAAAATTTCCGGCTGCATTGTTTAGTAATACATCGACTTTTCCAAACTTTTCCAGGACGCCTGCCAGCATGATTTCGACTTGCTCATAGTTGCGTACATCGCAAGCCAGTGGGAGGCATTCTCCGCCGGTTTCTTTTTCAAGCTCTTCAGCGGTAGTCCTGAGTTTTTCGAGGTCGCGTGAAGTTATAGCGACTTTGGCTCCCAGTTCCAGAAAATATTTTGTCATCGCTTTTCCAAGGCCGCTGCCGCCACCAGTAACTACGATTACTTTTCCTTCGAGGGCATTATCGCGAAGCATTTTTTTTGTAAAATCCATTTGTGTCGTTTTTCTTTTTTACTAAAATACAGAAAATTCGTTTGCGAAAATTACTTTTCCAATTCAAAATAAATTCCGGATTGGCTATGGTATCCGAATTAATGCTTCTTTTTTTCTATTTTCTCGTGTATTTTTAAGTATTCAGGTAAAGCAGCTGAACCGTACCATTGAAATGTTTCTACGTCAAAAACTTTCTCTTTTATGGCCGGATCGGTATTTAATAATTGGTTTGCTTCTTCAATAGTTTTTACATTCAGGATAAAGATACCGCGGTAATTTTTGTCGTTTTTGGATAACGGACCGGCTACGATTAGTTTTCCTTCTTTGGCCAAACGGGTAATGTTATCCATATGGCCTCTGAAAAGCTCGTTTAATTTTTCTTTGCCAGCTGTGTTGTTACTTCCTGTTTTTAAGATGGCGAGGACATACATTTTCATTCCATATTCGTCACCTCCCAAAGATTCGGCAAGTTTGCTGTCATAGTTAGGGTTTTCTGTTTGCGCGTTTGCTTGGAAGAAACAGACAAGCATCAGGATAAGTAGTATTTTTTTCATGATTGGTTGATTTTTGTTAGCGTATTGTTTTATCAATAAAAAAGCGGGAATATGATTTTCCCGCTTTCTCTGATTATTCTTGCATCAAAATGTCTAAGATTGTAATGGCTGCCTCACTGATTTTAGTTCCAGGACCAAAAACGGCAACAGCTCCGGAGTCAAAAAGATATTGATAGTCTTGAGCAGGGATTACACCTCCTACGATTACCATAATGTCCTCACGTCCGTATTTCTTTAGTTCTTCAATAACCTGAGGTACTAGTGTTTTATGCCCTGCAGCCAGAGAGGAAACGCCCAGAATGTGTACGTCATTTTCTACAGCTTGCTTGGCCGCTTCCGCCGGTGTCTGGAAAAGTGGACCGATGTCAACGTCAAAGCCTACGTCGGCATAACCTGTTGCGACAACTTTGGCACCTCGATCATGTCCGTCTTGCCCCATTTTGGCAATCATTATTCTTGGTCGACGGCCTTCGGATTTTGCAAATTCGTCGGCTTTCTGCTTTGCTTTTTCAAAGCTTTCGTCATTTTTAATTTCTTTGCTATACACGCCGCTAAAAGATTTAATTTGCGCTTTATATCTTCCAAAAACAGTTTCTAATGCATCGCTGATTTCACCTAAAGTGGCTCTGTTTCTGGCGGCATCTACTGCGATTTCTAATAAATTGCCCTGGCCTGATTTGGCAGCTTCGGTCAATTTATGTAATGTCTCTTTTACTTTTTCAGTATTTCTTGTGGCTTTTATTTGTTCCAGCCTTTCGATTTGCTGTCTGCGAACCATTTGGTTGTCGACATCAAGAATGTGCAACGGATCTTCTTTTTCCAGACGGTATTTGTTTACGCCTACAATGATGTCCTGGCTGGAATCAATTCTTGCCTGTTTTCTGGCAGCGGCTTCTTCAATTCTGAGTTTTGGTATACCGGCTTCAATGGCTTTGGTCATACCTCCTAATTCTTCTACTTCCAGAATTAACTGCCATGCTTTGTGGACAATCTCATCAGTAAGTTTCTCTACATAGTAGCTTCCGGCCCAAGGATCGACCGTTTTAGTAATTTTGGTTTCTTCCTGAAGGAAAATCTGCGTATTTCGTGCAATTCTTGCCGAGAAATCGGTAGGCAAGGCTATGGCTTCATCTAAGGCATTGGTATGTAGTGATTGCGTACCTCCAAAAGCCGCCGCAGCTGCTTCGATACAAGTGCGGGCTACGTTATTAAACGGATCCTGTTCTGTAAGACTCCATCCCGAAGTCTGGCAATGGGTTCTTAAAGCGAGCGATTTTTCGTCTTTTGGATTGAACTGTTTTAGCAGTTTTGCCCAAAGCATCCTTCCGGCACGCATTTTTGCAATTTCCATGAAATGGTTCATCCCAATAGCCCAAAAGAAAGAAAGTCGGGGAGCAAACTCATCGATTTTCATTCCTGCGGCAAGTCCTGTGCGGATGTATTCAAGTCCGTCGGCTAAAGTATAGGCGAGTTCAATATCTGCTGTTGCTCCGGCTTCCTGCATATGGTATCCGGAAATCGAAATCGAATTGAATTTAGGCATTTTTTTACTCGTAAAATCGAAAATATCAGCAATGATTTTCATCGATGGAGTAGGCGGATATATGTAGGTGTTTCGCACCATGAATTCTTTCAGGATATCATTCTGGATGGTTCCCGAAAGCAGTTCCGGTTTTACGCCCTGTTCTTCAGCAGCTACGATATAAAATGCCATGATTGGTAATACGGCACCATTCATGGTCATAGAAACCGACATCTCATCAAGCGGAATCTGATCGAACAGTACTTTCATGTCTTCGACAGAGTCAATGGCGACGCCTGCTTTTCCAACATCACCTACAACTCTTTCATGGTCGCTGTCATAACCCCTATGTGTTGGAAGGTCAAATGCGATAGAAAGTCCTTTTTGTCCGGCAGCCAGGTTTCTTCTGTAAAAGGCATTACTTTCTTCTGCCGTTGAAAAACCGGCATATTGGCGGATGGTCCAAGGGCGGCGAACGTACATTGTGGCGTACGGGCCGCGAAGATTTGGTGCAAATCCTGCTCCAAAATTAAGATGTTCCAGATCCTGAATATCTTTATCAGAATAGGTGTTTTTCAATTCGATGCCTTCGGCAGTCAGAAAGTTTTCGTTATTTTCTGATACGGCCTTTTTGCTATCGGTTTGTGAATCTAATTTTATATGTTGAATGTCTTTTCTTTTCATGGCTTATCTAGAATCGCTGTTTCTTTGATAAAATGTTTTATTTCGTCTGTACTAACTTCTCCATATTTTATCATAAGCTTACCTTTTGAATTAAGAGTGATGAAACACTCGCAACTCTCCATCTTGTTTATTTTGCTTATTAAGTTATGAAGAAAATGGTTCTCATCGTAATAATAATTGTATTCTGGAGTATATTTTCCCTTTCCTTTCTCTTCATAAAAAGAATTTATGATTTTAGAATTTTCCGGAAATACAACATTACCTTCTTTATAAAAATTATCGAACCAAGTTTCTCCTTTCTTCGGATCGTGTCCATATTTGGAATAATGACAATATTCTCGAGGCTGTATGTAATGGATTGATAACATTGAAATAGAATCCAGATTGGTAACAGTGTATTTATTCAGATACAATTTCAAATTGGCCAGCTCAATTTGCATCAGATTTCGGGAAAATGTATTTTTAAATGACTTCTGCGCATAGGTCAAATTACCTATAAAGAATATGCAGATTAATAAGTTTTTTAAATTTTTCATAAACCTTAACTGTTTTCTTTCTCGCTTTCCAAGCGTTCCTGTTCCATTTTTTCGGCCAATCGTTTTTCTATGATAGGCGCTACCAGGGTTTTTCTCGGTTTTGATTTCACAAAAGGGAATAGTTCCAAATCATGGCTCATCCTGTCGTTTTTGTTTGGATATTTATTGGTTCCTAAAAGGATTTCTTTTCCGGAGTCAAATAAATCCTGTTCTTTTTCAGCGCTTTCCTGAATTTTTCTTTGGATGGTTCCTTCAATTAGCTGTGTAATTAAACCTCCATTTGCTTCAATATCTTTGAATAGTGCCAAAGCTTTTTCAGCTAATTGCACTGTTAATGTTTCAATATAATAGCTTCCGTCTGCCGGATTGTTTACCTTGTCAAAATAGCTTTCGTATTTCAAGACCAGAAGCTGGTTTCTTGAAATTCGGTCGCCAAACTCATTGTCTTTATGGTATAAGGCGTCATAGGCCAGATTTGAAACCGCATCGGCTTCGCCTAAAATGGCGCTCATGCATTCTGTAGTGGTTCGAAGCATGTTTACGTTATAATCGTAAAGCGTTTTGTTTCTTTTGGTAGGAATTGCAAGGATGTGGCAGCCAGAATTATGATCGTATTCTTTATCCAAAAGATCAAAAAGCAATCGTAGCGCACGCAGTTTAGCTATTTCGAAAAAATAATTCGTTCCCACTGCAACCTGAAATGTGATTGGTTTTGAAATGGTAGCCATGCGGTTAAAATATTCATTGGCATGTGCTAACATATAGGCCAGCTGCTGGACAATAGTTGCACCGGCATTCTGATAAAGGCTTCCATCAATGCTCAAAAAGTTGATATTCTGACAAGAGATAGAAATCGTATTCAGTAAATCAAAGTCCGAATCCAGATTGGTGTGCCAGTTGCCTTCTTTTGCCAATTTTCCAATTGGGTCGATTTGTACAAAAATATTGGCATTTGTGTTTTTGGCAATAGTATCTATTTTTTTGACGAAATCGATTGAAAGGAATGATAAATGGAAATAAACGGTTGTTGTTTCTAACGGAAGTCTTTCCAATAATTTCGCCACATCGAGATTTTCGTCTTCTATTGTGAATCGGATACTTTCGGCTCCTCTGGATAACGTTTCCAAAGCGCGGCCTACGGATTTATCCAAATCGTGCACGAAAATATTCTGGACTATTTTGAAAGCGGTTTCTTTTTCTGAAAAAGGAATCGGTTTTTCAAATTCGTCAATATGGTAGAAAGGCTTTACTTTGATGCCTTCCGGACTTTCCCAGATTAGTGTTTCGTTATAATCTGCTCCTTTGAGTTCGTACTGAATCTGCTGCTTCCATTGTTTGGAAGATATGGGATTGAAGTCGTCAAATAGATGGTCGGCCATTTTTAGGATATGTTATTCTGCAAAAGCAATTGCTATTTGCAGCGATAGTTATAATGATTTGCTTTGCTCTTCTTCTGGCAAATCTTCTTCAAATTCAATGATGTATATGTCTTCGCTGTCGCGTTTCATATAGTATTTTTCGCGAGCGTATTTTTCAATCTGATCTGGATTTTTGAGCAGTTTTATCTTCTCTTCGTCAAGTTTGATTTCGTCCTGATAATATTTTTTATTGTCTTCCAGTTCTTTTATTTCCTTGTTAAGGATTCTATGGTCAAGTAAGGAATAGTTGTCCAGAAAAACCATCCAGGCAATAAAAAGTGCCAATACCAATACATATCTGTTTCCGAGAAATCTCAGGAAAGGATAACGGCTGATGATATTTTTGAACGGATTTTTCATCCCTGAATTTTTAATTTATAAAATTAGGAATTTAAATTATAAGATGCGCTGATTGATTACAGCCCGGACAACATCAATTGCCACGGTATTGTATTTGTCGTTTGGAATAATAATATCTGCAAAAGCTTTAGTCGGTTCTATAAATTGCTCGTGCATTGGTTTTAATGTATTTTGGTAGCGGTTCAATACTTCTTCCATGTCACGTCCTCTTTCTGCAATATCTCGCTTTAGGCGGCGAATCAGACGTTCGTCGGAATCAGCATGGACAAAGATTTTTATATCGAACATGTCACGAAGCTCCGGATTGGCAAGAATCAGGATGCCTTCTACAATCATTACTTTTCTTGGATGCGTATTGATGGTATCTTCTGTACGGTTGTGTGTTACAAATGAATATACCGGCTGTTCGACGTTTTTTCCTGCTTTGAGGTCTTTGAGTTGAGAAACCAACAATTCAAAATCGATAGCTCTTGGATGGTCAAAATTGATTAGGGCTCGTTCGTCAAAACTAAGATTGTGGTTTTCTCTATAATAGGAGTCTTGAGAGATTATTCCAACTTCAGTCTGAGGCAACTCGTTCATAATTTGTTGGACAACAGTTGTTTTTCCGCTTCCGGTCCCGCCGGCAATTCCGATAATGAGCATAAGGGTTGTGTTATATTTTCTTTAGGCAAAAATAGAAATTATATTGAGAGTGGTTTTTGTTTTTTAGGGAAATGTTTCAGCGAATAATTATGCCAGCCGTTAAATGAGAAAAAATTAATGGTCAACAAATAGGATTTTATTAATTTTAAGATGGCTGACAAATGGCAAAGTAAAAACAAGCGTTATGGAAAAAAAAGAACTGATTATTAAGGCGGCAATCCAAATACTGAGACCAATACCAGAAGTGTTTGAGGCTATTATTGATCCTAAAAAAATGTCAAATTATTTTATTTCTGAAGGTTCGGGAAGGATGGAAGAGGGAAAAGAAATTGAATGGAAGTTTCCTGAATTTGATATGCGATTTCCGATTACGGTTGGCACAATCGAAAAAGACAAATATGTATCGTATTATTGGGAGGTCAATGAAAAGAAAAATCTGGTAGAAATGACCTTGTCGTCTTTTGGTAAAGACACGGTCGTAACAATTACAGAGAAAGGAATGGAAAATAATGAAGAAGGAATTAGCTGGTTGATGGGAAATACGGAAGGTTGGGCAAATTTTCTTGCCTGTCTTAAAGCGTATCTCGAATATGGCATCAACCTGAGGAAAGGCGCATTTGAGTTCCTGAATGGGGAATAAAAAGTAGAAGAATGGTTCTTTTAGTTTTTTTAAGCTACAGATTAAAATGATTACAAAGATTTTGGAAGTCTTTATCAAGTGAGACAAGATTTGTAAGGTTTGCTTTCAATGACTTTTTTACACATAAACTTAGCACCGCCAGCACCTTTTTTAAAAATACTATATCTGAATAAATAAAAAGCACGCCCGAAAATCCGGGCGTGCTTCTATTTTAAAGATTAGTCATTATTTTTTGACCACTTTTACGGTCGATTTTTTGCCTTTGAATAGGATGGATATGGCATAGGTTCCACCTGACAGGTCTCCAAGGAACATCTTTACTTCTTTAGAATTGAAGTTCTGTTCTTTGACTAACTGCCCAAGCAGGTTATATATTTCAATCCTTTCGACTATTCTTGTGCTTTGTATGTTCAAGTAATCTTCTATCGGGTTTGGATAATATTTAAAAGTTACTCCTGGCGTTACATTTACGGTAACAGCAAAAGGCAGGCTTGAACATTGTCCGTTAGCAATTGAAACGGCATAATAAGTAGCATCATCTACCAATTGGGTAGTAGAAGATAGTATGTTGATATTATTTACCGCATCATCGTAGCTAGCATACCAGATAGAATTTGATGGTGTTATCACCAGGTCTGCTATGGTCGCTCCTTTTTCGAAATTCTGTACAGTTGCTCCTTCAGGAGTTGCCAATTGCTCGTTCAGGGTAATGATTACTGATGTCCTTTCTGGGCTTTCACATCCGTTGATTGTCTGTGTGGCATAATAGATTCTTCCGTCTACAAGAAGCGTATTATCAAGTTCCTGTGTTGCACTTTCAGAAGCATACCATTTCACTTGTGTTCCTTCTATCTCAAGATCACTTATGGTAGGATTGGCTGCTCTACAGAATTCCTGTATTTTTTTGGCAATTGGCGGTGCTACTACCTGTGGTTGGGTAATGTTGAAGTTCCTTATAACCCTATAACCGTTTGCGTCTGTAACGGCAACGGTATATCTGCCTGGTGCTAAGTCTGTTGCTGTTGCTTCAGTTCCGCCATATGGTGACCAGGAATAGGCGTAAGGTGGCCTACCTCCAATTATATTAACAGTAACCGAACCGTCAGAACCTCCATTACAGGTTACGTTTGTGAGAGTGTAGGTGTCCACAGTCAATCTTTCGATAATAGTAAAATCGGCACTAATAAAGTTGATGTTATAGTTATTACCTGCTCTTAAACTACCCTGCGTAATGGCATAGATTCCCGCAATTTCACCAGCAACTCTTGACAATCTACCTGTGATACTCCTTTCTGTATCACCATTGACAAATCCTGTAACGGTATAGGTCAATAGTGGATCTGCTGTTCCAAATGCTTTCGATTTGGCATCGGCAACGATGTTCAACACGGCTTTGGTGATGTTAAAGTCAGCACTTGTATAGGTGATATCATAGTTTCCGCTTACAGCCAGAGTTCCCTGGTTGATGGTATAAGTTCCGACATTTTCCCCGGCTGCTCTTGCTAAAGTACCTGTGATGATACTTTCGGTATCTCCATTGATCAAACCGGTTACGGTATAAGTCAAGGCGGGATCTGCCGTACCGTATACTTTTGACTTGGCATCGGCAACAATGTTCAACACGGCTTTGGTGATGTTGAAATCAGCACCCGTATAGGCGATATCGTAGTTTCCGGTTGCAGCCAAGGTTCCCTGTTCGATGGCGTAGGTTCCTATGTTTTCTCCTGCAACTCTTACTAAAGTTCCGGAAATAATGCTTTCCGTATCTCCATTCGCCAAACCGGTTACGGTATAGGTCAGTGCAGGATCCGCTGTTCCAAATGCTTTCGATTTGGCATCGGCAACAATATTTAGCGTTGCTTTTGTGATGTTGAAATCTGCTCCAACATATGTAATGTCATAGTTTCCGGTTACAGCCAAAGTTCCCTGTTCGATAGCATAGATTCCTATGTTTTCTCCGACAGCTCTGGTTAAATTACCTGTAACAATTGTTGCGGTATCTCCGTTGGCAAGTCCCGTAACGACGTAGGTCAGGGAAGGATCTGCCGTACCGTAGATTTTAGATTTTGCATCGGCAACAATATTTAATGTTGCTTTTGTGATATTGAAATCAGCACCCGTGTAGGCGATATCGTAGTTTCCGCTTGCTGTCAAAGTTCCCTGTTCGATTGCATAGTTTCCGATATTTTCTCCGGCTGTTCTGGTTAGTGTTCCAGTAATTACAGTTTGGTCATCTCCATTGGCAAGTCCTGTAACGGTATAGGTTAAAGCTGGATCAGCAGTTCCGTATACTTTAGATTTCGCATCAGCAACAATATTCAAGGTTGCTTTGGTGATATTAAAATCAGCACCAGTGTAGGCAATGTCATAGTTTGTGCTTGCTGCCAGAGTTCCCTGATTGATAGCATAAGTTCCGATATTTTCTCCAGCTGTTCTGATAAGGGAACCTGTGATTATTGTCTGATTATCTCCATTCGTCAAACCGGTTATGGTATAGGTCAGGGCAGGATCCGCTGTTCCATATACTTTAGATTTGGCATCAGCAACAATGTTTAAGGTTGCTTTGGTGATGTTGAAATCTGCACCAGTGTAGGCAATGTCATAGTTTGTGCTTGCTGCCAGAGTTCCCTGATTGATAGCATAAGTTCCGATATTCTCACCGGCTGTTCTGATCAAGGCACCTGTGATTACACTTTCAGTATCTCCATTGGCAAGTCCTGTAATGACGTAGGTCAGGTCAGGGTCAGCCGTACCGTATACTTTAGATTTGGCATCGGCAACGATGTTCAACACGGCTTTGGTGATGTTGAAATCAGCACCCGTATAGGCGATGTCATAGTTTCCGGTTGTGGTTACCGTTCCCTGTTCAATGGCATAAGTTCCGATATTTTCTCCGGTAGCTCTTGACAAACTACCTGTAACAATTGTTGCGGTATCCCCGTTGGCAAGTCCCGTAACGACATAGGTCAGGGCAGGATCTGTCGTACCGTATACTTTAGATTTGGCATCGGCAACGATGTTCAGCGTAGCTTTAGTGATATTAAAATCAGCGCCTGTGTAAGTAACGTCATAGTTTCCTGTTACGGCTAAAGTTCCCTGTTCTATGGCATAAGTCCCTATGTTTTCTCCTGCTGTTCTGGTCAATGCTCCGGTAACAATGCTTTCCGTGTCTCCGTTGGCAAGTCCCGTAACGACATAGGTCAAAGCAGGATCAACCGTACCGTAGATTTTAGATTTTGCATCGGCAATAATGTTTAATGTTGCCTTTGTAATTGTAAAGTCAGCTCCAACATATGTAATGTCATAGTTTCCGGTTGCAGCCAAAGTTCCCTGTTCGATAGCATAGATTCCTATGTTTTCTCCGGCTGTTCTGATAAGGGAACCTGTGATTATTGTCTGGTCATCCCCATTCGCTAAACCAGTTACGGTATATGTCAAGGTAGGATCTTCTGTTCCATAGACTTTTGACTTGGCGTCGGCAACGATGTTCAACACGGCTTTTGTGATGTTGAAATCAGCACCCGTATAAGCGATATTGTAGTTTCCGGTTGCGGCCAAGGTTCCCTGTTCGATGGCGTAGGTTCCTATGTTTTCTCCTGCAACTCTTACTAAAGTTCCGGAAATAATGCTTTCCGTATCTCCATTCGCCAAACCGGTTACGGTATAGGTCAGTGCAGGATCCGCTGTTCCAAATGCTTTCGATTTGGCATCGGCAACAATATTTAGCGTTGCTTTTGTGATGTTGAAATCTGCTCCAACATATGTAATGTCATAGTTTCCGGTTACAGCCAAAGTTCCCTGTTCGATGGCATAGGTTCCGATGTTTTCTCCTGCTGTTCTTGCCAAAGTACCGGTAACAATGCTTTCCGTGTCTCCGTTGGCAAGTCCTGTAACGGTATAGGTTAAAGCCGGATCAGCAGTTCCGTATACTTTAGATTTCGCATCAGCAACAATATTCAATGTTGCTTTGATGATATTGAAATCAGCACCCGTGTAGGCGATATCGTAGTTTCCGCTTGCAGCCAGAGTTCCCTGTTCAATCGCATAGGTTCCGATATTCTCACCGGCTGTTCTGATCAAGGCACCTGTGATTACACTTTCAGTATCTCCATTGGCAAGTCCTGTAATGACGTAGGTCAGGTCAGGGTCAGCCGTACCGTATACTTTAGATTTGGCATCGGCAACGATGTTCAACACGGCTTTGGTGATGTTGAAATCAGCGCCGGTATAGGCGATGTCATAGTTTCCGGTTGTGGTTACCGTTCCCTGTTCGATGGCATAGGTTCCGATATTTTCTCCAGCTGTTCTTGCCAAAGCACCGGTAACAATCGTTGCGGTATCCCCGTTGGCAAGTCCCGTAACGACGTAGGTCAGGGCAGGATCTGCCGTACCGTATACTTTAGATTTTGCATCGGCAACAATATTTAATGTTGCTTTTGTGATATTGAAATCAGCGCCTGTGTAAGTAACGTCATAGTTTCCGGTTGTGGTTACCGTTCCCTGTTCAATGTCATAGGTTCCTATGTTTTCACCGACTGTTCTGGTCAATGCTCCGGTAACAATGCTTTCCGTGTCTCCATTTGCCAAACCGGTTACGGTATATGTCAAAGCAGGATCTGCCGTTCCATAGGTTTTTGACTTGGCGTCGGCAATAATGTTTAAGGTTGCCTTTGTAATTGTAAAGTCAGCTCCTGTGTAGGCGATGTCATAGTTTCCGGTTGCGGTTACCGTTCCCTGCTCGATGGCGTAGGCTCCGATGTTTTCACCGGTAACTCTGGTTAAATTACCTGTAACAATTGTTGCGGTATCTCCGTTGGCAAGTCCCGTAACGACGTAGGTCAGGGAAGGATCTGCCGTACCGTAGATTTTAGATTTTGCATCGGCAACGATGTTCAATACGGCTTTTGTGATGCTAAAGTCAGCAGCTACGTAGGTGATGTCATAGTTTCCTGTTACGGCTAACGTTCCCTGTTCGATAGCATAGATTCCTATGTTTTCTCCGGCTGTTCTGATAAGGGAACCTGTGATTATTGTCTGGTCATCTCCATTCGCCAATCCTGCAACGGTATAGGTCAGGGCAGGATCAGCAGTTCCGTACACTTTAGATTTTGCATCGGCAACAATATTTAAGGTTGCTTTTGTGATATTAAAGTCAGCGCCTGTGTAAGCAACATCATAGTTTCCATTCACGGCTAATGTTCCTTGTTCAATGGCGTATGTTCCGATGTTTTCACCGGTAACTCTGGTTAAATTACCTGTAACAATTGTTGCGGTA
>CAZFGA010000004.1:0-89191 GCA_964518395.1 uncultured Flavobacterium sp.
TTTTCGTCTACTTCTTTTCTGGAAGCTGAAATTATCAGAACAACTGGCAGAAAAATTGACCTTTCTGAGATGTACAATGTTCGTAATACCTATCCAAAAAAGGCATGGAATTATGTAATGCGTCAAGGTAAAGCGCAATTTGGCGAAGGCGGACTTAATCATGATGTGATCAATAGCGCCAAGGAATTTGGTATTGTGCCTTTGACAGCTTACTCCGGATTAGTAGGAAACGCTACCAAACATGACCATTCAAAAATGGCTAAAGAATTAGAAGATTTGCTAAAAAAATATGCTGATCCTTCCAAAAAACTGGATCCTAAATGGAAAACTGATGTAGAAGCTATATTGGACAAATATATGGGCGCTACAGTAACCGAGTTTACTTACGATGGAAAAAAATATACTCCGAAGAGTTTCCTTGAAATGACCAAGCTGAACCTGAAAGACTATGTCACCATTACGTCTTTTACTAACGAACCTTACTACAAGACTTTTATACTGGATATTCCTGACAATTTCTCAAACGGAAGTTTTTACAATATGCCGCTTGATGAGTTTGTACAAAACGTAGATCATGCTTTGGATAAGGGTTATACATTGGCTTTGGATGCCGATGTAAGCGAAAAGACTTTTTCAGGGAAAAACGGAATTGCTGTAATTCCGGAAAACGAAGCCGATGAAAAGACGATTCTTACTGAAATCAAGCCTGAAAAGAGCATTACTCCTGAATTCCGTCAGCAAGAATTTGAAAACTACAATACTACAGACGACCACTTGATGCATATTGTTGGAAAAGTAAAAGACCAAAAAGGCAACATCTATTATAAAGTGAAAAATTCATGGGGTTCTAAAAACCTTGGAAATGACGGTTATATTTACATGAGCGTCCCTTACCTGAGATTAAAAGCTATTTCCGTATTACTGCATAAAGACGGACTTTTGAAAAAAACCAAAAAGGAACTAGGCGTCTAGTTCTTTTAATTATAAAAAAAGAGTCGGGATTTTTTAATCCCGATTTTTTTGTTTGATCTATTTTCTTAAATTTAAAGATGAAAAAATTTTATTCAGACCATCATATTCCTACTGTCACTATGTTGTGGGTGATTGTCGTATTTTTAATCGCTACGCCATTTTTTACGCCCAATCAAATCTGGGGTGAAATGTTTATTCCTATTATTATTGTAGCTCTCTGTGCTATTTTAATCCTATGGATTCTTTTGGATACGAAGTATGTAATCAGAAACTCTTTTCTGCATTATACATCGGGTCCTATACGCGGAAAAATTGACATCTATAAGATCAACGCAATAGTGCACCAAAAGAAATGGTTTGTACAGTCAAGCCTTAAGCCTGCCTTGGGAAGCAAAGGTCTTGTTATTAAATATGGAAAATTTGATGACATCTATATTTCGCCTAAACGCAAACAGGAATTCATCGATGCACTACTAGAAATCAATCCGCATATAGAAATCGAATAGAAAACTGTTAAAGTTTACTCTTTTAAAATTATACAATCTGTAATTTTAAAAAGCTTATTTTGCTGAGTCTGCAGTAAAAGTTCCTTATTGTTTCCCATTCGATAAAATGGTGCCGGATTTCGGAAATTTATAAACAGCGGTTGATAAGTTACTTATCCTACCCTCTACTTTTTTTGATAATTTTATTCAACAAAAGCTCTAAAAATGAGCCTTTTATAAAGTATCACTAAAATTATATAGGATATGGAAAACATTAATTTTCTGGCATTTGCAATGCCTGCCTTTTTCCTTTTCGTCTATTTAGAATATAAATTAGCACAACGCAGGAAGCGTCCTGAAATCTTCAATTACGAAAGTTCTGTTTCAAACATAAGTATTGGTCTGGCAGAACGGCTTATCAATCTTTTTATAGCCGCAAGCTTCTACCAGCTTTTCTACTATATCTATGAACACTATCGAATTTTTGATATTCCGAGCCATTTTTGGATTTGGGTTGGGCTTATTCTTGCTACCGATTTTGTATGGTATTGGTATCACAGGCTCGGACATGAAGTGAACTTTTTTTGGGCCGCGCATATTGTCCACCATCATAGTGAGGAATTTAATTTTACGGCAGCCGCAAGAATCACGACTTTCCAGGCTATAATCAGGACTGGATTTTGGTGTATACTGCCTTTTATTGGCTTTCATCCGAAAATGGTTATCACAATGCTGATTGTTCACGGAGCCTACTCCTTTTTCACGCATACACAGGTTATTGGGCGTATAAAATGGCTGGAGTATGTTTTTGTAACTCCATCTGTACATGGCGTACACCATGCTTCAGATGAAAAGTACTTAGATAAAAATTATGGCGATATGTTTACTTTTTGGGATCGAATGTTCGGGACTTTCCAGGAAGAAGAAGAAAAACCAAAATACGGATTGACCCATCCGCTGAAAAGTTACAGTTTCTTATGGCAGCATTTTCATTATTATTTTGAAATATACGAGCTCTGGAAACGCTCCAAAGGATTTAAGGCCAGATGGGATGCCGTTTTTGGCAGTCCTGCTACAATGGACCAGGATATCAGGCCGATGTTGGAAAAACGTTTCCTGCAAGACAAAACCGATAGGAGCCATCGACTTAAGTTCCGAAATTATCTATACATACAACTTGCTGTCAGTACGCTTATCCTGACTGTTTTTACGTATTATTTTGTTAGTCTTGGCTTTTATGACAAGATTTTCGGACTTTCTTTTATCCTAATTACGCTAATCAACTGTGGAGCTCTGTTAGAACAGCGTAAATGGATTTATTATCTCGAATATTCAAGGCTTTTCATTCTTACCACCTATCTGTTGTATATTGAAAATCTTGCGGAATATTTCCTGATTCCGGTAATCATTATGATAGTAGCGGAAAAGATGTTCTCATTAAGCCGAAAATATCAAAACCTGGTATTACAAATGGAAACTGCTAAAAGATAATCAGCCTATTTTTACGGATGTCATATTTAAGGAACCACCTACCAGCTTATCATTAAAGAAAATAGTATCCTCCTGATTATCCTGCAAGGCAAGCGAATACAGCATTGGATAATAATGATCTGGTGTGGGTATGGCCAATTTTGCTGATTTACTTAAGTTTTCGTAATCAATCAGGGCTTTATGGTCGCGGTTTTCGATTTTCTGCTTAAAAATGTCGTTCATTTCTATAGCCCAATCAAAGCCATATTCGGGTTCACGCAATTTTTTCCAGTCAACCATTCGGAGGTTATGCACCATATTTCCGCTGCCGATAATCAATACACCTTTTTTTCGAAGCTGGGCTATCTGTTTTGCCAAATCATAATGATATTGGGCAGGCTTGTTATAGTCAATACTCAATTGCAGTACCGGAATATTCGCATCGGGATACATATGTCTGACTACCGTCCAGGTTCCGTGGTCAAGTCCCCAATCATGATCAAGACCTACGTCGGTAGAATGAATCAATTTGGCAGTTTCTGCGGCCAGCTCCGGATTGCCTTTCGCCGGATATTGCACATCAAATAACGCTTGCGGAAAACCTCCAAAATCATGAATGGTTTTTGGATTGTTCATGGCTGTAATATGTGTACCTCGCGTCAGCCAATGCGCTGAAATGACAAGAACTGCTTTGGGTTTGGAAATTTCCTTTCCCATTTTTGCCCAGTTTTGTGAAAACTCATTGTCTTCTATTCCATTCATTGGTGATCCATGCCCGATAAATAGCACCGGATGTTTTATATCCTCTTCGTTTAAGTCTTGTGTCCAATTATAAAAAGGCTGTAGTGATGCCATAGCTATTCCTCCTGTTATCGTTTGTATAAAATGTGATCGTTTCAATTTTATAATATTTGTATATACAAATGTATGAAATATATTTTATAAAATTCAATGACGATCAGGAAGTTAATATCAGATAAGCGAAACACAAAAGTTTTTTTCGAATAACATTTTTTTTCATAGCAAATGAAAATCAGCACCTTAGCTCTTAGCAACTTTTTTAGAACGCAGATTCAGGCGGATTAAAATAATTACGCGGATTTTTAAAGTTTATGTGAAATGAGCAAAGACATAAAAAAGGTTAAGCTCACTTTTATATATAAAAACGTAAAACCTTAGTACCTCAGAACCTTAGCATCTTAGTACCTTTTAAATCTTAGCGCCTTTTTTTAACCTTAGCACCAAAAAAAAGCTCCCTCTTAATTGAGAAAGCTTCATTAATTATTTTTTTCTTGAGCTTTTGAAGATATAACCAATTCTTGCATGAAGATCGAGCCAAACTTCTCCAGAATCATCAAAAGAATGTTTTCTATTCAGCATAAAATTATATCCTAATCCTGCACCAAGTTCATAAGTAAAATCACTTTTCCCTATGTTTCTTTTGATTCCCCATTTTGGGACAACTGCTACCTGATGATTCAAATAAGCATTTTCGACTCCAGTAATGACAAACCAATCCGGGTGGTAGCTTATGGTAAGAGCAATAAAATTTGCGGCATTGTTATGTATATTTTTTCCGGCAGCTCCTCTTTTTTCAAGGTTATAATACCAGCGAGGTTCAAAAGTAATTACAGGTACCAGAGCATCGAAATCGACACTCCCTTCATTATCATTACTTTTCTGTGTAAAAACATCGAGTCCTATCTCTGTTTTTAATGTAAATTTATCAGATAGCTTGCTTTCGTTATTCAACCAAAAACCAAAAAAACCGGTCTGGAATGAAAATGTTGATTTTTCAACGGAATAATCCTGAGCAAATAGTGTGTGGGCGGAGAGAAGAAATAGAATGTAAATTTTTTTCATTTTGGATTTGATTTTATTTAGTCGGCAAAAGTAGCAAAAAACTTAACTTTTCTATTTAAAATCGTATTACTTTACAAGATAAATCCCGTCTTCTTTTATTTCAATCAGTTTCTGCTTATAAAGTACTCCTATTGCTTTTTTAAATGTCTTTTTACTCATTTTCAACACCGTTTTGATGTCTTCAGGATGGCTATCATCATTCAGGCGAAGAAAACCACGGCTGGCACGAAGCTCATCCATAATTTTTTCGGCATTGGGTTCTACCGCGTCAAAACCTTGTTTTTGCAGAGCAACATCGATTTTGTTACCCGGACGAATGGCTTTGATATAACCTTGCATACGATCACCCGTTCTAATACGGTCATCATATACTTCATCCTTATAAATCAAACCTTTGTGCTGTTCATTGATGATGACATTGATTCCTAAATCCGTAATATGCGAAACAATCAGATCGACTTCTTCCCCTACTTCAACAGTAAGTTCTTCATTATTCAGGAACTGGTTTGTCTTGCTTGAAGCCACCAGTCGGTTTGTTTTTTCGTCCATGTAAAGGAACACTAAGTAGCGTTTTCCTTTTTCCATTGGACGTGCCTGTTCCTTAAATGGAACAAGGACATCTTTTTCCAATCCCCAATCCATAAAAGCTCCCACATTGTTAATGTAATTGACTCTTAAAAGCGCAAATTCATTAAGCTGGATGTAGGGTCTTAAAGTCGTAGCTACCGGCCTTTCTTCGTGGTCAAGATATACGAAAACTTCAATTTCTTCTCCTATTTCAAATACTTTCGGGACGTATTTATTAGGCAGCAAGACATCATCTTTACCATCGGTTAAAAACAGTCCGACTTGCGTGTCCCTGTCAATTGTGAGCGTATTGTATTTTCCTATTTCAATCATTTCTTTTCTATTGCAAAGTTTCTAAGTTGCAGAGGGCAAAGGTACAATCTTATATGCAAATAATATTGAACCTGTTAAATTAAGGCTGTTCTTAAACCAGTTCTTTAAAATACTGCAGCAATATCTTATCGTTTTCCAATGTAGGAGTAAAAATCTCCAAAATTGAAGGTTTTTCACTTTTATAAAACTCTTTAAGGCCTTTCTCCAGAGTCATTTCATTGCCTGCAGAGAAATAATCAAAACGGTACATTTTTGCCAAATGTTCTCCGGTCAGGCAATGCGAGGTTTCAAAATAGGTATTAAATACAGGAGTTTCCTGATGTCCTGGAAGAATCCTGAAAATACCTCCACCTCCATTGTTAAGCAGGATAATTTTGAAATTTTTCGGAATGTAATTGTTCCATAACGCATTGCTGTCATAGAAGAAACTAACATCACCCGTAATCAAAATCGTTTCTTGTTTGCTGGCCAATGCAGCGCCAACAGCCGTTGAGGTACTTCCATCAATACCACTTGTTCCGCGATTGCAGAAAACAGCTATACTCGGATCTATATCAATCAACTGAGCGTAACGGATTGCAGAGCTGTTGCTGATTTGCAGCTGGCTATTTTTTGGCAAGCCTGGAATTACCTTCTCAAAAACCGTAAAATCTGAGAATGGTATTTTGGAAAGATATTGGTCGTGCTTTTCTTTTCTGATGGTTTTTAACTGTTGTGCTTTCGCATTGTAATCGGATACCACAACGGTTTCAGACAAAAATCGGTTCAGGAAATCATTCGGTTGAGCGACAAAATGTTTGGTTAACGCACCAAATGTATCATAAGCCCGTAAAGTATCAATATGCCAGTGCGCTTTAGGCCTGTATTTCCTTAAAAACGCCTTGATTCTTTTTGACACAACCATTCCGCCAAAAGTCAGGAGAATTTCCGGTTGAAAATCTTTAAAATCTTCTTCGGTAAAAGGCGTGATTATAGTGTCTATATTGTTTATAAAGTTGGGATGGTGCAGATTCGATGTCGTTTCGGTCATTACAACTACGGACGGATCTTGCGCCAGACGATTTATTACGGCTTCATCAATCGAATCCGGGTCATTAACTCCTACTAAAACCAGTTTCTTTTTTGCAGTATTCCATTGCGAAATAAAGGGCCCTAAATCTTCATCAGAATATGCTTCTTCAAAAGTGGTTTGAGAAATAACCGGACTTACTTCCAATTCGGGAACGGTTTCATACAAAGGTTCTTCGAACGGGGCATTGATGTGGACTGGTCCCTTTTTGACAGAAGCCAAAGTTATGGCATCAGCAATTTTAAGGTCATTTTCCTGTGACGCTTCTTCGGTCAGGTTTGCGGTATAGATGATATGATTGGCGTAAACATTCTCTTGCCTGATGGTCTGCCCGTCGCCAATATCAATCTTGCTCAAAGGTCTGTCAGCCGAAATTACGACCAAAGGAATCTGGCTGTAAAAAGCCTCAGCAATAGCCGGATAATAATTAAGCAAAGCAGATCCTGAGGTACAAACTACTGCCACAGGTTTTTTAGTCTGCTGTGCCATTCCCAATGCAAAAAAAGCAGCACACCTTTCATCGGCTATGCTATAACATGTAAAGTCGGGATTGTTGGCAAAGCCAATAGTCAGCGGGGCATTTCGGGAACCTGGAGAGATTACAATATCGGTGAGTCCTTTAGTTTTGCAAATTTCAAGTATGCTTTGCGCTAAAGGTATTTTTGGGTAAATCATTCTTTATAGTATCAAGACCTCAAAGATACGAAGTTAGTAAGGCTTTCTGTGCATTCTTGACAAGTTTTTCTATCTTTGGAAATGAAAATATCAAGAAATGGAAATCCATATCAGAGCCGCCGGAATTGAAGACATCGAAACTATTTTAGAAGTCGTAAACGATGCCATATTGAACACAACGGCCATCTATGATTATGATGTCAGAACCTTAAGCGACCAAATGGATTGGTTTAAAGAAAAACAAGAACAGGACTTCCCTATTGTTGTTGCTGTGGATGAAAATGACAATGTATTGGGATTTGGAACGTATGGCAGTTTCCGTATAAAAATAGGCTATAAATTTACGGTAGAACATTCGGTCTATGTCAAAGATGGCTTTTCCGGAAAAGGAATCGGGAAGCAAATCTTATCCGAATTAATCCTCATTGCGAGGAAACAAAAACTGCACACTATAATCGGGCTGATTGATACTGATAATGCCGGAAGTATCGCTTTTCATGAAAAACTGGGCTTTGAAAAAGCGGGTGTTCTCAGAGAAGCCGGCTATAAATTTGAAAGATGGCTTGATGTACAGCTTATGCAATTGATTCTGAAATAAAAAAGCTTCCAAAATCGCTGATTCTGAAAGCTTTCCTTGTTAAATAAACGAGCCTTATGCTTTAATCCAGTTTACAATTTCAGGATCTGTAGGTAGTGTTCTTGGCGATATTACCTTTACCAGTTCTCCTTTTTCATTGATCAGGTATTTTTGGAAATTCCATTCTACTTCTGAATCCTGCAATCCGTTTTTAGATTTTTGGGTCAGGAATTTGTATACGGCATCCATATCATCTCCTTTTACAGAAATTTTAGACATCATAGGGAAAGTCACACCATAGTTTCGTTCACAAAAAGCCCCGATTTCTTCATTGGTTCCCGGTTCCTGAGAAGCGAAATTATTGGCCGGAAATCCAACTATCACAAAACCTTTGTCCTTATATTGGTCATAAATGGATTGCAAGTCTTTGTATTGTGGTGTCAATCCGCATTTTGAAGCCGTATTTACGACTAAAATTTTCTTTCCTTTTAGAGAAGCAAAATCAAAATCATTTCCTTCCAAATCTTTTACCTTAAACTGGTAGATTGTTTCTTTAGTCATTGTCTTATTTTTTGGTGTTGCCGTTTTTGCATTTTTTTCCTGTGCCTGATTCTGCTGGCACGCCAGGCAGCTTAGCAAAGCAAAGGCGAAGGCTAGTTTTTTCATCTTTTTATTTTTTATAAAATTAAAAAATTAGGTAACTGTTTTCGTTTAAACTTTTGTTAAATAAAACAACGGATATGACACTGAAATCGAACCAACTCTACTCCTAAAAAATCAAAAATCTGAAATCTTAATTCTGCAATCTAAAATCTACTTCACAGACTCTTGATTTTTATTTATAAACTTTTTTGTTTATATTTGAGCATCTTCCACGCCAAAATAAGCATTTAAAAGCCAATAATATGAAACAGCAACTTAAACGTGCACCCTATTTTGTTGTCGGACTATTCCTGCTCGTGGGCTGCCAGACCGAAGAAATCTCCTTTACCGAATCTGAAAAACCCGACACCCGAAAAGTAACACAAGTATCCTTCGCCACATTCAAGAACCTAACCGGACTGTCCGATTTTAAAACCACTTTTGTACTTCCAAAAAACAATAAAAGCCTCGTGGAAAGACGCTCTAGCGAAGGTCCTGATGATTTTATCATAGACACAGGCCGGATTACCCGGACTGTAGTTGACGGTAGGACGTCTTACTCTTTTCCCATCACTCCAAAGGAAGGTGAAAAAGAAGACAGCCGATTCTATCTTGTTGTGTATGATAAGAAAGGAAAATGGCTGGATATGATCATCCAATCTGATTTTTCCAAAGATGCCTCAGGCAACCCGAAGGAAAGCGGATATCGGGAAATTTATGCCAGTGCCGCCAGGGGCACGGGCTGTACTACTGTCTATTCGTGGATACTTAAATGCAATGGCAGAGGTGAGTGTTCTGGAGGTATCTGTGATAAATGTTCTGTCTGCCTCAGGGCATTTGCGAATAGGATTTGCCTACCACCCGATAAGGAAGATTATTATGATGGTGGATTTACCAAACCCGGTGATAATAGCGGCGGCGGAAGCAGTAATCCAAGTCCGGACATCGAAGAAGAAGCAGTCGTTACCCTGCCACATCCTAACAGCCCGGATTCTCCATGCAAACAGTTAGTAAACCTTCTTATACCTGATGCGGAAAATAAAATGCTGGTACCCAACATTAGGCCACAGATACGGTGGCTCCAAGAAAAGGTAGATGAAAAGGTGGAATATGGAGTAGAAATCAAAAAAGGCGTTAATTTTAATGGCGATATGGTCTATACGCCAACACGGGTGGAATCCGAATCAAGTTCTGATGTCATTTTAAATACTGGGAGGTTAATGATGGGGTGGCTGCACTGCCATCCAAAAAGCGGCTATGGAATGTTTTCTTTTGCTGATATAAAATTCTTAAAAGAGGCCTACGAAGAGACTTCAGAAGACAACAGAACAGAAATTTTCACGATTATGGTTTGCCGTGACAAAATTGATCCTGCAAAAATTAACACCTATGCCATTAAAATTGATGATATTGCAGCTTTTGCGGCTAAAATTGATGCTGTGTGGAATAGTCTAGAATATTCACAAGTTACTGAAGGTGATAGATTGGATAAAATTCATTTCGTTCAAAGTCAAGAATATCACTATTATGAAGATGAACTTGAATTCAGCTTTTTGATACAGTTTGCAAATTCAGGTATCTCTTTATATAAGGCAAACGAACAACTTTCCTCATGGACTAAGCTTGAGCTTGAGTCAGATACGGGATATAACCCTCCTTTTAAAGTAAAACAAACATCTTGTAATTAAATAATTATGAAAAACACATTTAAGATATTGTCAATATTCCTAATTACTGTTAGCTGTAAGGCACAAAGTCCCGTTTTTGACCTTCTAGATCTTCAGCATAGGATTCAAAGAATCAACGGTGCCTATCATAAAGATATGAATAACTTACTAAACCCTTTCGAAGGAACATATATCTATACTAATGGTAATACATCATTAAAAATTGTGCTTCAGAAAAAAACAATGTCCTATAATAGTGTTTACTATGAGGACATGCTGATAGGTGAATATCAATATATTGAAAATGGTATTGAAAAAGTAAATACACTAAATAAGTTAAATATCAATTATTCAGACAAAAGCAATCACAGCATTGATGGTAGTTTAATAATTACCTCTGGAAATACGGGATGTGATGAATGTTTGCCAAATGAAAAAGCATGGCGGGGAGGGCTTGTGGATGAATCAACACATAATAATGCAGATTTAATTATAAGAAGAACAACAGAAAATGGAATACCCGCCATCAAGATATTGGTCATGTGGAGAATGAAATATAAAAAAGAAACTGATCCAATGCCTCCAAGGGCAAGCTTTCCCGGAGGTGAATATATATTGACAAAGCGACTGGAGCGGTAACTATAATATTGTTTTTAATTATTCGCCATGAAACAGCTATTCAAAATAATAACATTGTTTGCCATGTCATTAAACTGCAGGGCACAAAATACAATATTAGACATTTCTGAAAAAGATGGTCTGAACAGCATCACGGGCGTATACTATAAGGATACCCATAATCTTTTGGATCCTTTTGTAGGCACTTATTTATATACTAACGGCAATACCTCTTTAAAAATAGTATTACAGAAAAAAAAGTCTTTTAATACCAGATACTATAAGGACATGTTGATAGGCGAATACCAATATATTGAAAACGGTGTTGAAAAGATAAATACTTTAAATGAGCTCAATATTGATTATATAAATAAAAGCAATCATAGTATTAACGGGGGAATAATTATCACTCAAGGTGACCCTGGCTGTAATGACTGTTTGCCAAATGAAAAAGCCTTGTACGGAGGTCTCATTGAAAGTTCAACCCACAATACGGCAAATTTAATCATCAGAAGAACGACCGAAAATGGAATACGCGCTATCAAGATATTTGTGATGTGGAACATGAGATATAAAAAAGACACTGACCCAATGCCTCCAAGGGCAAGTTTTCCCGGAGGTGAATATATATTGACAAAGCGACTGGAGCGGTAACTACAATATTGTTTTAATTATACGCCATGAAACAACTATTTAAAATCATAACATTTTTTGCCGTAGCCTTTAGCTGCAAGGCACAGAATCTTCCAGTATTAGACATCTCGGAAAGAGATGGGTGGAATGATAATTCCCGAGTTTATTACAAAGACACCCATAATCTTTTAGATCCTTTTGTAGGAACTTATGTCTATACTAATGGTACAACTTCCCTAAAGATTGTTCTACAGAAAAAAACTATGTCTTATAATAGTGTCTATTATGAAGACATGTTGATAGGAGAATACCAGTACATTGAAAACGGCATTGAAAAAATAAACACTTTAAATAAGCTCGACATTGATTATATAAATAAAAGCAATCACAGTATTGATGGTGGTATTATTATGACTCAAGGAGCCGGCTGTAATGACTGTCTGCCAGATGAAAAAGCAGTGTATGTTGGGCTTGTAGAAAGCTCTACCCATAATACTGCTGGAATACTCATCAGAAGAACGACAGAAAATGGAATACCCGCCATCAAGATATTTGTAATGTGGGATATGAGATATAAAAAAGAAACTGACCCAATGCCTCCAAGGGCAAGCTTTCCCGGTGGTGAATATATATTGACAAAGCGAATAGAGCGGTAACTTTCATGCTCTGTCAGAATGGATTAAATAAAAAAGACTCTGCTGTCAGAGTCTTTTTGTATTATTTTATCTGCCCGTCTCTATAGTTTAAAACTTCAAGTATGGAATCCTTTAAAGTTTGGGTTTCATATAGGATTAAAGTACCATTCCCGTTTTCAATCGTTCCTTTATCTATATCCTGACCGTTGCATTTTTTAGCAAAATCTACTGATATCAGCTTTCCATTTTCATAATTCCTGATGGTGTGGATTTGCCCATTCGGGAAAAACCATTTCCAAATGCCTTCAAAATTTCCATCATCTGCCCTACCTGATCCGTACAGCATGCCGTTTTCATGGTAAAACGTCCAAAGACCATCGATCTTTCCGTTTTTAAATTTTCCGATCTGTCTTAAAGAACCATTAGGATGAAAAACTTTCCAGCTTCCGGTTTCCAAATTATTTTTGAATCTTCCTGTTTGATATAGCTTTCCATTCTCATAGCTATATTTCCATTTCCCGATTCTCTTATTATCCTTTATTTTTCCTGTTTCTGTATAGCCCTCTTTTTGAATCTGTACCTTTTGGGAGTGGCAGGAAACCAATAAAAGCGTAATCAGTAGTGTTCCAATTTTTTTTAAACCCATTGTTTCAAAGCAAGCTAAAAACTTAGCTTCTCAAATATTTCTTTTGCTTAAAGTAAGCCAAAATCGAAATCAAGGTTACGATTCCAATAGAAACAAAGACAAAATTAGGCGTTACTACCTTTTCACCGCTGGCATACGAATGCAATCCGGTCAGGTAGAAGTTTACTCCAAAATAAGTCATCATGATAGAATAGAAAGCAAAAACACTAAACACGTTAAAAATCCATGTTCCTTTTAAGCCCGGAACCAATCTTGCGTGGATAACGAATGCATATACCATGATACTGATCAATGCCCAGGTTTCTTTTGGATCCCAGCCCCAGTAACGTCCCCAGCTTTCATTAGCCCATTGACCTCCAAGGAAGTTCCCTATAGTAAGCATTACCAAACCAACCGTCAAGGATAATTCAGTGATATAAGTAATCTCTTTGATGCTTAATTCCAGCTTCTTGCTGTTCTTTTTATTAGCAAAAATCATCAGGAATAATGAAACCAGTCCGAGTATCATTCCTAAGGTAAACGGTCCGTAACTTGCTACAATCACGGCCACGTGAATCATCAACCAATACGAATTTAATACAGGCTGCAGGTTAGCGATAGCAGGATCCATCCAGTTCCAGTGTGCAATCATCAGAATCATCGAAGCAACAAAGGCTGTTGAAGCTACCGTCAGTTCTGATTTTCTTCCAAAGGCCAATCCAAAGAACATGGTTGCCCAGCCTACATAAATCATCGATTCATAAGCATCACTCCACGGTGCGTGTCCGGAAATATACCATCTCATGATCAATCCGGCCGTATGCAGTACAAAAAAGAAACCAATCAGGACATGGAAGGCTTTTACGATAACATGAATCGCTTTTCTGTTATTGAATATTTTTACGATGGTAAACAATAGCATGAAAACTCCAGCCATCATATACAAATAGTACAGTTTCTTAAAGATATCGTATTTGTTGTAAAGGATTTCAGAGTTGATCTTGTCATCGCTCGGACGCACCTCTTTACCATATTTCTTCTGGAAAAGCGTAATACTTTCTAAGATGTCATCTGCCTGCTTATAGCCTCCTGTTTTTCTCGCCTCATTCAAGAATCCCATATAGGCAGGAAGTACGTTTTTAGTATAAGTTGAATCGACACCTTTGATGCCTGTTTCATTCAGTTCCAGATATGAAACCCATTTATTGGCTTTGTTATAAGGAATAGGAAAAATTCTGAGGATTTTTCCGCTCAAGGCTGCATTTAAAAGCACCACTTTTTTATCGACATCGATAAAATCTTTCTGGAATTGGTTTGGAATAGCCGCTTTATAGGCCTCATCCAAATAAGGCGACAATTTATAGTTTCCTTGCTCGTCAAAGAAACTGATAAACGGAATATGTTTTGCTTTCAGGTCAACACCTAAAATCTTATGCAAGCTATCATTATCCTTTTTCAGATAAACGAAAGGCACATTAAACCAAACTTCCGGATATTGCGACATCGACAAAAATACCTGATCAGAATTATATCCTTTATAGTGGTCGCTCTTACTTACTTTTCGCAACAATTCTGAAGAGAACGTATTGATAGGCTTCATTCTTCCGCCATCATCCTGAATTACGATCCTTCCGAATTTTGCCGCATGCTCCGGCTTTACTTCAATAATCTTCAATAATGAATCAACCTGCTGTTCTGTAGGCATCACTCTCTTTAAAGGAGCTGCACTTCCTTTTGCATGATTGTGTCCGGGAGCATTATGGTCATGGTCATGCTGGGCAAAACTTCCAACGCTGACAAACAATAACAATACGGTAATCAGCTTGGCTTTTCTCGATTTGATTTTGTCTAATTTTTTCTTCACGATTCCAAATCTTGAATTTTTGTCAAATAAGATAGCCATCATTCCAATGTATAAAAGGAAATAGCCAATATAAGTAATCCAGGTTCCCCAGAAATCGTGGTTTGCAGAAAGTACTGTTATATTAGGCTCATACGTATCTCTTAAATGATTGTCGGTATAATCATAAGATGCCTGAAAAAAACGGTAGCCTCCGTAATCCAAAACATTATTCATGAAAATCTCGTAATCAAAAGGTTTCTCGTCTTCAACGGTAATCTTACTTCTGAAAGCAGAAAAACTTTTCAATGTTCCAGGGTATTTTTCTGCGATAAAATCATTCAGCTTAATTTTAAAAGGTAAGGTATATACCTTACTTCCATAAAATAGGGTAAAATCAAGACCTCCAACCTTAAAGGATTGAGGCTCTCCCATTTTTCCTTTAGAACCTATTAATGTTACATCCTGTGTCTTACCTCCTGCCTTGATGGTAACAATCAGAGCATCATCAGTGGCTTTGTCTTTATAATCATTATTTGATTCATAACCCACTTTTCCGTTAATAGCCGCATCAGGAAAAACAAACTGCGCTCCACCAACATTATATAAGGAACGGAACATCAAATCCTGAACAGAATCTTTAACAACCGTGCCTTGCAGCTTGTCAGCCATACGCATGAATTCTCCACCAAACGGCGCTTTAAAAGTATATTTATCGCCTTCTTTGGTAACATTAACTGCACCGTCTGTTGGTTTATTGAAAGCAAAAAGTACGTTATGTATGTTCTGCACTTCACCAGCTTTAAGATAATGCTCATGGCGTGATCCGTCTCCGGATTCAACCATTTTCAAATATAGTGTTCCCTTCGGATCTTCCTTGATGACCTCCTTCGCATTCATGATAAAGTCCTTATATTCTATCTCATAAGGAGTTTCCGCAAATTTGCCTTTGATTGTGAAATCATTATCGGTAACCTGTGAAAGCAACAATTCTTTTTCTTCAACACGGCGTTTCATTTCCCCTTTATATTCACCGTCAACAAAGACATTCAGGTATGTTTTTTCTGAGTAAATCTGATTTTCGGAAGCACCTTCTGCAATCGACATCATACCTTCATAGCTGATATAACGGGTCACAAAAGCTCCGACTAAAATAAAAATGAAGGAAAGATGGAGTAATAACGTAGTCCATTTTTCCTTCTTATGTAATTGGTATCTCTTGATATTTCCTAAAAAGTTAATCAGAAAAAGAAACATGATTGCTTCAAACCACCAGCTGTTGTATATTAGGATTCTGGCAACATCCGTATTGTAGGCATCTTCAACAAAGGTCCCGATTCCCATTGCAACTGCAAAAACAATAAATAAAACAGCCATTAAGCGGGTGGAAAACAGGAAGGAAAAAATCTTATCCATGAGAGTGGAATTACATAGTTTAAAAAGTGCCACAAAAATAAGGAAAAATGTTTGATACAACCGTTAATCCTAGTCCTGCGTTTTTCGTAATTCCTTGTTAATTTTTTCTAAATATTTTATGCATATCGCTATCATGTATCAAAAAACCTGATACATGACAAATTAATCGGTTTATTTTACCTACCATTTAAAGCTACAGGCAGCGGCACATTTCCTACAAGATTCGGCACATTCTCTGCAATGGGCATGATGGGCAAATTTTTCGCATTCTACCGCACAGGCCGTACATATTTTAGCACATAATTTCATCAAAGCAGTAGAGAAACCGGAGTTTCTGGAACAAAACTTGACACATAGGATGCAAATTTCCGCACAATCACGACAAAGCAAAATACAATTGAGATGATTTTTATCATTCATTTCGATACAATTGGCCGCGCAGACCTCACAGGCGCCAAAACAAGCCAGGCAGGCATCAACTGCCAGTTTAAACTTTTTCATACTCTCTTTCATTAAAACTTTATAAATCCTTTTATTTTTGGCTATATAAATGTAGTGATTTAATTGCCTCATTAATGGTAAGGGTCTGTTAAACCTACCGAAATTATTGGAAGAAAACCTTTCCTATATTTCATAACTAATCCCTAAATTAGCGCCATGATTACAGCAACTATAATTGGTTCCGGAAATGTAGCACAGCATCTTATCCATGCTTTAGAAAAAAGCAGCGGGGTTCAATTGTCACAAGTGTTTTCAAGACAAAAGGAAAGTATTTCGCATCTGGTTGAAGCATCAAAAATCATTAATGATCCAGCCCAGTTTTTGGAAGCCGATATTTATATTATTGCCGTTTCTGATAGCGCTATTACTGAGGTTTCCTCAAGCCTTCCGTTTGAAAACCGATTGGTAGTGCATACTTCCGGAAGTGTTACGCTGGAAGAATTAAATCCTAAAAACCACAGAGGCGTTTTTTATCCGCTGCAAACCTTTACCAAAAATAAAGAGGTTGATTTTTCTGCAATTCCGATATGCCTGGAAAGCGAATTTGATGATGATTATATTGTTTTAGAAAATGTTGCCGAAGCTATTGGTTCCAAACACTATCTTATTAGTTCTAACCAAAGAAAGTCACTTCATGTGGCCGCTGTTTTCGTAAACAATTTCACCAACCATCTGTATCAGATTGGGAAAGAAATTTGTGCGGAACATCAATTGCCGTTTGAAATCCTTAAACCCCTGATTGCCGAAACTGCTAATAAAGTACAGCATCTTTCACCATTGGAAGCCCAAACCGGACCTGCAAAAAGAAACGATCTGAATACGATACAGGCCCATTTGGCGTTACTTACAGACAATACACAAAAAGAAATCTATAAAATACTAACCTATTCCATTCAACAATCTAATGTCAAAAAGTTATAAAGAAATCATGAATGACATCACAACCTTTATTTTTGATGTCGACGGCGTGCTTACCGATAGTTCTGTTCATATCACCCCAACAGGCGAAATGCTTCGTGTTATGAATATTCGTGATGGTTTTGCCATGAAAGCAGCCGTAGAAAGTGGTTATCACGTTTGTATTATCTCGGGAGGCAGTAATGAAGGCGTTCGAATCCGACTTAGAAATCTTGGCATTACAGATATCCATTTGGCTTGCCCTGATAAAGTTGAAACTTTTAAAGAATATACAGATATCTATAACATAAAACCGGAACAGGTACTTTACATGGGTGATGATATTCCGGATTATCATGTGATGAAATTGGTAGGGCTTCCTACTTGTCCGCTAGATTCAAGTCCAGAAATTAAAGAAATTAGTACTTATATTTCGCATAAAAATGGTGGTCGTGGTGCCGTGCGCGATGTCATCGAACAAGTAATGCGTGTCCAGGGAAAATGGATGCAGTATTTTAATGGAAAACACGATTAATAACCTGCTGAACCCTAACCTATGTCTTTTTTAAAACTAATACGCTACCAAAACCTCATTATGCTTGCCATAATGCAATTGGTTTTCCGATACGGATTTTTAGAATCACAGTCCATTCCGCTTGCTTTGAAAGACTGGCAGTTTGCACTTTTGGTATTTTCAACCGTATGCATTGCAGCCGGCGGTTATCTTATAAATAACATTTTTGACAAGGCTACGGACGAAATCAACAAACCTGACAATGTCGTAATTGGAAAGCAGATTTCGGAAGCTATGGGGTATAACATCTATATCGCCCTGAATGTTATTGGTGTTGGTGTTGGTTTTTATCTGGCTAATGCCATCCACAAGCCCAACTTTGCCGCCATATTTGTTATCATTGCCGCTACATTATATGTTTATGCCAATGGATTGAAGCAGACATTGTTGATTGGCAATATCATCATTGCGCTATTACTTTCATTAAGCATTCTTATTATCGGGATTTTTGACCTGCTGCCAATGGTTGTACCAGAAACCCAAGCAGGAATGGGTGTTATCTTTAACATACTTATTGATTACGCAATTTTTGCTTTTGTCATCAACTTTATTCGGGAAATCGTTAAGGATATGGAAGACGTAAACGGTGATTACAATCTGGGCATGAACACACTTCCAATTGTTTTGGGAGTTGGCAGAACTGCCAAAGTCGTTTTCGGATTGAGCTTTATTCCTCTGGGACTGATTGTTTATTACATTAACGAAAACCTGTTTTCAAACAACCTGTTCTATGCTTCCGCCTATGGTTTTCTGTTTATATTGGCTCCACTGCTTTACTTTACGATAAAGATGTTTTCTGCCAAAAAACAAAAGGATTTCCATCATCTGAGCATGGTATTAAAGTTTGTTATTTTCTTTGGAATCCTTTCCATAGCTGTTATTAATTTCAATATCAAATATGCTTAATTCCCATTTAAAAGATTACAACATCCTTTTGGCATCAGGATCGCCAAGAAGGCAACAGTTCTTTAAGGACATGCATCTGGATTTTGAGGTACGCTTAAAAGAAGTAGACGAAATCTATCCTGATCATCTCAAGGCTTCTGAAATTACAGATTTCCTTGCCAGGCTAAAAGCCGATGCTTTTCAGGAAGAATTGGCTCCAAACGATATTTTGGTAACCAGCGACACTATTGTCTGGCATAACGGAAAGGCTTTGGGAAAACCTAAAGATTATGACGATGCTTTCCAGATATTAAGGTCTTTGTCTGATTCGACACATGAGGTTTATACTTCCGTATGCTTCAGGCATAACGGAAAGACAGATACCATCAATGAGGTCACTAAAGTCACTTTTGCTTATTTATCAGACGAAGCTATTGCCTATTATCTTGACCATTTTAAGCCTTATGACAAAGCCGGTGCGTATGGTATTCAGGAATGGATTGGCATCGTTGGCATTAGCAAAATAGAAGGCTCCTACTCCAATGTAGTGGGACTTCCGGTCCAAAAAGTTTATGAATATTTCACTACCTTTGGGAAAAACCGCTAGAGAATGTCCTTTTTTGAAGAAAATACTCCAAAGATCGTAAGCACGGTCATACTGCTAGTTTGCGTCACCATTATCCGTTTTATCATTACTGCTTTGATAAAACGCTATGCCAAGCATGCAGAAATTAATGAGCACCGTGCGATTCTGGTTAGCAAATACATCAGTATCGTAATTATGGCTATGACTTTAGCCGGTGTCTTTATGATCTGGGGCGTTCGAACCAATGACATTTATATTGCCTTTACTTCTGTCATCACTATTATTGGTGTTGCTTTCTTTGCCCAATGGTCTATTCTGAGTAATATAACCGCCGGAATAATATTGTTTTTTTCGTTTCCTTTCAAGATTGGAGATACGATCCGCATTCATGATAAGGATTTCCCGCTTGAGGGTGAAATTGATGATATCAAAGCCTTTCATACGTATTTGCGAACCAAGGAAGGCGAACTTGTAACGTATCCTAACAATCTTCTGCTACAAAAAGGCGTTTCTATTGTGAACACCACGCGGGAAGAACGGGAATTTATGGATTAGTACATCTCTTTGCTTTTAGATAAGCATAATATGAATGCTATTTTGTAACTTCACATTAACCCAAGGTATCTCAAATAGTAAAAATTGCCAATGCCGAACAAAATCAGATTCCTTTTACTCGTATTGACTGTCTGCTGCTGCCAACTTTCGCAAGCGCAGGACAATCCTGTAAAAAAAAGAGATTCCCTGAAAGGCTATCGTGATATTGAGCGTTATTCTAAAAAAAGAGGCTTTACCAAATTCATACACAAGCTTATTTTTAAGCCGGTAGATTCTAAAAAACCGAAAAACAGGCAGAAAGACAAGGTCGTTCTTAAAAGCTATAGCGAGTATGAAGGGAAAATTATCCGAAACATCCATATTACCACATTAGACCCATTTGGTTTTTCGGAAAAAGACACAACCAAAAAAGCGCGTAACGGTTTTGAGCGCTTTGGGAATAGAATTCATATCAAATCCAAACAGCTTACTATAAAAAACCTGCTGCTTATTCGAAAAAACAGGCCATTGGATTCGCTTCTAGTTAGGGAATCGGAACGTTTGATCAGAAGCCAAAGATATGTGCGAAGCGTTGACTTTACAACCAAAATCGTAGGGGCAAGTGCAGATTCTGTAGACATTTATATCCGAGTATTGGATTCCTGGAGTTTGATACCTAATGCTTCGGGGTCGACTTCCAAGACCACTTTTGAGCTTACGGAACGAAATTTTTTAGGAACCGGACATGAATTAGACAATACCTACAGACAGCGGTTTGATAATGGAAGAAGTGCCGTCAGTACGCGATATACGATTCCTAATATTCTCAATACCTATATCCGGACATCACTGGCCTATCGTGTTGATGAACATAACAATTATTCGAAAAGCGTTTCAGTCGACCGTCCTTTCTTCTCCCCTTTTGCCAAATGGGGAGCCGGAGTCTATATTGGACAGGATTTTACAGTAGACTCGCTGCCCGATATGACCGGACGATATGCAGCACAAAACTTTAAAGTAGGAATCCAGGATGCCTGGGTAGGAAAATCGACCCAAATATTCAAAGGAAATTCCGAAGAAGACCGAACCACCAATTTCATCACTTCTTTCCGATTCTTGAGAAAAAATTACAGCGAGTTTCCGGCTCCTGCATACGACAGCCTTAAGTTTTTCTCTGACGAGAACTTTTTTCTGGTAGGTTTCGGAATCACTTCCCGAAAGTTTATCCAGGATAAATACCTGTTTAATTATGGTATTACGGAAGACGTTGCCATTGGAAAAGTCTATGCCCTGACGGTAGGTCATCAAAACAAAAACCATATCAACCGACTGTATCTCGGTGGCCGATTCTCATTCGGGCAATATTTCAAATGGGGCTATTTTAGTACTAATGTCGAATATGGTACTTTTTTTCAAGGACCAATCACACAGCAAACTGTTTTTTCTGTTGAGGCCAATTATTTTACGAATCTTATCGACCTGGGCGATTGGAAACTGAGGCAGTTCGTAAAGCCAAAACTGGTAATAGGCAACAACCGTTTTCCTACCGTTGCCGACAGAGTGGATCTGAATGAAGAAAATGGCATACCCGGTTTTAGCAGCTATAAGTTACGGGGTACAAAAAAAGCATTATTGATGTTGCAAACCCAATCGTATTCGCCCTGGAATTTGGGAGGATTCCGTTTTAATCCTTTCTTTACTTATACCATTGGCGTATTGAGTAATGAAAATGATAACCTTTATAAAGGAAAAGCATACTCCCAAATCGGGATTGGTGTTCTTATTAGTAATGACTTCCTTGTATTCAATTCTTTTCAGTTTTCATTCTCCTATTACCCTACCGTTCCTATTGATGGCAGCGGCAATATGCAAACGAATTCCTTAAAAACAACCGACTTTGGAATGCAAAATTTTGAGTTTGGAAAACCGCAAACCGTACCTTACAATTAGTTAAATCTTTCTTAAAAAAATTCTGCTGGCATTATTATTGGTTTCCTTACACCAGAAAAGAACCTATAAAATACAGCGCTATGAAAACTCTAAAAGTAGTAATTGCAGGATTGGCCTTTTTAATGGCTGGCACATTGGAAGCACAAGTATCTGTTAACGTAAGTATCGGAGGTCGTCCGGATTGGGGACCTGCAGGATATACAGAAGCGAATTATTATTATCTTCCTGACATTGAAGCTTATTACGATATCAGAGCCTCAAATTTTATCTATGTAAGCAATGGAAACTGGATCAGAGCCCGATATTTGCCTACCCGATACCGTAATTATGATTTATACAATGGTTACAAAGTTGTATTGACCGATTATCATGGATCAAGACCTTATGCCCTATTCAATACGCATAAGGTAAAATACTACAGAGGTCCAAGACCACGTCCGGTTGTGGTAAGAGAAGTTCACCACTATCATGACGACCACAAACATTACAAAAAACATAAAAAACATCACAAGCATCGTCATGATGACTAAACAATAAAGGAGAGCCAAACAGCTCTCCTTTATTGTTAAAGTCTTAGTAAGAAAAACACATCCGAAAAATTAATTATTATATTTGAAAGTTAGTTCCATAAAATCAAAATGATACCAAAAACTGCTTACCACTCCCTCATTCTTTTTCTCCTTTCATTCTGTACGCTGAATGCTCAGAAGCCGCAAAAATTAAGTTCAGGTGAAATCTATGAACAGATACAAAAACTAAACTTTTTAGGTTCCGTTTTATATGTAGCCGCCCATCCTGATGATGAAAACACCAAACTGATTTCGTATTTCTCAAATGAAGTAAAAGCCCGAACCGCTTATCTATCTTTGACACGAGGTGACGGCGGACAAAACCTGATTGGTTCTGAACTTAGAGAACTGCTTGGCGTTTTAAGAACACAAGAGTTATTGGCCGCCAGAAGAATTGATGGTGGAGAACAGCTTTTCTCCCGTGCTAATGATTTCGGTTTTTCGAAAGAACCCAACGAAACTTTCTCTATTTGGGATAAAAATCAGGTATTAAGCGATGTAGTACTTGCCATCCGAAAATTCCAGCCCGATATCATCATCAACCGTTTTGACCACAGAAGTCCGGGAACGACTCACGGACATCATACAGCCTCTGCGATGCTCAGTATGGAAGCTTTTGATCTGGCAGGAAACAAAAATAGCTTTCCGGAGCAGCTTTCCTCTTTAAAAACATGGCAACCAAAACGAATATTCTTCAATACTTCATGGTGGTTTTATGGCTCTGAAGAGAAATTTGAACAGGCTGATAAAAGCAAAATGGCCACCATCAATGCCGGTGTTTATTTTGGAATAAAAGGCAAAAGCAATGGAGAGATAGCCGCTTTAAGCCGAAGTCAGCACAAATGCCAGGGATTTGGTACTATAGGAACACGCGGGGAGGAAATGGAATATCTTGAATTTTTAAAAGGCGACTTCGCTAAAGATAAAAACAACCTGTTTGAAGGCATCAATACCACCTGGTCAAGAGTTAAAGGTGGCGAGGCTATAGGAAAAATCCTGAACGATATTGAGGCGCATTTCAATTTTAAGAACCCGTCTGTACATATTCCGAAATTAATCGAAGCCTACCTTTTGGTTAGCAAACTAGAAGACGAACATTGGAAAACTGTCAAAAAACAAGAATTGGAAAACATCATCCTGGCTTCAGCAGGATTATTCTTTGAAGGCGTTTCCTCAGAACAAAGCACCAATCCCGACAGTGATTTTACGTTAAAACTTGAAGCTGTAAATCAAGGTGGACAGGATGTTGAGTTGGTGAATGTCACTTTTCTTAATAATCCTGAAAATGGCATAATCCAAGGTAAAAAGCTAGATAAGAACAAACCGTTCAAAACTGAAAAAAGATTGCAAACCCTTGCTTCTACTCCTTACACTTCTCCGTATTGGTTGAATGAAAAAGGAACTTTGGGAATGTATACAGTTAAAGACATGGCCATGATTGGCAGACCGGATTCCGAAAAGCTCAAATTAAAATGGAGTCTGAAAATTGCCGGACAGACTTTTGATATCTATAGGGAAATTGTCTACAAGATTTCCGATCCGGAAAAAGGTGAAATCTATCAGCCTTTTGAAGTATTACCCGAAGCTACAGCCACGGTAATTGATGATGTAACCATTTTTTCTGATTCCAAAACAAAACCAATTTCCGTAAAGGTAAAATCAGGCAAAGCCAATTTAAAAGGAAGTATCAGTCTGCAGATTCCGCAAGGCTGGACTGTTTCTCCTGACAAAATTGATTTTGAGATTGCAATGAAAAACGATGAAAAAATTGTCGTATTTAACGTAACGCCTCCTTCGTATGAAAACAAAGGTATTATTGCTCCGGTAATCACTACCGAAGGGAAAAAATATACTCAAAAATTAACTTTCATCCAATACGATCATATCCCGAAACAATCGGTATTGATGCCATCTGAAGCCTCAGTTGTTAGATTAAACATTAAAAGAAGCGGACAACTTATAGGCTATATTGAAGGAGCCGGAGACGAAATTCCACAAAGCCTGAAACAGATCGGCTATGATGTAAGAATTATAAAGCCTGGCGAAATCACAGAAACTACTTTGAATGGATTTGACGCCATAGTTATGGGAATCAGGGCTTATAATGTTATTTCTGACCTTCAATTTAAACAACGTTATCTTTTGGATTATGTCAAAAATGGAGGAACAATGGTCGTACAGTACAATACTTCCGGCAGACGTGGATTGAATGCATTTAACGTACCTGATTTTTCTCCTTACGAACTGAATCTTTCCAGTGACAGGGTAACCGACGAAAATGCGAAAGTTTCTTTTTTAAACGCAACGCATTCGGTATTGAACCATCCTAATAAAATAACAGAAGTCGATTTTCAGGGTTGGGTTCAGGAAAGAGGATTGTATTTTCCTGACAAATGGGCTTCTGAATTTACGCCTATACTAGGCATGAAAGATTTGGGAGAAACAGAAAAACAAGGAAGTCTTTTAGTCGCAAATTACGGAAAAGGATATTATATTTACACAGGATTAAGCTTTTTCCGTGAACTTCCAGCAGGAGTTCCGGGAGCGTTTAAGCTCTTTACCAACCTTATATCCATAGGAAAAAAGGACAAATCATAAATTAATGAAAGAAAAGAAATTAAGAAGCTGGAAAAGAAATTACACCCTGGTGCTTGTAATGAATGCCCTATACATTCTGATTTTTTATTTTATAATGCAATATTTTTCATAAATGCAGGCAATTGACTGGGTAGTATTAATCATTACGCTTTTTTTCATCGTTTTTTATGGCGCATGGAAAACACGAGGCAGCAAAAACGTACAGGATTATATCTTAGGCAACAATGAAACGCCATGGTATACCGTAGGAATTTCCGTAATGGCAACTCAAGCCAGCGCCATCACTTTTCTTTCCACTCCGGGACAGGCTTTTAATGATGGTATGGGCTTCGTGCAGTTCTATTTTGGATTGCCGCTAGCAATGATTATCATCTGTATCACCTTCATCCCTATTTATCACAAGCTCAAAGTATATACGGTTTATGAGTTTTTAGAACAGCGTTTTGACCTTAAAACCCGTTCGCTGGCTGCCATCTTATTCCTGATACAGAGAGGTTTTTCAACCGGAATCACGATTTATGCACCTGCTATCGTGTTGTCATCCATATTAGGCTGGAATCTGAATCTGATGAATATTGTTATTGGTATACTGATCATTATTTATACGATGACAGGCGGTACAAAAGCCGTCAACGTTACCCAAAAGCAGCAGATGTTCATTATTATATCCGGAATGTTCATTGCCTTTTTTATCATATTAAGCCTTCTTCCAAAAGAAGTTTCTTTTAATAATGCGTTGCAGATTGCCGGTGTAAACGATAAGATGAATATTCTTGATTTTTCGTTAGACAAAGAAAAAAGATATACGGTTTGGACCGGAATTACAGGCGGTTTGTTTTTGGCCCTCTCCTATTTTGGAACAGATCAGTCACAGGCACAACGCTATTTGTCGGGAAAATCTGTAAAGGAAAGTCAGATGGGACTTGTTTTCAACGCACTTTTGAAAGTACCAATGCAGTTTTTTATCCTTTTGGTCGGAGTTATGGTATACGTATTTTTCCAATTCCAGTCGGTTCCGATTAACTTCAATCCGAACAGCAAGGCAAGTATCGAAAAATCCGTATATGCTTCTGATTATAAGCAGCTGGAAAACCAACTGGTCGATATTGCTTCTGAGAAAAAGGAAGTAACCTTGGCTTATGTCAACCAGCTTAATATAGAAACGGATAATAAGGTACTTAAAAACAGGATTATCGCTTTAGGAGAGAAAGAAAAAACAATTCGTGAACAAGCCAAAGTCCTGATTAGTAAAGCCAATAAAAAGAACAAGACTACGGATAGCGATTATGTATTTATCCATTTCATAATACATTACCTGCCAAAAGGATTTGTCGGGTTGCTATTGGCCGTGATTGTTTGCGCTGCGATGTCATCGACCGCAGCCGGAATTAATTCATTGGCTTCGACAACAGTTATCGACATCTATAAAAGGAACATAAAAACGGAGAAATCCGAAGCTCATTTTGTGAGGGCATCCAAAGGCTTTACGCTACTTTGGGGCGTCATTGCTATCATGTTTGCGTGTTTCGGAACCTTATTCGAAAACCTGATCCAGTTTGTAAACATTATCGGTTCTATATTTTACGGCACCATCCTCGGTATTTTCCTGGTGGCATTCTATATAAAATATGTAAAAGCACAGGCCGTATTCTGGGCTGCGGTATTCAGCCAGATAGCCATATTCGTAATCTATTATTTTGCGATATATATCTTCCCTCCAGGGAAAGAAAAGTTGAGTTATTTGTGGCTAAATTTTATCGGGGTATTGATTACGATCATCATTTCAGTAAGTATACAATACTTCAAAAATTCTAAAGAAATCAAGGCATAAAAAAAGCCGATTGCAATTGCAATCGGCTTTTTGTTTGTGTTTTATGGAATTATTTTTTGCTCCACTCGTTGATACTGTCTTTGTTCATTTTCACATAATCAGCATTGTTTGCTTTTTCTGCGGCAGCCAAAGACAATTTAGCCGTTTCGATAGCGCCTTTCTTATCTCCTAATTTTGACTGAATCAATGATTTTTGTCTTAGGTACCAAAAAGGAGCTTCACCTTTTGTTTTCTCGATTGCAGTATTTACCCAAGTCAAGGCTTTGTTCATGTCGCCATTAGACTGGTAGAAATATTGTGCCGAAGCAAAATAATCATCTGCTTTTGGCCCTGCCAAAGTAGACTCAATACTTGCCATTGCCGTTTTTTGTGTTGGAACATCAAATTTAACAGCTACAAGCGTCTTTTCCCATGAAATTTCCAGATTCCCAGAATCATTGCCGATTCCATTTACTGCAATAGTAAGAGTTTCAACATTTCTGTTCAGGCTTTCCGGTTTCACGCTTGTTCTTAAAGCCACTTTGTTTTCATTCCATTCTGCTGGTAATCCCCAGTTATTGGTGTCTTTATAGAAAATAACATCCCACGAATCCGCTCTTGGAACTGTGAATAAGCTATAGCTCCCTTTTGGAAGGTCTTTTCCTCCAATTTTCACATCTTCGCTAAAAGTAACAATAGTATTAGCATTGGCACCTGTTCTCCATGTTTTTCCAAAAGGAACCAAGTCTCCAAAAACAGCTCTGCCTTTAGCACTAGGTCGGGAATATTCAATATGTACATCTGTTAATCCGACAACTTGTGTAATGTCAGATTTTGGGCTTGCCTGAGGCGTTTTTACCTGAGCTTCAGCTGTCAAGGTAATTAAAAGCAGTCCGGCGGCAATAACTATCTTTTTCATAATAAATTATTAGGTTTTGATTTTTGCGAATTTAATAATTTCAAGTCATTTAAATGTTAAATAAAACTAAGAAAAAATATCATTTTGTTTAACTTATTTTAATTTAAATTAAACAATATTGTATTTTTGTAGTATGAAATTATATACAATACATACAATCCAAAAGCTCCCTATATCGATAGATGAAGCCTGGAAATTCATTGCTAATCCGAATAATCTGGAACTCATCACGCCAAAATCTATGGGATTCCGGACGCTTTCGGGTGATGATAAAGATATGTTTGCCGGCCAGATAATTCATTATAAAATTACTCCGCTTTTTGGAATTTCTATGCAATGGGTTACCGAAATCACTCATGTGCAGGACCAAAAGTTTTTTGTTGATGAACAGCGTTTTGGTCCTTATGCTTTTTGGCATCATAAACATTTTCTAAGGGCAATTCCGGGCGGTGTCGAAATGGAAGATATTGTTCATTATAAATTGCCTATGGGTCTATTGGGCCAATTGGCACATCCTTTTCTCGTCAAACCAAAGCTGGATGAAATCTTTGCGTTCAGGCGAAATAAACTCACAGAACTTTTTGGTGAATTTAAATCCTAAATTATGAATATATTCTGGTTCAGACGTGATTTGCGATTAGACGACAACAGGGCCTTGTTTGAGGCATTTTCAGATGCTGCCACACTCCCAATATTTATATTTGATAAAAACATTCTTTCTGAGCTTTCTAAAGAGGATGCTCGTGTGACATTTATCTCTGAATTGCTCGAAAACATACAGCAAACCCTAAAACAAAACCACAAATCGCTGGCTGTGTTTCATGATGATCCCATGGAGGTTTTTAAAAAACTGATTTCGGAAAATGCTGAAATTACTGCCGTGTATACGAATCATGATTACGAGCCTTATGCCCGAAAACGGGATGCTGAAATTGGTACATTCTTAAAATCCAAAAACATCGCTTTTCATACGTTTAAGGATCAGGTTATTTTTGAAAAGGATGAGGTTATTAAGGAAGATGGAAAACCTTATGTTGTGTTTACGCCCTATTCAAAAAAATGGAAAGAAAATTTTAGTGAAAAACTTGTTGAATCCTATGCTTCAGAAAAAAAGCTGGATCAGATAGCCCAACATTCTTATCCTTTTCTGTCGTTGAAAGATATCGGATTTCAAAAATCAAAGATAAAGGTCGCCTATTATGATATTACAGGATCTCTAATTGAAAACTATGCTGAAACACGTGATTTTCCCGGTTTGGATGGTAGTTCTCATTTGAGTCCTCATTTGCGGTTTGGCGCTGTCAGTATCCGAAAAATTGTAAAAACAGCACTCAAGTACCGAAAAGAAACTTTTTTGAATGAGCTCATCTGGCGTGAATTTTTTATGCAGATTCTTTGGCATTTTCCAAATACGGTTACAGAAAGTTTCCGTCCAAAATATGATCATATCCAATGGCGTACCAATGAAGCCGAGTTTCAAAGCTGGTGTGAAGGAACTACCGGCTACCCGATTGTTGATGCCGGAATGCGGCAATTGAATAGTACAGGAACCATGCACAATCGCGTACGGATGATTGTTGCCAGCTTTTTATGTAAACACTTGTTGATTGACTGGCGTTGGGGCGAAGCCTATTTCGCAGAAAAACTATTGGATTATGAACAATCCAGCAATATAGGAAACTGGCAATGGGCTGCGGGCTGTGGCGTTGATGCCGCTCCTTATTTTAGAATTTTCAACCCTAGTGAGCAGGTCAAAAAATTTGACAAAGACTTTAAATACATCCGAAAATGGGTGCCTGAATTTGAACAACTGGATTACAGGCCTATAGTCGACCATAAAGAAGCACGTGAAAGATGCTTAGCGGTATATAAAAAAGCAGTCGGATAAAATTACCCGACTGCTTTTGTTTATTCATTTATGTTTTTGATTTTCTCAAAATTCAAATCCCTGAAATCGGTTACGACAATATCTGCTTTCGACTGGTCTTGACCTTTTCCTGTTTCTCCTTTATAGGCAATACAAAAAATTCCTGCGGCTTTGGCGGCCGTAATTCCATTAGTACTGTCTTCAATAACAATACATTCATTGATTGGCGCTTTTGAATAGGACGCTGCCTTTAAAAAAATAGCCGGATTAGGTTTGGATTCAGGAAAATCTTCACCGCTGACTTTGTGTGTGAAATACTGATTCAGTCCGAAACGCTCAAAGACCTTATTGATAATAGCCATTTCGGAAGAAGAAGCAACAATCAGCTGAATACCATTATTATATAAATCAATAATAAGTTCCTTAACTCCCGGCATGAGATACAAATCTTCCTTTTTATCAAAAGCATCTAAAAAAAGTTTGTTTTTAGCTTCAATCAGTTCTTCTACTTCATGTGCTAATTGAAAATTATCTTTGATTTTTTGATAGATCATCTTATTGGAGTTTCCAGTAAATGTGTGGTACATTTCATCCGGAACTGTAATATCCAAATCTTTAAATTGCAATACACTCACATCATAATGAACAGGTTCGGTGTCGACTAAAACACCATCCATGTCAAAAATTACGGTCTTAACCATTTTTTATTTTACTTTAAATTCTTAATCTTTTCGGCGTTTAGCTCGTTAAAATGATTGATAATCACGTCTGCTTTTGACAAATCCTGAAGCTTGGTATTCGCGCTTCTGTAACCTACACAAAAAATTCCGGCTGCGTAGGATGCTTCTATACCATTGGTACTGTCTTCTATAACAATACATTCGTCTTTCTTTCCTATTGCTAAAGAAGCTGCATATTCAAAAATAGCCGGATGAGGTTTTGACTTTGGAAAATCTTCACCACTCACAATATCCGAAAAATACTGATGTAGCTTAAAACGATTAAAAACACGTTCTATTGTTACTTTCGAAGCCGATGAAGCCACTATAAGCTGTATGCCGTTTAGGTAAAGGTCTTTAATCAGGTCTTCAACGCCTTCTATAAGATGGAGGTCTTTTTTGGTATCAAAGGCATCGTTAAAAATATTCCTTTTTCTCTGGATTAAATCCTCTACATCGTGGTCCAAACCAAAAGCATGCTTCAATTTCTGGAAAACATTACGTGTGGAGTTTCCCGTAAAAGTAGCAAACAGGTCATCGGTTACGGAAATTTCCAATTCATCAAAATGCTGAAAATAGGCATATCTGTGAACAGGTTCCGTATCAACGATAACGCCGTCCATGTCAAAAATTACTGTTTTTATCATTGTTGTGTGTTGTGTTGTAAGTTTAGGAGCTTAGTTTTCCTTTTTTAGCAGGTATCGGATAACGGTTTCTGCGGCATGAAGTCCAAACAATCCCGGCATGTAGCTATTGGTTCCGTAGAATGACTTTTTGAAATTGGAACCGTCTGTCAATCGTAAGCTATTCGGATCCTGAATTTCGAAAGAATACACGGCTTTTACTCCTTTATCAATTCCGGCTTCTTTCAGCCTTCTTTTGACTGTTTTTGCTAAGAAGCAGTTTTTTGTCTTGCTGATATCGGTTACTTTTACTTTGGCCGCTTCCATTTTTCCTCCGGCTCCCATGCTGCTAACGATTTTTATCTTTTTACGCTTGGAAGCAATAATCAGGTTTAGCTTTGGTGTAACGCTGTCAATACAATCCATGACATAGTCAAATTCATTAGTAACAATTTCAAAAGCTCTTTCAGGCGAAAGGAATTCTTTTATTTTCGTAAGCTTCAATTCCGGATTAATATCCATAAGGCGGTCGCCAACAACATCAATTTTTGCCTTTCCAACAGTAGAATGCAATGCGGGAAGCTGACGGTTAATATTCGTAATATCAACAACATCACCATCAACAATTGTCATTTTTCCAATACCGGCCCTGGCAATAAATTCAGCTGCAAAAGATCCCACACCACCTACTCCGACAATCAATACATTTGAATTTTTTAATTTCTCAAGACCTTCCTTTTTGAATAACAATTCGGCTCTTTCTGTCCACTGCGCCATTTTCTATAATTTATTTTATATTTATTTTTTAAAAACTTTTTTAAAATTCTGTTGGACGATTTCCTGCAAATCTTCCTCTTTTATAGCTTTATATCTTGAAGCTAAAGCATATACTTCTTCAATGGTTTCTTCAATCGTATCTGTTTCAAGGAAAAACCGATTATCAGGAACGCTTTTGAAAACCGATTCCAACTCGGGATTTCTCAGCAGGTATTTCCCAAAAGAAAGATAAAAGCCATTGTCAACAAGTTGCTTTGCCAACTGTTCGTTTTTTGAAAATCCATGGATAATCATCGGAACCGTAATCTTTATATCATTCTTGATTGTTATCAATTCCTGAAACGATGCTACACAATGAATTACGACAGGCTTTTGGTATTTTTCTGCCAGAACCAATTGTTTCCGAAATACCTGTTCCTGCAAGCTAAACGGAATCTCAATTCTTTTGTCCAGTCCGCATTCGCCAACAGCCAGGCAATTGGCAGTTTGTATTTTATCTTCTATAATCGCAAGATCTTCTTCTATTCTATCTTCTACAATATACCACGGGTGTATTCCCATTGAATACCACGGAATCGAGGCATCAAATTCCTGTGGATATTGATTGACCAGTTCCAGACAATCGGGATGGTTTGAAAATTTATGTGTGTGGAGATTATATAGCAAAACTTATTTTTTAAATTTTTTCACTCCTGCCCTGATTTCAATCGCAAGATCATTTTCTTGTGGAGGAATCGGGCATGAATACTTATGGTTGTAGGCACAATACGGATTATAAGCCGTATTAAAATCAATCACAATCGTATCACCTTGCGGTATTTTCAAATCGATATACTTTCCGCCACCATAACTGTCTACTCCTGAAGTCAGATCTGTAAAAGGCAGAAAAAGCGCATCTTTATATTCTTCTATTTTTTTCAAATCCAGGCTCTGATATAGATTCACCTTGAGTTTTTTTCCGTCAATTGAAAAATGAGCTTCGCCATATTTCACATACATTGGCTTTCTTGAAGTGGATGTTGGCATCTCAAAAGGCTTTTCATCCGGTGTCCTGACAAACTTTGCATTCACAAAGAACTTTTCGTTTATCGGGTAAAAATCCAAAGCTTTGAACGTTTTCAAATCTTTCTTGAGCAGCGGACTTTTTACAGAGTCGGCATATTCAGCATTTAACTCTTTCTGAAAGGCAATAACAGCTTTCTTATCAAAACTTTTTTGTGCAAACAAAATTGTCGATACCAATAAAAACAGCAGGCTCAGCAAGCTTCTCATAAGTTTCAATTTTTATGCAAAAATAAGCAAAATTATCGATTGCGCTTTCCTAAAAAAGGGAAGCAAACTTTGTAACTTTGTGTCGAAAACCCACAATCTGATGCTCCAAAAAGCCTTCAAGCGTTACATCGATTCCTTTAGAGGTTTTTCTAAAGAAATCTGGATATTGGCACTTATTACCTTTGTTAACAGAACGGGGACAATGGTTCTTCCTTTTCTTTCAAAATACATGAAAGAAGATCTTCATTTTAATTATAACGATATAGGAACGGTCATGGTCTTTTTTGGGTTGGGTTCAATGATTGGCTCCTGGATTGGCGGAAAACTTTCTGACAAGATTGGTTTTTACAAAATAATGATTTTCAGTTTGCTCACCAGTGGCATACTATTAATTTTTGTCCAGTTTGTCACCTCATTCATAGGAATGTGTTTTGCCATGTTTGGAATCATGCTCATTGCCGATATGTTTCGCCCTGCTATGTATGTGTCCTTGGGAGCTTATGCCAAACCCGAAAACAGAACCCGGGCGTTTTCATTGGTACGCCTTGCCGTTAATTTGGGTTTTGCAGCAGGTCCGGCATTAGGTGGATTGATTATCATGGGAATTGGCTATAAAGGCTTGTTTTGGGTTGATGGCGCTTCCTGTATCATTTCTATATTGATTTTTGCCGCATTGGTAAAAGAAAAGAAACTTTCAACTCATGAAGACCATGAAGATGCAGAAAAAGCTGTTATAAAATCCGTATTTTGGGATGGTCCTTTTTGGATATTCCTTTTCGGAAGTTATTTGACGGCCTTGATTTTCTTACAGCTGTTCTCAACCCTACCGCTTTACCATTCCGAATGGTACCATATCACAGCATTTCAGACCGGATTACTGATGTCGCTAAACGGACTGCTTATTTTCTTTTTGGAAATGCCAATGGTGACTTTTCTCGAAAGAAAACAGGTGAACCGCCTAAAACTCATATTATGGGGAACCTTTTTATTAAGCCTCAGCTTTTTTGTACTGCTTTTTGATACTTGGGCCGGCATACTGATTGTCAGCATCATTTTTATGACGTTTGGGGAAATGCTGAATTTCCCGTTCACCAACTCATTTGCTATGAGTCGGGCTCCAAAAGGGCATGAAGGCCGATACATGGCCCTGTTCACGATGAGCTTTAGTCTGGCACATATTACAAGCGCCAAATTAGGATTAGGGGTCATTTCCCGACATGGTTATACCACAAACTGGTTGGTAATGGGAGTTTTAGGACTTCTCTCCTGCTTTAGCATATTGTACCTGAAAAGAATAGTCGCAAAAACCAAATAAATTAATTTTAATCATTATCTGGAAACTTATCCCTCAAGGTAAGTTCACTATTTCTATTATTAGAAATTTTGCGGTTCTGCGCCTTTGCGAGCGACTATTTCACGAAAGGCGCAGAGCCGCAAAGCAAGAATACAGTTTTTTGCAATCAATTTTAAATTATCCGTCTGTTTTTCAAACACATAAATTACAAAAAATCATTATTTTCGTGAGTGTCTTTTTATAGTCCTACAATAAAAAACTAAAAATTACGTTAATTAACTAAAAAAATAGTTTGCAAACTAAAAAATTAGTTGTACGTTTGTCTTGTTAGAGTTAGGAATTGGATTATCTCCTGAATAAAATCTGAAAAACTATTCAGGAGAAAAGCCATAAAACAAAATGAGATGCAGAAATTGACAAACAAAGAAGAAGAAGTAATGCAGATTTTATGGAAGCTGGAAAAGGCTTTTGTAAAAGAGATAATGGCCGAAATCAAGGAAGATCAGCCGCACTATAATACACTCTCTACTATTGTAAGGATTTTAGAAGAAAAAGGATTTGTTGGGCATACCGCTTTTGGAAATTCCCACCAATATTATCCAATCGTAGCGATGGAAGATTATAGAAAGCGTTTTATGACAACGGCAATTACTAATTATTTTGACAGTTCCTATAAAAACCTGGTCTCGTTTTTTGCTGAAGAAGAAAAAATTTCTGCTGACGAGCTACGCGAGATCTTAGATATGATCGAAAAAAAGAAATAATATGGAAATTTTCATCCTATACTTTATAAAAGCATCAGCCTTACTCGCCGTTTTTTTTCTGGCCTATTATTTTCTGCTCAGGAAAGAAACTTTCTTCACTGCCAACAGATGGTTCCTTTTGGCCGGAATAGTGACTTCGTTGCTTTTGCCAAAGATAATTTTCGTAAAGACAGTTTGGATTGAACCTACCAAACCTATTGTTACAGGACACTATATTCCTATCGAAACTGCTAAAGAGCCAATTGTTTTTGAGGCTATTCCCAATGTTGATGAAGAATTAGCTCCTTCTTCGCTTACTGTATCCGAAAACTCAGTGGTAACCGCTGATCCTGTTACAATTGAAGAACCAGAACCATCCATAGAAATCAACTGGCTGTATGTTGTGGCCGGTGTCTATTTTATAGGTATGTTTTTCTTTTTGGGGAAATTTATCAGGGATTTTTGGGCCTTGCAAAAAATCTTCCGAAACCAGACAGTTGAACTTCACGGAGGTTTCAAATTTTTGGATACCAATAAAGTACAATTGCCTTTTTCATTTTTCAATTATATCGTCTATAATTCGAATCACTTTAAAAAAGAAGAACTCGAAAATATACTGGAACATGAAAAAGTACACAGCTCGCAAATGCATTCTGCAGATATGATTATTAGTCAGCTATTCTGCATTGCATTCTGGTTCAATCCTTTTTCCTGGCTACATAAAAAAGCCATAGTACAGAATTTAGAATTTATCGCCGATTCAACAGCACTAAAAGCCGTCCCGGATCGTATAATTTATCAAAAAACATTATTAAAAGTAAGTGCACCTCATCACTGCATGCCAATTACTAATCATTTTTTTCAATCATTAATCAAAAAACGAATCGTTATGTTAAACACAGATCAATCCAAAAAAAGAAATTCCTGGAAGTATGCAATCGTATTGCCATTGCTAACTATTTTCATGATACAATTTCAGGTAGAAACTATTGCGCAAGAGAAAGAAAACAAAGGGAAACAAGCGCAGCAAACAAGCAATTATGAAGTTAAGGTAGATAAAAACTCTACTGATGACTATCTAAAAGCACAATCTAAAATTTTCAAAAACAATCACGGAATTGACTTGAAATTTTCAAGAATCAAAAGAAATTCAGACAAGGAGATTGTTGCCATCAAAACAACGTATAAGGATAAAAACGGTAATTCCGGTGATTCTTACCTAAAAGGGAAGGAGCCAATCCAACCTTTCGTTTTAAGCAGAGAAGACGATAAAGTCGTTGTTACAAATGTGCCGGCCGGAGCTGTTTATGGAATTTCTTATACGCCTACTGTTTATGGAAAATTCAAAAATAATTCGTCGCCAGTAGCTACTTCATACAAAACAGGAATGCCTGCAATGCCAACACCTCCTATTCCTCCAACAATGCCTGCTATGCCTGCCATACCAAATATGGCAAATGCGCCAAAATTTCCACAATTGCCTACTCCACCAACACCGCCAACTACACCGTATAATGAAAATAGCGCTGACTGGAAAAAATTTGAAGAGCAGATGAATAAATTCGAGGCGGAAATGAATTCAAAAGAGGGTGATATAGCAAAATATGAAGAAGCTATGGAAAAATTTGCTGAACAAATGGAAGTTGCTTATTCAAAAGATTTTGAAAATCAAATGGCGGAATTTGAGAAAAAAATGGAAGTTTTTGAGCTGCAAATGGAGTTATATGCCAAACAACTTGAAGAGCAGCTGGAAAAAGATTCCAAAAACAGATAACCCAAGTACAAATAAAAAAGCTGTCAGTAGACAGCTTTTTTTTGTATCTTTAAGATAAAAAGTGATGTTTAAGATATTAGCAAAACTCAATAAATGGCTCTTGCCTAATTATACCAGGCAAGGTTTGGATCTGGCAAAAGCGACAAAATTCCAAAAAGCGATTATTGCCTGGAAATATTATGTCACCATTCATGCGTTGGATTAATATTTTAAAGGAGAAAAAATATCGTATTGCTTTATTTTTTCCCGTCCGTTAAGAAATGTAAGCTCCATCAGGAAATTGCACTGTATAATCTCCCCTCCTAACTTTTCTACCAACTCACATACTGCTTTTGCCGTTCCGCCTGTGGCCAGCACGTCGTCATGTATCAGTACCTTGTCGCCTTTTTGTATAGCATCCGTATGGATTTCTAACGTATCCTGTCCGTATTCCAGGTCATAGGTCGCCGAAATTGTCGTAAACGGAAGTTTTTTTGGTTTTCTTACCGGAACAAAACCGGCATTTAGTTTATAAGCCAAAAGCGTGGCGAAAAAGAATCCCCGACTCTCAACCCCTACCACTTTATCGATTTTCACATCAGGCAAACCATTGATTAGCAAATCCAAACACATTTTTGAAGCTTCCGGATTGGCCAACAGAGGCGTTATATCTTTAAAAACTATTCCAGGTTTTGGAAAGTCCTGAATATCACGGATGTACTTTTCTATTGACATTTTATTTACATTTAATTTAAAAATTGATTTGCAAGATAAACATAATTTCCTATATTTGCACCCGCATTAAGGCCTCGTGGCGCAACTGAATAGCGCATCTGATTACGGCTCAGAAGGTTACAGGTTTGAATCCTGTCGAGGTCACTACTCGGGACAAAGCGAAAAAATCGTCTTTTGTCCCTTTTTTTTTGCTTGTAACTCCTTGTTTACCAAATAAATACACCGAACAATTTCGTTGATCCGAGCGGTTTGGAATTTATTTTCCCGAAATGTGAAATTTTCGGGATAAATTAAACCAATCATGTCCCTTGCCTCTACAAGAGTACTGTCCTTAAGATTATTTCCAAGCTTTAAAAGATTACCAAAACCTTGATTTACAAGCTGTTCAACATCTTCTTTAACACCTGTGACCTCTGATAATTGACGCTCTAATGATTTGAGAATTGTACTGTTGGCGATTTTCATCATGTTATAGTCCTGGACGTCTATTTTTTCGGTAACCAATAAATCCCTCGCAACGGACAATTTCTTTTCATATTCTGCAATCTGGGCTAAAATCTTTGACTTTTTACTCGTGGCGCCACCGGTCCCCGTTTTTTATAAGCTTCCAACAAAACCGCTGAGTATAATTTTTTAATCTCGGGGATGGGCTTATAAGTATTGAGCTCATCGGTAAAGATCTGATTGGCCTCTTCGGAGTTGATCCTGTATTTGCAGGTAGCATCGCAATGGTAATAGTAGTAATATTTATGACGTCCCTTACATTTGCTTCCTGTCAGCTTGCATCCGCATTTGGGATACATAAAGAAGCCCCTGAGAGGAAAATTCTCCACGGTCTGGGCTTTGGGCCTGTAGGTTCTCTTATTTCCATCCAGCACCTCCTGTACCCTGTAAAACAGGCCTTCGCTTACAATCCCTTCGTGCTGACCTTCCACAAGTATAGCATCCTCATCCTTATACTTCGGAACAAGGATTTTTCCGCAGTACAGGGGATTGCGTATCATGATCCAAAAGTTGGCTTTTGTCATCTTCAGCCCGCGATCTTTTGCCATATGATAAATCGATTCTGTACTGAAGGCCCCTTTGGCAATCTGTTCGAAGGCCCACAACACCTGTACCGCCCGCTTTGGATCGGCCTCAATATATTTCTTTCCTGTCTCTGTGCTTTTATTGACATAACCGTAAGGAGCCATCCATACGCAACGTCCTTCTTTCATAGCCCTTCTCAGACCATGTATCGTATTGAGTGCCCTGCGGTCATTTTCAACCTCCGGAGCAGCAAGATAAAAAGCGAGCATCATCTTATTCTCAGGCACGCTGAGATCCAGCGGCTGCTCTATAGCCTGTGGTTCTACCCCAAGCTTACGCAACAGGCTTATCATCTGGTATGCATCACCGGCATTACGGCTGAACCGGTCCCATTTAAGGAACAGGACCAGGTCAGTCTTATTCTTATTTTTTTTGAGATTCGCAAGGAGCTTTTTCCATTCCGGCCTGTTGAAAGTTTTTGCCGAATGGTCCTCATAAATGACATTCCTGATCTGAATGTTATTTATGCCGCAGTACTTTCGCAAAAGCTCCTCCTGGTTGCGCTGCGAGTAACCTTTTTCCGCCTGCTCATCAGTACTAACCCTAACATATAAGTCAGCTATCTTACTCATTTTCTTTCCCTTAAATAGTTAGACACGGCTATATTAGCCAATTTTCGTAAAAAATACAATATCTCTGTTGCCTGTTCCAAAGAAACGTCTAGGCCTTCTTCGCGAAGCATCACCAGCGCCTTCTCAGGCGTAAGCTTTGATTCCTTATAGTCATTTTCAATTTCCATAACCGCTCTCATTTAATTTACTATGAGAGTCAAGTTATAATTGTCTGCCTTCGGCTTGCCCGTTTAACAGTTCTTGTCCTTTTATGGAATCTGTTGACCCCATTAGCGTAGTGTTGCTTAAGATAGCGATCCTTAAGCAAATATGCTTAAGGATCGGTATTTGGAAGTATATATTTTATAGAAGCAGTACCAGCGTTTTATTACTGGAATTTCATTTTTTCAGTAAGGTCATTGAAATACTGTTCACCCCAAATATCTAGGGCTGTATCATCCTTTATGAAAGGAAGGACGTCTTCTTTCACGCTTTCAAAATTCACGGTTTTGAATTTCTCCTTAAGCAATCCCAGGACATCCTCTGCCGTCATTGTATCCTTATCCCAATGGCCGGTATCTCTTGCCCTTAGCATAAAGTGATGCAGGTCAAGGGGAATCCCTTTTCGGATGTACCATTCCAGATCGTACCAGTCGCGGCCCTTGACACGATTCTGCCATTTGCGGAATAACAATGCATGCATCTTGCCTGCAAAGAGGCTCGGCTTGTCAAAGCATTTCACATAAAACGAAAAGGGCCGGGTCAAAAGCTTCATTTCTGTCGTAAAGCCCAAAGGCGGCTGGCGGTCAACCTCTATCTTGATCTTGATGGTCCTGTTAGTAGGCTTTATCCCTGCCTGCTTGACGATATCTTCCAGCACAAGCTCTTTCCATAGGGTCTCGGATTTCAGGAAGGCAGAATCGATATTGGTCTTTTCCTTCTTTTCTTTCTCACGGATGCTTACCTTCATACCGATAGACTCAAATTCGTCTATGATAGCCCCGAAATAAGATTCCAGCGAAAAATCCGGGTCAGGCTCCAGCAATGAGAAATCAAGGTCTTCCGAAAAACGGTCCAGCCCATAAAAGATCCGCAAAGCCGTACCGCCATAAAATGCCGCCTTTTCAAAGAAATTTGTCCGTGTGAGCCCTGCAAGGGCAACTTCCTGCATAATCTCACGCAAAGCCGAAAGGATATCTTCCGTATCTTTAGGGTCATACTCCCCTATCCAATCTTTTATCATAAGTCCGTTAGTGTTTTAATAAGCATTTTTAAGCTTTCTTTTTTTGGGGCGTCCACGATCCACCCGCGCATCATTTTGCAGTTAAGTTTTTTGAGCCAAATGGGATCTGCCCTAAGGTCGTCCAGCAGGAATTTCCGTGTTTGGGCGGTGCTGCGCAAAGAAAGCCCAGACGTGGTGATTATCTTGTCGCAAAGCGCTTTTTCAGGTGTTGCGACGAGGGCTACCTGACCTTTTGAGAGCTCGATGCTCTCAACTCCGAAACTATAGTACGGAAAAGGTAAAGAGCGGTAACTGAACCTGCCTTTAGGCGTGCTGAATTTCTTCGAAAGCTTCGTTGTTGCCGAGCGTACCTCATAAACGCGTTCCGGTATCATTCCCCAATATGATAAGGCCGACTCAAAGGATACATAGCTCGGCCCCCACAGGTGATTGGCTATAAGGAACGGTTCAGGGCCAGTAAGGTCCGCCTTTGGCCCCGGGACATAGAGCCCTTTTTTAAGGGATACCAGCTCACCACTCTTCACCAGTTCGCTGATCTTATCATTTGGCCTCTTGTAATTCTTGAGCAAATCCAGCATTACTTGCCTGGTGAGAGGCACGCTACTGAATGGTTTGGCGACTGATCTAAATTTCATAGATGTAAAATTGTATTGCTAAAGTCGGAAATATTCCGATTACAGACAATTAATTTAATATAAAAATACAAGTAAAAATATTTACATAATCGGATTTTACCCGATTATGACTATAAATTCTAACATACTATAATCCGTTACAAGCGTGATAACGCCAACAAAAAGGTATAATTCGGCTTTCCATTTTTCATTAACGCTCGAATAATGCATCAATATCATCTTGCGATGAACGCCCCGAATTAGAAATTCCCCGCATCTCATCATCATAATAGTCGTCTCCATAACTCTCCATATAGCGTGTCGCTTTATCTTCAATATTCATACGAGATACGATATCTGAGGTATTAATATCGATTTTTCCTATTACTGTACCATTAAATCCATCAAGAATTGACTCGAGATTTTCATGAACATCAGACTCAATCCCGGCAATATCTATCTCATAATCGACTGATCCATCAGGATAATAAGAATGATTGATATGATTGCTGTAGTTGATATCTAGGTCATTGTTATCAACCAAATCCTTCAGATAACTTTCTATACTAGATGCGGTCTGAGACAAGATATAGTCATCTTCAACATTAAATCTTTCCATAAAGTTCGTCAGTTCCTTCAAGGTATCTGAATCCAGGGAATCATGGATGAAATTGTGCAAAAACTCAAAATTATCAAATTCTACACGGGGCTCAAACTCTGTCAGTATCATCAGCAGTTCCGACAGGTTATCTCCCCCTGGGAATTCGGCATTCATCAGTGAACCTATAAACTCCTTGATCCATCCGGCAGCCCGGCCAGGTGCAAAATTCACATAAGAGAGTAAAATCAGAAAGTCCCAATTCTCCTCCTTGACCATTTGATGAAATAGCCGCTCAAATAATTTTTCCTGGATGATTTCCCGGGATCGCCTGGAAATCACATTCGATATGGATAGCGTATTGAAATATCTAAGGGAATCCTCTGTAACCAACGAGGTCAATATATCGCATACCAACATATCCTCTGCCGAATAGGAACTAAGGATATAATCAGCGATGGAAGGGTTAAAAAGGGTATACTCAAACTTATTCTCACCGACCTGGTTCCTGTTAAGCAATGATCTGACAGCCAATTTCCTTACCGCTTCAAAACTTTTATCAGTATGATCGCCTAAATTAATCCGATGCGTTGCCATGAAAGTGCTATATGAACGTCTTAAATCTTCTTCCGATATTTTACCTTTGTTGTACACGGTCAGAAATATCAATGCCCGGATACTGTCATCTGTCTGGTTCTGGAAATAATCTGCCCAAATTTCTTCAGGTTTTTCAAGCTTGCCCCAAACGAAATTCCAATAATCTTCAGGCGCAACGTCGCTTAGCCTGTTGCTATCTGTAATAAATTCTATTATCCGCGGATTAAAATTTCTATGGCGAATTATTTCCCGATAGCGCTTATTCTCATATATTTGGTCAATATACACTTTATCCAGCGCCGAATAGTAGATATGGTTATACAGTATATGTGCCTTATCCAAAGCGGTCAAATTCTCTACCGTAAGCAAAAATTCGTTATCCCTGATCTTGCTGTTCTGGAATTTATGGCTGACGCTAAATGCCTTATTTAAGATGTTGGTTCTTGAAGTAAGTATAAACTTTTTTGTATTGTCCCTGCTCACTCTGGCAATAAAATTAGCAATATGAGAATCCTTTTTATTATTTATGGCATCATAGAGATTGCTGCCGAGAAAGTCATCGCAGTAAAATAAGATATTCTTCTCTTCATTCTCTCTAAACAAACTTTCGGCTTCGCTGATATTTTCTTCGATGTCACAAAATTCATATCCCTTTGCTGTGTAATAAAGCGCCAAATTATCGGCAAGGGTAGTTTTGCCGATCCCAGGTTCTCCGGTGATGATCACCACATTATTTTTTTCCAAGATTCTTAATCCTCTTGAATGATTTTGTGTTAATGCATACTTATGTGCATTTTCTTCAATATCTCTAATAGTACTCTTGCTCCTGCCTTTTATCGCATTATTAAAGATCAGATCCAAAACCGGGGCACTGGTAATCCAAAGTTTATAATTTTGCTCGACGACATCCTGGTTCTCTCTTTTTGATAAAAAAATGTCCAGGTCTTCCCTTCCTAAAATGTCATCCTCCCTGATAATATGAGGCTGGAAGATTTCTTTTATTTCTGCTTTATTCGCCCTTGAAAGCTTTTGGGAAGTGATGAAGATATATCTACCTGGCTTTAACTTGTTAACCTTGGGCGCTTCCTCAGTCATTAGTTTTTTAATCATTGTTTTGTAGGGGGTATTCATAAAATGCTTGCATTGTATGATCCCTTCACTGGCACCTTCACTGCCGATCCAAAATCGGCCGTCGACTCCTGCATCACGGCCAGCCTTAAATATTTCGACCCGCTTGCCTAAAAGCTTTTCGATTACCGATGCTCCCAAAGCTTCGAAATCCTTGTCATTCAGCTTCGAAAAATCATATCCCATAGTTTATCGCTTTAAATCAAAATTAATTATTAATTGGACAAAAATTACGCGTACTCCTAATCCTTCGCATTTAATTGGATAATCGGCATATATTTACTTAAGCGGCTGATATCTACCTGAGCCTGTTTTAAAGTGAACTATGCATAAAAAACTCTTAGGCGTACCGCTGATTCGGACTATGTTGCTCTCAAATGAAACCGCTTGTTCGAAGGATATTGATCATGTCAATATTCTGCTCTTCAATCCATATGTCTTCTCTTATTAGCTTATGGATAAGTTCCGTTTCTTCGTCCGTAAAATCATCCGCTTTTAGCCCTGAAAATGGCTTTTGTTTCCATTTGCTTTTATGGTTCTTGACTCCGACGGCTAACGTTTTTGTTCCAGGAGCAGGACGAATCAATGTTATTTGTGCTCCTTTTTCATTCATTATCTTACGTACCCTGCTGTAGATCGACAGTCCAGAATGATCCCAGTCGCATAGATAAAATATAGGGAGCTTCAACTTTTCCTCTGAAATATCTAAGAGTGGCGCTGTATTGTTGCCACCGACATACCATAGTTCAATATTGTTAGCCTTGTATTCGACCGGCACCTTAAGGCAGTCCAAATTCTCACATAGCACAATAACCTGAGGGTTGAGACAATCACAGACTATCCTCCATGTATTGTCTTTGGGTTCTTTATCTGGAAAAGTGGTAATGCCTAGTATTTTTAGCATCCCGTTTCGCAATGAAGGCTTACCGGACATATACTTTGAATTCTGCTTTTTAAATACCTCCGCCGAGAACTTGTGCTCTGTGGTAAGCTTACTCCGTAATTCTTCCCTGTTGTAATAAACAAAAATCAGTCCTTTAAGATCCTCCTCCGTAAAGGTCTTCCGTGCGTTGTTTTCTAGGTCAGCCTCAATAAAGAAATTGTTATAGTATTGATAATAGGCCAAAAACTCCTTCTCGTAATATTCCTTAAAGGACGGTGCGGCTTCCAAAATGGTTCGGCTTCCCATCTTAGGCCTGATCATTTTCTTTTGCTTGATCAGCACCTGATTGATGTAAGCGTTTGAATGAATCCTCAGACGCGTTTGCTTATCCGTATATAGTTCATGCAGGCCTTTTAAGTGACGCCATTCCAAACCTTTCATATAGTATCGATGTTTGCAGATCCGAATATCGGGACTGGTTCGTAATTGACATTGACATCTTCACTACTGTTTTGGAGCAGGTATATATGCTGGTTCCTAGGGTCCACTTTGTTAGGACTGATTGACAATGATAGTATCTGATAATCATTATCTTTTGCAATTTTATGGAGCATTTCAAAATTGCTGCCCAAGCCTTCCGCCTCATCTATAGCCATAAAACGTATAGCCTTTGTGGTTTTGCCACTATTATTTGAGAGATCGATGAGCCTTAGTTTTGCCATACAAAGCAGCGCAATGGCTGAATATGCCTGGCTTGTGCTTCCATCATTCTTTTGACCATCCTTATTTTTTATGGAAAACTTCAAGCCATAATAAGATTTGGGATTCAAAAGCTGCTCGATTTTGGGCTTATCAGTACGGGAGCCACCGGATTTATAGTAGGCCTCGCGAAGTTTCTCCTCAAGGGTCGGATAATTTTCAAGATCTGTCGACAGACCCCGCAATGATTCAAATAATGAATTTTCGCCTCCCAGCCTTAGGTCTTCTTCTATGTTATCGAGAAATACCTTCATCCATCCATGTTCAAAAATTCCTGGGAACTCTTCCATAGCGACTTTCAGATCGCCCGTGATGATCTTGTCTTTTTCGTTGAGGAAACCCTTAATGAATTTGACATTGCTAATCTGTTCGCTGACTTCCTCCTGCAATTTATCGATTATGTGCTGAAGCTTCATCAGCTTCCTATGGTTGAGCTTCTTATTTTTAAGATTGATCTCCCGCAGATACAGGCTTATCATTTCAATGATATCCTGTTCCAGGTTACTCTCGTCAAAGAGTCCTGAAGGCAGTATCTCGTAACACAGGCCCCTGAAGTCATTGGTGTGCTCAAACCTTTCGAGCCTATGCTTGAGGTAGGTCCGGCAAAGGGTGTTGTAGGTTACGTTGTAGGCATCGAGGTTTTTTTTATATCCGGCCTCAAGATTTCTTACGAAATCTATTCCATCAGTCGTTTCAACATCTAGCTTTTTAAGTTCCTCCGGGGCTTGCACTAAAATATCATTCCGTTCGACAGTCGCATTAGACAGATTCTCATTTAGCTGCCTGATTTTTATGGGTAATGATACAGACTGCAGACATTCTTCGTACAGCCTCTCAAACGCCTCAATAAAATCTTCTGCGGATAATAGTACCTCCGTAACATCGTCATCTTCGTTTATAGTAATGTTATATTTCCTCTTAAGATCCGACAGCTCCTCTGCCTGGCTTGTGACATTGAACGATTTCAATTTTCTGTCTATATGATCAACAAGCGTCTTAAGGCTGCTTCGCTGGCGGTCAAGTCCGCTATACTTTATGTCCGCCTTATTAGCTTCTTCGATAATGGTGGTCCTGTCTTGGTATAATCTGTGGTGTTCCAAAAACTCATTCGCCTCCATGGCATGAACTGGCAATGTTTCCAACTGGTCCGATAGGCGTATATCTGCGTACCACGCCTCAGCATAACTGTCGGGGCTCTCCAATGATGTAAATATCGCTTTTAAATTCACGGCATTATCCTTAAGCTTATCCAGCGAAACTAATTCAGATTGTAGTGAGACAGATTGATGCTCAAAATAAGCGCGTATCTCCTCTTTGTTTTTATCAAATATCGGTTCAAAATCTGTAGCTATATATTCATAGATGCCATTAAGGTCCAACCAATATCCTTCTTCATTGGCTTTCACTTCGGAGAGTCCGGCCAATACCGATAATGGATCGGGAAGATACACCAGAGCTTTATCCTCCGGTTCTGCTACCTTATAATTTTGATCGTGAAACTTACGGATTACTCCTTCCTGCGCTTTATTTATCATGCCCTCGTAATCAAGTGCCCATCGAGCAAGCGAACCTGTCTCATTTATGTTGTTAAGGCTAAGGAGCCTATTCTTAAATTTAATATCTTCCTCATAAGACCGGATCAGGTCTGTAAGTTGCAGCAATATACCTGCTCCACTCAAACGCTCTAGCATCTGTACTCCTTTCTGCGCATCAATTTTCTGTTCAAGGATCCTTCTTTTTTCAATCCTTGTTTTCGACAGCTGGTACTGTTGGTAAAAGGCAAGCAACTTTTCTTCTGTTACACCCAGAGTCGCCAACCATTTGGCAAATTCGGCTTGCTTCCTATCCTTCTCTTTCCATGCGTTACGGATTTCCAGCGCTTCAGACCATTGCTTATCCAATTCCTTAAGGGAGAGTTCGACAGCTGACGCCTTTTGTATCAGTTTATCTTTTAATTTCGGAAGTAACGTTATCCTTTCATAGTAACGTTCCAAATTCTCTGTCAGGTCATTCTCAATTTGGACAATCTCTAGACAATAATACTTATAGGCCTCTATCAGATAAATTTTTAACGCTTCTTCCATTGCCAGCTTTTGATCAAGCAGCTCCTTTAAATCCATTTGTTTACTTTTAAGCTCAGTGATCTCATCCAGATTATGGTCAAATTGCTTAAGGTCATCTGAAAGCTCTGCAATCGCATCATAAAACGCTTTTACAAACTCTCCCTCTTTGTGGTCCCCAAAAAGAAATGTCTGCAGCTTCTCGCTCTTATTGATATCAAGGGACTCTCTGGAAAAAGCTTGTATTATTTTAGCATAGTTTTCCAAAGTCTTGTTATTGGTGGATAAATCAATAGGAAGAATATCGTTATGGTGTAAGATCTTATGGTATACATTGGTCCGCTCCCATGATTCACATGTAAGGCCGAAGGTATCCTGCAAGTGATTTTTAAGCTCCGGTATTGGCAAGAACATATTGTCTTTTACAAAATCCTCTACTCCTAGCTTTGAGGAAAATGGTTCAAGAAAAGATTCTGTATCAAATGTATAACCCTTTTGGACAATGAACATATTGGAATTACCTGAACTCTCGAGATAGATTCCAATTACGAGATACTCACTAGTTTTCACTTCGACATTAATGAACGCATACCCGAAATCCGTGCCGTTGCCATCACTCCTGAGTACCATTGTTTTTGGCTCCCTCAATCCTGTACTCTTTGTTGGAGAACGGAATGCTTTGACACCGACACAGATCAACTGTAGCAAATCTCCGATCATACTTTTTCCTGCTCCGCCTTCCCCCACAAAATCCGTTCGGAATGGATTGAACTCATAGTCGAAATTCTGATGCCGTACTATATTTAGTGTTGACAACCTTGCTATCCTTGGAAACTTCTTCATCGCAGGCGGTTTAATGTTTCATCAATATTAAGTATATGTTCCTCATAAACTTTCACCAGTCTGTTGAATGCCGGCAAGAGGCTAAACTCATCTTTTTCCATAGTGATCCAGCCGATCTTGCGAAATTCTTCCAAAGCAGATTGCACGTTAGCATCCAAAATATTATCATTCATATTTCCCGGTGTGGTATTTTTGGATTTTGCTATCAGCCTATAGAGCCCAGGCTTATAATCCTCGTAATCTATCCTGATCTTCTCTTTGAGCCTCTGAACTGAATCCAGATCGATCTCTTTATCTATAATTACAATCTTGTAGATTATAAATCCTATAAGTACATGTTCACTTTTCATGATATGACGATGGCGACTGGGAATCCCTCCCCTGTCAGTTCCATAGAAATCGAGAAAAAAATAAGTATTGGCTCCCTCTCCTTCGCGGGCAAGGTTGACATTGAAAAATTTCTGATAGTACAGACGGAGACCCTCTTCATTAGATTCTATAAAGTTATAATGCCTAAACTGTTTACCTTCACGTTGAAAATGAACCCCGTCTTTCAGGGCATAATCAATTTCCGCGAAATAATCCTCCGCAGCAGCATCAAACAAAAAATCGACTATTGAATTTTTATCACTTCCATTTTCCATAGTGTTATGTCTTTATAATCACGATTGGTGTATAATTCTTTAATAGTATTAAGCTTAAGGGACGGCGTCTTGTAAATCCGACGTATCGTATTGAACAATACCGTCACCGCCAAGGAGGAGTCTGTATCGGCGGCTACAATAAAAAAAGCTTCGGAAAGGTTTATGTATCCTTTCAACTGAATTTCGGACAAAATATAATCCTCCCATTTAAGCGCAACATCGGCATCCTTGATCACTTTGAGGGCCTTATCGGTACTAGCCTTTACTTTTTCCTGGTTTTGCACATAATGTCTTCGCTCGTTTGGCTTTGCAGGAAAGAGTTCCTTGTCTCTGCTTATGATCGTAAAATTGGGAGCCTTGTGGCGTAAAACCGGATTTTCAACCCCGGTAGGCAAACTCATGAATTTTTGGGTATCACCATATTCAATGGTTGAATTGTCCAGGAGATGGCTGATGAACCTTTCCACTTTGGCATTAAATATTGGCTTGTTCAGTGAAGTGAACAGCTGTTTTACTTTAGGCTGGATCCTGTCAAGTTTCCTGTCGATAGAATTAAGCCGGTCGTTGCAATACCTGAAAAAAAGATTCACATTTCTTATGAGCAGCCCTATCTCTTCAGTACCCATATTCTTGCGGTTAAGCACATCCCTAATGATCTTGGTTTCCGAATAAGCTGCCCTCAATTCCTTTACATGGTTTTGCGATGACGCAAGGTTTTCGTCCGTTGCGATAAGTACTGTTATAAAATTATCTTGAGAAATCAGTGTTCGCTGCTTGAGCTGCTCGATAGAATTAGCGATCTGTCGGTCGAGGAAATCAACCTGCTCCCGCATATCCGGCTCGAACTTTACAAACTCTTCCTTTAGCCAGAAAATCAGCCCTTCTTCGGTGTCTTTTGCCTGAAGCGAATTACTGAGATGGCTGCATATATTTTGAATCCGGGTCGGGTTGAAAGCCCCTCTCAAAGTAGTCTTGGCATGCTCACAAAACTTGAAGGCATAATCCTTAAAAAAATATTTCTGGGTCTGTTGGTCATAGTCCAGAAAGTATTCCTGAAGATCCATGATATGGGCACTATAAACCTCTTTGGGATAGCGCTCACCTACTCCGTAAACTTTGCTGAAAGCAGAGTGAAGGTCAGCCTCAGTGAACTTATTATCCTCAAAAATGTTATTTTCGATCGCTTCGTAAATTTCCAGGATGGCCATGCCCACTTCCTTGACTGGGAAAAGAAGTCGGTAAGTCCTGTCCTCATTGAGGATCTTGATAAAATCGAAACTGGCGATAGGTCCTGTGTCCAAAGGGTGTGATTTTCTGACAAAATATACGATTTATCAAGTGAAAAAAAAATACTTAATAGTGGGTATTTTCTAATGAACTCCAAAAGTTGACTTTCCGGGACCTTTTAGGGGATCATAAACCTATCTGATCTAAAACCACTTATGAAATGGTTGATCTAACATACATCGACCGACTCTTTCCTCATGGTCATAGGCCGGCATAATCCATAGCGTCGATTGCAGCTTCGGGATAGTATATCTGAAATTGGGCCCTAAACCGTGATAACGCCAGTCCATGACACCCAGGCTGATTTGTGAAGAAAGCTCATGAAAGACATTGACTTTATATAAATAATTGTCTTTGCCCCCTCCAAGCTCATAAAGGGCAAGAAAGGTAATTTTGTTTCTCTTCAGCCAAATACTGGCTGAATGCCTTGGAATTTCTTGTCCGGTTTCGATACCGGCGCTTGCATAAAGCTTGATGTTGTCTGCAGGGGAATAAGATAACCCCACTAATGCCTGGCCCCACTGTTCGCGCACAAGTCCAAAAAAAGTAAGCGAAAGCTTTTTGCTTATCTTTTTATTGCCGAAGTAGTCAATGACAGGCATAACCGAACCATCGGTATTAAACTTAGCATATAACTCCAATTGTGCACTGGCTGAAACAGAGAATGTCAGAAGAATAATAATTAGTACGTACCTTTTATAATGTGTCATTTTGAAACTGAATAATTTAAGGCAAAAGTATATTCTTGTCTTACTGCTATTCGGTCCCAGTTGTCAGAAAGCCAGTAGCCCAGGGGATTTAAAGCATAATGTCTAAGCCGGAGTTAACCCTCACCTTCTCGAATGCCATCGTCTTTAAACTTTCTGTATAAAAGAATATTTTGCCAATCTATTCTATCCAAAGTTTCCACTACAATTTCCTCACCCACCGCTACAATTTCCAGGTATTTTATATAATCCTGCCTCTTTTCGTTATAAATCTCCTCAACATCTGAAAAAGTTCGGATATAATCTTGTTTCCTGAAAAGATAATCTGCAATATCGTCCTCGATTACTTTTTTAAATGAGTTCACAACCAATTGGTTTTGGTCTTTATTATCAAGATACTTATTTATATTCATAGCATATAAACGAATAAGGTCTAAAATATTTTCAAAATCAGAAACATAGGATACCTTTCGCCATAATTCGGTCAAAATAGTGGAGTAATTATCAATCACGTATTTCCTAATAATTCCGGAATAATGATAGTTTGATAAAAACGTATGATAATCGTAAATCGAATCTCCAATTTCATTTAAATCAAATAGATTTTGCAATTCAAGCGCATATACCTCTATAATAGCATCTTGAGCAAAATAACTGTTTATCATTTCGAAGAATGCAATAGAGCTGTGTTGTTCTTTAAATAAAAAGTAAATTCTCTTAGACTTTAGGAAAAGCTCTTCCAATTGGTTCTTATCTAAAAGTCGGGCGAGTTCCTTGTTTTTGTGATTTATTCTAGTATACAAAATTTCATAACGATCGACAGACATTATTGACCCGAATACAAACAATGGATTTTCCCGTATCTCTGCTATAAGAAAATCCGCAAAAGAAGGATTAATAAATTCTATTTGCTGGTCATCCCATTCCGATAAATCTGCTTGCCGTATGGTTATAAAGGTTGTATCCATAAGACGTGTGCAATCTCGAAATTCATTAGAAGTTACGCTGTAATTATTATAATTTGCCTCATAGCGGATTCTATTTTCAAACGAGCTCCTAAAAATAGATTGCCAGCTTGAGTTACCAAAAAGATAAAGATGGTTAAGATATATTTTGTTTTGTTGCGACGTTTGATGATAGACGTTGCGCCATATAGCCTGCGGATTACTTAAGCTGTGCATTACAAATTCGTAATAACTTTTCTCTCCTTTGAGATCGTCTGCGTGATCTGTTATAGATTCTATCAACCGGGGTGAAAAATTTCTATGTGATGCTATTTCTGTAATCAGTCGGTCAGCAAAAAGTGTTTCAGAAAGATTATTACGTTTTGCGTGAACTCGTACAATCTGTTCTTTTTCTTCAAAGGTCAGTGTTGATATATCGAGCTCGTAGGGGCTTATTCTTGAAAAAATACGCTCTAAGTTTTCAGAATGTACCTCCGCATTAATAAATAGATTATTTCTCGTTGTCAGGACAATCTTTTTTGTAGAGGAAGAGCTGATACGTCGAAGAAGCCTACTTAACTTGCCTTCGTTACGAAGAGCATCTTTTATCAGTAATGCATTGGCACCTAAAAAGTCATTATAGTAGAATATACACTTCTCCTGATCATCCAGAAGCCTCTCAATTATATCGTCAATTATAAATATCTCTACAAATCTATAGCCTTTCTCAGCGTAATAAAGACATAGTAATTCCGCTAATGTAGTCTTCCCCACGCCAGGAAGCCCCTTTATAATCAGAAGGTTTCTGGAATCAATGGCTTCCAGTGCATTACTGAAATTCGCAGTCTGCACAAATGATTTCAGTTTTTCCTGGAGCCCTTTAAGCGTAAACTCACTCCCGGAAAGTGTTCCCTGACTGAAAAGCCGATCTAGCACAAAAGTACTATTGAAGTACAAATGGACATGCCTCCTGTGCACGTGTTCAAATCTCGTAAGAAGATCATTGAGATTTTCACGACCGTATATATCTTCGATATCCTTAATGTGAGGTGAAAAAAATTCAACTAATTTTTGCTTATCAGTTAAAGATAACGGCACAGAAGTCATAAAATAATAACGCGTGGGTGAAAGGGCGTTTGCCTTATCAGCCTCGTTTATCCCGTTTCGTTTTTGTTTAAGCGATTTCATAAGCGCTTTAAAATCTCCCCTGATATGCTTGATTTGACCTATTAATTTTACATCATCCTTCTCATAAAGCAAATCAATACCACCGTCCCTTCCTCTCTTAAAACTGGAAAAGGAGATAATATAATTGTTGAGCTCATGTGAAGTACGAACATCAATTCTGTAATGTTCATTTAAAAGATCACGGCAGAGTGATTCAAAAGCAAAATCATCTATATTTTCGAATGTATATTGGCTCATTTATTGAACAATTTCCTAATCATCGCTGACCATATCGAGAGACAATGTACAAAATAATTTGTTCTTCTTTTAACAATAGATCATCGCAAATAATAAACCGATGTTTAGCGAATATTACTTTTAATCGAACACCAATTAAATTCAAATGTTCATTAATGGACACATAAAATATGGCAAATCCCTGACGGGACATCCAAACCGTCAAGATTAAAAATAGCCTTACAGAATCAGAACACATAATAGGCTAATTTCCTTAAATCCTGCATAAAATGATTTGGATTTTGTAAATTTGGGGTCACAAAATACTTTAAAAAAAGAGGCTCTTAGCCTCTTTTTTATTTCCAAAAATCTAAAAATTAGGTCTATTGAAATAAACAGTATTCCAAAAATATTTATTGTCACAGAATATTTGGAAAGATAACCTCACCGTTGAAATTTAGAAATAACAATTGTAACAGTACAATCAAAATTGTTAATAAAAACCTAACAATTAGCCGAGATGTTAAAAAAAGTTTGCTATTTTCGGCACAAGATTTACTGCTGCTACATACTCCCAGCGGCATGGTGTTAAACTAAAAAGCACATCTAGTTAAACATCAGATATGAGTTTCATATTCTAACTTTTAATTACACTTATAATGCAAACAAGACTTTGCCTAGCATTGCCCTGTGCATTGCTTTTTAATGGATTCCTGCATGCGCAGGATATCCTCTGGGAGAAATCCTACGGCGGAAAGCATTCGGACTATCTATTCGATGCCCAGCCGACCCCCGACTACGGCTTTATCCTTGCCGGAAGTTCATTGTCAAAAAACACCGGAAACAAGGCCGATGAGGGTAACGGGGATCTCGATTATTTCATCTGGGAGATGGACGAGAAGGGCGAACTCGATTGGCAAAAATCCTTTGGGGGAACTGGAGCAGATCTACTCCAGTCTGTAAAGCTTACTCATGACGGAGGATTTATCCTTGCAGGTACCTCTGACTCGCCTAGAGGCGAACACAAAACCGATGACTGCCTAGGAAAAGAAGACTTCTGGATTATTAAATTAAACGCCAAAGGTGGCCAGCAATGGCAGCGGACAATAGGCGGTTCCGGGCAGGAACTGCTACAATGCATTATCCCTACCGCAGATGGGGGCTACATTATAGGGGGCTCTTCAAGCTCTGGTAGGAGTGAAAAGAACAAAAAAGGTATAGCAGATTCTTTCGGCAAGAAAGACGATAGTTTTGGAAACCTTGACTATTTTATTGTAAAGCTGGATAGAAAAGGCGAAGTAGAATGGCAGAAAACCTATGGAGGGCAGTATGCTGATGAACTTAGAAGTATCGTACAGACCAGTGAAGGCGGATTTCTTGTCGGCGGCTCATCCAACTCCACCGATTCAGGAAGTAAAAGCGAAAAAAGCTATGGAGAATCGGACTATTGGGTATTAAAATTGAATCCAAAAGGAGAAATAGAATGGCAGAGAATATATGGCGGTGAAGGCGATGACCAGTTGCAGGTAATACTCAAAGCTCTCGATGGTACGTATATTCTAGCTGGCAGTTCCAATTCTGCAAATAACGGAAATAAGAGCATTTCAAATGGAAATGGTTTTGATTTCTGGCTGTTGAAAATAGATCCTGCAAGTGAAATATTATGGCAAAAGACTTATGATATTGGAAAAGCTGATCTTCTTATCTCTATTGAAGAAAATCGCGATGGTTCATTATTGCTCGGAGGTCATGCACAAAGTGAGATTTCTGATCTGAAGAAAAAAGACAAGGAAGGTATCAATGACTACGTTGCCATATTGACCAACGAAAATGGCGAAGAAAAATGGACCAAGACTATAGGTAGCAATGGAGAAGATATCTTAAGAAAGGCTATAGAAACTCGAGACGGTGGCTATCTCTTGGCTGGTACTTCTATGGGTGCCTCTTCTCGTGACAGGAATTCAGGACAAGGCCGCAATGATTTCTGGGTTGTAAAATTGAAAGACAAGAAGAAAAAAAAGGAAAAGAAAAATCCGATAGAAGCCTGGCCTAATCCTACCCTCCACTATACCAATGTGATTGTTGGTTATGAGTTCGAAAAAGGTACGGCCACAGTTTATGACTTATCTGGAAGGCAATTACAGCATTTTGAAATCAATAGCCGCACAGTTCCTGTAGATCTTGGTGGAATGCCTGAAGGTATTTATTTAATCGAGATCCGGACTAACGTGCAAAATGACTCAGTAAAAGTCGTCAAGACTATTACTAAAACTAACTAAAGACTAAATCTATGAAAAAAATAATTCTGTTAGCCCTACTTTTTATAAGCCCTGGTATCACAAGGGCACAGAACCTGCCCTCGTTTAAGGCTCCAGAACCTTCAAAGGCATATGAATTTACTAAGTATGATCAGATTCCAGTTGGTGAATATTCGGGTGTTCCTTCTATCAATATCCCTTTATATACGATTCAAGTTGATGGTGCTGTGGTTCCGTTAGGCCTCCAATACCATGCAGGAGGTTTTAGGGTGAGTGAAGAAGCCAGCAATGTTGGATTAGGTTGGAATATGAATTTGGGTCAGATAACACAGACTATAAATGACAAAGACGATCTTTTAACTATACAATATACGCGGAAATTACTGAAATATCAAAAGGCTGTAAATCCAGTAATTTATGAATGGCCGATGAATTGTAGTAATCTATCACCTGCAATCTGCCAGACATTGCCAAATGGTACAAACTGTTCACCTGAGCCGACCTTTACTACAACCCTTCCTTCTATATCGAATTCTATCTTTATAGCCACAAACGGCTATCCGATTACAGGCAAATCATTCTGCCAGACACAAGACTGGGATGTTAATGATCCTTATATTGATAGCGAGCCGGACATTTTCAGGGTTGATTTTCTTGGACATTCACTAAAGTTCATAAAAAGATTCGACACCTCAAATGGTACAATTGAGATTCTCAATAACAAGGGATATATGGTTGAGCAGATAGTGGATAGCTCTAACCCTAATCCCATTGGCTGGAGAATCACTACACCAGATGGGAATCAGTATATTTTTGGCAAAATGAGACAGGATAATTCTTCAACACTTACCGATGATATCACGCCGGATTTTTTGCAGGCAAGCGGTAATAGCTATACAAATACCTGGAGTCTTATAAAAATAATCACTACAAAAAACAAAGTAATAGATTTTGAATATTCGGATTATGGCATAACAAAGACAGGATCCTATTCACAAAAATTAAGAAAGATATCTCAAATAAACACCTGGAACTTTAGTGCAGGACAAGGGCGACGTTATGGAAATTTGAGCAGTACAATATATCAAGGTGGTGATCTCACATCTTACCCTCTGACAAGTACCATAATGTATGAAAAAATGATGTACGTAAGCAAGATAATCAGTCCAAATGAAGTTGTTACATTCGAGTACTCTGACCGTTCCGATAGACTGAATGATAAAAAGATGGATCGAATTCTGATAAAAAACCCGAAAAATATCACACTTAAGGATTTCAGGTTTTCATACGATTATTTTATTGCAAACGAAAATGGAAATGTATTTGTCACTCCAAATCCGACCAGTCCCAACTATAACCCAATACAAAATTCGTATAGATTAAAACTTTTATCATTGCAAGAAATTGGAAGCAATCCATATATTTTTACCTACGACCAGAACAGCCTGCCAAGGAAGACCTCAACAGCAGTAGACTTTTGGGGCTACTATAATGGCAAGACAGTAAATACTTCCCTTGCTCCAAATCCTGCCGCCGTAGGCTATCCTGCTTTTGGTGACAATGGTAATGACAAATCGGCCTATGTAAATTATGCCAGAGCTTCTGTATTAAATACGATCCAATATCCTACAGGAGGAAAAATTGAATACGATTATGAACTGAATGAGTATCAGCGTGCAACTTTTGAAACTGTCCTTCCTAATGCAGGGAATGTTATAAGCGACTTTATTCGTGGCAACGGTCTGAGGATTAAAAGCATCATACTTACTGACAATGGAATAATACAAAGAAAAACAAACTATACTTATTCTGGCGGTATATCTATTGTTCCATTCGAAATATTAAAACATTATACAGCCACGACTTATACATTTGTTCCAGGACTTGGAGGTAATTTCACATCTGATTCCTACCATGGCTCTACTTTTAGCGTGGACGAATTTAACAATACTAGTTATCAGCGACCTTCTTTGCTTGGATCATTTAATATGGTAGGGTATAATCAAGTAACGATGTCTCACGAATCTTCTTCAGGAAATGGAAAGACGGTATATAACTTTACAAATAAAAGGGATGACAGATCTCTACAGCAGCATGATTATAAAATTGATATCGAAATGCCTGCATTAATGGACATAAATGCTACTGAAAATGGGAAGATTTTAATCAAAGAAATTTATGCTGCTGGAGCTCCAAATCCATTGGTAAAGACAGAATATAATTATATTACAAAGCAGTCAAATATTTATTACGGTAATATGATTGTAGGTTTCCGGAATATCTTCGGTTTTGATTGTGCCGGCGGAGGATGTGTACCTTATACCAAACCTCAGCATCTGGCAGGATATTATGCTATTTATGGGAAACAAAGCCTATTATCATCAGAACGAACAACTGAGTTTTTTCCTTCAGGTTCCAGATGGACTAGTACGGGCTATAGTTACAATTCCAACAATCTGATCACATCTATTGAAACAAGAGATTCATACGGAAATCTTATCAATAGTAAGTCTACATTATATTATAGCACTCCCGAACTAACTGCCAGAAATTGGCTTAGCCTTCCATTACTTGAAACTATTACTGAAAATGCCCAGATGAACCAATTAAGCTATACCTATCAAACATTAGGACCCCTTACGCTTCCACAATCGATAGAAATCAGACCAAACGCCAGTACGGTTGCCGAGCTTAAAAAAAAGATTTTCTATGACCAATATGATGATATGGGTAATCTAATCTCATATCACCAAGAGGATGGACTCAAAACCTGTATAATATGGGGATATAACAAAACATTGCCGATAGCTAAGATCGAAAATGTTGATTATTCGCTAATTTCTTCAACTGTACCTAACCTGCAAAACATATCAAATACAGGCACAGAGACGGCGCTTATCTCTGCAGTAGACAACCTAAGAAACACACTGCCAAATACATCAATTACTTCCTATACGCACATTCAAGGTCAGGGAGTAAGTACGATAACAGACCCCAAAGGCAATACCGTATACTACAAATATGATGATGCTGGACGTCTTATAACCGTCAAGGACGAGAAGGAAAAATTACTATCGGAGTATGAATATCATTTCAGACCGCAAAATTAATTTCAGAACCTATGAAAAACCTATATAAAATATTTTTGCTGCTTCCTTACATAATGCTGTCACAAAGTCAAGATCAGAATTATATAAAAACAAAAAGATATAAGGTTGAAAGCCAGACTTCAATTTCAGACTCTGAAGGTGAAAAAGTTGAGGTAGATGTAACCTATTTAGACGGATTGGGCAGAACTGTACAACAAATAGCCCATCGTCGGTCTGCTTCTGGTAATGATTTGGTTACATTAATCACTTACGATGATTTGGGGCGGGAAGAGAGAAAGTTTCTTCCTTTCGCAAAACCTGGACAGGACATGCTTTTTGACGCCAATGCAGAAACCAATGTACTTAACTTTAATCTCTATACTGGTAATTCTAACCCTTATACAAAAACATTCTTTGAAAAAAGCCCTCTCAACCGAGTACTAAAGCAAAGTCCACCGGGTACTGCTTGGATAGGAAATGAAACAAATGACAATGACAGGGCTATCAAGTTCACATATGACTTAAATGCTGAAAATGACAAAGTACAGGCCTTTAAGGTGAGTTTCGGTGTCCTCGCTTCAGACGGATACAGCAGACCAGGAAGTCTTTACAAGAAAACCACAAGAGACGAAAATTGGACATCCGGTAAAAAAAATACTTCAGAAGAATATAAAGATCATTTAGGAAGAATCGTACTGAAAAGAACTTATGAAAGCGAAACTTCCTCACTCAACACCTATTATGTATATGATTCTTATGGTAATCTCGCTTTTGTCATTCCGCCTTTAGCAGCAGATTCCGTCACAACCATAACATCAACTGTACTCCCATACACCTACTCTCAGAATATAAACCTAAGGGACCTGTTAGTAAGCTATAATGGAGGCGGAGGCGGAGGTATTAGTATTGAAAACAATACCATAAAGCTTTATTTTCAAGGTAGTTTCTCTGCAACACAAATAGATGTTTCAAAAAGCCATACCATAAATGCCAGCCAGCCTATCCCAAATATGACAATCGGGATTTTTAATGCGGGATTCCCAAGATATACGGTATATGTAGAAAACAACCAACTTAAATTTACCGACAATTATCCTAATTCGGGAAATTTCACAAGTTTGAACCATACAATCACTGCCCCTCTCGAGACTTCAACATTTGGAGAAGGACAGACCGTGTATACTGCGATTATAAACCAGAGTGTCGTTTCCGATTTATGTTACCAATACAAATACGATGGACGATTCAGACTCATAGAAAAAAAGATTCCGGGAAAGCAATGGGAATATATCGTATACGACAAACTTGATAGAGTTGTGGCTATGGGACCAACCCAATCCCCTTTCAGTGATGTGAATTATAGGGGGTGGCGTGTTACCAAATATGATGTTTTCAACAGACCTGTCTTGGAAGGTTGGATGCCGGTCAGTGCCGTTATAGATAGTTCAACGAGACAGACTCTCCAATCCCAGCTAAATGCAATGACAACTAATTACAGCGAAAGCAAATCAGTTTCAGATACCAATATCAGCGGTATTGCAGTCCGGTATACAAATCAAGCTTTCCCAACTTCAGGATATCATTTACTTTCCGTTAATTACTATGACGACTATTTATATCCTAATGCTCCTTCTGATTTTAGCCCTATAGAAGGACAGGAAGTCTATTTCAATACAACACGTAAGCCAAATGGAGTACAAACAGGTAGTTGGACGCGTGTTTTGCAAACCAGTAGTAATTACGTGGGTGGTGTTTCTTATATGCTTTATGATTACAACGAAAGGCCAATCAGGGTAAGAAAAACGAATTATCTTGGTGGCCATACAACAATAGACAGCAAGCTTGATTTTTCTGGTCAACCTTCTCAGAAGCTGACTATACACGCAAGAACATCCTCAACTGGAGACATAAAGGTGTATGACAGATATAAATATACAGCACAAAACAGGCTATACTCGCACACGCACGAAATCTCAGGGCAAAGTGCAGAGCAGCTGTTAAGCTTAAATACGTACAATGAAATCGGGCAGCTCGTTTCCAAACGCATAGGTGGTAACGACATTACGGGTAATACCTGTTTTCAAAAAGCCGACTACAACTATAATATACGTGGATGGCTTACAGATATCAATTCCGTAAATAACTTTGAAGATGAAACCATAGCCAACAAAGACCTCTTTGCTTTCAAATTGAATTATTGGGACGTTGCCAATAGCCCGGATAGCGGCCTACCGGCACTTTTCAATGGCAATATATCGCAATCATCATGGGTTTCGCGAAGCGATTTGAAAAAACGCAACTATACTTATCGTTATGACCCTTTAAATAGACTTCGAAGCGCTTCTTATTTTAAAAGCGGACGAGCCACAAAATCATATAACGAATCGATGGAATACGATAAAAATGGTAATATACTGAGACTAAGCCGCTATGGGGACTTAGATTATGATAGTTTTGCTATTGAGATAGATGCCTTAGACTATACTTATGATACGCAAAATAGGCTTATGAAATTAAAAGACAATACCAACCATCCTGCAGGCTTTAAGGATAGTGCAGATTTGGAGGAAGAATATAAATACGATAATGATGGAAACATGATCAAGGATGACAATAAAGGAATTACTTCGATATCCTACAATCATATGAATCTGCCTACAGAAATTATTTTCAGGACAGGAGAAAAAATCAAGTACCTTTACGATGCGACAGGAAACAAGCTTAAAAAGACAATAACGGCTAGCAGGGTAACCGAAACCGATTATCTATCTGGATTTCAATACCTTTCTGGCAAACTTGAATTCTTTCCTACTGCTGAAGGATATGTAAAGGCTACAGGAACAAGCAGATTCGGCTATGTGTTTAATTATACTGACCATTTAGGGAATATACGTATGAGCTATGGTATGGACGAAAAGGAAGGAAAGCTCGTTATCATGGAGGAAAACCATTACTATCCTTTCGGGATGAAGCATGACAAGTACAATTCAGATAAATACGAATACGTTCTTAATGAATTAGGAAAAGAATATCCCCTTGGTATTTCTCCCTTAGGACCTACTCTGAGAAAAACATACCAGTATAAGTTTAACGGAAAGGAATATCAAGATGAATTGGGACTAAATTTTTATGACTATGGAGCACGAAATTATGATCCAGCAATAGGAAGGTGGATGAATATTGATCCTATGACGGAAAATTACTACAGCTACTCACCATATACCTATGCTGCAAATAATCCTATTTATTTTCTTGACCCAGATGGGATGAAAGTTGTAAATGGCTATGAAAAAGCTAGAAATGAGGCACTAGATACACGAAATAAAGCTAAAGGAAACTTTGACAATAAATATTCAAGTCAGAATATGAAGAGAAAAGATTTTGCAACAAAAAAGGAATTTAAGGAATATAAATCAGCTAGAGAAGGACTGCAAAATGCAGAAGCAAAATATCAAACAGCAGAAAATAATTACAAAAAAACGCAAGAATCGATAGATGCTTTTGCAAGTGTTGACCCCGAAGGATTTAAAAAAATTAACACACTTGAGAATGGTGTTACAGGAAAAAGTATTGATGTTATAGTTAAATATGGATATGTGGACCCTAGTAATGGAGGTGCCGTAACAGGAATAAAATCCTTACTATCTGACGGAAATATTGGTGGAGATGGTAATATAACTACAACTTTCGACGGAAGCTCGAAATTGTCTATCGGAGCAGTTTTAGCTCATGAATTTGGTCATGGAATCGCAATTGCTGAAAATCCAAGAAGTTATTTTGCCTCAATCAAAACAAGGTTGTGGGATGCACAAATTTCTGGAAATAAAGATCCATTACTTTTGAATTGTCAAACGCCAGCTAATAGAAACGAAGAATTTGCAAAAACAGCAATGGATTGGCAAGAGAGGTTTTTAGAACTAGAAAAAAAACATTAATAAAAGAAACATGATAAAAAAAATTATTCTATTGTTAATTATAACAATATCATTTTCAAGCTTAGCCCAGGTTAATTTACAGGAAACATTCAAAATGCAATTATTTTTAAATAAGAAAAGTTCGATAGAAATTATAAATTCGGATTTTAAGGCTTTTTCAGAAGCAATAGTATTAAAAATTGACTCATTAGAAGTTAAAAATAGTTTATTAGGAAGTCTTCACGATAAATTTACTTTTTATAAAGCTGATGTAGCAGACATAAAACCCATTTCCCAAAAATCAAAACCTTTTGATGTTTCTTGTTATGAAGGCAGTTATTATTATATTTTAGCCATTAATAATAGGACTGGTATGAGTTATCGATTAGCTGGTTTTGAAACAAATGATTTTATAAGTTTTTATAATGACTTCGCTAGTCTATATAATGGGATCAATGCAAACAAATTAAAGATTAGAGATTTTCTAAAAAATTTCAAAGTAGAAAATTTAGACTTTAAATGTCTTCATGATGCACTTACATCGTCTAACATAATTGATAGAAACAAATATCCATGTTTAAAAAAATGTGAAGATTTCTTTAAAATTGGGAATTCATCAAATCAAAGTCAATAATCTTAAAAAATGAAATAAACTATTGGGTATTAAAATAGTTTTTATAAAAAGTATGAAAGAATATTAAAAGAAGTAACCTTACAAGATAAGGATCTGTAATATAATCATAAAAAAGAGGCTAAAAGCCTCTTTTTTATTCCCTAACATTTGGGATATATATTTTCCAACTCCCAAATTCCCAACTGACTTTAGATATTTTGTAGTTATATACTATTCCTCTCATCAATAATTTCAGACAAAATCTGATACGATGTTATCCTATCCTTATGCGCATGCATATTGGAAACTACCATAAGTTCGTCGACACCGGTTTCTAAAAGAAATTTATTCAACTGTTTGGCTACCGCTTCCTTTCGTCCTACAAAAGAGTATTTAAGCATTTCACGTACTGCAGGATTGTGTTGTATCATCATCAGTTCATCAGTCATTTCCATTGGAGGTTGCAATGGTTCTCTTTTTCCTGTGAGAATACCAAGGAACATTCGTATAAGCGATGTAAAATTTCTTTCAGCCTCATCATCGGTATTGACGGCTATGACATTGACTCCGGCAATAGTATAAGGCTTGTCAAGGTGTTCCGAAGGTTGGAACTCCTTTCTGTAAATATCCAAGGCCTCATGCAACAGACCGGTAGCAAAATGGCTCGCAAAAGCATACGGCAATCCCATTTTTGCAGCGAGGTGTGCACTATCAAGGCTAGAACCTAAAATATATAAAGGAACATTGACACCTTCAGCCACAACGGCTCGTACCTGTGACCATTCATTCTCGTTTGAAAAATACTTTTGTATCTGCTCAATTTCTCCTGGAAAATTGTGCACGGCCTGCATCCTGTCACTACGAATGGCATGCGCCGTAATCTGGTCAGTACCCGGTGCCCTACCTAGCCCTAAATCAATTCGGTTAGGATAAAGCCTGCCCAACGTACCAAATTGCTCTGCCACAATAAGCGGCGAATGGTTGGGTAGCATAATACCTCCGGAACCTACTCTTATGGTTTTGGTATTTCCTGCAATGTGCCCGATAAGGACCGATGTAGCTACACTCGCCACATGAATCATGTTATGATGTTCTGCGAGCCAAAAGCGTTTGTAGCCCATCTCCTCTGTTTTTTGGGCAAGGTCTACGCTGTTCTTAAATGTCTGCTCTAGTGTCACCCCGCTTGATACGATAGCAAGTTCCAATATCGAGTAGGCTATTTTTTTATTTGTTGTTTCCATAATGTATTATGCATCCAATTGTTTTAGATGCCTTAGTTTATCCGTATCGGCCATCTTAGAAAACCGTTCCATGATAAGTTTTAGTTTGGGATTGATATAAAGTTCGCAAAAAGGCTTTTGCGGATCATTGAAATAATAATCCAACAATTCCTCCCTGCTTGAGGTAAATTCATTGTAGGGTAAGACTTCCGTAATAATTGGCTTGTCAAATTCTGGTTGCAAAGCCTGAATAGCTTCTTTGGCTAACTCCGCATCCTTATCATCAAATGTATAGATTGCCGAACGGTATTTGCTTCTCATAAAATGTTGCGAAGTACTGCTGTGGGTATGCAGGTGAATGGCAATGAGTGTTGCAAAGGAAATAACATCGTCATCAAACCCGACAATTACTCCTTCTGAAAATGATGTATCTGCGCCTGTAGAGGCAATCCATCCCTGTTGCACGGATAGTACGCCTTTCAGCGAGGAAAATACTGCTTCCGTACACCAATGGCAGCCACCTCCAAATCCTACCTGCCTAGTCATAGTTATTTTAACTCTCCTTCCTTGGTGTCTTTCAGCTTGTTCTTAAAAAGCTCCCTGAATTTCCTTAGTTTCGGATCGATAACCACCTGACAATAGCCTTCCTCAGAATTATTTGAATAATAATCCTGATGATATTCTTCCGCTTTATAAAAGTATTCTAATGGGGTTACTTCTGTAACGATAGGTTCATCGTAGGCTGTCTGGATTTCTGCAATGACTTGCTCTGCCGTTTTTTTCTCGGCTTCATCCCTGTAAAAGATGACGCTTCTGTATTGCGTGCCTACGTCGGCACCCTGCCTGTTAAGTGTTGTCGGATTGTGTGTACTTAAATGTATGCGAAGCAGATCGTCATACGTTATTTCATCAGGATTGTAAGTGACTTCTATAACTTCGGCATGACCTGTCAGTCCACTGCAAATTTCCCTGTAGGTAGGATTGGTAATTTTGCCACCGCTATAACCGCTTTCTACTTTGGTTACGCCTTTCAACTGGTTAAATACTGCTTCGGTACACCAAAAACAGCCTCCTCCAAAAGTCGCTTTTCTTTCATTACTTTCTACCTTCTTAAGGGCAACAGCATTCATACAGTACCTTAATCCACCAGGACCAGGTCCATCGGGAAAAACATGCCCCAAATGCGCATCGCAGGTATTGCATAGGGTTTCAACGCGCACCATTCCATAACTTATATCCTTATGGTAGGCAATGGCATTTTCGGTGGCAGGTTGGGTAAACGATGGCCAACCGGTACCGCTTTCAAATTTTTCATTGGCATCAAAAAGCAATGTACCGCAGCAGACACAGGCATAATTGCCCGGTTCAAACAGGGAACACATTTCTGAACTATGTGCGCGTTCTGTTCCTTTTAAACGGGTAATCCTGAACTCTTCAGGCGTAAGCATCTTATGCCATTCTTCATTTGTTTTTACAACTTTTGTGTCCGGAATAGGATTACCAGTACTGGCAAACCGTATAACATCAATCCATTTTAGCATTTTAAATTTCCTTTCTTTTTTACTTTGGATATATCTGTATAGTATAAAAAGTATGCCAAATAGGGCTGAGTTGTTTATCTGTAAAAAATCAGCCCTTTTGTCATGTAGTTCAGGAAATTGAAAGGCAGTAATAGGTAGTTTAGATTAAGGTTTAATGATCATCCCGGTTACAGAACCAAAAACACTCTTTCTAAAGGCATATTCTAACTGCTTCATTGTAGTTGGTATCTCACCCGGGAAAAAAGGAAAATACTGTGGTGAATCCTCAATTACAGTTGGGCTCACGGCATTGATACGGACGCCATTTTCAAGTTCAATCGACGCCCCACGTACAAATCCCTCAACAGCCCCGTTGGCAGCTGATGCATTCGCAAAGTTTTTCTGCGGTTCATGGGTTAGTGCGCCCGTGATTAAAGTAAATGATCCCTTTGGATTGATATACTTCTGTCCGATGAGAACCAGATTGATTTGCCCCATCATCTTACCTTCTACACCTTGACGAAATGTCCTGTCATCCAATTTTTCCCAGGGACCTACAAAGGTTGGACCAGCGGTTGAGATTAGTGCATCAAAAGGTCCTATTTTTCTGAACATGTCTTCGATGGATGCAACAGATGTGATGTCTACAGTTACATCGCCTCCTTTGGATGCTACCCTAACAACTTCATGTTCTTTCTCAAGTGATTTTACCAAATAGGATCCCATGGTACCTGTGGCACCAACAAAAATAATTTTCATATACGAGTTTTTTAATTGATTATTTATTTTAATTGTTCAAGGATGAGTTTTTTGCTTGCCGCCATACCGGCAGCAGTTCCCATTGCTACCGCATTGGCAACTGTCCGGGTACGTGTTGTATTATCACCGCAGGCATAAATACCTGGCACGGAAGTTTGCTGAAATCCGTCGGTTTTGATATATCCCTCACTGGTTATTTCGCAGCCTAAAGATTCCGGAATAGTACAGTGTTGTTCAAAAGGACGTGGGGCATAGAGGGCGTTCATACTCCTATGAGTTCCGTCAGTAAAGACTACCTCACTTATCTGACCATTGGTGTGCTCAAGTGCTTTTATCTCTTTTTCAACAACACTGATTTTGTTTTTATTAAGTAAGTCAAGCTGATTATGTGTTAGGCTGGCAATCCCATTCGTAAAAAGCGTAAGATCTTTTGTCCAGTTTGAGATTAGCCTAGTAAACTCATAACCCTGCTCTCCGTTAGCAAGTATTCCTGTGGTGGTATTCCTTACTTCATAACCGTGGCAATAAGGGCAATGGATGGCTGAAATGCCCCAACACTCTGAAAACCCATCGATATTGGGCATTATATCCCGTATACCTGTCGCAAAGATTACAATCTTTCCCTTCACAATTTCGCCAGTTTCGAGTCTTATCTCAAACCCATCTTCCGTTTTTCTACCACTCGTGGCAAGACCTTTCATAAATTTTACATTCGTGTATTGTTTTACCTGTTCTTTGGCAAGACTTGCAATCCCTGCAGGAGTGTTTCCATCTTGGGTAAGGAAGTTGTGGGAATGAGGTGTCTGCGCATTACAAGGTTTTTCGCTATCGATTACAAGTACTTGCATCAAAGCCCTTCCCATAGCCATGGCAGCCGCAAGTCCAGAGTAGCTTCCGCCAACAATTATGGCGTCAAATTTTTGTATATCATTCATGGTATTCGATTTTAAAAGTCTTAGAAATGATGACAGCGGTGCCAAATAGGCTACCGCTAAGCTGCCATGTTTTATGAATTTCCTTCTGGAATATTCTTCTGAGAGATCCATTTTTTATTTTTTCTGATTCGGGGATTGCCCTATCCTGAAAAATCTGTCGATAAGTGGAACTCCAACAAAGACCACCCACGGCACAAGGGCCAAAGTAAGGATCAGCGTCCTGAGATATAGCGGAAGACCTGATAGTGCTTCACCAAATAGAAACAGAAACAATGTGATTGAAGGATAGATGGCAATCCAGATCTTAAGTGATGCCATGAGTTTCATTCTTATTTTCATACCGATGTCATTTGATTAATTATTACAGGACAAAGGTATAGCTGCCTCTATATCAGAGGATAGGATGAAAACGAAGTTAAATAGGACTTATCTTGAAATATTTCTGTAGGATTCAGGAGAGTGCCCGGTATGTTTTTTAAAAAATCGTATAAAGTAAGAAGGATCCTCATAGCCCAGACTGTAAGCAATCTGATTAACCTGCCCAGAAGTAGCCAGCAGGAGCCTTTTAGCTTCCAGAACAACTTGCCCATTGATTACCTCTGAGGGTGTCTTATCGAGAAGCGATTTCGTAACTGTACCCAACTGATATATCGAAAGATTCAGTTTATCGGCATAATAGGAAACTTGCTTTTGTGATATGATATCTGTCTCCAGCAGATCGAGAAACCTTTCAAGCTTTTCCTGGGAATAGCTATTGTCGGTCATAGCGATAGTATCCCGGTTACGGCGATGTCGTACCAGTTCAATAAAAAAAATACTGAGGCTGGATTTTATGACCTCTTCATAGCCTTCCTCCTTTTCAGAAAACTCTGTAACTATATAATCCAAAATAGTTTTCAGTCTTGTAAAACTTTCCTTTTCCAAGGTACAGATTTTCTTATGGCTTACCTTTCTCAAAAGTTCTTTGGCAGGAAGATTTTGCAAATAGAAAAAATCATTTTTGAACTGAACCATATATCCTTTACTACCCGCCTGCAAATCCAATTGATGGACTTGCCCCGGACGCATCAGAAATAAGGAATGATCTGCTATTTCATAAGGAACAAAATCTATTTCATGGCTTCCTGTACCTTTTGTAATGATGAGCATATAAAAAAAATCATGCCTGTGAAGGCTTTCTTTCATTGGGGCGCCATTGGTGAGAGCTTCTAGCTTGCGAATACTGAAATTACCCGATAAAGCCGGTTCTGTACTATTTTCCTGTATATGTCGTATAGGAATATTTTCCATTTTTGGAATTAAATCTGTTTGTTACAAATTTATAGAATAAAAAGCGACCTTACTTTACTATCATTGAGTTATCTTCATTGTCCCAGAATACTTGAAAAGATATCCTCGCCAATAAAAATTTCTTGAATACAAGAAGACAAGATCCATTAAAATATAGAATGACAATTGTTTGATTCTTGCAATTATCCCTTTGTTTATTACAAAAAAACAAATGACTATCCCAACTAACTTTGCCTTATAATTTTTAATTTTAAAAAAACAAAGATCATGAATAAAATAGCATTAGTTACAGGAGGTAGCAGAGGACTTGGAAAAGACATGGCGCTCAATCTCGCTAAAAAAGGCATTGATGTGATCCTAACCTACCACAGCAATAAAGATTCAGCAGATAAAGTTGTTTCAGAAATTGAAAGTATGGGCCAAAAAGCGCTTGCCTTAGTCATAAAAGATATTGAACAAGAAAAATTTACACTTTTTTATTAAAGAGTTTTCTTATTACAAGATAGCTTTAAGTTTTAAATAAATTTTCCCAATAAGGATGGCTATTCCAAAACTAAGTAATGTTCCGATTAGGATATATTCTGTTAGTTTTATTTCTTTATGCTCTTTAAGGTCACCAAATCTGAAAATGGATTTGGCGGCCAATAGAAATCCTATTCCCTCCCAAAATGATGTCACTACGAATGCAAATATGAACAGACGCTCAAGCATCCCTATATATTTTCCTGCATCTTTTATACCTTTATTGGGCAATGGATAGTTAAACAATTCCATTATTTTTTTCATCAAAATTGCCGAAACATATGTAATACTGACTAAAGCAATCAGCAATAAATAGTTTTTAGGATTTAATACTGATGCGACATCAATAGTGTAATTATAGAAGTACTTTATAAATAGGGCAATAGTTATAAAATGAAGAGCTTGGTCTATGAATAAATTATAGACACCATTAATTTTATCTTTCAACCCAATCTTAGTTATCATATCGACGACTAAGTGGGAAGTAGACAATAAGATTGCGGGTAACATATACCGTCTTTCAAACTGCGTAATCACCAAGATTAACAAAAGATGGATGAATGTATGAATATAAAGATATTTTGATTGAAATTTTTTAGTATTGATGTCATCAATCATTTTATTTGTCTGCAGCACGAAATCACCAAGCAGATGTGCAAGTGTTATTTTTATTATAAGTTCATACATTGTTGTATTTTTTTAGAATATAAATTTAATATTTCTACTATTTCATAATACCCTCCCCTTTTTAATGATTTATTGATTGTAGTGGGATCTTTTAATAATCTTTCTGCGACTTCTTTTTGTAGCAAGTTTCTATGGTTTAGCATATAGAATATTGTTTCTGATGTTACCGGTTTCCAATTAGAGGTAATAAAGCTTAGTAATTTCAATATCGGATTAAAATCATCATCAAATTCATAAAAAGGACTTTTCAGAATCAATGTAGTATTCTTAATACTCTCTAAACTCTCTCCCGAATTAATGTAAGCCGTACCGTAGGATTCTGTAATTTTTTTCCCTTTAAAATTTTTGTCTCCAATTCCAATTGCTATTCGTACATCAATTTTGTTGTTTGATTTAATTAACGCTTTAATAGATAAGGCCACTTCAAAAGCCCTTTCTACTCTAACTTCTATTTGAAAGCTGTCCCCTCTATATATTTCCCAATTTTCGGTATCAGGTACAATTTTTGAAAAATACTCTTTTAATCTTGGGAGCCAAATTTCAGAGTTTACTTTCCGTGAGTTAATAATATCTCCTGTTATTACTGCAATCATTTTTGAAATTATTTTTGCTAAAATAATAAAAATTGGTCAAATTATGCCATTTTTCTAAAATTTCCTTTTTTTGACCAATTTTACTTTCTATCTAATACGCATATACTATGTATATGCGTATTAGATAGAAGACAATTGATTGGCTTAAAAAAGCCAATTTAAAGGTATTGGTTAAATTATGCCAATACTAAATAAAAAGTTAGATTACTCTCATCAAAAATGAATAAAATCCTCACTTAATCTATTAGTAAAATTCAACAGTAATGAATTACTGTATCCATATCTATAATCATAGATGCAACTAATATTTTTGATATACATCAACTTTGAGATGCTTTATCAGTAATAATAGTATAAATCAAGTACGCAAATACTAGTAAACTCACAAAACGGGTATTGCAGCTATGTTTACTGAAACCTCAGAAGCACAATTTGATGAAATGATTAATGTCCAATTCAAAGGTCCTTTTTTCTTTACCCAAAAAGCGCTTAACCATATGAATGATGGTGGAGGAATTGTAAACGTCTCCTCGGGATTGACACGCATTATCATTCCTTATTATCCTGTTTATGCCTCTGTAAAAGCTGCCATGAAAAACCTTACCAAATATTTGGCAAAAGATTTAGGATCAGCACGTAAAATCCGTGTCAATATTGTTGCTCCGGGAGCCATAGAAACTGATTTTGGTGGAGGAGTTGTACGTGATAACCAGGAAATGAATACATTTATCGCATCACAAACTGCTCTTGGACGTGTGGGACAGCCAACGGATATAGGCAGCGTAGTAGCATTTCTCTGCACGGATGAGGCAAAATGGATTACTGCGCAACGTATCGAGATTTCTGGCGGGCAAAGCCTGTAATAAAATAAAACATAATAAAAGGGTCGCCAAAATTCAGCGACCCTTTCTTTTTTACAAACAAAAATGCTTCTGAATTAGTCTTTTATATTTTGATTTTTTCGGAGTATGCCCTTCTCTACGCTTTCGTTTAACAAACGTTCTGCATAGTTCCAGATTGAAGCAGAACCGTCTTTTATTGCTTTTTTCTTATTGTAAACGGTATGGTATTCCACATCATATTCCGCCCATGTGCCACCATTATTACTTGTATTTTGCAATAAAGGCTCAAAACGATCCATCGCCCGGGCAAATTTGGCCTCATCGGTACTTCCCTCTTCAAACTCTTCCCAGATGGCGAGGAATTCCTGCGCCTGTTTTTCAGGCAAAAGTCCGAAAATGCGTTTTGCAGCTATTAGCTCTTCTTCTGTATTGGTATGATTTTTTGAAGTATCATATATAAAAGTATCACCGGCATCTATTTCAACCAGATCATGTATCAATACCATCTGAACGACCTTAAGTATATCTACAGGCTTGTCTGAATGCCCGGCCAGAACCACTGCCATCATCGCCAAATGCCAGCTATGCTCGGCATCGTTTTCGTGCCTGTCACTTTGAAATAATTTGGTTCTGCGTTGAATGTACTTTAGTTTGTCTATTTCTTTGATAAAAGCTACCTGTTTCAGCAAATCATTTGTGTCCATTTCCTTTTAGTTTTGATACCTCAGTACCTGATTTAAAAATCAGCATAAATATACTTCAATTATGGCTTATACAGTCTTATGCTATTTGAAATTTTCAATCCCTTTTAGTGAAATTTTTCTGAGGTGTGTTGACTTTCTTTTGCTTGATGTACTGGTAAACAGAACCTGCAATAAAAAGAATAAAAAAAATCAGCAGCGTTTTTCCGATTATTGGATCGCTAATATCCTTAGCCAAAGGATGTCCGATTGGAATTCTTGTAAATGTTTCGTTTACGGTAGGCACCAACGACAGAAAAAAACTGAATGATAAGAGAAAGTTTTCGAAATACCGGGCCCTATTGCTGGCTTTCTTTTTTGAAAATAAAAAATAAGCCACAACTACCAAAAGAATGATAAATATAGAAAAGACATGTCCTGCATTAAAGCCTCCGTGTTTTGAAATACCCAATGCACTCAGGCTGGTGACTATGGTTGTATAAAAATACAGATTCCCCGGCAATTTGTCCAGATTGATCTTACCATATTTGATAAAGCTTGTTAAAGCGGCTACAATTGCCACGATGCCTATGATCGTGTGAAAAATTCCTAAACTTGATAATCCCATTTTGATACTCTTTTAATAATTACATTGCAAAGTTGTATCAGAAAGAAGAAAATGGTTTTGTGAATTCGTTCAATTATTTGGCATTTTAGTCCATCAAGATGTTACACTTACTTTTGAAAATGCTTTATCTTTTATAACTAATCGGTTAGCTATTTTTAGCTCCGTTGCGGTAATTTGTGGGAGTAACGTTGTATTTGTCACTAAAGCTTTTGGTAAAATTTGCAAGGTCATTAAATCCGCAATCAAATGCAATGTCGGTAATTCGTTGGTCAGAAACTATTAACAATTCAGCGGCTCTTTCAAGCCTTTTGTTTTTAATATAATTTGCAGGACTGTCATTGTATATTTTGGCAAATTCTCTTTTGAAAGAAGAAACACTTAAATTATTCTGTTCAGCTAATTGTTCAATTGTTAATTGCGAAAATAAATTTGCTTCAATAATCTGTTTGAAAGTATAGGTTGTAGGAGAAAAAAGCTGTGAGAGAATAATCTGTATGGCCTCTGCATTCTGTGTTTGTGACAACAAAAGTATGATTTCCTTTAATTTTAATACGAGTATATCCTCATTGATAAGCGTGGGATTCTCAAAATAGAACAACAGTCCCTCAATATATTTTCTGATTAGGAAATCATTGTTTATTTTTTCATTCGCCTTGTTTGAAATGATATTTTTTGGCGTATGAAACAACATTGGCAACTCCCTGTCGTAAATTTTTTTCAATATATCCGGATAAAACGTAACGATTACAATCTCGCACTTGCTTACAGATGTTACGTTGTGAATCTGTTTTCCTGATGTAATACAGTTCAATAGCAATGAATAATTAGCAGGAATATTTATTTCCTCCGTGTCGACCTGATATTGAAACTCTCCTTGTAAAACATAAAGGAAACAAGCCTGTTCTGTAACTGGAAAATCAAATTTAAATGGTGACTCAAGTGCTATTTTTTGCAATAGCGTTTTACCAAATAAATCGTATTTTTTATAATCGTTTACCATAATTATATGGATTTAGTTTTTTGACCTTTAAACAGAAATTTTCGCAACTCATTCTCTATTAAACTTATGGAAACACGTAAGGCATTTATTCGTCGTACCATCAATGTATACTGCGGTGAATTCTCCTTTAATTTGACAAATGCCTTCTCACATTTGCTTAGTGTAGAGTCGAGAGATTTTTTTGCTTCTATAAGTTCTTCTGAGGTAAAGTTTGGCATACGAGAAAGTATTTGCACAACAAAGATAGTATCAGATGACTAATAAATGTAAACAGAGTATTTATTAATCCATAATTTATGAAAGCTTAGAATACCCGATAACTTATACAAAAGTGAACATTTAACCATTTAACTAAAATTATAGTTGTATAACTAAAAAATTAGTTTTATGTTTGGTTTATCAATCATCAATCAAATCATGAAACAGTTTACATTATTCTTTACACTGATTATTATCAGCAATTTTACATGGGCTCAGAAAAGCCAATCGGAACGACTTGACAGTCTTTTTACGGTATTGTACAATCAAAACCAGTTCAACGGAACTGCCCTTATAGCAGAAAAAGGCAAGATTGTTTTTAAAAAAAGCTATGGAGTTGCCAACGAGGACACTAAGGCACCAATTAACGAAAAGACACTATTTGAACTAGCCTCCTGTTCCAAACAGTTTACGGCAACAGCTATTGTTTTGCTTAAAAGAGAAGGCAAATTACAATATACCGATAAAATTTCGAAGTATTTGCCGGAGCTTGGTTTCTGGGACAATGTTACGATCTATGATTTATTAAGGCACACCAGCGGTATTCCTGATTTTTTATCCTACATGCCCAATAAATGGGATCACAGCAAAATAGCAGATAATAATGATCTTATTAAAGTATTTGCAACACATAAGGATACCTTAGAATTTGTCCCTAAAAGCAGACATAGATACAGCAATTCGAATTATATCCTTCTGGCCAGCATAGTAGAAAAAGTATCGGGTAAAAAGTTTCCCGATTTCTTATCAAACAGAATCTTTAAGCCTTTAAAGATGAACAACACGTTTGTGTACTGCAGGCATAAGTATCCCAAAAAGATTGATAATTTTGCTTATGGTTATATGTTGGAAGATGGCGGGTTTAAGAAAATCCTACAGGAGAATAGCGAACCCGAAACCTCGGAAGTCTATTATTTGGATGCTATTCTTGGCACATCAAAAGTTCATTCCAATGCAGAAGATCTTTATAAATGGATGACCAGCCTGAAGAGCAATACCCTACTCACGAAGAAAGAGTTCGATGAAATGACGGAAATTACGAAAACATCCAATGGCAGGGATATTGCTTACGGATTTGGATTAGATCTTAGAAAAGGTGAAAACAAGTTTACCTTTGGACATACCGGCAGTTGGGATGGATATAGTACGTTTTTGTTCCATGATATGGTAAAGGACAGGACATTTATTATCCTGCAAAATTTCCATTTTGGTGCTGTACCTTACACTAATATGTTTCAGATAATGGAAGGCAAGCCACTCCTATTAGAATATCCTAAAAAAATTGCATTGTCAGAGCCTGAAATATCCCAATATACTGGCACTTATACCAGTGAAGATGGCGAAACTCATATTATTACCACTAAAGAAAAGCACTTGCTTTATAATACTCCAACAGTTTCATGGAATATGAGATTCTTCCCTTATTCAAATCATGAATTTAGGGGAATCAGGCAAGCCGGTGCTGATGCCGTATTAAACTTTACCAAACTTGACAACGGAGATATCAAACTTGAAATGCTCCAAGACAAGCAAATTGTAGGTACCGGAGTCAGAAAAGGGAAATAACAAGGATTGAGAAATTTTCAGTATCGTATATTCCGATTATGTAATTGCAAATTATAAAAAAGAGGCTCCTGGCCTCTTTTGTTCTATATCCGAAATTTAATATGCTATTGATTAAAGAATTAAGATCAATCTGCTGAAAGTTCCATAAACATTTTACGGGTTCCCATATTTATTTCCTGCCCCAGAAGTTTGCGGGTTTTTGAATCAATGTAAAATATAATAGTTGATTGATTATTCGTTATATCGTCTGTTACCTCTACCGCCCAAACGTCATTATCTTTATAGACATCTTTGCGGGTATTTTTAATATGGGCTTTCATTATGCCCTTACCTGCCTGTGGATTGTAATCGAAAATTGAGATACTTGTTTTATAATTTTCTTTTAGCGGTAGCCAACGAATCAATTGCGGATAAATATTACTGTCAAAATAAGAACCATCTGCAATTTCATTAATTGCTGTCTTTTCATTAGTTGATTTATTCAGATAATATCCGGTTATTGTTTTTCCAAACTGTAAAACCATATCCCTTTGCCCGTTGAATGACGAATGGGCTATTGCCAAAAGATTTGGAAGTTTTGCCCGGGTAGAATCGATCCAATCTGATGTCGAATTTACCATCTTTACTTTTGTAATGATAAGAACTTCGGTTTTTGATTTCTTGATTTCTGTAAAAATCTTTGCAATCATTATCTTTTTATCTTCTCGCATGGTATACCAATCCATAACATAGTGCTCATTATTGATGAGTTTATTGTTAATTTCATTACGCAACGGGGTCTGAAGATCAGTTTGGGCATTCAAGCCGATATATTGTATCGCAAACAAGATAATAAAGACGAGGTGTCGTGTAGTCATAAATAATTGGGCTTACTTTTTAGTAGACTTTTAACTTACAGATTTTCTATTTCTCACCATAAGGCATCCAAAATTACAAAATTTTCATTATGAATTGAACCTATTAAAAAAATTGCGGTAACTCTGAATTGTATCCAAAGATCATCCGAAAAAGTAGTTTTATCAAACCAAGATCTAAGATTATTTTTTCTCATTATGATCTTCATACACAAGATCTATTATTTTTTCAAGTGCTTCTTTAATTTGTTGAGTTCCCTCCTCTTTCGTCAAATCAATCCCGCAAAATGTTTCGGCATTCATGCCTTTATACATATTCAGGTAATAGATTCCGGAAATTAATATTGCCATGATTGCCCTGAATTGTGTTGCGCTTTCAGCGAAGTAAGGATCAGCAACCAGGCTAAAAAGCTGTTCACCGTTTTGTTCCCGATCGTCTGCAATAGTTCTTAATGAGTTTCGCTTTTCTGCAATTCCCCAAAGTAATATTTTCTGAAGATTTTTATTATTTGATACATAGTCAAATTGTTGCGAAAGTAGCTGCTTCGTAAATTCTTGTCCTCCATCTGCAATTTCCGGAACCGATTGTCCGTCTACATTACTCCAAAAATCCAGCGAGCTTATATATTCATCGATAAGCTGGTCTGTCCCTCCAAAATAATTATAAATCATTTTTTTATCTACTCCCGCTGTAGCTGCAATATCGTTTACCTTCAAAGCTGAATAGCCTTTGGTTTCCAGAATTTGACCAACGGCATCCAAAAACTTTTCTTTGCTTCTTTCTTTATTCCGGATACTACCGGCAGCAGCTTTCCTTTCCATAGCAGTTATTAATGTGTTTGCAATTTAGCGAATTTTGATTGATTTTTTAGACACCAATCAGTGTTTTATTTTTATACCTTTGCGGAAATATATACTAATTACAATGAACCCAATACCAAAAAAAGTAAAAACAATTACATTAATCTTCCTGTGCATTATATCACAAACCACAAATGCTCAAAACAAACTGGATGCTTATTTCAATCATTTGGCAGCCAATAATAAAATGATGGGAAGCGTGGCTATTTCTTTAAATGATAGCATTATCTATAAAAAGGCTATTGGTTATGCGAATGCTGACACCAAGGCAAACAATACAACCGAAACAAAATTTCGTATAGGATCCATCACCAAAACCTACACGGCTGTATTGGTATTGAAAGCAATTGAAGAAAAACTACTTACGCTGGATACAAAACTGAGCAATTATTACCCAGAAGTAAAAAATTCAAAAAAAATAACCATTGAACAATTACTAAAACAAAGAACGGGAATTTACAATTTTACCGAAATTGCAGATGAAGTTCAATGGGGACAACAATTTCATACACAGCAAGAATTCATAAATTACTTTATCAACCAAAAGAGCAATTTTGAACCTGGCACCGATTACGAATACAGCAATACCAATTATGCCTTATTGGGATTTATACTAGAGAAAATTTATGGCAAGACCTATGCTGAAATCTTAAACGAAAAGATCGTCAAGCCATTGCATTTGCGTAATACGTATTACAGTTTTGAAACAGATGAATCTAAAAACGAGGCACTTTCTTATAGTATCCAGGATAAATATGTTAGAAATGAAAAGACTAATTTCTCCAATCATCCGGCAAGTGGCGGAATTGTATCCAATCCAACAGAGCTAAACAAATTTCTTTTTGCCTTGTTCAACGGTAAGCTCATTACAACAGAAAGCCTTAAAATAATGCTCCCTGAGGAGAAAGGCACCTATGGTATGGGAATCATAAAATTAAGTTTTAAAAACCCGGAGGGTTATACGCATAGCGGAAGAGTCGAAAATTATATTTCGGATTACTATTATTTCCCTGAAGAAAACATAGGAATTGTTTCCTTAACCAATGCCGTCAATATCAATACTGACGAAGTCATGAATTCTATGTTACTATTTCTTTATAAACAAGCTCCCGAATTGGCTAATTTTAATGCAACCGCTGAGGTTTCAGAAAAGGATTTTATGGCTATAAAAGGGACCTATAAATTAAAAGGAAGCAATGAAACCGTGACTATTTCATCAGATGGCGAAAATGCAATTTTTCAGGATTCAAGAGCCGGGCAGATGTATGTTCCTCTAAAATGCAAGGCCAAAAATGAGTTTGAATATGAGGATTTAAAACTTTTCTTCGTGCCAAAAAAGAAAGAAATGATTTTTGAGCAAGGCGGAGTAAAAGTTGTTTATAAAAAGAGATAATACTTCTCCCTAAATTCATCATCAAAAAGAACAGTACCAAAATCCCTAATTTTTTTAGGGATTTTTTTATACTCATTTAGCAATAATTCTTATTTCTCTTAGAAAATTCAAATCATAAAAAATTTGTTTAAAAGTATCTCTAAATACTATAATTAAATTTTATTTCTTTACACTTTAAGACAAATAAAAGTACTTAACTTAAACCTATTTGCTAATAATTCACTAGCTTAATGGGAGCATAAAAAATTAGATTGTGAAAGTATTATTGAGAACATTTTGTGCCCTTTTATTATTTATAGGATGCAATATCGATAAAAAATATGGCGGGTATGTCCAAAAAATAGATCCGAGAAGAAATTTTGAAGGCATAGGTATCATTACCTTTCCAACGTCATTTCACGGAACATTTAGGATGATGGATTTTTATCCTATCTATGAAGGGAGCAAAAAAGAGTTATTAAAAAAAGAAATCATAGACTCATTACAACTTAATATAAAAAATTGCATAATAATAAGAGGAATGAACGACACTGATTTATGGAACAGCTTAAGACAAGATAAAAAAATAGAAATTGGGAAATATGGTTTAGGTATGGCCTTGATTTATGTTAACTTTCTGTACGAGCCTATCGATACTCCTCAATCCCCTGTTGGTACTGGCTTCACTGTTAATGGCAACTATTACAACACTAAAACATATAGTACGGATCATAAGGACATTAAAATTATTGATTACAAGATAATCAGAGGCTTAAAAGAGTAATAATAGCAGATATTTCAATTGATTTAATAATCGCAATCTATCAAATATACTAGTGCATAATGATAATATATGAAACAGGATCGTCTATCAAAATGAAAAAGAAATTATAGAAGTCTTAATTCTGATTATTTTGCTACTACAAAACAATAATTTATGAAAAAAAAATTGATCCTGATTATTATAGTTATTGGCTTTTCCTGTTCAGAAAAAGAACAAAAGAGTAAAATTGAAGAATCTCCTTCAACTTCTTATTTCAAACAATTCAATGATGAATCATTAAGACGTGATTTATCAAGAAAGGTGTTTTCAGAAGGCGATACTCTGGCTTATAATAAATTATGGGATATGTATTTTCATAGTGGACATAGCAATGATTTTTTAAGAATTGCAATGGTTATGTCTAATGATTTTGGCTATTCTCGAGCGTATAGTGATACTTATATTATATTAAAAACGGATATAATAAATAAAGCTAATATAAAATCCAATAAGATTGCTGATTATTATCTTTTGAAGGCCTATGAATTAAATCCTGAAAAAACAAATTCACTAATGAAAGAAAGATTTGGAGAAGATTTTCCCAAAATTAAAGCTGATGATTATTGGAAATTAATTAATCAATAATGTAGCTAGTGGTAGTAACTCGTAATGTACCGCATTTAATATAATACCAATTAAAAAAATCTAAAATGAAATATATAGTATCAATACTACCAATAGCGGCCCTCCTATCTCCAAAGGTTATTGTAAAAATAAATTATTGAAAACAACATATAAAATAAAAACTAATAGAAATGAATAAGAAAATATTGAAATTCATTTTTAGTTATTTGCAAGTACATCTTTTTGCAGGTATTTTTAGTGCCTTAATGTTAATCTATTTAGTTCTGACAGACCCTTACTTTTATAATTTGGATTTTAAAGCAAACGGATTTACTGAAAAATATGAGTATTTCTTATTAATGACTTTTACCATTCCCCTAATCTTGACAATCTTTTTTTGTGCTTATCGAATTATAAAAAGCAATTTAAAATCCGATAAAATAATTTTGACAATTACTTCAATATTAGGCATTGTTACATTTATATATTTTGATAAATTTCTTAAAAAGGCATTTTTCTTTTTTGGAAATGTTTTATTAAATATCTCCATAATCACTATGATCTATATCGTTTTATTTTTATTGACTTACAAACTAGAGAAAAAATTCACAAATACATCTATATGATAAATTGGCTGCAAAATTGGTATTTAAACCAATGTGATTCTGATTGGGAACATGATTACGGTATAAGAATAGAAACTCTTGATAACCCAGGATGGAACATCAAAATAGACTTAGAAGAAACAAATGTCTTATTAAATAAAAAAGAATGGCAATTATTTGAACTAGCTAATGATAATTGGGTTGGATATAAAATAGAGAATAATATATATAATGCATCTGGTGACCCGGAGAAGTTAGAATTATTAATCCTCATATTTAAACAGATTGTTGAAAATGGAGAAGTTAAAAATTCTTATATTTTTCAAAATATGAATACCTAAAGGCATATTAGATTTGCCGCTATTCAACTTTCATAAAAAGGGGTTTCCTCAGGGGAAATTACAAATAGATTAGTGTAATTTTAAAAAGGAAAAGGCAGCCCGGGGCTGTCTTTTCCTTTTTAAATTCTCCATTCCAAATGATATCCAATAGAGATTCATATAAATATTTGGAAACATAATAACTCCTAACTATTTCCCCGTCCCTAACTTTACAACAACTTCTTTCTTTTCATTATCAAGCATAAGGCTGTTGTTTTCGATACGATAGCTTTTTACTTGTTTGAATGCTTTAAAGAACTCCCCTTCAATACCAAGATTTGGACAGGCCATCATGGTAGCTGCTCCTTCAGATAATTCAATAGTGTTGCCCTCTTTTACTTTATAGCTGCCTGAAAAATTATTACAGCCGCCATTTCCAGTCATTTTGCCCGTATCTTTATGAAAGACTATGAGAGGTTCTTTTTTGAAGGCAGTATCTAGTACGATTGCCTTTCCATTCAGTTCCTGAAGTTTCCATTCTTTATCGAATAGATCTGTAGTAGCAGCGGCAGACGGTTGTACTTGTTCCGTAGCAACATTTTCTTCCGGTTTACTTTCCTCTTTTTTATTGCAGGCAAATACTACAAATGCCAATGTAATAATCAAAATGCTTTTTTTCATACTCTTTGGTTTTAATTGTTAGTAATTTTATAGGTTATTATTACGTATTTACATCAGTATGTTGTTTTTGGCGGTAATAGGTTCCGGAAGCTCTTTTTCGTCCAGCATATCCCGCAGGTCAATCTCAATCATTCGGCTAATTTGTGTAATAGGAATGTCATTGGCACTTCCCTCAAATGGATTGACTGCACTCTCTCCTATTGTATCCAAAACATGAAATACCCAAGCCACAACTCCGGAAAAGATAACATTAAACCAGATTGTATAGCCTTCTAAAAAAGTACCATCTCCCATTTTTTCATATTCTTTAAGCAATCCAAAAGGCAGCAATAGCACAAAAGCAAACATAAGATAGGTAGTCACAGATGCAAAATTTCGCGGATATGGAAAATTTTTAATTCTTTCTGCCTTTCCCTGATCGTCTGTAAATTTCATAATGCCATTCTGCAATTCCTTCCATTGAAAATCGTTTAGGATTCCCTCCTTTCTTAACGCTGCCAATTGTTCTGATTGTAGCGCTATAAGTTGTGTTGCCCTGTTCTTTTTAGGCAAAATATAATTCAGTTCATCTTCTGGTAAGTAATTCTTCAGCTCCTCCTCTACTTTGCTTCCCCATTCCGGAATTGTATACCTGCCTGTCAAAAAGTTTTGATTGCTCCTTCGCTTCATATTTTCCCAACTGCGCGGTTCCCTTAATTGGAAGCGCAATGCTGTAAGCCAAGCAAAATGTCGGTTAAACATTCTTTGTACAACATTACTGTTTTTACCTCCGACAGCATCACGTAAGGTATAGGCAAAACTCCGACTATCATTGATGATATTTCCATAAATCTGTCTTGCCTCCCAAATCCTGCCATAACTGGCATTGTTCTTAAATCCAACGACAAATGCCAAAGCTGTACCTAATAACGCTATTGGCTGCCAGGGCAATGCCAAAAAATGCCACCCGGCTACTTCATATAGAATGGTTGGAACGGCCGCAATAGAAAGCAACAGCAACGTATCTCTAAGTGTCCATGTAAAAAATTCAAAAGGTGTGTAGCGTTTTCCGGTGTGCATAGCCCTAAATAGTTTACTATTGATTGTATATGTTATTTACTCTAAATCAGTTCTCTCCTATTCAATCTTATTTCTTTATAGCTTTTAGTGCATCCAAATATATTTTCTGTATGCTTTTTTTCTCTTCTTTTTTGCTAATGCCTTCTATTGCTGGCAACAAATCTTTATTGTACTCGGTCTTTAACTTTACTATTTCGCCCAATGCATATGCAGCGCTCCAACGCACTACCGTACCTTCATCTTTTGTATTGATAAGTAAATTGGCTATGGGCGCTTTGAGCCTCGTACTAAACAGATGGGCTATATTGCCTATTACTTTGGCACTTTCCCATTTAATTCTTGGGGCCTTAGAAGTAAGCATTTCGGTAACAAAATTTAAAACGCTCTCATCAGCAATATCAGGATGTAGTTTGGTCGCATATTCTATCGCCTCAATACAGGTTCCTTTTGCCGGATCTTTTTGTTTATCCGCAAAAGCAAGGAGCTCACCAATGGGCAGGGATTTTTCTATAATCCATTTACTGATTGTCTCCGTTTTTTCTTTAGACTTTATAGCCTTATCATTTAAAATTTCCTCAATCCTCATTGTATGTTATGTTTTTTACAATTATTTTGCTTAAACGGCTATCAAATCATAACAAATTTATTAAAAACTTACATAGGATAAGCATTTGTTTTTATAACTAACACAAAGAATAAAGGAGACGTTCTGGCAATAACAAAAAACATTTTTATAACTTGCATATAAGGCTAATAGTTCAATCATGACATCCAAACAAGATACCCAAAAACGAAGCAAAGAAATCACCCAAAACTATTTTCAATTTCTGGACCTACATATAGACGATGTTGTTTCAGGAAAGGTAACTGACTTTATGGAAATCAATCAGATTGCCAGCGAATTATTCATTTCACATAAACACCTGACCGATACTGTCCAACAAGAAACTGGGCATCATCCTTGTCATTTTTATGACTTAAAGATTATCGACCAGGCCAAAAAAATGTTGGAAGAAACAGTACTTCCCGTTTCAGAAATTGCAAGGATACTTACCTATGATCCTTCTAATTTTTCTAAGTTTTTCAAAAAATTCACAGGACAGGCACCTGGTACCTTCCGGAAAAGTCTAAATTAATCATCAAATTAGGGCTTTACTACTCTGCAGCTTTGCAGGAAAATAATTGATCGCAAAGCCGCAGAGTCCAAAAGGAAAATCATTGCCCAAGAGTCACATAAAACATAGCGCTTGCTAAAACTTCCGAAAAGTTCACCATAATTAATAAGCATGCCCTTCTCACCTTTGTCCTATAATTTGTAACTCATTAAACAACAAATACAATGACAAGAAATGATTTAAAAGGAAAAGTAGTTTTGATTGCAGGTGGTGCAAAAAACCTGGGAGGTTTGTTAAGTCGTGATTTTGCGGCTAAAGGTGCGAAAGTGGCAATTCATTACAACAGCAGCAATACAAAAGCCGATGCCGAAAAAACATTGGCTGAGATTCAAAATGCCGGCGGAACAGCTTTCTTGTTTCAGGCAGATTTGACAAAAGTAGATAACATTAAAAAACTTTTTGAAGAAACAAAAGCAAAATTCGGAAGCATTGATATTGCCATCAATACGGTGGGAATGGTTCTGAAGAAGCCTTTTTTAGACACTACAGAAGCGGAATATGACACCATGTTCGAGATCAATTCAAAAGTGGCTTATTTCTTTATACAGGAAGCAGGGAAAAATTTGAATGACAATGGTAAAATCTGTACTATCGTCACTTCACTTCTGGCAGCCTATACAGGATTGTATTCGACCTATGCCGGAGCAAAAGCACCTGTTGAGCATTTTACCAGAATGGCTTCAAAAGAATTCGGATCAAGAGGAATTTCAGTAACGGGAGTTGCTCCAGGCCCGATGGATACGCCATTTTTCTATGGACAGGAAAGTGAAGATGCCGTGGCTTACCATAAATCGGCTTCAGCTTTGGGCGGCTTAACCAACATCAAAGACATTGCTCCTTTGGTTGAGTTTTTGGTAACCGATGGTTGGTGGATTACTGGACAGACCATTTTTGCAAATGGCGGATATACAACCCGATAATCACTATTAAATAACGGTTGGTTTTACTTATTTTTTAAGAATCAACTTTAGATTCTCTGGCTATACTTCTTTCAAAAAAGATTGGGTATAGCCAGAGTTTTTATTTAAAAACAATTAGAGCGTCGGTTTTTCTTCATCAAATATTTCTTACTAAAAGGAGATATATTAAAGAAAAAAAGTACCTTTAACGTTCCAAAGCGCCCCCAAAGCCCTACCAAATCTTCAACAATTAAAACTTAATAGTATGAATGCTTCAATTTCATCAGGCGAGCTGACGCCCGTAAGTGCACAGCAGATTTTGCAAATCAATAATGAAACCCTCAAAATTATTGGTATAATCGATCCTTCTGTACTTTTGACTCCTATGGTTTCTGCCGAAGTCGATAGGACCGAAAAAGGTCCTGTTTTAAATATAAAAATGGTAGTACTTATTCCTAAAACGCTTTTGGGAAAAGCACCGATTGAGCTTTATCTTGACATGGATAATGCCCCTCAAAACGAATTAAGATTTGTACTAAAATATGAGAGTGCCGAAAAAGTCACTACTGATTATCTGGCATGGTATATCAGCTATGCACATGAGATAAAAGACGGAGAGGAACAAATCACCAGCATCCAGACATTCCTGTTAGATTCCGGGTTGGATGATGCAAATCCAAGAACTTCAAGAGGAACAGTAACTCACGTATTGCAAAGCTAGGAACAGAATTATTGCCACTACACCACCCTATAATGATGTCCAGGATTAAATCAGCGTTTATTGTCGTATTCCTTTTTCTGGCTTTTTCTCTTTTTTCCCAACAACAGAACAACAATCTCTTGAATTCAGAAATCAGAAAAATAGCACTTGAAAATAAGGACAAGACTGATTTTCACAAAGCGCAGGCTTTCTTTTTAGAAAAAAACTGGGACTCTACCCTGGTATATTCCATGAAATATCTGGCACATGCCGATCATCCGGAACTGGCTGATTATTGCCATTATTTTAGGGCATTCAGTTTCAAAAACAAAAAATTGCTTCAGCAAGCCCGAAAAGAATTTTTGCTAATTTCAAAAAAGTTTCGTTTTTATTATAAGGTCAGGCTTTATCTGGGTGAAATTGCCTTGGAGGAAAGCAATAGTGAACTGGCAATCCGCTATTTCAAAGAAATCGAAAACCTTCCGGAAACCGGCAACTATGATTTTAAAAGAGGCGTAGTGTATCACAATCTTGGGATCTGCTATCTTCACCAAAAAAAATACGATCAGGCTGATGCCTATTTTTCTAAAGGCGTAGAAGTTATGCAGGCAGAGAAGGACACTATTTCCCTTATTGGTTCGTATATGAATATTGCAAACCTTTACTACGAGCAATACAAAGACGATATTGCTATTCCATATTTTGAGAAGGCCTATTCCCTATCCAAAAAGATTAAAAATGTAGAATTAAAGCAGAATGCTGCTCTTAATATGGCAGTTGTTGCAGAAAACAACAAGAATTTTCCCCTTTCCTTAACCTACAGGAAAGAATACGAAAGCTGGAGAGATTCTCTGAATGACCAGAACAAAGTATGGGCGATTGCCGAACTGGAAAAGAAATTCACTGTTAAGCAGAAAGAAAAGGAAATTGGTATTCTGGAAGCTAAAAATAAGGTGAAAATTGCTGAAAGAAATGGTTTTTTCTATTCTTCTTTGCTGTTATTGGTTTTGTTTGGAACAGGTATTTATTTCTATAGACAGAAAATAAAAAGCAACCGTATTATTCTTTCGCAAAAAAACAAGCTCGACGAATTGAATGCTGCCAAAGACCAGCTTTTTTCTATCGTCAGCCATGACTTGCGCTCTTCTGTCAATGCTTTAAAAACAAGCAATGCTAAGCTAGCAGAAAGTCTGGAATGCAAAAATTTCGAGGCATTAGACAAACAGCTTCAGAGTAACAGTGCTATTGCCCACAGTTCGTATAATCTGCTTGATAATTTGCTGCATTGGGCATTGCTTCAAACAAAACAACTTTATTTCCATAAAGAATCGGTACATCTGTTTTCCGTAGTACAGCAAATGGAATTCAATTACAAACCGCTTATGCAGGAAAAAAATATCAGTTTTGAAAATTCGGTTCCCAAAGCACTATTCGCCTATGCCGATTTGAGTTCCTTAAAAATAATCCTGCGAAACCTGATTGACAATGCCATTAAATTTTCCAGAGAAAACGGGCGGATAACCATTCACGGCAGTTCTTCACAAGATTTTTGTACCTTGACTGTTGAGGATTCCGGACAAGGAATGAGCCAGGAAATTGTCAGACAGCTTTTGGATGAATCGGCATTAGTATCTAAAAAAGAAAATCCTGAAAAAAGCGGAACCGGATTGGGCATGCAATTGTGCTTGTCAATGGCACAGAAAAATGAAGGAAAATTGCTTATTGAAAGCGAAGAAAATAAAGGTACAAAGATTAGCATACAACTGTTAAAAGTAAATAAAAATGAGTAAGGTAAGCGTATTGATTATTGAAGATACACCGGCAGAAAGCGAAGCGCTTGTCAAAGTACTCACGCAAAATAATTATGCAATTGCCGGCGTGGCTACTACATTTAGCGAGGCCTTGGCTTTATTTTATAAGAATACGATAGATATTGTAATTATTGACGTTTTCCTGAACGGCATACCCGAAGGCATTACTTTTGCGGAAACCATCAACATTACTCCTGATATTTCGCGCCCGTTTGTATTTTTGACAAGTTCCAACGATCGGCAGATTTTTGAAAGAGCCAAACTCACAAAACCTTTTAGTTTTTTAATGAAGCCTTTTAACGAGCTTGAAATCCTGTATGCAGTAGAAATGGCTGTCGAAAAATTTTATGAACAGACCAATGTTTTCCTAAGTGATGATTTGGATACCGTACTTAGTACCGACTCCCTATTCATCAAGAAAAAAAACTCATTGAAAAAGGTATTGATTGACGATATTGTTTATATTGAAGTCGAAGAAAGATATTGCAATATCATTACGGAACATGAAAAATTTGTCATCATGATTTCGCTTACCAAAATCAGCGAACTTTTGGAGAAGAATAAGTTTGTCAGAACCCATAGAAATTATATCATAAATGCAAACAAGATTGAAGAAATAGTATTACACGACAATCTGGTTATCTTAAAAGGAAATCATAAAGTGACCTTAAGCGAAAAACATAAAGACTTCATCAAAAAGCTGAATATCCTTAGATAATATATCTTTCTGCTTCCCTTTTTACAGCCCTTCCCTCACTAGGAAGGGCTTTTTTATTCTTTTATTTTCATGCGGCGTTTTTCATCGTTCATGTCAATAATTCTCCAACTCATATCATTTGTTTACTACAACCCTGACAAGCCCAGTAATTTTAATTCAGAATACAAAAGAAAGCTAGCATCAATTGTTTCTGGGCTTATTTAAAAATCCCCCTTTCCTAAATAACCTACATGTGTTTACATGTCTATACCAACCTGAATTAGGATTTTATTTTGAATAAGCCATTCATTAAAACTATAGGGAAGCAAGCCGAAAAACCCTATAAAAGAGTAGGCAAACTGATACATAAATAACATGGCAAAAATAGACAAAGTAGAAAAAGTAGAAGAAGGCGCCGTTTACAGCGGATACGACCATCTGTCTGCTATGGAATGGTGTACGCCCTCCTTTTTGAGTTGTAGCGCATGTGTAAGCGCTAGTGCTGTTAACGGATTAGTAACCATATCTATTAATTTAAGAACACCTTTTGGTAATGTTGGTAAAAGTTTCAACTTCAATTCAAATGTAAGCTACACCTGGCAGCCATTCTCAAGATTCAAAATTTCTGTAAGCATCACTAACTTTAACGAAGCTGGTGGTGTTTTTAGTTTTGACCTGGGGCTACAAACATGTGTAGATGTTCCGTTCTTAGGATGGAAGTGTTTTAACTTCAGCCATCACTTCAGCGTGCCATTGGCTCTTAATGGCATTGAGAGCGAAATCGATGACAGCCAATTTGCAAGTATCTTAGCATTACATTCTGGGAATGCTTTCAACGCTTCATGCGGTTGTGATGACAAAGGATCTTCTTTATTGCAAGGCGACATTTACAACAATTACCTGAACAGTCAGGCTGGTTTTCCGACGATTCCGGTAACGCAATGTTTACCAATTCCTACTGTTCAGTGTATTCCTACTGTAACTTCATGCATTACTGGAGTATCTCCAATTTGTGCTGCCCAGCAGGAAGCTAATCTTGGAGCCGGATTTCCAACGATTCCGGTAACGCAGTGTTTACCAATTCCTACTGTTCAATGTATTCCTACTGTAACTTCATGTGTTACTGGAATATCGCCAATATGTGCTGCACAGAAAGAGGCTAATCTTGGAGCTGGATTCCCAACGATTCCGGTAACTCAGTGTCTTCCAATTCCAACAGTAAAATGTATTCCTACTGTAACTTCATGCATCACCGGAGTATCTCCAATTTGTGCTGCTCAGGAAGCAAACCAAGGAGCTGGATTCCCGACGATTCCGGTAACACAGTGTCTTCCAATCCCAACAGTAAAATG